>NZ_JBEOVB010000002.1:0-679100 GCF_040295245.1 Streptomyces sp. NPDC002884 | reverse complement strand
CACCCGGGTGGTGGGGCGCGGGGGGGGCGGACCCGGGCGGGCGGCCCCGCCCGGCCGGGCGTTCGCCCGGATCGAGCCGGCCGCCGCGCCGGCGGGTGCCCCGGTCAGGCGCCGACGTAGGCCGCGAGGTGCTCGCCGGTGAGGGTGGAGCGGGCGGCGACGAGATCGGCCGGGGTGCCCTCGAAGACGATCCGGCCGCCGTCGTGGCCGGCGCCGGGACCGAGGTCGATGATCCAGTCGGCGTGCGCCATCACCGCCGGGTGGTGCTCCACGACGATGACCGACTTGCCGGCGTCGACGAGCCGGTCCAGCAGGCCGAGCAGCTGCTCGACGTCGGCGAGGTGCAGACCGGTGGTCGGCTCGTCGAGCACGTAGACACCGCCCTTCTCGCCCAGGTGGGTGGCCAGCTTCAGCCGCTGCCGCTCGCCGCCGGACAGCGTGGTGAGCGGCTGGCCGAGGCTGAGGTAGCCGAGCCCGACGTCGGCGAGCCGGCCCAGGATGCGGTGCGCGGCCGGCGTGCTCGCCTCACCGGCGCCGAAGAACTCCTCCGCCTCGCTCACGGACATCGCGAGCACCTCGCTGATGTCGCGGCCGCCGAGGTGGTACCCGAGGACCGCGGCCTGGTACCGCTTCCCCTCGCACTCCTCGCAGGTGGTGGCCACGCCCGCCATCATCGCCAGGTCGGTGTAGACGACGCCGGCGCCGTTGCACGTCGGGCAGGCGCCCTCGGAGTTGGCGCTGAACAGTGCCGGCTTCACGCCGTTGACCTTCGCGAACGCCTTGCGGATCGGGTCGAGCAGGCCCGTGTACGTCGCCGGGTTGCTGCGTCGGGAGCCGCGGATCGCGCCCTGGTCCACCGACACCACGCCCTCGCCGGCCGGGATCGACCCGTGCACGAGCGAGCTCTTGCCGGAGCCCGCCACGCCGGTGACCACGCAGAGCACCCCCAGCGGGACGCCGACGTCGACATTGCGCAGGTTGTGCGCCGTCGCGTCCCGGATTTCCAGCGTGCCGGTGGGCTTGCGCACGGTCTCCTTGACGGCGGCCCGGTCGTCGAGGTGGCGGCCGGTGATGGTGTCGCCGGACCGCAGACCCTCGACGGTGCCCTCGAAGCAGACGGTGCCGCCCGCCGTGCCGGCCCCGGGGCCGAGATCGACGACGTGGTCGGCGATCGCGATGGTCTGCGGCTTGTGCTCCACGACGAGCACCGTGTTGCCCTTGTCACGCAGCCGCAGCAGCAGGTCGTTCATCCGGCTGATGTCGTGCGGGTGCAGTCCCGTGGTCGGCTCGTCGAAGACGTAGGTGACGTCGGTGAGCGAGGAGCCGAGGTGGCGGATCATCTTGACGCGCTGGGCCTCGCCGCCCGACAGCGTGCCCGACGGCCGGTCGAGCGAGAGATAGCCGAGACCGATCTCCACGAACGACTCCAGGGTGTGCTGGAGTGCGGTGAGCAGCGGCGCCACCGAAGGCTCGTCGAGGCCGCGGACCCATACGGCCAGGTCGCTGATCTGCATCGCGCAGGCGTCGGCGATGCTGACCTTCTCGATCTTCGACGACCGGGCGCCCTCGCTGAGCCGGGTCCCGTCGCAGTCCGGACAGACGGTGAACGTCATCGCCCGCTCCACGAACGCCCGGATGTGCGGCTGGAGCGCCTCGATGTCCTTGGCCAGCATCGACTTCTGGATCTTCGGGATCAGGCCCTCGTACGTCAGGTTGATGCCGTCGACCTTGATCTTCGTCGGCTCCTTGTGCAGGAGGTCGTGCAGCTCCTTCTTGGTGAACCGGCGGATCGGCTTGTCCGGGTCGAAGAACCCGCAGCCGCCGAAGATGCGGCCGTACCAGCCGTCCATGCTGTAGCCGGGGATGGTGAGCGCGCCCTCGTTGAGCGACTTGCTGTCGTCGTAGAGCTGGGTGAGGTCGATGTCGGAGACCGTGCCGCGGCCCTCGCAGCGGACGCACATGCCGCCGGTGCGGGAGTAGGTGGCCTTCACCGTCTTCTTGGCGCCGCGCTCGACGGTGATGCCGCCGCTGGCCCGGACCGTGGCGGTGTTGAAGGAGTACGCGGTGGGCGGGCCGATGTGCGGCTGCCCGAGCCTGCTGAAGAGGATCCGCAGCATCGCGTTGGCGTCGGTGGCGGTGCCGACGGTGGAGCGGGGGTCGGAACCCATCCGCTGCTGGTCGACGATGATCGCCGTCGTCAGCCCTTCGAGCACGTCGACCTCGGGCCGCGCCAGCGTCGGCATGAAGCCCTGGACGAACGCGCTGTAGGTCTCGTTGATCAGCCGCTGCGACTCCGCGGCGATCGTGTCGAACACCAGTGAGCTCTTGCCCGAGCCGGAGACGCCGGTGAACACCGTCAGACGGCGCTTCGGGATCACGATGCTGACGTCCTTGAGGTTGTTCTCGCGGGCGCCGTGCACGCGGATCAGACCGTGGCTGTCGGCGACGTGCCGCGCAGGCGACGGGTCCGTCTTCTTGGCCATGCTCATCGTCTCTCCATCTGCTGTCCGGGACCGCCTTCGCGGGCTGGGGCGTCGCCTGGCTCGATCTGACCGACGCCACGCTAGCTGTGACCCGATGACCGGCGCTTCTCGAATACTGATCGGTTCGGTCGCGTTCAGGTTCGGACAGGGGGCGGACAGTAAGCGACAACGCGCGGCGCGGGCGGGCCGGAGGCGCTGAGATGGCCTGATTCGTCGTGCGGGATGAGGTGGAAGATGGCCGACGTGATACGAGCGGAACCAGCGCGGCGCGCGGGCACGGGGGCGGGCGCGGGAGCGGGCACCGCGAAACGGAGCATGAAACAGCAGGCTCAGCAGAAACGGTGCGGCTGCGGAGCGCCCTCGTCGGAGGGTGCGGTCGGCGGGGCCGAGGAAAGGTTCCGGGGGCTTCTGGAGGCGGCCCCCGACGCCATGGTCATCGTCGACGACTCCGGCATCATCAGACTCGTCAACGCCCAGACCGAGGCCCTGTTCGGGCACGGCCGGGAGGAGCTGCTCGGCCAGCCGGTCGAACTGCTCATCCCGCACCGGTTCCACGGCCAGCACACCGCGCACCGCAGCGGGTACACGGCCAACCGCCAGGTGCGTCCGATGGGCGCCGGCCTCGAACTGCACGGGCTGCGCAAGGACGGTACGGAGTTCCCCGTCGAGATCAGCCTGAGCCCCCTGGAGACGGCGGACGGGCTCCTGGTGTCGGCGGCCGTGCGCGACGTCAGCGACCGCAAGGCGGCCGAGGCGCGCATCAACGAGCTCGCCGCGCTCGTGGAGTCCTCGCAGGACGCGATCCTCGCCCACACCCTCGACGGGTACATCACCTACTGGAACGCGGCCGCGCAGCGCCTGTACGGCTACACGGCCGAGGAGGCCATCGGCCGGCACGTCTCGCTGCTGGCCCCGTCGGAGCTGCGGGGCGAGATCCACGACCTGCTCCAGCGGCTGCGGCACGCCGAGAAGGTCGAGCACTACGAGACGCTGCGGATGACCAGCACCGGAGTGCTGCGCGACGTGGACGTCACGCTGTGGCCGACCCGGGACACCCAAGGCACCGTGGTCGGGGCGTGCGCGATCGTGCGGGACATCAGCGACCGCAAGCGCGCGGAGGCCGAGCTCACGGCCCTGTACGAGCAGCAGCGGCACATCGCCCTGACGCTCCAGCGCAGTCTGATGGGCACTCCGCCCGCGCTGCCCGGCCTGGCCACCGCGAGCCGCTACCGGCCCGCCACCCAGGGCGCCGGTGTGGGCGGCGACTGGTTCGACCTGATTCCGCTGGGCGCCGACCGGGTGGGGGTGCTGATAGGCGACGTGATGGGCCGCGGGCTGGAAGCGGCCGCCGTGATGGGCCAGTTGCGGTCGGCCGCGCACGCGCTGGCCAAGACCGGTATGCAGCCACGGCAGTTGATGCGGGCACTGGACACCTGCGTCGCCGACCTCGACGTGCCGGACCAGCTCGTCACCTGCTGCTATCTGGTGATCGCCCCGGACGCGGGCACGGTCACGGTGTGCTCGGCGGGACACCTTCCGGTACTGGTCGCCGGGGTGGGCGAGGGCATCAGCCCCCTGCCCTGTCCGGTCAACGCCCCGCTCGGCGTGGGCGACATCCTGTACGAGCAGTCCAGTTCGGAGATACCTCCCGGAGCCACGCTGGTGCTCTACACCGACGGTCTGATCGAGACGCCGGGCAGCGACATCGAGGTGCGGATCGGCGAACTGACCTTGTTGCTGAACGAGTTGTTCGTCGGAACACCTTGTCTGGAGGCCGCGGCGGACCATGTCCTCGCGGGTCTGCTGCCGGACGCCGACGGCCACAACGACGACGTGACCCTGCTGCTCGCGCAACTGCCGGCCGCTCCGCTGGCCGCCGTCACCACCCATCTCCCGGCCACCCCGGCCTCCGTGCCGGAGGGGCGGGCCTTTCTGCACAAGGCACTGACCTCGTGGAACTGCACGGACCGGACGGACGACGCGCTCCTGCTGCTGTCGGAGACGCTGACGAACGCCGTCCAGCACTCCGAGGGCCCGATCGGCCTGCATCTGCACCGCACCGCCACCGACCTCACGGTCGAGGTCAGCGACCCCAGCCCGCAGCTCCCCCAGCCGCGGGTGGCGGTCGAGGAC
The DNA here is from genome assembly GCF_040295245.1 of Streptomyces sp. NPDC002884. Classification (NCBI taxonomy): domain Bacteria; kingdom Bacillati; phylum Actinomycetota; class Actinomycetes; order Kitasatosporales; family Streptomycetaceae; genus Streptomyces; species Streptomyces sp. NPDC002884. Next base: position 674,484 of record NZ_JBEOVB010000002.1, on the reverse strand, counting down.
GCGGAGTCGGGGCGCGGCCTGATCCTGGTCCGCGCCCTCGCCGCCGGCTGGGGGGTGCGGCCGACGGACGAGGGCAAGACGACCTGGTTCACGCTGAAGCTGTGAGCCCCCGGGGCGGTCCGCCGAAGGCCGGCGCGAAGGCGTCCAGGTGCGCCTGGACGTACGGCACGGCCACCGCCCGCAGTTCCAGCTCGCCGTCGACGAAGGCGGGCTGGACGTTGACCTCGAAGACGACCCCGCCGTTCTCCACGGCCAGGTCGACACCGGCGAAGGGGAGCCCGACCGACGCGGTGGCCGCGACGGCGAGTTCGGCGAGCCGGGGCTGGAGATCACGCGGGGAGATGTGGACGGCGGTGGCGCCCTGGCAGGTGTTGCAGGGAGTGTCCATCGCCGGCTGCAGGTGCTCGCGGGCGTGCACGACGCGGTCGCCCAGGACGAAGACACGGAACTGGTGCCGCCGGCCGTCGGCGGTGATGTTGCCCGCGTCGCGGGACAGCAGCCAGTCGGTGCCGCGCTCGGCGTAGTAGGCGGCGGCCTGCTCCAGCTGGGCGGGGGTGGTGACATGGAAGGTGTCGTTGCCGCCGGTGCCGACGACGGGCCGGGCCCAGGTGTCCCGGCCGAGCCGGTCGAACGTGTCGGCCGCGTCCCGCGGCGAGGGCCGGGACAGCACGGCGGTCTCCATCTGGGCGACCCCGTCCCGGACGAAGCGTTCGACGGTGAGGTTCTTCTCGGTCGCGGTCCGCCAGGCGTCGGGGCCGGCGGCCAGGGTCACCACGTCGTGGCTCTCCAGGAGCTCCTGGAAGCCGGCGAGGGCCCGCCGGTGGTGCGGCGGGATCTCGTAGAGCAGCACGACGTCGGGCACGAAGTCCAGCCGCTCCTCGGGGACCTGGAGCCGTAACCGGCCTCCGTCGCGGACGCCGCGGCCGGTTCCGCCGGTCGCGAAGTGCCGGGAGTCGACCCGGACGGGCGGGGCGCCGGTGAGCAGTTCCACGGCGTCGGCGAGGTACTCACGGCAGCCTTCGGGAGAGGTGGGGTCGGCGATCAGGGCGATGCACGGTCGGGCCACAGCGGCCTCCAGCGGCTATGGACGCGCGCTCGTACCGCGGACGGGCCCTCACACGGCACGAGCGGTGTCACGGATGGTGTCTGTCGCGCGGGTGGTCGTCGCACCCGTCGCCCTGGGAGCCGCTCCGGTGCGCGGAGCCGCGCCCGGGTCCGGACGCGTGCCGGTCGGGGGCGAGGACGACTGGTGACCACGGGGGTGGGACTCGCCCCGCCGGATCCGCGCGCAGGGCTGGCCGACCACTGTAAGCACCGGGCGGGACGCCTCACCAGGGCGCACGACGGCCTGCCCGCTGCCCCTCCCCCTGCGCCGTCCGCCCCGGTCCGTGCGCCCTGTCCGGTCGCCGGTGAGCTGCCGTCTCACCCGTCCCAGGTCCAGTCGGCGACCTCGGGCAGGTCGGTGCCGTGGACCCGGATCCAGTCGTGGTGGCGCAGTCGCGCGTCCTCCATCCGCTGCCGTAGGGCGGCGGCGCGCACGGCGAGGCCGGGGACACGGTCGATGACGTCCATGACGAGGCGGTAGCGGTCCAGGTCGTTGCGGACGACCATGTCGAACGGCGTGGTCGTGGTGCCGAACTCCTTGTAGCCGCGCACATGCAGGTTGCCGTGGCCGGTGCGGCGGTAGGCGAGCCGGTGGATCAGCCAGGGGTAGCCGTGGTACGCGAAGATCACCGGCTTGTCGGTGGTGAACAGTCCGTCGTACTCGAAGTCGCCCATGCCGTGCGGGTGTTCGCCGCTCGGCAGCAGCCGGGCGATGTCGACGACATTGACGACCCGCACGGCGAGATCCGGCAGTTCGCGACGCAGCAACTGGGCGGCGGCCAGCACCTCCAGGGTGGGCACGTCACCCGCGCAGGCGAGGACCACGTCGGGTTCGCGGGTGCCGTCGTCGGTGCCGGCCCAGTCCCAGACGCCGGCTCCGCGCGCGCAGTGGGCGCGGGCCTCGTCCATGCTCAGCCAGTCGAAACAGGGCTGTTTCCCGGCCACGATCACATTGACGTAGTCGCGGCTGCGCAGGACGTGGTCGGCCACGGACAGCAGGGTGTTGGCGTCCGGCGGCAGATAGACCCGTACGACTTCGGGGCTCTTGTTGAGGACGTGGTCGACGAAACCGGGATCCTGGTGGGAGAACCCGTTGTGGTCCTGGCGCCACACGTGCGAGGTGAGCAGGTAGTTCAGGGAGGCGACGGGTGCGCGCCAGGGCAGTTTCCGGGTGACACGCAGCCATTTGATGTGCTGGTTGACCATCGAGTCGACGATGTGCGCGAACGCCTCGTAGCAGGAGAACAGTCCGTGCCGGCCGGTCAGCAGATAGCCCTCCAGCCAGCCCTGGCAGGTGTGTTCGGAGAGGATCTCCATCACCCGGCCGTGCCGGTCGAGGTTCTCGTCGACCTGGAGGGTCTGTGCCTGCCAGGCCTTGCCGCTGGCGGCGTAGACGGCCTGGAGGCGGTTGGAGGCGGTCTCGTCGGGGCCGACGAGACGGAAGTCGCGCCGGTCGGCGGTGGCGCGCATGACGTCTTCGAGCAACCCGCCCAGCACCGCGGTGGGTTCGTGCCGGGTGCCGCCGGGCCTGTCGACCGGGACGGCGTGCGACTCCGGTTCGGGCAGGGGGAGTTCACGCAGCAGCAGGCCGCCGTTGGCGTGCGGGGTGGCACCGAGGCGACGGGTCCCGTCGGGGATCCAGGCGAGGACGTCCAGGCGGGGGCCGCCGCGGGCGTCGAAGAGTTCCTCCGGCCGGTAGGAGCGCAGCCAGGCCTCCAGCTGGCGGAGGTGTTCGGGGTTGTCGCGGACGGCGGACAGGGGCACCTGGTGGGCGCGCCAGGTGCCCTCGACGGGCAGCCGGTCGACATGGGCGGGGCCGGTCCAGCCCTTCGGGGTGCGCAGCACGATCACCGGCCAGCGGGGGCGCTCGCCCGAGCCGTCCTCGCGGGCGGCGCGCTGGAGGGCGGCGATGCGGTCCAGGGCGGTGTCCATGGCCTGCGCCATCGCGCGGTGGACGGCGTTCGGCTCGTCGCCGGTGACATGGATCGGATCGTGGCCGTAGCCGCGCAGCAGCTCGTCGAGCTCGGGTTCGGGGATGCGGGCCGGCACCGTCGGGTTGGCGATCTTGTAGCCGTTGAGGTGGAGGATCGGCAGGACCGCGCCGTCGTGGACGGGGTCGAGGAACTTGTTGGAGTGCCAGGAGGCGGCCAGCGGCCCGGTCTCGGACTCGCCGTCGCCGATCACGCAGGCGACGAGGAGATCCGGGTTGTCGAAGGCGGCGCCGTAGGCGTGCGAGAGGGAGTAGCCGAGCTCACCGCCCTCGTGGATCGAGCCGGGCGTCTCCGGGGCGACATGGCTGGGGATGCCGCCGGGGAAGGAGAACTGCCGGAACAGCCGGGCCATGCCGTCCGCGTCGCGGGTGACGTCCGGGTACGTCTCGGTGTAGGTGCCCTCCAGCCAGGAGTTGGCGACGACCGCGGGACCGCCGTGGCCTGGGCCCCAGACGCACAGGGCGTGCAGGTCGCGGGTGCGGATGACGCGGTTGAGGTGGGTGTACACGAGGTTGAGCCCCGGTGAGGTCCCCCAGTGGCCCAGCAGCCTCGGCTTCACGTGCTCCGGCCGCAGCGGCTCGGTGAGCAGCGGGTTGGCCATCAGGTAGATCTGTCCGACGGAGAGGTAGTTCGCGGCGCGCCAGTGGGCGTGCAGCGTCCTGAGCTCGTCGTCGGTGAGCCGGGCGGACGTCGCTTGCGGTTCGACGGACATCTCGGGTTCCCTTCCGGATCGGGTCGCTCGGAGGTGCGTACCGGTCCGTACCTCCCCACCCTCTCCGGCCGCCGGGTACCCGGCAGGGCCGGGCGACCCGTACGGAGGAGCGAAGCCGTCCGTACGAGGGGCTCCCCGGGTCGGACACGCCCTAGGACCCCGAGCCCTCCCGGGCGGCGTCGAGACCGTCGAGACCGTCGACATGGGCCACGTTCCACCGGTCCTCGGCGTCCCCGCCGGCCTCGGCGGCGAACCAGGCGTCGAGGATCTCCTTGAGCAGCGGCTCCGAGGTCAGACGGAGGCTGAGGGCGAGGACGTTGGCGTCGTTCCAGCGGCGGGCGCCGTCGGCGGTGTAGGCGTCGGCGCACAGGGCGGCCCGGACGCCGGGCACCTTGTTGGCGGCGATCGACGCGCCGGTGCCGGTCCAGCAGCAGACCACCGCCTGCTCGCAGGTCCCGTCTGCCACGTCCCGGGCCGCCACCGCCGAGCACGCCGCCCACCGGGAGTCGTCGCCGGGCCGCAGCGCGCCGTGCGGCACCACGTCGTGCCCCCGGCCGCGCAGCTCCGCGACGAGGGCGCGGGCCACTGGTTCGTCCATGTCCGAGGAGACGGAGATCCGCATGCCGGAGAGCCTACTGAGGAAAGGGCGCGGCGGCACGGGCGCCTCCACTCGGGCCGCGCGGCGAGCGCGCGCCGAGCGGGCGCACACCCGGCGGGCGCACAGCCGCTGGGCGCACACCCGGCGGGCGCACAGCCAGCGGGCGCACAGCCAGCGGGCGCACAGCCAGCGGGCGCGGCGCGCATCCAGCGGGCGTAATGGATGGCTCCGCCGGGGGGCGGCGGGGGCCGAGCAGGAGCCGTGGCACAGCCGCCGTGCCTCCCGGCCCGCAGCGCCTCCCGGCCCACAGTGCCCCGCCTCCCATCCCGTAGGGCCGTGCCGCCCCGCCCCGCCCGCAGCGCCGTGCCGCGCCGATCGGACCGCCACCGACACCAGCACCAGCAGCGGCACCAGCAGCGGCACCGCACGGATATGGACGCCGCCGTCGGCACTGGCCTAGGGTGCCGAGGGAAAGCGCTTTCTAGCATGGTCATGCCACTTCCGTAGCTGTCACTGCCCAGTCCAGGAGCGTCGATGCCGACCACCGCACCGCAGGACCCCTCCCAGCCGTGGACCCGGAAGGCGTTCCTGCGGGGCATGACGGCCGCCGGGCTGGCCCCGCTGCTGCCCGCGATGCTCCCGGCCGCCGCGCACGCCGCGCCGGCGGCCGCCCGGCCGGGTTTCGACCTGGTGCGGGACGGCGTCGCGGTCGACGTGTTCGTGGACGCGGCCGACGACCCCGCCGTGATCCGCGCGGCCGGCGACCTCCAGGCCGACGTGGAAAGGGTCTGCGGGGTGCGGCCCGGGTTACGGCACACCCTGCCGGAACGGTCCACGGCGCTGGTCCTGGTGGGCACGCTCGGCGCGAGTCCGGTCATCGACCGGCTCGTGGCACAGGGCCGGCTGGACGTCGAGCGGGTGGAGGGGCGCTGGGAGGCCTCGGTGACCCAGGTGGTGGAGCGCCCGGCGCCCGGCGTGGACCGCGCGCTGGTGATCGCGGGCAGCGACCGGCGCGGCACGGTCTACGGGATCTACGACACGTCGGAACGCGTCGGCGTCTCGCCCTGGTACTGGTGGGCCGACGTGCCCGTCGAGCAGCGTGACACCGTCTCCGTGCCCGCGGGCCCCTTCGAACGGCGCGAACCGTCGGTCCGTTACCGAGGTGTCTTCATCAACGACGAGCAGAACCTGACCACTTGGTCGCAGCGCACCCAGGAGCCGGACAAGAACATCGGCCCGAAGACGTACCGGCGCCTCTTCGAACTGCTGCTGCGGCTGAAGGCCAACTACCTGTGGCCGGCCATGCACCCGTACTCCGACTTCTTCAACGAGTACCGGGAGAACCCCGAACTCGCCGACCGCTACGGCATCGTCGTCGGTTCCAGCCACCCGGAGGCCCTGCTGCGCAACGGCGTCCACGAGTGGGAGCCGTGGGCCGAGGAGCATCGCGACGCCGACGGCGTACCGCCGGTGTACGACTACACGGTGAACCCCGCCGTGATCTCCGCCTACTGGCGGGCCCGGGCCCGGGAGAACGCGGCGTACGAGAGCAGTTGGACCATCGGCATGCGCGGGCTGCACGACACCGCGCTGGAGACGAAGTACGCCACGACGGTCGCGGAGAAGGTCGTGGTGATGAACGACATCATCGCCGACCAGCGCCGGATCCTCGCCGAGGAGGTCGGCGCGGCGGCGCAGCCGCAGATCTTCATCCCGTACAAGGAGGTCCTGGACCTGTACAACGCGGGCGTCCGGGTACCCGACGACGTCACGCTGATCTGGCCGGACGACAACCACGGCAACATGCGCCAGCTGCCGGACGACGCGGAGCGCGCGCGGGCCGGCGGCAACGGGATCTACTACCACCTCTCCTACTGGGGCCGCCCGCGCAGCTACCTGTGGCTGGACACCACGCAGCTCGCCAAGGTCCGGCAGGAGCTGCGCCGGGTGTACGAGCACGGCGTGGACCGGATGTGGATCTTCAACGTCGGCGACCTCAAGTCGATCGAGACCGGACTGTCCTTCTCCATGGACATGGCCTGGGACGTGGACCGGTGGCCCGCCGACGACGTCGGGGGTTTCCTCGCGGAGTGGTACGGACGGCAGTTCGGGCTCCGCCACGCCCAGGAGATCGCCTCGATCCGCACCGAGTACTACCGGCTCGCGGCGGAGCGACGCCCCGAGTTCATCGACCGGAACATCTTCTCCGTGGTGCACCACGGGGACGAGGCGGGACGCCGTACGGCCGCGTACGACCGTCTGCTGGAGCGGGCCGTGGCGCTGGGAGCCGAACTCCCCGCGGCCTACCGGGACGCCTACTTCGAGCTCGTCCAATACCCCGTGCACGGCGCGTACTTGATGAACCTCAAGTACTACTGGGCCGACCGCAACGCCCTGGCGGTGCGCCAGGGCCGCGGCGCGGGAGCCAACGTCTTCGCGGACCTCGCCGAAGCGGCGCACGCCCTGGAGGCGGCGCTCACCAAGCGGTACAACACCGAGGTGGCGGGCGGGAAGTGGGACGGCTACGTCAATCCCTACCCGTCGCAGATCCCGAAGGCGCCGGGCCGCCCGGCCGTCACCAGGGTCGCCCGGCGGGAGACCTCGGGGCTCGGTGTCGCCTCCGAGGGGAACGAGATCGGCACGGAGCGGCCACTGGCCTTCTCCGCAGCCACCCGGGACCGGCGTTTCGTCGATGTCTTCAACACCGGTTTCCTCGCGGTCGACTGGGTCGCGGAGGCCGGACATCCCTGGGTCCACCTGAGTTCAACGGGCGGCACGCTCACCGAACAGACCCGGGTATGGGTCGAGATCGACTGGGCGCGGGCACCCGAGGGCACGCACGACGGCACGGTCGTCCTCACGAGTGGCGCGCAGCGTTTCGAGGTGCCCCTGAAGGTCGTCAACGACGGGGAGCGGGCGCGCCGGCGTGCCCGCGGGTTCGTCGAGGCCAACGGATACGTCTCGATCGACGCCGTGCACACCGAGCGCCGGGTGGAGCGCGGCGGGGCCCGCTGGCGGACCGTGCGCGGGCTCGGACGCCGTACCGCCGCCGTGGTGGCGGGGCCGTCCACGGCGGCCCCGGTCACCGCCGACTTCGCCGTTCGCGCACCGGAGTTGAGGTACCGGGTGCGGTTCAGCAGCACCGGGTCCTTCCCCGTGACCGTCTTCCGGCTGCCCTCGCTCGACGAGCGCGGCGCACGGCGGCTGGCCCTCGCGCTCGACGACCGGCCGCCGACCGTGCTGTCGGGGCAGTCCGTGGCCACCGGCAACCGGGGCGACGCCTGGGCGCGCAACGTGGAGGAGGGCGTCGAGAAGCTGACCGCGACCGTCACGGTCACCGAGCCCGGCGAGCATGTGCTGCGGGTGTTCATGGTCGACCCGGGGATCGCCGTGGACCAGATCGTCGTCGACACCGGGGGGCTGCCGGCCACCGCCTATCTCGCGCCCCCGGAGAGCTACCACCCGGTGTTCAACCCCGATCCGGACACCGGGACGGGTCTGGACGCGCCGAGCCGGTAGGCGGCCGACCCGCTCGCCGCCTTCGGCACCGCGCCGGAGCCGGGCCACCTGGTCCTGCCCGGCGCGACGACCGGGGCGCCCTTCGTCGAGGCCGGCCGGCGGGTCCCGGCGCGCTTCGGCGGACTCAGGCGCGGTGTCGGTGACCTTGGTCTGCCCCGCGGCGAACGAGCACGGGAACGGGCGGGTGCGGTGCGCTGCGCTGCGGTCAGGGGGTCGGGATGCCGGCCGGGCGGGCCGGGCGGTCGAAGCGGGCCGGGACGCCCGGCGAGTACAGGACGCTCACCGGCTTCCCCACCGGCTCCGGCAGGCCCGCCGCAGTCACCAGGTCCTCCTCGCACTCCACGAGTTCGGCCCGGTGCAGCGGCCAGCGCGGATGGGCGTTCGGCAGATACATCTGCCGCCCGAAGAAGGTGCTGTGCATGCCCCAGCGGGCGGTCAGGAAGTGCTCCAGCGCGGTGGGCTCCCCGATCCGTTCCCCCACCCGCACGGTGAGCCGGCTGCTTGCCCCGCGCGGGCCGGGCCATCGGCGGCGGCTGGTGTACGTGACGGTGTCGGTGTCGGCGTCTGCCTCGATCGCCATGCGGGACCACACGTAAGGCATCCGGAAGCCGATCCGCGCCACGGCCACCGGCAGCAGACGGGAGGCGTCGAGCGACCGGAAGACCACGCCCCGCCGGCCGTGCGCGTCGACCGAGTAGAGACGGACGTTCGTCTCGGGGAACGTCCCCAGGTAGGGGACGCCCGGGAGCCGGAACCAACCGACGCGATGCATCCGGAACGCGACCAGACCGACGTAGGTCACGCCGTCCAGGGTGTCCGGGACGGTCCCCGGCGGCAGCAGACCGGCCACGTCGGCCGGGTCCGCGGCCCAGTGCACGAAGGTGAGGTCGAGCCAGGACTGGGTGAGGAGGGGCCGCGCAATCGCGTCCGGCGCGTCGGGCGTGATGGGCGTGATGGGAAGCGGGGGAACCAGGCCCTGCGGCTGCTGCGGCTGCTGCTGCGGTCTCGACGGCACAGTGCCAGTATCACAGAGCGCCGGCGCGCCCCCATGAGCATGCCAGGCCACCCGACCGCGGCCGCGTGGCCGGGTGGCGGCCTGGCCGGGTGGCCGGGTGGCGGCCTGGCCGGGTGGCCGGGTGGCGGCCTGGCCGGGTGGCCGGGTGGCGGCCTGGCTGGCTGGCTGGCTGGCTGGACATGGCACCCGTTCGGCCGGGCCGCCTGCCCCGCCGGAAAGCGACTGCCCCGCCGGTGAGCGACCGGCCCGCCGCGCCTGCCCGGTCCTGGGCCGCGTCCGCACGGTCCCGCCCGGCTCGCGACGCCCGGCCCGGAGCGGCGCGGCCCGTCAGCGGGGTCCGCGGGTGTTGAGCCGGGCGGCCTGGCGGATCAGGTGGTCGCGCTCGGCGAGGTCGGGCGCCTTCCGGGCCGCCTCGGCGTACAGCCGTGCCGCCGTCGTCAGGTCGCCGTCGCGTTCGTGGAGGTACGCCGCCACCGCGGTGTGGCGGGGCAGCGAGTCGTCGAGTGCCGCGAGCGCCGCCAGACCCGCGCGCGGTCCGTCGGCCTCGCCGACGGCCACCGCGCGGTTGAGCCGGACGACCGGGTTGTCGGTCAGGCGCGCGAGCTCGTCGTACCACTCGACGATCTGCACCCAGTCGGTCTCCCCGGCGGTGGGCGCGTCGGCGTGGAGCGCCGCGATGGCGGCCTGGGCCTGGAACTCGCCCAGCCGGTCGCGGGCGAGGGCCGCCTGGAGGATCTCGACACCCTCGGCGATCGCCCGGGTGTCCCACCGGCCGCGGTCCTGCTCGGCGAGCGGCACCAGGCTGCCGTCGGGCGCGGTCCGGGCGGCGCGCCGGGCGTGGTGGAGCAGCATGAGGGCGAGCAGCCCCGCCACCTCGGGGTGGTCGATCGCCGCCGCGAGCTGCCGGGTGAGCCGGATGGCCTCGGCGACGAGGTCGACGTCTCCGGAGTAGCCCTCGTTGAAGACCAGGTAGAGGACGCGCAGCACGGTGGCGACGTCGCCCGGCTGGTCGAACCGCGCGCCGGAGACGGTGCGCTTGGCCCGGCTGATGCGTTGCGCCATGGTCGCCTCGGGCACCAGGTAGGCCTGGGCGATCTGGCGGGTGGTCAGCCCGCCGACGGCGCGCAGCGTGAGCGCGACCGCGGACGACGGCGTGAGCGAGGGGTGGGCGCACAGGAAGTAGAGCTGGAGCGTGTCGTCCGCCGTCGACGCGGGCCCGGGCGTCGGCTCCTCGTCGACGGCTTCCTCGCGCCGGCGCCGGGCGGTGTCCGCCCGGGTCGCGTCGAGGAAGCGGCGCCAGGCCACGGTGACCAGCCAGCCCTTCGCGTCACGCGGCGGATCGGCGGGCCAGACGCGGACCGCCTCGACCAGCGCGTCCTGCACGGCGTCCTCGGCCGCCGCGAAGTCGGCTCCGCGGCGGACGAGGATCCCGAGCACGCCCGGGGTGAGACTCCTCAGCAAGGCCTCGTTCACGGGTGCGGGCACTCCGTGACGGTGGGCGGGGCGGCGAGGAACGGGCGCAGCTCCAGCCACTCGTGGATCGGTTTCCCGCCCGCCCCGGGGGCGGCCGACAGCTCCCCGGCGAGTTCGACGGCGCGCTCGTAGCTGTCGACGTCGATCACCATCCAGCCGGCGATCAGGTCCTTGGTCTCGGCGAACGGACCGTCGGTGACCGGCGGGCGGCCCTCGCCGTCGTACCGCACGAACGTGCCCTCGGGGGCGAGCGCCTGACCGTCCACGAACTCGCCGGTCTCTTCGAGCCGGGCCGCGAAGTCGCCCATGTACCGCACATGGTCCGAGATCTCCTCCGGCGTCCACCGGTCCATGGGCACGTCGTTGACCGCCGCCGGGGCGCCACGGTAGTGCTTGAGCAGCAGGTACTTGGCCATGGTTGTTCTCCTCGGTACTGGTGCGCCCCATTGTGGTCGCGTTCACCACGGGGACGGAGCCGGACGTGGGTTCTCGACATCACCGACGAAAGTTTTTCCGGCCGGTGTGGAAGACCCTGGTGGGAACCCTCCCGCGGTGACCCGGTCCCCGGCGGGACGCTCCCCCCGGCCCGCGCCGCCGGCATCTGGTAGCCGCCCGGGATATCGGGGATGCTCGAAGGGAACGCGGAACACGCCCGATCCTGGGATCGAGACACTGACCTGCGACAACAGGGGTCAGAGGCCCCTTTGTCCGTCTCATCAGGAGGTACCGATGAAGATGTTGATCAACGTTGCGGAGACCGTGGTCGCGGACGCGCTGCGTGGAATGGCGGCCGCCCATCCCGAGCTGACCGTCGACGTCGAGAACCGGGTGGTCGTGCGACGGGACGCTCCGGTGGCGGGCAAGGTGGCGCTGGTGTCCGGCGGCGGCTCGGGGCACGAGCCGCTGCACGGCGGGTTCGTCGGGCCGGGGATGCTCTCCGCGGCCTGCCCGGGTGAGGTGTTCACCTCACCGGTGCCGGATCAGATGCTGCGTGCCGCGGCGGCCGTGGACAGCGGGGCGGGTGTGCTGTTCATCGTCAAGAACTACACGGGCGATGTGCTCAACTTCGACATGGCGGCCGAGCTGGCCGAGGACGAGGGCATCCAGATCGCGAAGGTCCTGGTCGACGACGACGTCGCCGTGACCGACAGCCTCTACACGGCCGGACGGCGTGGCACGGGCGCGACGCTGTTCGTGGAGAAGATCGCGGGGGCGGCGGCCGAGGAGGGGCAGCCGCTGGAGCGGGTCCAGGCGCTGGCCCGCCAGGTGAACGAGAACTCCCGCAGCTTCGGCGTGGCGCTCAGCGCCTGCACCACACCGGCCAAGGGCAGCCCGACCTTCGATCTGCCGGCCGGTGAGCTGGAACTGGGTGTCGGCATCCACGGGGAGCCCGGGCGGGAGCGGCGGGCCATGATGACCTCCGGTGAGATCGCCGACTTCGCCATCCACGCGATCCTGGACGACATGACGCCCCGCAGTCCGGTCCTCCTGCTGGTCAACGGCATGGGCGCGACACCCCTGCTGGAGCTGTACGGCTTCAACGCCGAGGTGCACCGCCTGCTGGCCCAGCGCGGGGTGGCGGTCGCCCGTACGCTCGTCGGCAACTACGTGACGTCCCTCGACATGGCGGGCGCCTCGGTGACCCTGTGCCAGGTGGACGAGGAGCTGCTGCGGCTGTGGGACGCGCCGGTGCGGACCCCCGGACTGCGCTGGGGTGTGTGAGGCCGGGACAGGGACAACAGGGACAGGACAGGACAGGACAGGAACAGGCGGCTCGACCGTACCGACCATGCAAGGAGATCCCGTGCTCGACGCCGACTTCTTCCGCCGTTGGATGACCGCGACCGCCGCGTCCGTCGACCATGAGGCGGACCGGCTCACGGCCCTCGACTCACCCATCGGGGACGCGGACCACGGCAGCAACCTCCGGCGGGGCTTCACCGCGGTGAAAGCGGCGCTGGAGAAGGAGGCACCCGAGACGCCGGGCGCCGTCCTGGTGCTCGCGGGACGCTCGCTGATCTCGACGGTCGGCGGGGCCTCGGGACCCCTGTACGGCACGCTGCTGCGCCGGACCGGGAAGGCGCTCGGGGACGCGGCCGAGGTGGACGAGGAGCGGTTCGCCGAGGCGCTGCGCACCGGGGTGGACGCGGTGATGCAGCTCGGCGGTGCCGCGCCCGGCGACAAGACCATGATCGACGCGCTGGTGCCGGCGGTCGACGCCCTTCCCGACGGTTTCGACGCCGCCAGGACCGCCGCCGAGCAGGGCGCCGAGGCGACGACGCCGCTCCAGGCCCGCAAGGGCCGGGCCAGCTATCTCGGCGAGCGCAGCATCGGGCACCAGGATCCGGGCGCCACCTCGGCGGCGCTGCTCGTCGCGGCCCTCGCCGCCACGAACGCGGGCGGGGAGTGAGGCACCGGTGAGCGACGAGAAACTGGTGGGCATCGTGCTGGTGTCGCACAGCGCGGCGGTCGCGTCGGCGGTGGCCGAGCTGGCGCTGGGCCTGGTGGGCGGTGGTCCGGCCGTTCCGGTCGCCGCTGCGGGCGGTACGCAGGGCGGCGGGCTGGGCACGAGCGCCGAGCTGATCACCGCCGCGGCCGCCTCGGTGGACCGGGGCGCCGGGGTCGCGGTCCTCACCGACCTGGGCAGCGCCGTTCTCACGGTGAAGGCGCTGCTCGCGGAGGGCGACGAACTGCCCGACACCGCACGGCTGGTGGACGCCCCCTTCGTGGAGGGCGCGGTCGCCGCGGTGGTGACGGCGGCGACCGGCGCCGACCTCGACTCGGTGGAGGCCGCGGCCGCGGAGGCGTACAGCTACCGAAAGGTGTGACGCGGCCCAGCGAGGCTGTGCCACGGCTCAGGAAGGCTGTCACGCGGCTCGGCGAGGCTGTGACACGGCTCAGTGAGGCTGCGGCACGGCTCGGCGAGGCTGTCACGCGAGGCGGGGTACGACACGGGGTCGGGGTGTGCCGCGAGGGCGGCGGGCTGCGGCGCGGGGTCAGGTCAGTCCCTGCGACGCCACCGTGAGGGCCGAGCGCAGGGCTTCGGCCAGCTCGGCCCGTACCGTCGCGGGGTCCGTGCCGCTGTCGGTGGCGCTCCACGCGTGGTGCTCCACGGCGGCGCGCAGGGCCGCGTTGAACATCGCCGCCTGGACAGCCGGCCGGAAGTCACCGGCCGGCAGTCCGGCGCGCTCGGCGAGGGCGCGGGCGAACGCCGGTTCGGCCTCGTCGTAGGTCTGGAGCCAGATCGCGCGCAGGCCGGGTTCGGTGCGGGTCAGTCGTACCAGGGCCCCGACGGTGGTCGGGTCGGGGCCGCCGACGAGCCGCCGGCCGCTCTCCAACTCGCCGGCGAAGGCGTCCGGCAGGGGACGGCCGGGCCGCCACTCCCGCAGACAGGCGGCAATCGCGTCGATGCCCGCGGTGAAGAGCGGGCTGACGCAGCTCTCCTTGCTCGGGAAGTAGCGCCAGACCGTCCGCGCGGAGACCCCGACGGCCTGGCCGATCTGCTCGCCCGTGGTCGCGGCGACGCCCTGCTCCACGAAGAGGTCCACCGCGGCGCGGGCGATCTCCAGCCGGATCTCCGCCTTGCGCTCTTCGGTGCGGGGCGGTCGACCCGTGCGTCCGCGCGATGCGGTCATCCATTTCTCCGGTCTCGGTCGCCTTCCATGAACTCCGTACGCCTGGATTCTTCCCCACGACTTTATGTCACTCAGCGACATTAAGTCGTAGGGTGGCGGCACAAGCACTTCGGGGACGCCCCCCACCCGCACATCGCAGCAAGCTAGGAGCACCTCATGGCCACTGGACCGGAAGGCCGCAGCGTCGTCGTCACCGGAGCGAGTTCGGGCATCGGACGGGCCACGGCCCTGGCCTTCGCCGCGGAGGGGGCGCGGGTCCTGGTGGCCGACCTCAACACCGAGGGCGCGCGGGCCGTCGTCGAGGAGATAGCGCAGGCGGGCGGTACGGCCGTCGCCGTCACCGGCGATCTCAGCGAGCAGTCCGTCGTCGACGAGGTGACCGCCACCGCGGTGGAGCGGTTCGGCGGGGTGGACGTGCTCGTGAACAACGCCGGGATCATGGACCGCATGTCGGCCCTGGCGGACGTGAGCGACGCGGAGTGGGAGCGGGTCATCCGGGTCAACCTCACCGCCCCGTTCCTGCTCACCCGGGCGGTGCTGCCGCACATGCTGGCCGCGGGCAGGGGCGTGATCGTCAACACGGCGTCCGAGGCCGGCCTGCGGGGCAGCGCGGCCGGTGCGGCGTACACCGCGTCCAAGCACGGCGTGGTGGGGCTGACCAAGTCCCTGGCGGTGATGTACCGGGGCAAGGGGATCCGGGTGAACGCGATCGCGCCGGGCGGCACGAAGACCGCGATCGTCGTGGAGGCCGAGCAGGGTGCGCACGGCCCGGCGGCGCTCGGCCCGCACTTCGTCAACGTGGGCCGGCTGGCCGAGGCGGAGGAGCAGGCCGCCGCGATCGTGTTCCTCGCCTCCGACGCGGCGAGCAACATCAACGGGGTGATCCTGCCGGTCGACGACGGCTGGTCGGCGGTCTGATGACCTTCGAGTGCCGGGCCCGACGACCCGTCACGCCGGCCCCGGCACCTCGGGCCCGGGATCCCTTCCGCCGGACGGCCACGCGGCCCCCACTCCGGCCGTCCGGCCGGCGGAGGCCGCCGCGCCCGGGGCCGACGGCCGTTCGGAGCGGCCACCGTACGGGCTCCGGACCTGAGCTCCCGCACGAGGTGGCAGGGTGACAGCGTGACAGCGCCGCAGAAGGAGGCGGCCCGGGCCGTACGGCAGGGCCGCCCCTTCGCCTACTCGCTCCCGTCGTCCCCGCCGTTCCCTTCGTCTCCTTCGTCGCCCTCGGCGTCCGGACCCTGGGCCTCCGCGTCATCCGCCTCGTCCGACGACGCCTCCTGAGCCTCTCCGTCCTCCGACGCCTCCTGGTCCCCTCGCTCCCCCCGGCCCTCCTGGGCCCCTTGGTCCGCATGACCCTTCGGCCCCGCGGGGGTGGTCCTGCGGTCGCCCTTGGCGGCTGCGCGGCCCTGACCGCCGGCCCCCGTACGTCGTTCCGCGCCGCCCTCGCCCTGCGACGGCTCCGCGAGCCCGCCCGGCGCCCATTCGTCCTCCGGCTCCTCCGGCTCGACCGGAGTCTGCGGCGCCTGCGGGGGCTGCGGCGCCTGCGGGATCTGCGGGGGCTGCGGGGTCTCCGGCGGGCGGGACTGCTCCTTCGTGCCGCGCACGAAGAGCCGCGCGAGCCGCTCCCCCACCTCCACCGCCGAGGCGTGACTCTCGATGGGGGTCGCCCGGGAGTCCTTGAAGACGATGTACGTGACGCCGGAGGGGGTGCCGCCGCCGCGCGGGTCCGGGCGGATGCCGAGCGCCTTGGCGGTGGCGTACGACGCCTCGCCGATGATCTCGCTCGGTCCCGTGTCGCCGACGACCGCGTACTGCACCCGGTCCTGGTAGACGACGGCCGCGACCGACCCCCCGCGCACCCCGTGGTCACGGTGGTCCCAGATGCCGCTCACCCCCGGCACCACGATGTAGGGCAGCGTCTCGGCGCTCAGATAGCGGCCGTCGGACTGCTGGTAGGCGGTCGCGTCGGAGAACAGCGGGTCGGTGCGGCTGTTGCACTCGGGGCCCGCGCGGCCGTCGCAGTCGATGTCCATGTCGGCCGTCCAGAACACCGCCTCGTCGGTGCCGCAGACCGGGATCGTGGCCGGCGCGCCGTCGTCCGCGCGGTACCGACCGCGCGAGACGGGGGTGCAGTCACGGACCCGGGCCAGCAGGTCGGCGGCGCGCACCGAGCCTTCCTGCCGGGCCGCGGAGGCCCCGAGGGCACCCGAGGACGGATGCGGGGCGGCGGGTGAAGTGGTCGGGGCCAGCAGGGCAAGGCCGGCCGCGGCCAGCGTCAGCGACTGGACGCGCACGATACGGACCCTCTCGTGGGGGCATGGGCGGACACTCGGAACAATCTGGTGTCGGTCACGTCCGGGGGCCACCCCGAGGGGGCCGTACGGAGCACGCAAGTACGGAGCACGGCAGGCGTTCCCGGGGAGCACGGCAGGCGTTCCCGGGGAGCACGGCAGGCGTTCCCGGGGAGCACGGCAGGCGGGACAGAGGGCCGGGGGCCCGGACGCCGTTTCGGCTCCGGGCCCCGGGCCGCTCTCCCGGCGCGGGATCAGCGACGACAGCGGTCCGCGCCACCGGCCTGAACTCCTGAGCGATCAGGGTGAGTTCAGCCGTGAGGAACGTCAGCATACGTAACCCCCGGAAGCGGTCGCCGACGGCGGCTCCTCCGCACCGCCCTCTTGATGTGCGCGCATCACCACGCCATATTGGTCCGGACCATTGCCGCCGTGCCGGGCCGGGAGGCGAAGCCGTGCGACGCGTTGTGCTGTGGGTGGTGCTGTGCGCCCTGGTGACGGCCCTCTGCTGCGGGTGCGCGGGCGGGGGCGGGGGCGGCGACGACGGACGGGCGCCGGGCGCTCCGACCGGGGTCACCGCGCAGGCCGGGAGCGCGACGAGCGTGCACGTCATGTGGAACGCGGTGACC
This sequence comes from Streptomyces sp. NPDC002884, assembly GCF_040295245.1. Lineage (NCBI taxonomy): Bacteria > Bacillati > Actinomycetota > Actinomycetes > Kitasatosporales > Streptomycetaceae > Streptomyces > Streptomyces sp. NPDC002884. The sequence goes on along the minus strand of NZ_JBEOVB010000002.1, from coordinate 657,514 downwards.
GCGGACCCCGCGGTCGGCGTCTACGAGGTGTACCGCGGTACCGAGAAGGTCCAGGAGGTGCCCGGCTCCACGCACATGCTGGACGTCGTCCGCCTCTCGCCGTCGACCACGTACGTCTTCACCGTCCGGGCCCGCGACGGCGACGGGCGGCTCGGCCCGCGCAGCCGGGAGGCGCGGGCCACGACACCGGCGGCCGCCGCGGCGGACCGCTCGCCCCCGACCCCGCCGGGCGCGGTGACCGGCCGGGCCGCCGGGAGCCGGGCCGTCCAGCTGTCCTGGACGGCGTCGACGGACGACCGGAAGGTGGTCTCCTACGACGTCTACCAGGGCGGCGTGCGGATCCACAGCGTCGGCGGGGGCCAGACGGCGACGGTCGTCACGGGACTGCGCCCCGGCGCGCGCTACTCGTTCACCGTCCGGGCCCGGGACGCGGCCGACAACGTCTCGCCCGCCGGCGCCCCCGTGCGCCTGACCACCGCCCCGGGTGACGACGAGGGGGCGGACACCGCGCCGTCCGACTTCCGGGCGGGCGCCCACCTCGCCGACGGGTCGTACTACCTCGACCTGTCGTGGACGCCGCCCCGGGTGGACGGTGTGGTCACGGAGTACCAGATCCAGCTCGACGGGCGGCCGGCCACCTCGCTGGTGTGGGGCGGGACCCCGCCCCCGGGGAGGGCGACGTACAGCTTCTACGTGGGGCGGGAGGAGGGGACCGGACACCGGGTGCGGCTGCGGGCCCGGCTGCCGGACGGCACCTGGGGCGCGTTCTCGGTGGAACGCACGGTCACGACGGGCGCGCGACGGTGAGAGACGGCGCCGGTGCAGGCGGCAGGGCCGCAGGGCGGGGAGGGCGGTCCGCATGGGCCGTCCGAAGGAATCCGTCACCTGGCCGGTGGCCGTCCGCATGCGGGGCGCAGCGGGGGCGCGTTGGCTGCCCCTGAGGCAGCACGGGCGTACCCGACCTTCGGCGGCGCAAGGGATGTACCGCCAACCGTGCCGCCGCGGAGGACATCCCATGCGCACTTCCCGTTTCCTCGTCCGTTCAGGACTGACCGTGGCAGCCGCCGCCGCGCTGCCGCTGGCCCTCACCGGCCAGCAGGCCGTGGCCCGGGCCTCGGGCATCTCCGTGAGCACGACCGGCTCCACCGTGTCGGTCGTGACCAGCGCCTGCACCCAGATCAACGGCAGCTGGGGCACGGCGGCACTGCTCGGCAGCGCCCAGGCGAGTTTCGCCCAGGGTCGCCAGGTCGCCCTGTCCGGGACGGCCGCCGGCCAGTCGGCGGCCTGGTCCGGCGTCTCGCCGGGCACGTACACCGTGGTCGTCATGTGCTCCAACGGCAGCACCGCGGGCACCCAGTCGGTGATCGTCTCCACGCCGGTCACCCCGAGGGTCTCGACGACGCCCACGGTCACCGCCTCGCCCTCGCGGGGCGTCATGGGCGGCCTCGGCGGCGCGGCCCGCGACTACGGCCCCGTCGCCATGGGGGTGGGCGGGGCGCTGGTGGGGACGGGCGTCATCGCGGCGGCCTGGTTCCTGCGCCGCCGCTCGAAGCCGTACCGGCTCTAGAGGCTGTCCCCCGCCGAGGGCAGTTCCTCGATGGCCTCGGTGAGCCACTGCGTCCAGAAGGTCTCCAGCTCGATGCCGGCGCGCAGGACCAGGTGCTGAAGCCTGGCCTGCGCGCTGTCGTCACCGGGCGGGAAGTCGCGCTTCTCGATCTCCTCGTACTCGGCCAACTGCCGCCGGTGCAGGTCGAGATGGCGGCGCAGATCGGCCTCGATGCCCGCGGTGCCGACGACCGCCGCGGCGCGCAGCCGCAGCAGCATGGCGTCGCGGTGCGGCTTCGGGTCCTGGGCGGCCGCCGTCCACCGGGCGAGTTCGGCGCGTCCCGCGGGCAGCACCTCGTAGGCCTTCTTCTGCCCGCGGGCCGGCGCCTGTGCCGGCAGCGCCCGGATGTGCCCCTCGGACTCCAGTTTTCCCAGCTCGCGATAGATCTGCTGGTGCGTGGCCGACCAGAAGTAGCCGATCGACCTGTCGAACCGGCGGGTCAGATCCAGCCCCGACGAGGGCCTCTCGAGCAGGGCGGTGAGGATCGCGTGCGGGAGTGACATGCGGTCATCCTAGGGAGGCGCCGGTACGGTCCTACAGCGCCGCCGCCAGTTCCGTGCCCTGCTGGACGGCGCGCTTGGCGTCCAGTTCGGCGGCGACGTCGGCACCCCCGATGAGGTGCACCTTCGCGCCGTCGGCGAGCAGCGCCTCGTACAGGTCCCGGCGCGGGTCCTGACCCGTGCACAGGACGATGGTGTCGACCTCCAGGAGCGTGCTCCGCTCGCCGACGGTGAGGTGCAGCCCGGCGTCGTCGATCCGGTCGTAGCGCACCCCGGGAACCATCGTGACGCCCCGGTGCTTGAGCTCGGTGCGGTGGATCCAGCCGGTGGTCTTGCCCAGGCCCGCGCCGACCTTGCCGGTCTTGCGCTGGAGGAGGTGGACCGTGCGGGGCGGGGCGGGGCGCTCGGGGGCGGCGAGCCCGCCGGGGCCCGCGTAGTCCATGTCGACGCCCCACTGGCGGAAGTAGGCCGCCGGGTCCTCGCTCGCCTTGTCGCCGCCGTCGGTGAGGAACTCGGCGACGTCGAAGCCGATGCCGCCCGCGCCGAGGATCGCGACACGGTCGCCGACGGGCGCGCCGTCGCGCAGGACGTCGAGATAGCCGACGACGCTCGGGTGGTCGACGCCGGGGATGTCCGGGGTGCGGGGGCTGACGCCGGTGGCGACGACGACCTCGTCGTACCCGGTCAGGTCCCCGGCGGCCACGTGTGTGTCGAGCCGTACGTCCACGCCGTGCGCGTCGAGCTGGTGGCGGAAGTAGCGCAGCGTCTCGTCGAACTCCTGCTTGCCGGGGACCTTGCGGGCCACGTTGAGCTGGCCGCCGATCTCGCTCGCGGCGTCGAAGAGGGTGACGTCGTGGCCGCGTTCGGCGGCGCTCACGGCGCAGGCCAGACCGGCGGGGCCGGCGCCCACCACCGCGACCCGCTTGCGCAGCCGGGTCGGGGCGAGGACCAGCTCGGTCTCGTGGCAGGCGCGCGGATTGACCAGGCAGGAGGTGATCTTTCCGCTGAAGGTGTGGTCGAGGCAGGCCTGGTTGCAGCCGATGCAGGTGTTGATGGCCTCGGGGCGGCCGGCCGCGGCCTTGGCCACGAACTCGGGGTCGGCGAGCATCGGACGGGCCATCGACACCATGTCCGCGCAGCCGTCGGCGAGCAGTTCCTCGGCGAGTTCGGGGGTGTTGATGCGGTTGGTGGTGACGAGCGGCACGGAGACCGCGCCCATGAGCTTCTTCGTCACCCAGCTGTAGGCGCCGCGCGGCACGGAGGTGGCGATGGTGGGGATGCGCGCCTCGTGCCAGCCGATGCCGGTGTTGATGATGGTGGCGCCGGCCGACTCGACGGCCTTCGCGAGGGTGACGACCTCGTCGAGGGTCGAGCCGCCGGGCACCAGGTCCAGCATGGACAGCCGGTAGATGACGATGAAGTCCTCGCCGACGGCCTCGCGCACCCGCCGCACGATCTCGAGGGGGAAGCGCGTGCGGTTCTCGTACGAGCCGCCCCAGCGGTCGGTGCGGTGGTTGGTCGGGGCCGCGATGAACTCGTTGACGAGGTAGCCCTCGGAGCCCATGATCTCGACGCCGTCGTAGCCGGCCTGCCGGGCGAGGCGGGCGGCGCGGGCGTAGTCGTCGATGGTCCGCTCGATGTCGGCGTCGGTGAGCTCGCGGGGCGGGAAGGGGCTGATCGGCGCCTGGAGGGGGCTGGGGGCGACCAGGTCCTGGTGGTAGGCGTACCGGCCGAAGTGCAGGATCTGCATCGCGATGCGGCCGCCCTCGCGGTGCACGGCGTCGGTGATCGCCCGGTGCTGCTCGGCCTCCGCGTCCGTGGTGAGCTTGGCGCCGCCCTCGTAGGGCCGGCCCTCGTCGTTGGGGGCGATGCCGCCGGTGACGATGAGGCCCACTCCCCCGCGGGCCCGGGCGGCGTAGAACGCGGCCATGCGCTCGAAGCCGCGCTCGGCCTCTTCGAGGCCGACGTGCATCGAGCCCATCAGGACGCGGTTGGGCAGCGTGGTGAAGCCCAGGTCGAGCGGGCTCAGCAGGTGCGGGTAACGGCTCATGACAGCCCTCCGTGCGCGGTGTCTTCCCTCCAGTTCTAGAGGACCGCGCACGGGTTGTGCAACTAGTTGCACAATGGGATCGGGCTCATGTGCCGCAGGTCACCGGCGACGCCGCCTCACCGGCTCTCCAGCAGGACGTGCAGCTCCCGCTCCTGGTCCCCGGAGGCCGAGGAGAGGTCACGCACCGCGAAGACCGAGTCCAGCGTCGTGCGCAGCCGCTCGATCGCCCAGTAGCTGCCCTGGGCATCGGCCTCCACCGAGGACGAGAGCCGGGCCGGCCGGGCACAGTCGCGTGCCTCGGTCACCTCGAAGGTGCCGAGCCACACCATCGGACGGGTCTCGTGCAACTGCTGCGGCAGCTCGTCGCTGCCGCGGTCGGACTCGAAGCACTCGCCCAGCATGTCGAAGACGATCCGGGCGTCCTCCTTGCTGCATCCGCTGATCTCGACGGAGACGGACTCCTCGTGCGGTCGTTCGCGATCCATCGTGATCGCTCCTCTCGTGGGATGTGGCGCGGAGGTGCGGGTTCCCCGCGAACCGCGCCACATCCCCAGAAAAGCACCACTTTCCGAGTGGGACCAGCGACAGGAGGGACAGCGGAGGCCCGCTCGGCCCCGGCCGGGCCCTGCGCCGCTCCGCCCTGCCCCGCGCTGCCCTGCCCTGTCGGCTCCGGCCTGCCCTGTCGGCTCCGGCCGGCTCCGGTCAGATCCGGTCGGTTCGGTCAGCTCCGGGTGAAGCGGTAGGTCTTGCTGTCGGTCAGCACACAGAACCCGGGCGACACGACGATCACCCGCAGGGTGCCGGAACGGCGGTCGTAGTCGATGCCCTCCGCTTCGAACGTGCCCGAGCAGGAGCTGCGCAGCGGGAGCTGGCGCAGCGCGGTGACATGCCCGGTGACGTCGGAGGTCCCGTTCGGTTCGGCGGACAGGTCGATCTGGAGGAGGGGCTTGGTGATGCCGAAGAGGGTGCCCGCCGGGTCGTCCGAGGCGCACAGAAGGGTGGTCGGGCCGGTGAAGTCGCAGCCCTGGACATCGCGCACGGCGTGGTCGAGGCGGACGGTCGACACCTGCGGCAGGTTCGCGGAGGGCGAGGTGGCGGAGTTGGCGCCGGGGGTCGGGAAGACGAGGAACCGGGTCATGGTGCCCCACTCGCCGGACAGCATCCACTGGCTGTTCGGGGTGATCGCCGCCCAGGAGTTGTTCAGGGCCTCACCCGAGCCGAGCGCGTGGACGTACTCCGACCAGGCGCCGCCGGGCGCCTGTACGCGGTACATCTTCGCGTTGTTCGAGTCGCTCTGGTACGGCTCGACGTAGTAGCCGTCGTAGGAGGCGTCGGGGTCGCCGACGTGGTTCCAGCCCCGGGTGGAGACCGAGAAGGGGATGGTGCCGATGCCGGTGTAGCGGTTGCCGCTGCCCGCCGGGACCTCGACCGACGTCAGGCCCTGGCTCTCGGTCAGCGGGTCGGCACGGTCGGATCCGACCTCGGTCCAGGTGTCGGCGGCCGCGGCGGGCGGGGCCGCGCTGAGGACGGTGACCGTTGCCACGGCCAGCGCCAGGAAGCCGGCGCGGGCGGTGCGGGCGGTGCCGGCCGTGGTGCGACGGCGGCGGGCAGGACGCAGGGGCATGGGACTCCTCGTCGAGGGGGGTGGGCGCGCTCGGCGGACAGTCTGGCCCGGCATGATGGTCATGTACAGACCAATCCCATGGACAGGTGCGGACCTTGAGGAGAACGGCGCGCGACGCCGTACTGGAGGAGCATGAAGAAGGGCGCCCAAGGCGTGGGAGAAAAGGGTTGAGCACGGTAGAACAGGGGAGTCGGCACGGGGGACGGCGTGCCGCATCGATACGCGGAGGCGGTGCGTGGCATGAACGAAGCCGGATCGTCCGCGGCTGAGGGCGGTGGCCCGACCGGGCCCAGCGGCCTGCTGGACGTGCTCAACGTGGCCTCTGTGGTGCTCGACACCCAGGGGCGCATCGCCCTGTGGAGCCCCCAGGCCGAGGAACTGTTCGGGTACTCGGCCAACGAGGCGCTGGGCCGGTACGCGGCCCATGTGATGGTCCACGAACGGCACGTCGACCTCGTCGTGCAGCTGTTCGCCGACGTCATGGCCACGGGGGAGAGCTGGGCGGGAGCGTTCCCGATACTGCGCAAGGACGGCACCACCCGGTTGGTGGAGTTCCGCAACATGCGGCTCATGGACGACCGGGGCGACGTCTACGCCCTGGGTCTCGCCACCGACCGGACGACGGTACGGCGGCTGGAACGGGACCTGGCGCTGTCGACGCGGATGGTCGCGCAGTCCCCCAACGGCCTCGCCGTCCTGGACACCGACCTGCGGTACGTCTCGGTCAACCCCGCGCTGGAGCGGATGAACGGCGTTCCGGCCGCCGATCACCTCGGCCGGACCGTCCACGAGGTGCTGCCCCGGCTGGACGCGGAGGCCCTGGAGGCGGCCGCCCGCCAGGTGCTGCGGACCGGGGAGCCGCTCGTCGACCGGTCCACGGTCGGCCGCACCCCCGCCGACCCGGACGAGGACCACGCCTGGTCCCTCTCCCTGTACCGCCTGGAGGACGCCCGCGGCACCGTGCTGGGGGTGGCCGTCTCGGTCGTCGACGTCACCGACCGGCACCGGGCGGCCGTCGAGGCCGAGGCGGCACGCCGCCGGCTGGCGCTGATCGCGGACGCCTCCGCCCGGATCGGCACCACCCTGGACCTGGAGCGCACCGCCTTCGAACTGGCCGACGTGGCCGTGCCGGAACTGGCGGACGTGGCCGCGGTGGATCTGCTCGACGCGGTGATGTCGGGCCGTCGCACCAGCCTCGGGCCCGCCGAATCCGCCGTGATCCGCGCCCTGGCGGTGCGCGCCGCCGACGAGCCGGACGCGCTGCGGGCGGCCGACCAGCCCGGCCAGGTGGCCCGCTACGCGCCCGACCGGCTCGTCACCGAGTGCGTACGCTCCGGTCGGCCGGTCATGGTGGCCCAGGTCAAGGACGAGGACCTCGGGCGCATCGCGCACTCCCCCGAGGCGGCCGCCCTGCTGGCGCGGGCCGGGGTGCACTCCTATCTGGCCGTGCCGCTCATCGCCCGGGGCGAGGTGCTGGGCGCCCTCGACCTCAAGCGGACCCGCAATCCGCTGCCGTTCGGCCGCGACGACCTGCTGCTCGCGCGGGAGCTGGCGGCCCGGGCGGCCGTCCAGATCGACAACGCCCGCTGGTACCAGAACGCCCGCACCACCGCGCTCACCCTCCAGCGCAGCCTGCTGCCGAGCCATCCGCCCGTCACCGGCGGCCTCGAGGTCGCCTCCCGCTACCAGCCCGCGGGCGCCACCACCGAGGTCGGCGGCGACTGGTTCGACGTCATCCCGCTCCCGGACGGCAAGACGGCGCTCGTCGTGGGTGACGTGATGGGCAGCGGGATCGACGCCGCCGCCACGATGGGCCGGCTGCGCACCGCGACGACCACACTGGCCTCCCTCGACCTCGACCCGGCGGTCCTCCTGGAACACCTGGACCGGATCACCCAGGGCCTGGACCACTCCATCGCCACCTGCGTGTACGCCGTCCACGACCCCCGGTTGGGGAGATGCCGGATCGCCAACGCCGGGCATCTGCCGCCGGTGCGCGTCCGCCCGGGCCGTCCGCCGGAGCTGCTCGACCTGCCCACCGGCGCGCCGCTGGGCGTGGGCGGGGTGCCGTTCTCGACGACCGACGTCGACTTCGCGCCCGGCGAGCAGCTCGTGCTGTACACGGACGGCCTGGTCGAGACCCGCACCCACTCGCTCGACGAACGTCTGGAGGCGCTGCTGGCGCTGCTGGACGATCCCGCGCGGCCGCTGGAGGAGGTGTGCGACCTGCTGCTGAGCGCGTTGCACCACCCCGACAACCACGACGACGTGGCGCTGCTCGTGGCGCGTGCGCGGGCCGAGGAGTGAGCGACGGCGCCCGTCCGATTCACAGGCTCCTGTTATCGCTTCCTTACCCGGCACCTCGGACAATCACAGTGAGGCGTGGCAGTGGTGCCGCCGTCGTGGCCGAGGAGAGTGAGCCGTGATGCAGGAGCCGGACAGGCCCGAAGGGCCGGAAGAGGTCGAACTGCTCTCGGGACCGGTCGACGGGGAACGGGTCCGTGCGGACCCGCGCGCGCTGTGGCGGCGCCGGTCCGCCCGCGGGCGGGCGGTGATCGCGGCGACCACCGTCGCCGTCCTGGCGCTCGGCGGCACCGTGGCGTACGCGGCGGCCTCGGGTGACTCCGGTGGCGGCCCGCCGTCGGCGTCGCCGTCCGCCTCCTCCTCCGAGGGACCCGGTGGCCGGCACGGCCACGGCGGCCCGTGGTCCGGCCTCGGCGGGGACGCGGCGCACGGCGAGGCGACCGTCAAGGACCCGGGCACCGGCGACTGGGTCGTCCGCGTCTGGCAGCGGGGCACCGTGACGAAGGCGGCCGACGACCGGGTCACCGTCAAGAGCGAGGACGGCGTCTCGTGGACGTGGACGGTCGGCTCGGGCGCGACCGTGTCCGCGGACGGCGCGTCCGGCTCCTCCGGGGCCGACGCGCTGAAGAAGGGCGACACCGTCTTCGTCGTCGGCTCCCGTTCCGGTGACACCAACACCGCCGACCGCGTCCTGTCCGGCGCCTTCGGGGAACACGGCCCCGGCGACCGGCGCGGCGGCTCCCCGGGGCACGGCCCGTGGAACCACGGAGGCGACCGCTCCCCCGGCCCCACGGGCAGCGGAGCGGCTACCTGACCCTGGTGCCGACGACCACGTGGGCGTACAGCTCCTCGTCGGCCGCCAGACGCGCCGTCAGGCCGCTGCGGGTGAACGCCTCTACGGCGGCCGGGGCCTGGCGCTCGCTGGTCTCGACGAGGAGACAGCCGCCGGGGGCGAGCCAGGACGGCGCCTCGGCGGCCACCCTGCGCAGCACGTCCAGCCCGTCACCGCCGCCGTCGAGGGCGGTGAGCGGCTCGTGGTCCCGGGCCTCCGACGGCAGCTGGGGGATCTCGCCGCTGGGTACGTAGGGCACGTTCGCCGCCAGGATGTCCATCTGGCCGCGCAGTCGCCCGGGAAGCGCCGCGAACAGGTCGCCGACGTAGGCGTGTCCGCCGTGCTCGGCGATGTTGCGCCGGGCGCACCTCACCGCCGCCGCGTCGATGTCCGCGGCGTGCAGTTCGACCTGCCCGAGGGACGCGGCGAGGGCGGCGCCGACCGCGCCCGAGCCACAGCACAGGTCGACGACGACGCGGGCGTGCGGCACCGCGGCGAGGGCCTGGTCGACGAGGAACTCGGTGCGGCGACGGGGCACGAAGACGCCCGGCTCGACGGCGATCCGCAGACCGTGGAACTCGGCCCGGCCGACGACGTGTTCGAGAGGCAGGCCCGCCGCCCTGCGGGCCGCCATCGCGTCGGCCTCGTCCGGGGTACGGGCGGCGGCGAGGATCAACTCCGCCTCGTCCTCGGCGAAGACGCACCCGGCGCCACGCAGCACGGAGACCAGCACGTCACGGGACGAAGACGGGAAGGGCACGGAAGAAGCGGGAGGGTTGGGCGAGGAAGAAGAAGCGGGAGAGGCAGGGGAGGCGGGAGTAAGAGGGGGCATGAAGCCGAGAAGCCTTTCGGAAGCCGAAGGGCGCTCTCACGGTCGCCTACCGGCGGCGATCCACGCCGCCACGGGAGGAGAGCACCCGACCTGACACTGCGGTAATGGGTCCCACCTCCTCTTCGCCTCGCGCGACGGGGGACCTCCCCGGCCGGACGGCCACCCTACCCCAGGGGTCGGACGACGTTCCTGGCTCGGGCGCCCTCACCATCCAAGTTGTATTATGCAACCAGGCTAGTGAGGGAGGACCGGTGGAAGCAGCCGAGGCCGTGGAGACGATCCAGCGGGAGATGACGAGCTTCGCCCGGCGGGCCCGTGCCTCGGCGGGCCGGCTGCACCCCGAGCTGTCGCTGGTGTCCTACACGCTCCTGGGCCACCTGGAGGAGAGCGGCGGCTGCCGGGCCACCGACCTCGCCGCGCACTACGCCCTGGACAAGTCCACGGTCAGCCGCCAGGTCGGCGCCCTGGAGCGCGCCGACCTGATCGAACGGCGCCAGGACCCCGAGGACCACCGCGTCCAGGTCCTCGATCTCACCGACGCGGGCCGCCGCATCCTCGCCCAGGTCACCGAGAGCCGCCGCACGGCCTTCCGGGAACGGCTGGCGCAGTGGCCGCAGGCGGACCTGGAGCGGTTCGCCGAGTACCTGGTGCGCTACAACGCGTGGCGCGGGCCCGCCGCCGGGAGCGACCTGCCTCCCGCGGCGGCCCCGTGACCCTCCGGCCGGCCCGCTACGCCACCGGGACCGACTCCCGCCCCTCCCCCAGCCGCTCCGGCACCCGTGCCGCCAGGAACGCCGTTCGGCGGCGCAGCCGGAAGCCCAGGGACTCGTAGAGGCGGATGGCGTTCGTGTTGCCGGCGCTGGTGTGCAGGAAGGGCGTCTCGCCGCGTTCGCGGATGCCGTGGGCGACGGCCAGGATCAGCCGGGTCGCCAGGCCCTCGCCCCGGAAGGCGGGGTCGGTGCAGACCGCGCTGATCTCGGTCCAGCCCGGCGGGTGCAGCCGCTCGCCGGCCAGGGCGATCAGGGCGCCGTCCCGTCGTATGCCCAGATAGGTGCCGAGTTCGATGGTCCGGGCCTCGAACGGCCCCGGCTGGGTGCGGGCGATCAGGTCCAGGATCTCCGGTACGTCGGCGGGGCCGAGCCGCACCGCCTCGGGTTCGGGTGCGGCGGCCAGCCCGTCGTCGACGAACTGCACGCCCTCGATCTGGAGGGTGAGTTCCCATCCGGGCGGGAGCTCTCCGCGGAAGCCCGGCAGCGGGACCTCCGCGCCGGGTCCGGCGAGCGCCGCGAGATCGGCCCAGTCGTCCGCGTCCGGCTCGTCCGGCAGCGCCAGCCAGGGCGACACGTCGACGGGGTAGCGCAGCACCCGGCCCCGGCGCTCGGCGAAGTGCGCGTGCGGACCGGTGAGGGAGGCGAGGGCGGGGTTGTCGAGGACGTGCGGGGGCTCGATGGCGCTCATGCGTCCGCTCCGATCTCCAGGACGACCTTGCCCCGCGCGTGGCCGCTCTCGACCTCGCGCAGCGCCTCGCCCGCCCGCTCCAGCGGGAACGTGAGGGTGACATGCGGGTTCAGCTCGCCGCGGACGACCAGGTCCGCCACCGCCCGCAGAACGGCCGTGTCGCGGGCGCGCGCCACCCGGGCGCCGCCCAGCCGCTCGACCTCCTCGGCCGGGGCTCCGGCGGTGATCAGCCGCGAGCGGTCCCGCACCAGGCCGGCCGCCTCGCGCAGCACCTCGCCGCCGACCAGGTCGTAGACGCCGTCGATGCCGTCCGGGGCGGCCAGGCGGACGCCTTCCGCCCAGTCCGGGCCGGACGGCACGTGCACGGCGCCCAGCGACTCGAGGAAGTCCTTCTTGCCCTCGCTCGCGACGCCCACCACCCGCAGCCCCCGCGCGCGGGCGATCTGTGCGACGGCGACGCCGACTCCGCCGCCCGCGCCGGTGAGCAGCAGCGTGGCCCCGGCCGGCAGGTCGAGCTGGTGCACACCGTCGTAGGCCGTCGCGGCGGCCACGGGGAGGGTCGCCGCGTCGGTGAACGACAGTCCGGCGGGCTTGTGCGCGGTGATGCCGGCGGCCAGCAGCGCGTACTCCGCGTAGCCGCCCGCGACCGCCGTGCCGAACACCTCGTCGCCCGGCGCGAACCCGGTGACTCCCTCGCCGGTCTCCTCGACGACGCCGGCCACCTCGTTGCCCAGAACCGAGGGGAACGCGCGCTCACCGCTCTCGCCGGGGCGCCGGTAGCCCGTGCGCTGCTTCCAGTCGACCGGGTTCACCCCCGCGGCGCGCACCGCGACGAGGACCTCGCCGGGCCCTGGCCGGGGACGGTCCAGGTCGACGAGGGCCTCGGTCTCCGGGCCGCCGTACCGGGTGAAGACGTACGCCTTCGGCATTGCTCCCACTCTCCTTCGCTGGCACCGGACCGCTGGACCGCTGGATCCGGAACGACACGTGCAAGAGCCGGGGCGCGGCGGCTATTCCCCGCTCGCGGGACTGTTCATACGGGCTTAATGATCGGCGGGCGGACCGGGTGCGGAGCACTGCTGACATGCACGTACGGTTGATGGCGTGAACAACCGCCGTCCTCCCGCTGGAACCCCATGAACGTCACCCGAGGCTTCACCGGCCGCCCCCGCGTCCACCATCCGGGGCTGCCCCCCGGCCAGTACGACGCGGGCGACGACTGGCCCGTGCTGTCCGCCGAGGTCACGCCCGACCTCGCGCCCGCGGACTGGACCTTCCGCGTCGACGGCCTGGTGGCGGAGCCCCGCACCTGGGACTGGGACGGGGCGCACGCGCTGCCCGGGTCCGCGTACGAGGGTGACATCCACTGCGTGACCAGCTGGTCCAAGTTCGGGGTGCGGTTCGGGGGCGTGTCCCTGGACGCGTTCCTCGCGGCCGTCCGGCCCGACGCGTCCGCGACCCACGCCGTCGCGTACTCGCACACCGGTTACACCACCAACCTGCCCCTGTCCGACCTGACCGGCGGACGGGCGTGGATCGCCTGGGAGTACGACGGGAAGCCCCTCACGGCCGAGCACGGCGGCCCGGCGCGGCTGCTGGTCCCGCACCTGTACTTCTGGAAGAGCGCCAAGTGGATCGCGGGCCTGCGGCTCCTCGACCACGACGAGCCGGGCTTCTGGGAGCAGAACGGCTATCACGCGCGGGGCAACCCGTGGGAGGAGCAGAGGTACTCCGGTGACTGACACCCCGGTGACCGAGACGTTCACTCCCCCGACCCGGTTCGCGGTGCCCGGCCGGATCGCCGTGAGCAACCGGGCCGCCGCCCTGTGGCAGACCGCGACGCTCACCGAGATCCGCCGCGAGACCCCGCGGGCGGCCACCTTCCGGTTCGCGGTGCCGGCCTGGGCGGGACATCTGCCCGGCCAGCACCTGATGCTGCGGCTGACCGCCGACGACGGCTACACCGCCCAGCGGCACTACTCGATCGCCTCCGCGCCGGACGACGAGGGGCACGTCGAGCTGACCCTGGACCACGTGGACGGCGGCGAGGTCTCGGGCTGGTTCCACACCGGGGCCCGGCCGGGTGACGAGGTCCAGGTGCGGGGTCCGCTCAGCGGCTTCTTCGCCTGGCCCGGCGACCGGCCCGCGCTGCTGATCGGCGCCGGCTCCGGCGTCGTCCCGCTGATGTCGATGGTCCGCCACCACCGGGTGCGCGGCCTCGGCGTGCCGCTGCGGCTGCTGGTCTCCGCGCGCGGCCCCGAGGAGCTGATCTACGCGCGTGAGTACGGCGCCGAGACGACGCCCGTGTTCACGCGGAGCGCGCCGGCGGGGGTGTCCGTGGGGCGGCTCGCGGCGCGTCACCTCGCTCCGCTGCTCGCCGAGGAGCCGGCGGGCGGCTGGGAGGCGTACGTGTGCGGCTCCAACGCGTTCGCCGAGCACGCCTCGCGGCTGCTGGTCCGGGCGGGGCAGCCGGTCGACCGCATCCGGATCGAGCGCTTCGGCTGACCCGCCCGGCTGTCCCGCGGGGCCCCTTCCTCCCCACCCGTCCCCGGCGTCCCCGGCCGCCGAGGGGCCGACGTGAACGATGCGTGAAACGATGTACTCCGAACGGAGTATGACGCTCATGTGGGCACTCGTACGCGTGACGGCGAGGAGGTCGACATGCGAGGCCGGGTGCGGGGCCGGCTGCGGCGGGACAATCCGCTGCGGCGCCGGTCGGATGTGGTGGAGGCGTGGACGGCGCTGTTCGTCGCCGTGCTGCTGCTGGTCGCCGTGCCGCTGGCCGGGGCGCTCGCCGGCCGGTGGGGCCATGCCGACGCCCAGGCGGTCGCGGACCGGCTGCGGGCCGAACGCCATCGCGAGCGGGTCGAGGTCGTCGGCCATGTGCCCGAGACCATGCCCTCGGTGGAGGGCGTCAGACAGCAGATGTTCCGGGTGACCGTGCGGTGGACCCCGCCGGGCGAACACACGCGGACGGCCACCGCCCGGGTCCCGGCGGGCACCCGCGAGGGTGAGGTGGTGGACGTGTGGTTCGACACCCGGGGCCGCAGCGTCGCACCGCCGCCGAACGACACGCTGGTGTGGCAGCACGCCTTCGCCATGGGTGCGTGCGCGGCCGGCGGCACCGCCGCCGTGGTGCTGCTCGGGCACGCCGTGGTCCGCCGGGTGGCGATGCGGCACCGGCTGGGCGAGTGGGAGCGGGAGTGGGCCCGCACGGAACCCCAGTGGACCCGCCGCAGGCCCGCCTGAAGCTCCTGGCCGGGGTCTGGCGAGGCCTCCCGGTGCCCACGTACGGTGTGATCATTCGTATGGGCACTTAACAAAAGGCGGTCCTTCATGCCCCTGTTCGACCTGGCCGACGAGGAGCTCCGCGCCTACCGCAGCGAGTCCACCGAGCCCGAGGACTTCGACGCGTTCTGGTCCAAGACCCTCCAGGAGGCCCGCGAGCACGACCTGGACGCCCGCTTCGAGCCGGTCGACACGGGCCTGACCACGGTGCAGGTGTACGACGTGACCTTCGCCGGGTTCGGCGGGCACCCCGTCAAGGGCTGGCTGACGTTGCCCGCCGGGGCCGACGAACCGCTGCCGCTGGTCGTGGAGTTCGTCGGCTACGGCGGTGGCCGCGGACTGCCGCACGAGCACCTGCTGTGGGCGTCGACGGGCCGCGCGCACTTCATCATGGACACCCGCGGTCAGGGCAGCGCCTGGGGCGGGGGCGGCGGCACCGCGGACCCGGTGGGCGGCGCGCCCTCGTACCCCGGTTTCATGACGCGGGGCATCGACGCCCCGGAGAACTACTACTACCGCCGGGTGTTCACGGACGCGGTGCGCGCCGTCGAGGCGGCCCGCTCCCACCCGCTGACCGACGCGGCACGGACCGTGGCGGTCGGCGCGAGCCAGGGCGGCGGCATCACGATCGCCGTGGGCGGTCTGGTGCCGGATCTGGCGGGCGTCGCCCCGGACGTGCCGTTCCTGTGCGACTTCCCGCGTGCGGCGGTCCTGACGGACCGTCACCCGTACCGCGAGATCGGCCTGTTCCTCAAGACGCACCGCGGCCGTTCCCAGGACGTCCTGGGCACCCTGGCGTACTTCGACGGGGTGCACTTCGCGTCCCGGGGTTCGGCCCCCGCCCTGTTCTCGGCGGCCCTGGAGGACCAGACCTGCCCGCCGTCGACCGTGTACGCCGCGTTCAACGCGTGGGCGCACGAGGACAAGAAGATCGAGGTGTACGACTTCAACGACCACGAGGGCGGCGGCCCTTACCAGGAGGCGGCCAAGCTGCGCTGGCTGCGGTCCTACGTCTGAGGGCGGGCGCATGGACACGCGTGCCGCCGCCGAGCGGTTCACCGGCGTGTGGGAGCGGGCCTGGGCCTCGCACGACGTGGCGGCGCTGCTGGAGCTGTACGCCGAGACCTGCGTCCACCGGTCGATGCCGTTCCGGGAACCGCACCGGGGGCGGGCCGAGCTGGAGGCCTATCTGCGCTGGTCGTTCGCGGCGGAGCGGGTGACCGACGTGCGGTTCTCGCCCCCGGTCGTGGGTGCCGACGGGGTCGCGGTGGCCGAGTTCCGGGTGCTGTCCGAGGAGGACGGGGCGGCCGGCACGCTGGCCGGCTGTGTCTTCGTCCGGTTCGACGACGCCGGGCTGGCGGTCGAGTCACGGGACTACTGGCACACGAGCGAGGGGCATCGGGAGCCGACGGGACGGACGTTTCTCCTGTGAACCAGGACCTCCTGTCCGGCGGACTTCCCTCCAGTCCGACCAGTCGGTATGTTCGGGACGCCCGGGCCGCGGCGTAGCGGTCCGGGGTTCCGGCGGACCACGGAGGCCCCATGTCCGAGCACGTGCCACAGATCCACGGCCACTGCGACCCCCGGTTCGCGGCGGTGCGCGCGGCCTTCGAGGAGAACTTCCGGGACCGGGGCGAGCTGGGCGCCGCGGTGAGCGTCACGGTCGACGGCGTGCCGGTGGCCGATCTGTGGGGCGGCTGGGCCGACGCGGCGCGCACGCGCGCGTGGGAGCGGGACACGCCGGTCAACGTGTGGTCCACGTCGAAGGGCCCGACGGCGCTGTGCGCGCACATCCTCGCCGACCGGGGGCTGCTCGACCTCGACGCCCCGGTGGCCGGGTACTGGCCGGAGTTCGGCGCGGCGGGCAAGGAGCGCGTCCTGGTCCGGCATCTGCTGTCCCACCGCGCGGGCCTGGCCGGGCTGCGCCGGCCGCACTCGCTCGAGCAGCTCTACGACTGGGAGTTCACCACCGCGCGCCTCGCGGCCATGGAGCCCTGGTGGGAGCCGGGCACCCGGTCCGGCTACCACGCCCTCACCTACGGCTTCCTGGTCGGAGAGGTGGTGCGGCGGGTGTCGGGGCTGCTGCCGGGAGCTTTTCTGGAGCGGGAGGTGACCGGGCCGCTGGGCGTCGACTTCACGATCGGGCTGCCGGAGAAGGAGGCCGGGCGGGCGGCCGAGCTGGTGCATCCGCCGGTCGCCTCGTCCAGCGAACAGGCCGCGATCTTGAGCCAGTTGGCACCGGCGGCGGTCGCCGCCCTGACCAATCCGGTGGTGGGCGCGAGCGAGGCCAACGCGCCGCGGTGGCGGGCCGCGGAGATCCCGGCGGCGAACGGCCACGGCACCGCGCGGGCGGTGGCCGCGCTCTACGGGATCTTCGCCGGCCGGGGTGCGTACGGCGGCCGTCGCGTCCTCTCCCCCGAGGCGGCCGAGCGGGTGCGCGAGGGGCAGGGCGCCTGCCGGGACCTGGTACTGGGGGCCGGGTTCGCGCACGAGACGGAGATCGGGCTCGGGCTGTGGCTCAGCGGCCCGAACGGATCGTACGGACCGAACCCGCGCGGTTTCGGACACGACGGCTTCGGCGGCTCGTGCGGGCTGGCCGACCCGGAGGCGGGGGTGTCGCTGGGGTACGTGATGAACCGGATGGGGCCGCACATCGCCGACGACCCACGGAAGAGGGCGTTGGTGGACGCCCTGTACAGCGCGCTCTGAGCGCGGGCGCGGCGCGGGCGCGGTACGGGCGCGGTGCCGGCCGGGGGCGGTCCGGTTTCGGCCGATCGGGCGGCCGGCCCTTCCCTGCTGGTTTAGACCAATGCTAGATCTGGTGGCGCACCGAGTCCGCACGACCACGGCACGTCACTCACAGGAGGCGCGCGGCATGGCCCGCAGCACCACCCCCACCACCCCGCACGTCCACCCGCACCCCGACGACGACGGACCGCTGTACCGGCGGATCGCCACGGAGCTGCTCGGCGAGCTGCGCGACGGCACCATCGCGCCCGGCGAACGGCTGCCGGCCGAGCGGCGGCTGGCCGGGCACTTCGGCGTCAGCAGGCAGACCGTACGGCAGGCCCTGGAGGTCCTGCGCGGCGACGGGCTGGTCGAGACCGACCGGCGGGGCAGCCATGCCGCCCTGCCGGGCGGGCCGCTCGGCACCCCGTCCTTCCTGGCCTTCCCCGTGGGCGCCCGGCCCGCGGACGATCCGTCGGCGGTGGCCCATGCCGCCCTGAGCTGGGAGGCTCCCCCGCCCGAGCACGCCGAGGCGCTCGGAATCGCCCCGCACCGGCCGACACTGGTGCACCGCTACGAGTCGGCCCGCGCCGACGGACGCGGTCTGCGTACGGCCGTCACGTCCTTCTCCGCGGTGGCCCTGGCCGAGGTCGAGGAACTGGGCCGTTACCGTGACCGCGCCGACTCGAAGGCCTCCCCGGAGCTCCGGCGGGCCTACGACTGGATGCGCCGGGCGGGCCTGACCCTGCACCACCGGGACTGCATCACCCACCTCGACGACGACCCGTCGATGCGGGTCACCCGGCGTGTGCACGACCAGTACGCGCGCCCCCTGGAGATCACCGACCTGGTGGTGGACACCCGGCGGGAGGCCCTGGTCTACGCGTTCACGCTGCCCGCGGCCGGGTGATCCCGTCCGGGCCTGCCGGGCCGTCCGTCCGGCGCGCCTCGACCATGCGGACCCGTGGACTTCCGTCGCTCCTCGTCCCGAACTCGGGCAGGGCGCGGAGGTCCACGCGGAACCCGGCGCGCTCCAGCTCCCGCCGCACCTCGCCGAGCCGGAACGCGCGGTAGTACATGACGAACGGCGGCCGCCACAGGGCGTTGCGCACCCGCATCACGGCGTCGAAGCCGAGGAGCGTCCAGAAGGCCGGGGAGGACGGCCCGGGCGGGGCCAGGACGGGGAACGCGAAGCAGCCGCCCGGCCGCAGCGCGGTCCGCACCTGGCCGAACAGGCCCGGCAGCTCGCGGGGCAGGAAGTGCCCGAACGCGCCGAAGCTGACGACGAGGTCGAAGGCGGCGGTGAAGGGCAGGGCGCGGGCGTCGGCGCGCACCCAGGACACCCGGGGGCTCGCCGGACGGGTCCGCCGGCGCGCCTGCGCCAGCATGCCGGCGCTGAAGTCGACGCCCGTCACACTCCCGCGGCACACCGTCGCCAGGACCTCGACGCCCGCCCCCGTGCCGCAGCACAGGTCGAGGCCGTCCTCGTACGGGCCGGAGTCCTTCAGGGCCGAGGTGACCGCGTCCAGGACGGCGTCCGGGGTACGGAAGGGCGTGTGGTCGAACTTCGGCGCGAGGAGGTCGTAGCCGTGCTCGACGGACGACAGCGCCTGGACGGCGAGTTCGCGCAGGGTGGGGCCTTCGGGACTGAACATCCGTGTCAGCCTACGGCCGTCCGCCGCTTCAGGAGCAGCAGGGCGCGGTCGCACCAGGCCAGGTTCGTCTCCTCGAAGGCGATGCCCGCCATCAGCGTCAGATAGGGGCCGATCCGGTCGGCCTCGCTCAGGTACGCGTCCTCGGTGCGCCCGTCGAGGAGGCGGTCGCGCACCCGCAGGTAGCGGTCGAGCTTGGCGCGGGACCAGGTCCTGCGCTCCTCGACCAGCCCGCGGGTCACCTCCGGGTCCACACCGTCCATCGCCTGGATCCTGATGAGGAGTTCGTCGCGGATGGCGGTGGGCCGCCGGGGCGGGGTGGCGGCGAAGGCGTCCAGGTCCGCGCGGCCGGCCTCGGTGAGGGTGAACATCCGCTTGTTGGGACGGCGTTCCTGCTGCACCACCCGTGCCTCGATCAGGCCGTCCTGCGCGAGGCGCTCCAGTTCGCGGTAGAGCTGCTGGGGGGTCGCGGGCCAGAAGTTGGCGAGGGAGACGTCGAAGACCTTCGACAGTTCGTAGCCCGAGGCCTCGCCTTCCAGAAGGGCGGCCAGGACGGCGTACTTGAGCGACATATGGACACGGTAGCAGGAGGTGACTATTCTCATCGGCACCTACTCAATAAATTTACTAATCATGCTATGAGGTGATCCGATGCGCGCGTTCCGTGAGGCGGTCGAGGCCGGCGATCTCGACGCCGTCGAAGCACTGCTGGCCGAGGACGTGGTGTTCACCAGCCCGGTCGTGTTCAAGCCGTACCCGGGCAAGGCGATCACCGCGTCGATCCTGCGCGGGGTGACGCGGGTCTTCGAGGACTTCCGCTACGAGCGGGAGCTCGACGGGGCCGACGGACGTGACCACGCGCTGGTGTTCAGGGCCCGGGTGGGCGAGCGGGAGCTGACCGGCTGCGACTTCATCCACCTCGACGAGGAGGGGCTCATCGACGAACTCACGGTCATGGTCCGCCCGTTGTCGGGCGCCCAGGCCCTCGCGGCGGCGATGGGGGCGCAGTTCGACCAGATCCTGAAGGAGGCGGAGGCCCGGTCGGCCGCCGCCTCCTGACATCAGGCCACGGTGAGCGTGAGGGCTCCCGCATAGGTCGCCCCGGGCGTGAGGGCCGTCGGCGTCCCGTCGACGGCCAGGGTCACCGTCCTGCCGCGCGGCGCCCGTACGGCCGCGTCGGCGGCCAGGGTCAGCGAGGTCAGGTACGACGTCCCGGTGACCGTCCAGGTGGAGCCGGAGCCGAGCCGGACGATCACGCCGTTGTTGACGGCGGGCCGCGCGGTGTTGGTGACGATGCCGAGCTCGTGGAAGGTGGACGCGTCGATCGACGGCACCCGGTGTACCGCCTTCGTCGCCGAGATGACGCCCTCGAGCGCCGACCCCTCGAAGGTGAGGACCATGTTCTTGCCGCCGCGCATGGCGTTGTAGAAGTCGCCCTCGAGGTCGATGTCGGTGAAGGTGGCCGCGCCGTCGGTGGAGTGGACTGCGGTGACGTCGAAGGAGGCGTTCCTGACGGGGTCGGTCGTCGGTTCGGTGTAGACGCCGACGTTCATCATCCTGCCGCCGACGTCGACCGGCCCCGGGTCGTCCAGCTCCATCATCTGGAGGAGGACGCCGTCCCGCGGGTTCAGGCGGGCGCCGCCGGACCCGTCGACGGCGATGGCGGTCTGCTGGCCCTTGTTGAGGAAGGTGGCCCGCTCGGAGTTGATCACCGTGCCGCCGTCGAGGGTGAGCGTGCCGGCGCCGAAGAACATGAAACCGAAGTGGCCGGAGTCGACGACGGTGTTGCGGACCGGCAGGGCCGCCGACTCGGCCCGGGTGAGCCCGAGTTCCAGCTCCGCGTCGAGGGCGGCGACCGCCTCGCGGGTGCTGTCGCCGTAGTGCACGACGGCGGCCGGTCCGGCGATGATCGTCGCGTAGCTGCCGACGTCGAACCGGGAGCCGAGGACCCGCACGGTGGCGTCGCCGATGGCGTAGGTCCCGTAGCCGTACTCCCCGGTGTTCCCGATGTGGCTGTTGATCGCGGTGAGTTTCAGCCCGCTGCCGCCCTCCACGGACAGGGCGCCCCAGGTCTCCGAGAACACGGTGGAGTTCAGATAGGTGGCCCTGCTGTTCCGGCCGATGAGATTGGTGGCCCGGACGTTGCCGTCGAGACCCAGCATCCAGGGCACCGATTCCATGTACGGGGTCTCGACCGTGGCCCGGTAGTCGGCGGGCAGCACGCCGTTGCGGGTGTGGACGGTGGAGTTCTTCACCACCACGTTGGCGCCGTCGTCGGAGATGACGCCGGTGCGCACGACGCCCTTGGTGCTGATCCGGGCGCCGTCCACGACCAGGGTGGTGCCGGATCCGTCGCCCACGACCGCAGCGCCGTAGCCGGCGAAGTCGCAACGGCCGTTGCCGGTCAGGGAGATGACGGGCCGTCGCAGCGTGTAGGTGCCGTCCTGCACGAAGACGCCGTCGAAGCACTCACCGGTCGAGGCGATCGAGATGCTCCGGGCGAGCGTGTCGGTGAGCCGGCCGCCGGTCACCGCGGCCAGGACGGAGCGGTCGCGGTCGACACCGTCGCCGTCGACGTAGAGGGCCTGCCGGAAGGGGAAGGTGAGGCTCTCGTAGGTGACGTCGTTGGCGGCCGCCACCGTGAGGACGACGTCACCGCGGTACGTACCCGGCCGGATCAGGGTGGCGGTGCCGCCCGTCGCCGTCAGCAGCTGTCCGGTCTCGACGCCGTCCACGGTCAGGGTGAGGCGGTGGCCGGCCGGGGCCGCGAGCGCCCCGCCCTCGGCGAGGGCGAGCACACTCAGGCGGGTGGTCGCGGCCACCTCGTACGTCTCGCCGGAGCCGACCGTGAGCGTCCTGCCGGAGGTCTTCGCCGCCGCGGTGGCGGTGGCCGTCGGGACGAGGACCGCGCCGGCCGTGGCGGTACCGGCGATCAGGACCGAGCGTCGAGTGATCAGCGTCATTGCTTGCCTTCCCAGAGGTCGATTCGCGCCGTCGCGCCCCAGGACCGGGTGCGTCGTCGCGCAGCGTGAGCGCCCGCCGTCGGCGACAAAGGCCCGGACGGCACGGGCGGGGGCACCGGGGGTGCGCACGAGGGAGTGAATCAGCCCCCTCCACCTGGCAGTAGAGGGTGTGCGCACCCATTGCGGAACCCGATGCCTCGGATCGCGCCGCCCGGTGCACAGTGGTGACACAGGGTGGTGAAAGGCGTCGCCTAGGCGGGTGCGATCATGCCCGCCGACAGGTCGATGTCCGCCCCGCACAGCCCCGGCATGGCGAGCATCGCCACCAGGGCCCGGGCGACCTCGTCCTCCTCGATCAGGCGGCCCAGCGCGGCCCGGGACGCGAAGTCGTGCTCGGCCTCCTCGACCGTGCGGCCGGTCAGTTCGGCGGTGAGCCGGAAGTTGCGGTCCATGCGCGGGCCGCGCACCGGGCCGGGTGAGAGGGAGTTGACCGTCACGCCGAGCGGCCCCACCTCACCGGCGAGGGTCCGGGTCAGGCCGAGCAGGGCCATTTTGGAGGCGGTGTAGGGCGTGCGGTTCAGGAGCGGGCGTTTGCCGCTCACGGAGGCGACGTTGACGACGTCACCGCGTCCGGCCGCGAGCATCGGCGGCAGGAACGCCCGGCACATCAGGTACACCCCGCGGACGTTGGCGGCGAAGACCTCGTCCCACTCCACGGGCTCGACGTCGACGAGAGGCCGCACCGGGCCCGCGACCCCGGCGTTGTTCACGAGCAACGACACGTCCTCGTCGGCGAGTTCGGCGGCCAGGGAGCGCACCGACTCCGGATCGGACACGTCGCAGACCGCCGTACGCGCCGCGCCGCCCCGCCGGTCCACCCGCTCCGCAGCCTCGGTGAGGCTCGCCCGGTTGCGGCCGGTCAGGAGAACCCGGGCGCCCGCGGCCGAGAGCGTCAGCGCGAACGCCCGGCCCAGCGGGCCTCCCCCGCCCGTGACGAGCGCGGTCCGCCCGGCGAGGCTCACGCGGTGTTCCAGGGCAGCTCGTCACCCGCGGCCCGAGCCGCGCGTACGTCACCGGAGCGCGCGTGCCCCTCGAACAGCTCCACCCGGGAGGCCCGCCCGCACAGCCGGCCGAGCAGGGCCTGGGAGGCGGTGTCGGTGACCTCCTGATAGGTGACGGTCCTGAGGTACTTCCCCACCCACAGGCCGCCGGTGTAGCGGGCGGCGCCCCGGGTGGGCAGCACATGGTTGGTGCCGATGACCTTGTCGCCGAAGGACACGCAGGTGCCCTCGCCCAGGAACAGGGCGCCGTACTGGGTCATCCGCTCCAGGGCGAGCCTCGGCTCCGCCGTCAGCACCTCCACGTGCTCGAAGGCGAACTCGTCGGCCAGGGCGTACAGTTCGTCGATCGAGTCGACGACATGGACCTGGCCGTGGTCGCGCCAGGCGGGCCCGGCGAAGTCCCGGGTGGGCAGGCCGGGCAGCAGCCGTTCGACCTCCGCGACGGTCCGTTCGGCGACCGCCCGCGAGGTGGTGATCAGGACGGCCGGGGAGTCGGGGCCGTGTTCGGCCTGGGAGAGCAGGTCGACCGCGCACACGAACGGGTCGGCGTGCTCGTCGGCGAGTACGAGGATCTCGGTCGGCCCGGCGAACAGGTCGATGCCGATCTCGCCGAACAACTGCCGCTTGGCCTCCGCCACATAGGCGTTGCCGGGCCCGGCGATCAGGTCGACGGGCCGCATGGTGTCCGTGCCGACGGCCATCGCCGCCACCGCCTGCACCCCGCCGAGCAGCCAGATCTCGTCCGCGCCCGCGAGATGCATCGCGGCGACGGTGGCCGCGGGGATCTCGCCGCGGATCGGCGGTGTGCAGGCCACGACCCTCGGTACGCCCGCCACCTTCGCGGTCACGATGGTCATGTGCGCGGAGGCGGTGAGCGGATACCGTCCGCCGGGGACGTACGCGCCGGCCGCCCGAACGGGCAGATGCCGCTGTCCGAGCCGTACCCCGGGCAGCGTCTCCACCTCGAACTCCCCCAGGGAGTCGAGCTGACGGCGGGCGAAGGCGCGCACCTGCTCCTGGACGAACCGGATGTCCTCGATGACCTGTGCGGGCACCGACGCGACGATCGCGGCGACGTCCTCCTCGGACAGCCGGAAGGACTCCGGGCTCCAGTCGTCGAACTTCTCGGAGTACTCCCGCACGGCGGCGTCACCGCGCTCGCGCACGTCCGCGAGGACGTCGGACACGGTCGCGCGCACCTGGTCGAGGGAGGCGGTCACCTCGGCCCGGGGTACGGCGTGCTTCAGGATCTCTGCCACGACTGCGGCCTTTCTCGGGGAGAGGGGAGAGAGGAGAAGGAAGAGGGGAGAGGGAGGAGGGAGGAGGGGGGAGGAGCCGGCCTCACACGGGCGGCGCCTCGAAGAGCACGTCGGGGTCGTTGAACTGCTCCTTGGCGACCGACTCGCTCATCGGGTCGGCGGTGCCCCACTGGTCCTGGGTGAGCGGGTCGTCGACGTCATGGCGTCCGGGGTGCCAGAGGTCCTCTTCGAGGACGGCGAGTTCGGTGGTGTACTCCACGGTGTTGCCGTGCGGGTCGTGGAAGTAGGAGAAGGTGTTGTCGCCCGCGAGGTGCCGTCCCGGACCCCAGGTCAGCCGTGTCCCGGCGCGCAGTGCCCGGCCGGTGCCGCGCATGTACTCCTCGACGCCCCGCATCTCGAACGAGGCGTGGTGCAGGGAGACATGGGGGCCGCGCGCGATGGCGAAGGAGTGGTGCAGGGGGCTGCAGCGCAGGAAGTACATGAGGTCGCCCATGTGCGCGGAGTACAGGGTGTCGGTGAGCCGGAAGCCGAGGTGCCCGACGTAGAAGTCCCGCAGCCGCTCCGGGTCCTGGGAGTTGACCACGCAGTGGGAGAGCCGGACCGGGACGGCCTCGCGCTCCTCGATCCTGCGGTGGGTGCGGGTGGCGACCTCGGCGGAGACCTCGACGACCCGGCCGTCGGGGTCGAAGAAGCGCAGCCCGTGGCCGCCGCCCGGGGTGTCCAGCGCCCCCGGCTCACCGATGAGCCGGATCCCGGCCCGGGCGAGTCGTACGGCGAGTTCGTCGACGGCTCCCGCGGACACCGCCCCGAAGGCGACGAGGTCCATCCGCTTGCGCTCGTCCGCGCGGATCCGGACGACATAGTTCTCGGGGCTGCCCTCGGCGGCGAAGAAGGCGAGTCCGCTGTCGCTCGCCACCTCGGTCAGGCCCCAGGTGGAGCCGTAGAAGGCGCGCTGCCGTGCGAAGTCCGGTACGGCCAGGTCGACATGGCGGAGATGGGTGATGAGGGAGGACGTCACGGTGCGCTCCTGACGGTGTTGCGCCGGTGGCCCTTGACGGTGTTGCGCCGGTGGCCCTTGACGGCGTTGCGCTGGTGGCCCAGCCCCGAGATCTCCGCCTCCAGCACGTCCCCGGGGCGCAGGAACACGCCCCAGTGGGCGCCGTTGCCGGCCGGGGAGCCGGTGAGCAGCAGATCGCCGGGGCGCAGGGTGGTGGTCGTCGAGACGTACGCGATGAGCTGCGGGATGCCGAAGATCATGTCCTTGGTCGACTCGTCCTGCCGCACCACGCCGTTGTGCCGCAGGGTGATCCGCAGGTCGCCGGGGTCTCCGGCGAAGGCGGCGGGCACGAGGAAGGGTCCGGTCGGCAGGAAGGTGTCGGCGTTCTTGGCGGTGAACCAGTCGGTGCCGATGGCCTTCAGGTCGGGCCGGTAGAGACGGTCACGGGTGGTGAGGTCGTTGCAGACGGTGTAGGCGGCGACGTGGTCGTAGGCGTCCCGCGCCTCGATGTCGCGGCCCGCCTTCCCTATGACCAGGGCGAGTTCGAGCTCCCAGTCGTGCTGCTCGCCGAGCGCGGGCAGCACGATGTCGTCGTAGGGGCCGCACATCGCGCGCGGGGAGCCGAGGAAGACGTACGGGACCCCGCCGCGGATCCGCTCGTCCATCATCTTCTCGGCGTCGGCGCGGGCCTCCTGCGGGGTGGCGCCGTGCACGCTCTCCTTCTCGGCGGCGACCAGATCGACCACGTGCTTGCGGTAGTTGGCACCGCTCTGGAGGATCTGCCCCGGCTCGATCGGGGCGAGGATCCGCAGGCCGGCCAGATCGTGCCAGGCGCCGTCGGCGCCTCCGTCCGCGGCGGGTCCGGCGAGTTCGGCGAGGCGGGGCAGCCAGGTGTCCCAGTCCTCGACCAGGGCGCGCACGGACGGCACCAGGTCGGACAGGTCGCGCACCCGGGCACCGGTCACCAGACCGGGGAAGGGGCCGGGTGGCGGGTCGTCGGAGGCGGCGGCGGTCCGGAACGTGCCGAGCGCGAAGGGTCCGGCATGGGTGGGGAGTGGATCGGGCACGGGCGGCTCTCCTCGTCCGGGTGGGGGCTCGCCGTCGACGCTAGGCAGCCCGGGGCGGCGGCGGAAATGGCCGTTGGCGATGCCTGCCATCACCGGCGTGCCCGCCCCCGGCCGCGCCGGGGCGCGGCTTCACCGCGCGGCACCTCCATCGCCGTCCGGGATGGATGACGTCCCCCTTGGCGATGCCTCGATCCGTTGACCGCGCGGGCGGCCGCCGACCAGGCTCGGAGCACCCCGTCCCGAGGAAACCAACGGAGTTCGCCGTGGTCGTCGAGCATGCCCAACTGACCGTCGAGGCCGGCCGGGAGGAGGAGTTCCAGGAGGTCTTCCGCACGGCGCGGGAGGTGCTCGCGGAGGCCGACGGCTTCCGGTGGGCGCGGCTGCTGCGCTGCGTCGAACGGCCGCGGGCGTTTCTGCTGCTGGTCGGCTGGGAGTCCGTCGAGGCCCACACGGTCGGCTTCCGGGAGTCCGGGCGCTTCGGGCGCTGGCGGGCGCTGGTCGGACCGTTCTTCGCCGCGCCGCCGGCCGTGGAGCACTACGACGAGCCCGACCCGCGCTGAACCCGATCGCCTCCACCTGTTCCTACGTCCGCAAGGATCGCCCATGCCCGTACAGAAGGTGCTCGTCGTCGGCGGCGGCATCACCGGAAGCGTGCTGTCCGTCGCGCTGGCCCAGCGCGGCGCCGACGTCGAGCTCGTCGAGATCTCCCCCCGGTGGTTCGGCGTGGGCCACGGCATCACCCTTCAGGGCAACGCGCTCAAGGCGCTGCGCTCCGTGGGCGTACTGGACCGGGTCCTCGAGCGGGCCGTGCCGTTCGACGTGCTGCGGCTGCTGCGGGCCGACGGCACGCTGATCGCGGAGCTGCCCACTCCGCACACCGGGGGGCCGGACCTGCCCCCGACCGCGGGTGCGCTGCGGTCGGACCTGCAGGACGCACTGTGTGACGCCGTGCACGCGCACGGCGTCACCGTGCGGCTCGGGCTCACCGTCGACCGGATCGATCAATCCGCCGACCACGTGGACGTGACCTTCACCGACGGCGGCACCGGCCGCTACGACCTGATGGTGGGCGCCGACGGGATCAACTCCCGGATGCGCGAGCTGATCGGGATCGCGGCCCGGCCCGCTCCGGTCGGGATGTCGATCTTCCGGGTGGTCGCCGAACGGCCTCCGGAGATGGTGTGCCACGAGGTTTACTACGGCGGCCCGCGCTTCAAGGCCGGCTACAGCCCGATCTCCGTCGACCGCTGCTACACCTACCTCCTGGACGAGAACCTGGACGCCTCCCTCGTGGGTCCGCGGGCCCCGCTGTCGCTGATGCGCGAACGCGGTGCCGGGTACGGCGGCACCTGGGCGAAGATCATCGCCTCGCTGCCGGACGACACGGCGGTCGACTACCGCTGGATCGAGGCGGTGCTGGTGGACGAGCCCTGGTACCGGGGCCGGACGATGGTCGTCGGCGACGCCGCGCACGCCTGTCCGCCGCTCATCGCCCAGGGAGCGGCGATGTGCCTGGAGGACGCGGTGCTCCTGGCCGAACTCGTCACCGGGGACGAGCCGTTGGAGAAGGCCCTGGACCGCTTCATGGCCCGGCGGCTGCCCCGGGTGCGGATGGTGCTCGAGAACTCGCTGCGGCTGGCCGAGTGGGAGATCCACCCCGACACGCCCGGCGCGGACCCGGCCCGGATCATGTCGGAGACCCTCGACTCCCTGACGGCGGCCGCGTGAGCGCGCCCGCCGGCCCGCCGGGTACACCCGTCGTCGACTTCCACGGCCATCTCGCCGTCCCGGCCGCCGAGGCGATCGTCGCGGGGACACCCGGCTTCGCCGCCGAACTGGCCGCCGAACGGCGGGCCCACTCCCCCGCCTCCCTGGCCGTCAACCGCGCCCAGCTGGAGCGGCTGCGGCCGAGGCTGACGGAGGTGTCCGCGCGGCTCGCCGACCTGGACGCGATGGGCGTCGACGCGCAGGTGGTCGGTCCGATGCCGATGCACCACTACTGGACCGGTCCGGCGACGGCAGCACGGCTGGCCCGCACCGTCAACGAGGCCGTCGCCGCGCACTGCGCCTCGGCGCCCGCCCGCCTGCACGGCCTCGGCACGGTGCCGCTCCAGCACCCGGACCTGGCCGTGACGCTCCTGGCGGAGGCGGTGGGCGGACTCGGCCTGCACGGGATCAGCGTCTCCACGACCGTGCACGGCCGCGAGCTGGCCGACCCGGCGCACGACCCGGTGTGGCGGGCGGCCGAGGAGACGGGGGCCGTCGTCTTCGTGCACCCCTGGGGCTGCTCACTGGGCGAACGGCTGGCCACGCACTACCTGGGCAACACCGTCGGGCAGCCGGTGGAGACCATGGTCGCCCTCTCGCACCTGATCTTCACCGGGGTCCTCGACCGCTTCCCGCGTCTGAAGCTGGTGGCCGCCCACGGCGGTGGCTGTCTGCCGACGTACATCGGGCGCTCCGACCACGCCTGGCGGGTGCGTCGGGACGCGCGCGGCTGCGCCGAGCCGCCCAGCGCGTATCTGCGGCGGATGTGGTTCGACTCGCTGGTCTACACCCCGCGCGCCCTGCGGCACCTGGTGGCGGAGGTGGGCGCCGACCGGGTGGTGCTCGGCACGGACCACCCGTTCGACATGGGTGTCGACGATCCGCTGGCCCGCCTGGACGCCGCCGGTCTCGCCCCGGCCGACCGGGCCGCCGTCGCCGGCGGCACCGCACTCGACCTGCTGCTGAAAGGACACCCGTGATGACCCTCGGTCCCATCGAGGAGGAGCTCGCCAAGGCCCGTTCCGCGTACCGCAACTGGGGTCGCTGGGGCGAGGACGACGTGCTCGGCACGCTCAACTTCCTGGACGACGCGATACGCGCCCACGCGGCGGGCCTGGTCCGCCGCGGACGCTCCTTCTCCCTCGCCCTGGAGTTCAACGAGGCGGGGCCGCAGCGCGGGTTCCGCGGCCGGATCAACCCCGTGCACTACATGAAGGACACCGGGTCCGACGCGGCCGCGGGCACCCAGGGATTCCCGCACGGCTTCGGCGGGGCGGACGACCATGTGGTGATGCCTCTGCAGGCCTCCACCCAGTGGGACGGGCTGGGCCACATATTCGACAACAAGCAGGCGTGGAACGGCCGTTCGTGCACCGTCGTGAACGGCGACGGCGACTCGGTCACCGGCATCGAGCACATGGCGGACGCCTTCACCGGACGCGGGGTCCTGCTGGACGTCGGCCGGGCGGTCGGCGACGAGCACGGCGAACTCCCGGACGGTTTCGCCGTCCTGGAGGAGCATCTGCGCGCCACGATCGAGGCGCAGGGTGCCACGTCGACCGTCCGCCGAGGCGACCTCGTGCTGGTGCGCACCGGTCAGCTCGGCCGGGTTCGGCGGCTCGGCGCCTGGGGCGGATACGCGGCCGGGGACGCGCCAGGGCTGTCCTTCACCACCCTGGGTTGGCTGCACCGCACGGAGATCGCGGCGATCGCCACGGACACCTGGGGCCTGGAGGTACGGCCGTACGAGTTCGCCGAGCCGGCGATGTCCCCGCTGCACCAGATCGCCATCCCCAACATGGGCCTGCCGCTCGGCGAGATGTGGGACCTGGAGGCCCTCGCGGAGGACTGCGCGGCCGACGGTGTCCATGAGTTCCTGCTGGTCGCCGCCCCGCTGCCGGTCACCGGCGCGGTGGGCGCGCCGGTCAACCCCATCGCGGTGAAGTGAGTACCCCTTGACTGTCGTCGACCGGGGAGCGACCCCCGAACCCCCGCACGCGAAGCGCTTCTCCGGCACTCTCCACCTCCCCGGCGACGAGGGTTTCGAGGAGGTCTGCCTCGGGCGGGTCTTCAACGCCCGGCGGCCCGCGGACCGTATGCCGGCGGCCGTCCTGGAGGCCGTCTGCGAGCAGGACGTCGTGGAGGGCGTGCGGCTCGCGCTGGAGCGCGGCTGGCAGGTCGCCGTCCGCTCGGGCGGGCACAGCTGGGCCGCCTGGTCGGTGCGCGAGGACGCGCTGCTGATCGACCTCGGCGAGTTCCGGGAGATGGCCTACGACCCCGCCACCGAGATCGTGACGGCCACCCCCAGCGTCAAGGGCGGCGACGAACTCAACCCGTATCTGGGTGAGTTCGGCCGCTTCTTCAACGGGGGGCACTGCCCCTCCGTCGGCATCGGCGGCTTTCTGCTCCAGGGCGGGCAGGGCTGGAACGCGCGCGGGTGGGGCTGGGCGGCGGAGAACATCGTCGCGATCGACGTCGTCACCGCCGAGGGCGAAGCGGTGCGGGCGGACGAGGAGCGGCACAGCGACCTGTTCTGGGCCGCTCGCGGGGCGGGCCCCGGCTTCTTCGGGGTCGTGACCCGCTTCCACCTGCGCACCCGGCCCCTGCCGCGGCACCTCGCCCACACCGTCCACGCCTACCCCCTGGACCTGTTCGACGAGGTCATGACCTGGCTGCACGGGATGCACCACACGGTGTCCGAGCTGGTCGAGATCGTCGCCCTGACCCAGACCCCGCCGGGCTCCGGCACCGCCGTGCTGCTGGTCACGGGCGTGTCGATGACGGACACCCCGGCGCAGGCCGCCGAGGCGCTCGCCCCGCTGCACGCGAACCCGTACGCCGACCGGGCCCTGTTCCGGGTCGAGGCGCAGCCGACCACCCTGGCCGAGCAGCTCGCGGGCCAGCGCACGGCCAACCCCGAGGGCCACCGCTACCTCGTCGACAACGCCTGGCTGACCGGCCCGGCGCGGGAGGTGGTCCCGGCGATCCGCGAGGCGTTCACCGGGCACCCGACCCCGGGGACCTTCACCATCTGGTTCTCGATGGCTCCGCTGCGCCGGCTCCCCGACATGGCCTTCTCGTTGCAGTCGGAGATCTACTGCGCCACCTACGTCGTGTACGACGACCCGGCGCGGGACGCGGAACTGCGGGCCTGGCTGGACTCGGCGACGGCGGCGATGCGGCCGGTGACGGCGGGCCAGTACCTGGGCGACTCCGACTTCACCGTACGGCAGTTGCGGTTCATGGGGGACGCGCAGTGGCGGCGGCTGAACGAGATCCGGGCCGCGCGGGATCCCGGGGGCCTGTTCGCGGGCTACCTCAGTTCCGGGGCCGTCACCAACACCAACCACTGGGAGCAGTGAGCGATGCGGTTCGTGACCTACGAGTACGAGGGTGTGGAGCGCGCCGGTGTGGTGCGGGACGGTGTCGTCCATCCGCTGTCCGAGGGCGTCACCGTCCTGTCCCTGGTCGAGCGGGACGTACTGCACGCGGCGGGACGCGAGGCGCTCGGCCGGCCCGGCGGACCGGCGGTGGACCGGGTGCGGCTGCTGCCGCCGCTGAAGCCCCCGTCCATCCGGGACTTCGTCGGCTTCGAGGCGCACATCGAGGGGGTGTCGAAGTCGCTCGACGGGCTGGAGCACGTGCCCGAGGAGTGGTACCGGGCGCCCAACTTCTACTTCACCAACCCGCACGCGGCCTACGGCGCCCACGACGACGTGCCGGTACCGGCGGGCTGCTCGGTGCTGGACTTCGAGCTGGAGGTCGCAGCCGTCGTCGGACGGGCCGGCCGCGACCTCACGCCCGAGCGGGCACGCGGGACGATCGTCGGCTACCTGGTCTTCAACGACTGGTCGGCCCGGGACCTCCAGAAACCGGAGAAGAACCTGGGGCTGGGCTTCTCCAAGGGCAAGGACTTCGCCCACACGCTGGGCCCCGCCCTGGTCACCGCCGACGAGGTGGAGGACAGGCGCGACCCGGACGGCTTCCTCGACCTGGAGATGACGGCCACGCTCAACGGGAGGCTGATCGGCCGCGACACCCTGGCGAACGTCTCCTGGACCTTCGAGGAGATGGTCGCCTACGCCTCCCGGGACGCCTGGGTGCGTCCCGGTGACGTCCTCGGCTCGGGCACCTGCGGGTGGGGCGCGCTGGCCGAGTTCTGGGGCCGGGCCGGGGAGCGCACCCCGCCGCCGCTGCGGCCCGGCGACGAGGTGGAGCTGCGCGTGGAGCGGCTGGGCACACTGCGCAACCGGATCGTGCCGGGGCGCACGGACGTCTATCTCCCGCGGGCGCGCAAGCGGGGCCGCACGCCACGGCCGTAGCGTGCTCGCTCCACGTTGACCTGCGGGTATCCGGGGATCCGATGGCTGCTATCGGATCCCTGTGAGTTGCCTCCGGAGTCTTCCTCGCCATGGACGGGGTCGTTACGCTCCGGTTCCACCGAGCTTCAAGGACGCGGCGCGGCCGGAAGGGGACAGCAGTGGGTCTCGGAGCGATCGACCTCAATCTTCTGGTGGCGCTGGAAGCCCTCCTGGAGGAGAAGAACGTCACCCATGCCGGGGTACGGCTCTCCACCAGCCAGTCCGCGATGAGCGGCTCGCTGGCCCGGCTGCGCCGCCACTTCAACGACGAGCTGCTGATCCGGATGGGCCGCGAGTACGAGCTGACGCCGCTCGCGGAGCGGCTGCTGCCCGTCGTCCAGGCCTCCCTGCACAAGGCCGAGGAGGCGCTGTCGCTGACCCGGCACTTCGACCCGTCGCGCAGCCGGCAGCGGTTCTCCGTGGTGATGTCCGACTATGTGATGACGGTGTTCGTGGAGCCGCTGCTGCGGGTCATCGCGCAGGAGGCGCCGGGCGTGCGGATCGACGTGCACCCGATCGTCGACGGCCAGCTGGAGACGGAGACCCATCTGCGCTGTCACGACCTGATGGTGGTGCCGCTCGGCTACCAGCTGCCCGGGGTCAGCGAGGCCGTGATGCACGACCGGTTCGTGTGCATCGTCGACCCGGACCATCCGCGCCTGGTGGACGGGCGGCTCTCGCTGACCGACCTGGCCCAGATGCCGCACGCCGCGTCCGCGATCGGCAAGAGCCTCACGCCCACCGACCGCCAGCTGGAGACCCTCGGCATCGTCCCGAGGGTGCAGGTCAGCACGCCGGGCTTCAGCGTCCTGCCGTTCCTGGTGGCCGGCACGGAACTGGTGGCCCTGGTCCCGGAGCGGCTTGCGCGGCGCTACGAGGGCTTCGCGCGCTGCGCCGTCGTACCGACGCCGTTCCCGGACGTGCCGCTGGTGGAGGCCATGTACTGGCATCACAACCGGCACTCCGACCCGGCGCACCGCTGGCTGCGGGAGACGGTGCGGCGGGTCGGTGCGTCGCTGGACGAACCGGTGATCGCCGGAGTGGATGCCAGCCATGGTGAACACGCGTTTCCGGAGCTGACCGCGGCTACCTAGCGTGGACGGGAAGGAATCCCGTACCCCCAGGAGGAGCCGTGAGCCGTACACGTCTGGCGGGCCGTACCGTCGTCGTCACCGGAGCAGCGCAGGGCCAGGGGGCCGCGGAGGTGACGGCCGCCGCCCGGGAGGGCGCGACGGTGGTCGCGGCCGACGTCCTGGACGAGCCCGGCGAGAAGCTGGCCGCGGCCCTGCGCGCCGAGGGCCTCGATGTGCGTCACCGGCACCTGGACGTGTCCTCGCCGGACGACTGGGCCGGCCTCGCCGACGAGCTGGACGTCGTGCACGGCCTCGTCAACAACGCGGGCATCGCGATGCGTGCGCGCCTGGGCCAGGTGCGACTCGCCGACTGGGAGCGGGCGTTCGCGGTGAACACGACCGGTCCGCTGCTCGGCATCCAGGCGCTCGCTCCGCTGATGCCGGCCGGCTCGTCCATCGTCAACGTCGGTTCGGTGGCCGCCCTGACGGCTCATCACGCGGTCGCGTACACGGCCAGCAAGTGGGCGCTGCGCGGACTGTCGAAGGTGGCCGCGCTGGAGCTGGCGCCGCGGGGGATCCGCACCAACCTGGTGCACCCGGGGTACATCGAGACGCCGTTGATGGCGTCCGCGAACCCGGTGTTCGTGGGGGCGCACCTGGCGATGACACCGCAGGGGCGCCCCGGCCGCGTCGAGGAGGTGGCGCCGCTCGTCGTCTATCTGCTGTCGGACGAGGCGTCGTACGTCAACGGCGCGGAGATCACCGTCGACGGCGGGTACGCGGCGCACGGCGGGGTGATGGCGATCACGAACGCGCTGGACGCGCCGGAGGCCGGCCGCTGAGGCGTTTGCCCGCGTGCCGGCCACCGTGCCGTGCGGTCCTGGCCCTGGCCCCGGCCCTGGCGGCCCTGACCCTGGCCGGACCTCAGCCCCTGAGGTCTTCCAGGGTCGTCCTGGTGTCCGTCTTCAGGTAGCCCGTGACCTCTTCGAGCGTCGGCGGATCCGCGTCGTCGTCGTACGAGGAGTAGTAGGCGCTGTAACTCATCGTGTACGTCACCCAGCCGTCCCGGACGGCGAGCGTCGCGTAGAGGGATCCGCTCGACGAACCGGACGTGGTGTCGTTGCTGACGAGATAGGCCTCGTCGCCTATGCCCGTGACGGATTCCACGTCGTAACCCGAGTGACTGTCGGCGTAGTTCTCCCAGGCCGCGGTGAACTCCGGCCCCGGGTCGGTCTTCTTGTGCAGGTCCAGCTGGGAGTACAGATAGGCGTCCGCGTAGCTGGACGTGGTCTTCTTCAGGCTGATGCTGCACAGGCCCTCGTCGAGGGCGTCGTCCTTGAGGCTGTTGTGCGTCGGGGTGCCGTCGTCGTCCGGGTACTCCTCCTTGAAGGACGAGTAGTCCGTGGAGTTGCACAGGTTCGACGGCGCCGTGTAACCGCGCAGGTCCGGATCGGCTTCGGCGCCGATCAGGAAGACGCCGGCCGCCCAGGCTGCGGAGGCCAGCACCGCGCCGACGGCCGCCCACAGGACGGCCTTCCCCGCACCCCCGCCGCCGCTTCCCGGCGGCGGGCCGACCACGGGGTACGGACCCTGCTGGAGGTACGGGTTGACCGGCTGGGGTTGGGGCTGGGGCTGAGCGGGCTGTCCGACCAGGGTCGGCTGGGCATAGACGCTCGGCTGGCCGACCTGGGTCGCGGGCGCCGCCGGCGGGAAGCCCAACGGCCCGCCGGGGGCCGGCGACTGCGGATTCGGATAGGGGTACGCGCTCGGCTGGGCCGGCGCGTCGGACGGCTGCTCCGGCTGCTGCGGGGGCTGAGGCGGCGTGGACATGACGTGAAGATAATGCAGAAATAGCTGTCAAGTCCCTTGCCGTCACGGATCGTTACCCTCTGGGGATATCTGCGACAGAACCCGGAAGAGGCCAGGACATCCGCCCGGCCTCTCCCGTGTGCGCCGTCGCTCCGGCGCTCCCCCGTGGGTGGTTCCTCCGGCTCGGGACCGGCCCTAGACGGTCGCCGTCCGCACCTGTGCGCCGGCCGTCGCCGCCGCGGTGCTCCTGCGTACCAGCAGCAGCGTGACGAGCGCGCCCAGCAGCGATGCGCAGCCGCAGATCACCACGCCGACGGCCATCCCGTGGCCGAGGGCGGCCTGGGCCGCCGCGCGGGCGCTGTCGCTGCCGGCGTTGACGACCGCGAGGGGTCCGGCGGCCGCCTCCATCCCGGCGTCGGCTCCGCTCAGCTTGCCCACCAGCGCGGCGGACGCGGCGCTCATGGCGACGGTGCTGATGACGGCGGGGCCGAGACCCTGGCCGAACTCGCGCACCAGGCTGGTCGCGCCGCTGGCCATGCCGGTCATGTTGAGCGGTACGGCGTTCACGGCGGCGGAGGTGAGCGAGGAGACCACGCAGATGAAGCCCATGCCGAGCAGCAGCACCGGGCCGATGAAGGCGGCCAGGGAGGTGGTGGTGACGGGCAGGGCGGCGATCCAGAACTGACCGGCGGCCATCGGCAGCAGGCCGCCCATGAGCAGCCAGCGGGGTTCGACGCGGGTGAGCATCCGGCTCAGCACCGGCGCCAGGAGCAGCGGGACCAGCTGGAGGATCACGAACGGCATGCCGGCCCGCAGCGCGCTGAGATGCATGACGGCGCCGAGCCGGATGGAGACGCAGTAGGCGGTGCCGATGAAGCCGAACATGCCGGCCAGCGCGACCACGGCGGCCGCCGCGAACGACGGGATCCTCAGCAGGTCGAGATTGAACATCGGCGACTCGGCGCGCCGCTCCGCGACGACGAAGGCGACGAGCGACACCGCGGCGAGGGTCAGCGAGCCGACGATCGCCGGACTGCTCCAGCCGCGTTCGCCGCCCTCGATGATGCCCCAGAGCAGGGCGGTGAGGCCGACGGCGACGGTGATCTGGCCGGGCCAGTCGAGGGCGCGGCCCTCGGGCGCCTTCGAGTCGGTGACGAGGACCCGGCTGGTGACGGCGACGACCAGACCGAGGACGACGGGGGGCACGAACGCCCAGCGGAAGTCGGCGACCGTGGCGAGCACACCGGAGGACAGCGGGCCCAGGGCCGAGGCGAGGGAGATGCTGAGCGCCCAGGTGGACACGGCCCTGGCCCGTTCCTTCTCACCGGGGGTGGCGGCCGCGATCACGGCGAGGGAGCTGGGGAAGAGCGCGGCGGCGCCGACGCCCGCCAGGGCCTGACCGATCCAGAGCATGCCGATGTTCTGCGCGGTGGCGTTGAGGAGTTCACCGAGCGCGAGAACCAGCCCGCCGAGCACCAGCAGGCGTTTGCGGCCGAAGAGGTCGCCCACCACCCCGAAATTCAGCTCGAGAATGGCGGTGGGGAGAATGAACGCCGAGGTGACCCAGGCGACCTGGGAACCCGAGGCGCCGAATGCGGCCTGGATTTCTCCGTTGATGGGCGAGGGAACCGTAATGCACAACTGTGCCGCGGCGACCGCCAGACAGCATGCTATGAGCGTTCCACGGTCGAGTCTTTTCACAGCGGACGTCAAGGACGTCGAATCCGTCATCGCGCGTTCCCTCACTCTGCGTTCTTCTCCATGAGTTCGATGAGATTTCCCTCGGGGTCACTGACCCAGGCCATACGGACGCCGGGTTCGGGCGACGGCCCGGGTTTTCTGACCTCGCCCGCTCCGCGCGCCACGAGGGCGTCGTAGACGGGGTCGAGTTCGGGGGTGGTGACCGCGAAGTGGCCGTATCCCTCGGTGAGGACGGCGGTCACCGGATCGGGGGCCCTGAGGCCCGGGGCGGATCCGGGGCGGGCGAGGAGTTCGAGGCGCCAGCCGTGCGGATGTTCCAGGACGACCCCGGCCAGGCCGGTGCCGTCGAGGCGGAACTCGAAGACGCTCTCCAGCCCGAAGGCGTCCCGGTACCAGGAGGTCTGGGCGGCGAGGTCGCGGACGTTGACGCCGACGTGGTCGAGCCGGGCGCGCATGCCGGGTCAGCCCGCCATCGCGCTGTCGCCGCCGTCCACCATGAGGTCGGCGCCGTTGACGAAGGCGGCCTCGTCGCTGCAGAGGAAGGCCGCGACGCGGGCGATGTCCTCCGGCTCGGCGATCCGGCCGACGGGGATCCTCGCCTCCAGCTGGGCCTTCGGCCCCTCGGGGTCGTCGAGGAAGGGCGCGGTGGCCGAGGTGCGGGTCATGCCGGGGGCGATGGTGTTGACCCGGATGCGGTGCGGGGCGCCGGCCGCGCAGAGGTGCTTGCTCATGGCCAGCACACCGCCCTTGGCGGCGCCGTGCGGCACCATCGGCAGGAACGGCGCGCCGCGTACGGCGGCCACCGAGGCGACGTTGAGGACGGCGCCGCCGCCCCGGGCGACCAGGTGCGGCCAGGCGGCGCGGGTGCACAGGTACGGGATGTCGAGTTCGTTGCGGAGGGTGAAGTACCAGTCCTCGACCGGCTGCGTGTCGAAG
This sequence comes from Streptomyces sp. NPDC002884, assembly GCF_040295245.1. NCBI lineage: Bacteria > Bacillati > Actinomycetota > Actinomycetes > Kitasatosporales > Streptomycetaceae > Streptomyces > Streptomyces sp. NPDC002884. The sequence goes on along the minus strand of NZ_JBEOVB010000002.1, from coordinate 619,647 downwards.
GGTCCGTTCCGCAGCGCGGAGGCGTTGTTGTAAAGAATGTCCATTCCGCCGTAGGCCGAGATTCCGGCCTCGATCCACTCTTTCGCACCCGCCTCGGTGGACAGGTCCACGGGGGCGTGGGAGCGCATGACTCCCCCGGCCTTCTCCACGAGCCGGACGGTTTCCGCCGCGCCGTCGGCGTCGATGTCGCAGCCGAATACGCTCGCTCCTTCCGCCGCGAACAGCAGCGCCGCCGCACGCCCTATTCCGGCTCCCGTGCCGCTGATGAAGGCGATTTTCCCCGCCAGTCGACCCATGATTGCCCAAGTCCCTTGTTCAGCCGCCCAAGTGCGGTGGTGGCAGCGTAGGGAGAGCCTTTCGCCGGAACAAGAAATGCGTCGGCCCGGGGGCATCGGGGGTTCGTATGGCTGGTATGCGGCGACGACGGACGCCAGGGTTCACCACCGGGTGCGCAGCACGTCCGCGGAGCCCTTCGGGTGGGTGAGGTTGCCGTTGCGCGGCCGCCGGGAAGTGGATCGGGCCGGCGCCGAGCCACTGCCCTGCTCTGCCGGGGCGCGGCGGGGCGGCGCGGGGCATGACGCGGTGAGGTGTGACGCGGTGCGGTCTGACGCGGTGCGGTGCGGGGAACAACCATCGCCATGGGCGCGTTGACCCCATCGGGACCGACCGGCGTGCTACAGTGCCGGTAGCACTTGTGTACGCCCCGTTTGCGGGCGCCGGTGCCATTTCCCTTCAGTTCACCGCGTCACCCGTCGTTTCCGACCGGTACAGCGGCTTTCCCGCACCACTTCGCCGACGGTTCTGTTCTGCCGTGGCCGAGGTGCTGTTCCCGCCACCCGAGGCGCGCCGTGCGCCCTCCCTTCGTGGCTGCTCCCCCCCATCTCCGCATGCCTCATGCCTTCCGTCCTCGAAAGGACCGACCACCATGACCACCACTCTCGAACACCCCCCTGTACAGCAGCAGCCTCCGGCCCGGGTCGCCGCCGGTGTCCTCGACATCGACGCGAGCGGGAAGGGGCAGTTGCGCCCCGCGGACTGCCTGCCCACGCCCGCCGACCTCCAGGTCCCGGCCGCGCTGATCCGCCGTCACGGCCTGCGCAAGGGAGACCTCGTGGAAGGGGTCCGCGGTACCCAGCGCGCCCTGACCGAGGTCGCCCGTGTCAACGGCCGTACGCCCGAGGAGCCGCGCGCTCGCCGGCACTTCCGCGACCTCACCCCCGTCCACCCCTACGAGCGGCTCCGCCTGGAACACCCGGCGGCCGGCCTCGCCGGACGGGTCACGGATCTCGTCGCGCCGATCGGCAAGGGCCAGCGCGGACTGATCGTCGCCCCGCCGAAGACGGGCAAGACCGTGCTGCTCCAGCAGATCGCCGCCGCCGTCGCCGGCAACCATCCCGGAGCGCGGCTGATGGTCGTCCTGCTCGACGAGCGGCCCGAGGAGGTCACCGACATGCGGCGCTCCGTGCGCGGCGAGGTGTACGCCTCGACGTTCGACCGGGCGCCCCGGCAGCACATCGCGCTGGCCGAACTCGTCATCGAGCGGGCCAAGCGACTTGTCGAGGCGGGTGAGGACGTCGTGATCCTCCTCGACTCACTGACCCGGCTGTGCCGGGCCCACAACAACGCGGCCGCCGCCGGGGGCCGCACCCTCAGCGGCGGTGTCGACGCGACCGCACTGATCGGCCCCAAGCGGTTCTTCGGCGCCGCACGGGCGGCCGAGGAGGGCGGCTCGCTCACCGTCCTCGCCACCGCCCTGGTCGAAACGGGCTCCCGCGCCGACGACTTCTACTTCGAGGAGCTGAAGAGCACCGGCAACATGGAACTCCGCCTCGACCGCGAACCGGCCTCCCGGCGGGTCTTCCCGGCCGTCGACATCAACGGCTCCGGCACCCGGCGCGAGGAACTCCTCTACTCCCCCGGCGAGTTGACCGCCGTGCGCGGTCTGCGCCGGGCCCTGCAGACCCGGGACGGCCAGGCCAACCTGGAGACGCTCCTGGAGCGGATGCGCGAGACCCCGGACAACACGTCCTTTCTGCGCCGCATCCAGCCGACGCTGCCCGCCGCGTAGGGCGGAGCGTGCGGCATCCGGGTGCACGCACACCCGTGTCCGGCACGGGCAGCGCGGGGAACGCCGGGTTCGTTCCTACGTTGTTCGTATGACGATCGGATTCTCTTCCCGGGCCGCTGCGACGGCCTGCGCGTTCTGTGTGGCGGGCGTCCTCGCCCTCGGCCCCGCCGCGGCCGCCGCCCCGGCCGGCGCGGACCCCGGAACGCCCGGTGGACCGGGTGGACCGGGTGGACCGGGTGGCCCCCGGGTGACCGCGCCGCGGCCGTCCGTGCTCTACCGCTCCGGGACGCAGGTCAGACCCCACCGTGGCGCCCCCGAGGTCCCCGACGTCTCGGCGCTGTCCTGGCTGGTCTCCGACGCGCGGACGGGTGAGGTGCTCGCCGCGTCGAACGCCCACCGCAGACTGCCGCCGGCCAGCACCCTCAAGACCCTGTTCGCCCTCACGGTCCTGCCTGCCCTGCCCGCCGAGATCCGGCACCGGGTGAGCGAGGAGGAACTCATGGGCATCGGACCGGGCAGCAGCCTCGTCGGGGTCGCCGAGGGGCACACGTACCGGGTCGCCGACCTGTGGCGCGGAGTGTTCCTCAACTCCGGCAACGACGCCGTGCACGTACTGGCGGCCCTCAACGGCGGCTGGCACGCCACGGCCACCGGGATGCAGGCCAAGGCGCGCTCCCTGGGCGCCCTGGACACCCACGTGGTGTCGCCCGACGGATACGACGCTCCGGGTCAGGTGTCCTCGGCGTACGACCTGGCGGTGTTCGGGCGGGCGGGGCTGCGCAACGCGGACTTCGCGCGGTACTGCGCCACGGTGGAGGCGAGCTTCCCCGGGGACGGGGACTGGTCGTACGGGATCGCCAACACCAACCGGCTGCTGACCGGGGCGGACGGTGTCGAGCCGTACCCGGGGCTGATCGGGATCAAGAACGGCTACACCAGCAACGCGGGCAACACCCTGGTCGTCGCCGCCCGCCAGGGCGGACGCACCCTCGTCGTGACGGTGATGAACCCTCAGGCGGGCGGCGGGTTCGAGGTCTACGAAGAGGCGCGCGAGCTGCTGGACTGGGGGTTCGCGGCCGCCGGGCGGGTCGATCCGGTGGGCTCGCTGGACGCGCTGCGGGCCCGCCCCCGTCCGCGGCCGGGCCCCGGGCCGGATGCGGAGTCCGAGCCGGTGCCGACCGGGACGCCGGCCCCGGCCGGAGCCGATGCCGATGCCGGAGCCGGAGCCGCGGCCGGAGGGACGGTCACCGTCGCCTTCGCCAGAGCTCCCGGCTGGTCGGAGGCGGCGCTGATCGCGGGAGCCGGCGCGCTGGGCGGGGCCGCCGTGGCGCTCGTGCTGCGACTCATCGGCCGCCGTCCTGCGGGGAGATGACCGACGGGCAGCCACACCAGCAGGCCGAGCGTGATCCAGGTGTAGATGTTGCTGCCGAGGAAGCCGTCGACGCCTGACGCGTCGTCGAACCACAGCCACACCACGCTGGTGCACAGCACCGCGTACAGGGCGCCGGCGACGCGTGGGCGCCCCGCGCGGATCAGCACCGCGAAGGACGGCAGCAGCCACACCAGGTGGTGCACCCACGTCACGGGGCTGACCAGACAGGCGGTGAGGCCGGTGAGGGCGAAGGCCGCCTGCCAGTCCCCCGCGGCGACCGCCCGCCGGGCCCGCCACGCCCACCAGCCCAGCGCCGCCAGGACCAGCACCGCCCAGACCGCCCGGCTCTCCACACCCAGCCGTGCCAGGACACCCTGGAGCGACTGGTTGGAGACGTAGTCGAGCCTGCCCACCCGGGTCGTGTCCCACAGGGCCCGCGTCCAGTAGAAGCGCGAGGCGTCCGGGGCGACCAGGGCCGCGAGGGCGGTGGCGGCCGCCGCCACGGCCGTGGCCACCGCGGCCGCCCGCCACCGGCGGGCGACCAGCAGCAGGCCGATGAACAGCGCGGGCGTGAGCTTGACGGCCGCCGCCAGGCCGATGCCCACCCCGGCCCACCGGGTCCGCCCGGACGCCAGCAGCCCGGCGTCGACGAGCACCAGGGCCAGCAGCAGCAGGTTGACCTGGCCGAAGCTGAAGGTGTCGCGCAGCGGTTCGAACAGCGCGAGAACGCACACGGCGAGACCGGCTCCGTACCAGCCGTACCGCCGCCACCGGGGTCCGACGCACATCCGCACGGCGAACGCCAGCGCCGCCAGGTTGAGCAGCAGGGCGGCCACGATCGCGGCGCGCAGCCCGACCAGTGCCATCGGCAGCATGACGACGGCCGCGAACGGCGGGTAGGTGAAGCCGTACGGAGTGCCCGGCACCCGATAGTCGTAGACCCGGCCGCCGCCGTGGATCCAGTGGTCGACGGTGCCGTAATAGACGCGCAGGTCGAACCAGTCGCGCAGCAGCGGCACCGTCGCGGTGAAGACGGTGACGGCGGTGGCGAGCGCGACGAGCAGCAGCAGACGGCCACGGTCCGTGCGGGGCGCTATCGCCCCTCGGATCTCACCGGGTCTCACGCCGTGCGCCCCAGGGCGGTCGGTGTCCGGTCCGCGAGGCGGGCCTGCCACAGGACGACCACGGCGAGCGCGCCGCCGGAGACGGCCAGGACCAGGCGGCCCGTGTCGGCGGGGTTCCCGTCGGGCAGGACGGCGAGGGCGAGAACGACCGCCACGGCGGCCGTCCGGTGGCGGGTCAGGGTGTCGGGGGCCGCCGCGGCGATGAGGAACAGACCCCACAGCGCGTACCAGGGGCGGATCGCCGGGCCGAACGCGGCCACGGTGGCGAGGCTCAGGCCGAGCGCGTACACCGGGCGCAGGCGCAGGCGCCACCAGATGGCGACGAGGGCGACGGCGGTGACCACGAGGCCCAGGGCGTGCCAGACGGGCACCGCCAGGGGCGCGAGGTCGCTGCCCAGGCCCTCCAGGAGCGCGCGGGTGGCACGGCCCAGCAGGCTGGTGAGCGCCCAGTTGTGCGCGGAGACGGGCGTGTCCAGGGCGGCTATCCAGCCGTAGCCGGTACCCGCGACGGCGGTCGCCGCGACCGTGGTGGCGGCCGTCGCGGCCCCCGTGCCCAGCAGGACCGGGACGGGGCGCCGGCCCGCGCGCAGGGACAGCACCACGATGGCGACGAGTCCCAGCGCGGCGGGCGCCTTGACCAGGGCGGCCAGCGTGACCAGGACGGCCCCGAGCACCGGGCGCCGGCCGAGCGCGGCCACCAGTCCGACACCGAGCAGGCCCAGCATGATCGCGTCGTTGTGGGCGCCGGCCACCAGATGCAGCAGCACCAGGGGGTTCAGCGCGCCGAGCCAGAGCGCGGCGGCCGGGTCGGCTCCGCTGTGCCGGGCGAGGCGGGGCAGGGCGGCCGTCATCAGCGCCACCCCCGCCAGCGCGACGCACCGCATGCCGAGCAGCCCGGCGGAGAGGGCGCCCCGGGTCAGTGCGGACAGGGCGGCTGCGACGGCGAGGAAGACCGGGCCGTACGGGGCTCCGGTGTTCCGCCACAACGGGGCTACCTCGTCGGCGAGCGGACCGCCGAGCCGGGCCGGACCGTGCGCGTACACGTCGAGGTGGGCGTCCACCATGGCGCCCTGGGCCAGATAGCTGTACACGTCCCGGCTGAACAGCGGCGGCGCGATCAGCAGCGGCGCCGCCCAGACGACGAGGACCAGGACGAGGGCGCGGGGGCTCGGTGGATCCGCGCCGCGCACCAGAGTGCCCAGCAGGATCCAGGCCGCGGTCAGCAGCACGAGCCCGAAGTACACGCCGACCAGGCCGAGCACGGCGTGCGCCGAGGACGGCGCCAGGATTTCCCGGGCGGGCAGCGCGCCGGCCGTCTCGCCGCCGAGCGCGAGACAGGCCGTGCCGGCCAGGCCCAGAACCTGGCAGCGACGGAGATCGACGGGGAAAGCCTTGGCCAGCACTCCGTCATGGTGTCGGCCCCGGGTGACCGCAGAGCGACATCGGGTCTGCCTGGCGGCGGCCTGCGCGTGACCGACGTGTGGGACGAGGGAGACGAGGGCCGTGGCGCCGGGCTCCGCGCGCGGGCGGTCGCCCGGGCCGAGCCGCGGGCTCAGAACACCGACAGGCCGGTCAGGGTCGTGAAGCGGTCCAGGGCGGCGACTCCCGCCACCGAGTTGCCCCGTTCGTCCAGACCCGGGCTCCACACGCACAGCGTGCAGCGGCCGGGTACGACGGCGATGATGCCGCCGCCCACGCCGCTCTTGCCGGGCAGGCCGACCCGGTAGGCGAAGTCGCCGGCCGCGTCGTAGGTGCCGCAGGTCAGCATCACCGCGTTGACCTGCTTGGCCTGGCTGCCGGTGAGCAGCCGGGTGCCGTCGGCGCGGACGCCGTGCCGGGCGAGGAATCCGGTGGCCAGGGCGAGGTCGGCGCAGGAGGCGGTGAGGGAGCACTGCCGGAAGTACTGGTCGAGGAGGACCGGCACCGGGTTGTCGATGTTGCCGTAGGACGCCATGAAGTGGGCGAGGGCGGCGTTGCGGTCGCCGTGCGCGGCCTCCGAGGCGGCGATCTCCTCGTCGAAGCCGAGCGTGGCGTTGCCGCTCTCCGCACGCAGGAAGCCGAGGAGTTCGGTCGCCGCGTCCCCCGTACGGGTCTGGAGCCGGTCGGTGACGACCAGCGCGCCCGCGTTGATGAAGGGGTTGCGCGGGATGCCGTTCTCGTACTCCAGCTGGACCAGGGAGTTGAAGGGGTTGCCCGAGGGTTCGCGGCCCACGTGCTCCCAGAGTTCGTCGCCCTCGCGGGCCAGGTCCAGGGCGAGGGTGAAGACCTTGGTGAGGGACTGCGTGGAGAACGGCACCCGCCAGTCCCCCACGCCGTACACCGTGCCGTCCGGCTCCGCGACGGCCATGCCGAAGCGGCGCGGGTCGCAGACCGCGAGCGCCGGGATGTAGTCGGCGGGGCGGCCCCGGCCCGGGGTGCGTTCCATCTCCTCGGCGATGCGGTCCAGGACCGGCTGGAAGGCACGGGACGGCGTCGTTGTCATGATCACTATTGTGCCTCCGTACCGGTCCTGGCGCGTCGTCGCAGGTGACGGATGTCAGACGAGGGGTGCTCCGCTGCCCGCCAGGACCTCGGGGCGCAGCAGGGCGGCGAGCCGCTCGGCGGGCAGCAGGCCCTTCTCCAGGACGAGTTCGGCGACGCCGCGGCCGGTGACGAGTGCCTCCTTGGCGATGTCGGTGGCCGCCGTGTACCCGATGTGCGGGTTGAGGGCGGTGACCAGGCCGATGGAGTTCTCGACGCTCGCGCGCAGCACCTCGGTGTTGGCGGTGATGCCGTCCACGCAGCGCTCGGCGAGGGTGAGGCAGGCGGCGCGCAGATGGGTGATGGACTCGGACAGGGAGTGCAGGATGATCGGCTCGAAGGCGTTGAGCTGGAGCTGTCCGGCCTCGGCGGCCATCGTGATGGTGACGTCGTTGCCGATCACCTCGAAGGCGACCTGGTTGACGACCTCGGGGATCACCGGGTTGACCTTGCCCGGCATGATGGACGAACCGGCCTGCACGGGCGGCAGGTTGATCTCGCCGAGGCCGGCGCGCGGCCCGGAGGACAGCAGCCGCAGATCGTTGCAGCTCTTGGAGAGCTTGACGGCGACGCGCTTGAGCACGCCGGACATCTGGACGAACGCGCCGCAGTCCTGGGTGGCTTCGACCAGGTTGGCCGCGGTGACCAGCGGCAGCCCGGTGATCTCGGCGAGGTGGCGGCGGGCGGCCTCGGCGTATCCGGCGGGGGCGTTGAGGCCGGTCCCGATGGCCGTGGCCCCCAGGTTGATCTCATGGATCAACTGGACGGCCTCGTCAAGACGGTTGCGGTCCTCGTCGATCATGACGGCATAGGCCGAGAACTCTTGACCGAGCGTCATCGGCACCGCGTCCTGCAACTGTGTACGGCCCATCTTGAGCACGTCACGGAACTCGACGGCCTTACGGGCGAACGCGTCCTGCAGTACGGACATCGCCTTGAGCAGTCCACGTACCGCGAAGACCGTCGCTATCTTGACGGCCGTCGGGTAGACGTCGTTGGTCGACTGCCCGAGGTTGACGTCCTCGTTGGGGTGCAGGTACCGGTACTCCCCCTTCGCGTGCCCCAGCAGCTCCAGCGCGCGGTTGGCGACGACCTCGTTGGCGTTCATGTTGGTCGAGGTGCCCGCGCCGCCCTGGACGACGTCGACGACGAACTGGTCGTGCAGCTTCCCCGCGCGGATCTCACGGCAGGCGGCGACGATGGCGGCCGTCTTGTCCGGCGCGAGCAGGCCGAGCTCCTCGTTGGCGAGGGCGGCGGCCTCCTTGACGGCGGCGAGGGCGTCGATGAGATGCGGGTAGGCGGAGATCGGCGTCCCGGTGATGGGGAAGTTCTCCGTGGCGCGCAGGGTGTGGACGCCCCAGTACGCGTCGGCCGGGACGTCCCGGTCTCCGAGCAGGTCGTGTTCGCTGCGGGTGACGGCGGCGGTCATGAGGGTGCGGCCTCTTTCCGAGGGTGAGGGTGCGGGTGCGGGTGCGGGTGAGCGGCGGGCGGCGCGGAGGGGGTGGGGGCGCCGGCTCGGGCGGTACGGGGTGACGTCCGCCCGAGCCGGTCGGGCACCGGTCCGGTGGTGACCGGACCGGCGGTTTCGGGGGCCGGGCGCGGGGGCCCGGCCGCGACGCGGGACCGCGCGCGGGGATCCGGCGGTGCGCCGGCGACCACTGGGCGGGGATCCTGCGACGCGCCGGTGACCACCGCGCACACTCGGTGGTCACCGGAGTCCGTCAGGCGCAGGCGCGCACGGTGACCGGGTCCAGCGCGCGGACCGGGCGGACGCAGCCGACCGGTACGCCGCCGCCGAGGAGGGGCTCGCCCGCGAACGCGGTGAGGAGGGCGGGATCCACCCCGGCCCGGACGAGGGCGGCCGCGGTGACCGGGACGCGGGCGCGGTTCGCGCCGTCGGAGATCTTGACGGCGACGGCCCGGCCGTCCGGGAGCGCGGCGACCTCGACGCCCTCGAAGCCGTCCTTCGCCAGCAGGCCGGGGACGGCGCGCATCAGAGCGGCGACGTCCCGGCCGGAGCCGGACGCCATCTCGGCGTGCTCGCGCATCGCGTCGGCCACCCGCGCCTCGGGGGTGCCGGGCGCCGAGGTGGTGACCCGGGCGGCGGCCCGGGCGAGGCCGTGCAGGGAGACCGAGAACAGGGGGGCGCCGCAGCCGTCGACGGTGACCGCTGCGATCCGCTGTCCGGTGAGGTCCTCGACGATCTCGGCGATCGCCTGCTGGAGCGGGTGCCGCGGGTCGAGATAGTCGTCCAGGGACCAGCCGTTGAGCGTGCACGTGTACAGCATGGCCGCGTGCTTGCCGGAGCAGTTCTGGGCCAGTCGGGAGGGCTCTCGGCCCTCCCGTGTCCACGCGTCGCGGACCGCCGGGTCGTAGGGCAGGTCGGGGACGTTGCGCAGGCCGTCCTCCGGGACGCCCGCCAGTTCGAGGATCCGCCGGGTCCCGGCGAGGTGGCGTTCCTCGCCGGAGTGGCTGGCGGCGGCGAGTGAGAGCAGCTCGCCGTCGAGGGGCAGTCCGGCCCGGACCATGGCGACGGCCTGGACGGGCTTGAGCGCCGAGCGCGGGTAGAAGGCGGCCTCGATGTCACCGAGCTGGAGCTCGATCTCACCGCCCGCGCCGAGGACGACGACGGAGCCGTAGTGGATGCCCTCGGTCACCCCGCCGCGGACGAGGTGGGCGACGGGCGTGTGGAGGGGTTCGCGGATCGCGGGGGCGTCGGCTAGGGAACTGCTGTACATCACTGCCTGCATCACTGGTGGGTGGTAGGCGGCCGGCGACGGGGTCACGCGTCGGCCTTGGACGAGGTACGGGCGAGGTTGCGGCGGATGGCGTACCACCCGGCGACCAAAGCCGCGACGATCAGCGGCAGGCACAGCACGGTGGTGCGTCCTGCGCCGCCGTCGGCGTACATGAGGACCAGGACCGAGGCGAGGAAGAACAGCGTCACGAGTTCGGTCCAGGGAGAGCCCGGCAGCCGGTAGCTCGGCCGGGTCAGCTCGCCCTTCTGGGTCTTCTGCCAGAAGAGCAGGTGACAGATCATGATCATGCCCCAGGTGGAGAGGATGCCGATCGCCGCGAAGTTCAGCACGATCTCGAAGGCGTCCGCCGGGACCACGAAGTTGAGGCCGACGCCCAGCACACAGATACCGCTGGTGAGCAGGATGCCGCCGTACGGGACCTGACTGCGGCTCATCACGCCGGTGAACTTCGGCGCGGAGCCGGACATCGCCATGGAGCGCAGGATGCGGCCGGTGGAGTACAGGCCGGAGTTGAGCGAGGACATGGCCGCGGTGAGGACGACGAGGTTCATCACCCCGCCCGCCGCGGGGATGCCGATGTTGGCGAGGACCGTCACGAAGGGGCTCTCGCCGGACGTGTACTTGTTCCACGGCAACAGCATCGACAGCAGGACCACCGAGCCGACGTAGAACAGACCCACGCGCCACATGATCGAGTTGATCGCCTTCGGCATGATCTTCTCGGGGTTCTCGGTCTCACCGGCGGCCACGCCGACCAGCTCGACCGAGGCGTAGGCGAAGACGACGCCCTGGATGATCAGCAGCATGGGCAGCAGGCCGCTCGGGAACACACCGCCGTTGTCGGCGATGAGGGACGGGCCGGGGGTGGCGCCGTCCACCGGGTGCTGGGTGACCAGCAGGTAGATGCCGATGCACATGAAGATCACCAGCGCGCTGACCTTGACGATGGCGAACCAGAACTAGAGTTCGCCGAAGATCTTCACCGAGATCAGGTTCACGGTGAGGACCACGGCCAGGGCGATGAGCGCGATCACCCACTGGGGTATGTCGGAGAACATGCCCCAGTAGTGGGTGTAGGTGGCCACCGCGGTGATGTCGGCGATGCCGGTGGTGGCCCAGTTCAGGAAGTACATCCAGCCGGCCGTGTACGCGCCCTTCTCGCCCATGAACTCGCGGGCGTAGGACACGAAGGCGCCGGACGACGGCCGGTACAGGACGAGTTCACCGAGGGCGCGCACCACGAGGAAGGCGAAGACTCCGCAGACCGCGTAGGCGATGAAGAGGGACGGGCCGGCGTCGGCGAGGCGGCCGCCGGCGCCGAGGAAGAGCCCGGTGCCGATGGCTCCGCCGATGGCGATCATGTTGACGTGGCGGGACTTCAGCGACTTGCTGTAGCCCTCGTCTCCGGCGTCGACGTGACGGGTCGAGGGGCGCGTCTCGTCTTTGAGGTGCTGGTCGCTCACGCCGCGGGTCCGCCTTCCAGGGGAGTGTCCGTGCGCGGGGCGCGCACGATGTCGGTGAGGGTCGTCTCGACGCGGTCGAGGTGGTGACTCATCGCCTCCACCGCGTCGGGCTCGGAACCGTCGATCAGCGCCTCGACGATCGCCCGGTGCTCGCGGTTGGACTGCTCGCGCCGTCCGCCCAGCTCGTTGAGGAAGGCCGACTGACGCGCCAGTGCGTCCCGGATCTCCTCGATGACCCGGCGGAACACCGGGTTCTGGGCGGCCTCGGCGACGGCCAGGTGGAAGAGGGTGTCCATCGCGACCCACGCGGTGGTGTCCGTCTCCCGCTCCATGCGGTCGAGCAGATGGGCCAGGTGGTCCAGGTTCTCCGGGGTGCGGCGCAGCGCCGCGTACCCGGCGACCGGGACCTCGACGTGCCGGCGCACCTCGAGCAGGTCACTGGCCGCGTAGTCGCCGAAGGTGGGGTCCTCCACGGTGTTCGCGATCACAAATGTGCCTTTGCCCGTCTTGGCGACGGTCAGGCCCATCGTCTGGAGGGCGCGCAGGGCTTCCCGCAGGACGGGCCGCGACACCTCGAGGGTGCGGCAGAGCTCCGCCTCGGAAGGGAGCTTGTCACCGATGCCGTATCGGCCGCGCTCGATGGCGCCGCGGAGGTGGGTGAGTACCGCTTCCATCGCGCTGATGCGCCGCGGTCCCTCCCCACCTGTCTGGCTGTCTGACAGGTTCACGGGAGTGATACTCCGGGTGCGCTGCCGCCGCTGTCAAGACGCGTCCTGAAACAGAAAATTCAGGGGGCGGGGAGCCTGAAAGGCACCTTCCCGCCCCCTGAGGGGATTCCGAGGGGATTCTGCGACCGGCCGCCGACCGACTGCCGACCGCCCGCCGACCGGCCGCCGGGCCGGCTGTCGACCGGCGACAAGGGCCCGGTCAGCTGTCGAGGACTCCGCCCGCCAGCAGCCCGAACAGTGCCACGCCGACGACGAGCCGGTAGATGACGAACGCGTTGAAGGAGTGCTTGGCGACGAACTTCAGCAGCCAGGCGATCGACGCGTAGGCGACCACGAAGGACACCGCCGTGCCGACGGCCAGGGGCGCCGCGCCGGCGCCCGTGCCCAGCGCGTCCTTCAGCTCGTAGATACCGGCGCCGGTCAGGGCGGGGATGCCGAGGAAGAACGACAGCCGGGTGGCGGCCACCCGGTCCAGGTCCAGCATGAGCGCGGTGGACATGGTGGCGCCGGAGCGGGAGAAGCCGGGGAAGAGCAGGGCGAGGATCTGGGAGCTGCCGACCAGCATCGCGTCCTTGAACGAGGTGTCGTCCTCGCCGCGTTTGTGGCGGCCCATCTGGTCGGCCGCCCACATCACGCCGCTGCCGACGATCAGCGAGCCGGCGACCACCCACAGCGAGGCCAGCGGCCCCTCGATGAGCGGCTTGGCGGCGAGGCCCACGACGACGATGGGGATCGTCGCGTAGATCACCCACCAGGCGAACTTGTAGTCGTGCTGGTGACGCTCCTCACGGTTGCGGAGCCCGCGGAACCAGGCCGAGACGATCCGCACGATGTCCTTGCGGAAGTACACGAGCACGGCGGCGATCGCCCCGACCTGGATGACGGCCGAGAACCCGACGACGGCGTCGTCGTCGACCGGGATGCCCATCAGGCCCTCGGTGATCTTCAGATGGCCGGTGGAGGAGACGGGGAGGAACTCGGTCACTCCCTCGACGGCTCCGAGGACGACGGCTTGGCCGACGGAGATGGCGCTCATGGAATCCAGTTCTGAGGAGACGAATCGGTCGACAGCGTTGTAGACGCTCCGGTGTCGTACACAGTCCTACCAGGCGCGGTACCGGCCGGACCGCCTATGACCACGCCCACTGGCCGGCCGCGACGCCGGCGAACGCGGCCCCGAGACCCACCACCACGCTCGCGACGGCGTTGGCGGCGGCGTAGAGGCCCGCGCCGGTCTCGGTCAGCCGCAGTGTCTCGTACGAGAACGTCGAGTACGTCGTCAGCGCTCCGCAGAATCCCGTCCCCAGGAACAACCGCAGGTCGGAACCGACGGCGGCGGCGCCGGTCAGGGTGCCCAGGATCAGGCAGCCGCTGATGTTGACGACGAAGGTGCCCCAGGGGAACAGCGAGTCGCGCCGGGCCTGCACCGCGCGGTCGGTCAGGTAGCGGAGCGGGGCGCCGATCATGCCGCCGACGACGACCACCAGCCAGTTCACAACGACTTCTTACCCTTCATGTCCGGATCGTCCTGGTTCCCGACCCGGCTCCCGTCCTGGTTCCCGGCCCGGCTTCTGCCTCGGCCGACGTACCGGATGACCTCGCAGGGATCGAGGGTGACCATGCCCTCCGTGACCAGCTCGTCGAGCTCGGGCAGGAAGGCCCGCACCCGCTCCTCGGTGTCCACCACGACGATCGCGACCGGCAGGTCCTCGCTGAGCGAGAGCAGCCGGGAGGTGTGGATCAGCGAGGAGGCGCCGAAGCCCTCGATGCCGCGGAAGACGCTGGCGCCCGCGAGACCGGCCGCGTGGGCACGGTGCACGATCTCCGTGTACAGCGGCTTGCGGTGCCAGGTGTCGTTCTCGCCGACGAACACGGTGAGTCGCAGGGCACTGCCGGTCAGTCTCGTCATCGCTGCCTCCACCGGAGAACGTGGCGGGTCGCCGTGGCCGCCAGCCAGACCACGAGGAGCGCCGCGCACAGGGTCGCGGCGAGATAGGCCAGGGCCGTGCCGGGACGGTCCTCGCCGAACAGCTGCCGGATGTCGACGGCGTACGTCGAGAAGGTGGTGAACCCGCCCAGCACACCGGTGCCGAAGAACGGCCGCACCAGCCGGTGGGTGGTCACCGCCTCGGTGACCACCACCAGGAAGACGCCGATCACCGCGCAGCCGACGACGTTCACCCAGAAGGTCGTCCAGGGGAATCCGCCGGTCTGCGTGGGCCACAGGAGGGAAGCCGCGTAGCGGGCGGCGGCCCCGATGCCGCCGCCGACGGCCACCACGGCGACCACCGGGAGCTGATTCGTCCCGGTGGCCCCGCGCGCTGCGCCGGTACGGAGGCTCCCGGCCTCCGGAGCTGTCATGTCGTACGTCTCCTGCCCCGGCCGGAGCATCCCGTCTCGTCGGAGTGATCACGACCGGGCATCAGCGTAACGCCGTCTCACTTGGTCAGGGGCGCCTCGCAGACCGCGATGCCCCGCTCCCAGAGGCTGCCCAGGACCAGTCGGCCGCCGGTCTCGCAGACGCTGGTGACCATGCGGAAGCCGGAGCGGCGGTGGGTGAGGTGGTGCACGATCCGGCCGTCGTCGTCGACCGCCAGCACCCCCGCCGTGCCCGACGGACGGTACGGCGCCTTCAGGGCGAGGCGGGCGGCGCGGCGGCGTACGGCGGGGCCCGCGCGATGCAGGAGGTCGAGCGGGGGGACGCTCGGGCCGGCCAGCGCCACCCAGACCGGGCCGTCGGGCGCGCCGCGCCACAGGTTGTCCGGGAACCCCGGCAGCCGCTCGACGAGGGGCTCGGCCAGGCCGGCCCGGGGGCCGGTGAGCTGGTAGCGGGTGAGGCGGCGGGCGCCGGTCTCGGCGACGATCAGGAAGGAGTCGTCGGCGCCGCGCGCGAGACCGTTGGCGAACTGGAGTCCCTCCAGGGCCACTTCGGCCTCGCGGGCGCCGGGTTCCAGCCGCAGCAGGCGGCCGGTGCCGGTGTGTTCGACGAGGTCGCCCATCCAGTCCCGTAAGGGGTGGACCCGACTGGACACGGTGAAGTAGACGGTGCCGTCGGGCAGCGCGACGACGTTGCTGCAGAAGCGCAGCCGCTCCCCCGCCGCCGACTCGGTCAGGACGCGGACGTTTCCGGTGCGGCCCTCGGGGTCGACGCGCAGCAGCGCGCCGTCGGCGCAGCACACCAACAGGTCGCCGTCCGGGAGGACTTCGAGGCCGAGCGGCCGGCCGCCGATCTCGGCGATGTGCTCGACACGAGCCGCGGGCGGGTCGTCCAGACCGTCGACACGCAGGATCCGCCCGTCCGACACCCCGGTCAGCACCCGCCCTCTGGCGTCGGCGACGACGTCTTCGGGGCCGTGCCCGGGGAGAGTGATGTACCTGAGGGGGACGAGAGGCGTCCGACGGTCCATATGGGCCGCCCTTCCTTGAGGAGGCGGCCATCCTCGCAGGCGGGCACGGCGGGGACAGGTCGTGGCCGTGGTCTTTTGCCGGGCCTTTCCGGAGGGTGGACCCTCCGTCCTCTGCCGCCCCTTCCCGAAGTCCCCTACCACCCCTTCTCGAACATCCGCGCCACTTCGGCGATGCGCATCTCGTCACGCCGGTAGTAGGTGCGGCGCCTGATGCGCTTGGCGCGCAGCAGACCGATGCCGGCGAGCAGGCTGAGGTGGGTGCCGGCCACCTGCCGGCGCACACCCAGTTTCGCCGCGACGACGTCCGCCGTGACGCCGTCCTCGACGAGGTCGCCGTGCCGCTGCGGCGGGAAGTGCCGGGCCGGCTCCTTCAGCCACTCCAGGATTTCCAGTCGCCTCTCACCCACGGGAGTCCTCAGCATCGTCGTCCCCTCCGTCCCTGCGGTCGCGCTCCCTCGGTACCGCGTCTCCCCACTGTTCCGCAGCCGGGGCCGCCGTGTCCCGCACTCCGCAAGCCTTGGCCGGGATCGAACACCCTTGCCACACAAGGGTGTTCGGACGAGTCGCCGGGGAGACGGGCAGGGGCCCGGCCGCGCGGTGCGGCCGGGCCCCTGCTTACGGAGAGGGAGGGCGGATCAGCGGTGGCTGAACCACGACATGGAGGACAGGGCCTTGTCGTCGTAGCCGAACAGGGCCTGGTTCTCCCAGCCGTTGCCGGAGCCGGCGTCGGTCGGATCCCAGCCGTTGCCGGTGACGGCGGTCCAGGTGGACTCCCAGTAGAAGACGCCGAGTCCACGGCCGTTCGGAACGGCCTCCACGATGCTCGCCACGTCGTTCATCCACCGGGTCTGGCCGGCGACGGTCGCCGGGTAGCCGGACACCAGCTCGCTCGAGAGGTCGATGATGTTCTCGGTCGAGTCCTCGCTGTCCAGCCGGAAGGGGTACGCCGTCTCGGCGACGTACACCGGCTTGGCGTAGCGGGAGGCGGCGTCGTCGAGGGTGGTCTGGAAGTCGGCGAGCGTGCCGTGCCAGTACCCGTAGTACGACAGGCCGATGACGTCGAACTTCACCCCGTTGGAGACGGCGCTGTCGAACCACCAGCGGGTGCCGGCCAGGTCACCGCCCTTGGCGAGGTGCAGCGCCACGGTCGTCCCGGAGTTGACCGCCTTGACGGCGTCGTAGCCGGAGTTGAGCAGTCCGGCGAGCTGCGACCAGTTGGCGGTGGAGCCCGTGGACCACAGCATGCCGCCGTTGATCTCGTTGCCGACCTGCACCATGTCCGCGGTGGTGCCCTGCGCCTTGAGGGCGTTGAGGACGTCGTAGGTGTGGTTGTAGACGTCCGTCTTCAGCTGGCTGTAGGAGTGCCCGGCCCACGCGGCGGGCACGGTCTGCGCCCCCGGGTCGGCCCAGGTGTCCGAGTAGTGGAAGTCCACCAGGAGCTTCGTGCCCTGCGCCTTGATGCGCTTGGCCGCCGCCAGGACCCGCGCCTTGTTGTTGTAGCCGTCGGCGGGGTTCACCCAGACCTTCAGGCGCGCGTAGTTCTGTCCGGCGTTCTTCAGGACGGCGAGCGCGTCCTGGGTGGTGCCGGAACTGTTCTTGTAGACGCCGCCGAGTGCCTCGCTCTTGATGAGCGACGACACGTCCGATCCCTTGATGGACAGGCCGGTGGAGCCCGACGTGAAGGTCAGGTCGTCGACGTTGATCCAGTTTCCGGCGTTGGCGTCGGAGTTGACGCTGATGGTGCACTGGTTGTTCGTCACCGCGATGGAGGTGACGATGCGGATCCAGCCGCTGGAGGAGACCGGGATGGCGGTGCGCTGCTCGGCGCTGCCGCAGTTCTTCAGCGCGAGGTACGCGGAGTTCTGGCCGCCGCCGGAGCGCACCCAGGCGGTGAGCTTGTAGGTGCCGTTGGTGAGCCCGGACAGGTACTGGTACGTCTCGACCTTGTAGGCGGAGGCCGAGTAGTGCGAGAGGCGGTAACTGCCCGCGTGGCCACCGGACTCGGTGAAGGAGGCGGCGGTCTGCCCGGCCGCCGAGTACGTGGACCAGCCGGACGGCGTCGCGGTGCCGGCGCCGTCGGTCTCGAAGCCGCCGTTGGTGAGCGTGGTGGCCGCCTGCGCGGTCTGCGCGGGCAGGACGGTGAGAGCGAGTCCTGCGGCGAGTGGCAGCAGCAGGGTTCTGAGCGTGCGTCTGGGATGGAACATCGTCGTCCGTCGTCCCTTCGACGTGATGGATGGGGTTCCCTCGTGGGGTGAGGGGCCCCCTCCGCCCGCGGCTCGCGGCTCCACGGGCGGAGGGGGAGTCGGCTCAGCCGTCGAGTCGCACGACCCGCACGGCTCCCGCCGGGACCGCGAGGCGGCCCGCGGCGCGTTCGCCCGTCAGCAGTTCGGTGCCGGGGGTGTCCAGCGGCACCTTGGCGTCGGTGGCGGTGTGGTTGATCGCGAAGAGGTAACTGCCCGTCTCGCCGGAGCGGCGCACGACCTCCACGTCGTACGGCAGGTCGGCGCGCGGGGCGATCGCCGCGTCTTCGGCGGCCCGGGCGAGCAGCGCGTCCAGGCCCTCGCGGCCGAGGCGGGTGGAGACGTACCAGGCGGTGCCCTCGCCGTGCCGGTGCCGGGTGACGGCGGGGTGGCCCGCGGTGAGGCCGTCGGCGTAGCTCCAGACGGTCTCGGCGCCGCGCGGCACCACGAACTCCGTCCACACGTCGCCGGTGAGCTCACCGCCGTCGGGGCCGGTGACGCGCACGCTCCCGCCCTGGAGCAGCGGCGAGAACTCCTCGACCGTCAGGCCCAGTACGTCCCTCAGCGCGCCGGGGTAGGCGCCCTCGTGGACGGCGTCGTGCTCGTCGACGATGCCGGAGAAGTACGACACGACCACGGTGCCGCCGTTCGCGACGTACTCCGTGAGGTTGTTCCCGGCCGCTTCCGTCATCAGGTACAGGGCGGGCACCACGACCAGCGGGTAGGGCGAGAGGTCGGCCTCGGGGTGGGCGAAGTCGACGGTGAGGTGGCGGTCGAAGAGGGCCTCGTAGAAGGCGTCGGCGCGCTCTCGCGGGTCGGCGTCCTCGCTGGGCCGCCAGCCGAGGTTCTGCGCCCACCAGGAGTGCCAGTCCCACAGGACCGCCACGTCGGCCTCGGTGCGGGTGCCGCGGATCGTGCCCAGCGAGTCGAGGGAGGCGCCGAGTTCGACGACCTCGCGCCACACGCGGGTGTCGGTGCCGCCGTGCGGGACCATCGCCGAGTGGAACTTCTCGGCGCCGCGCCGGGACTGCCGCCACTGGAAGAACATGGCGCCCTCGGAGCCGCGGGCCACGTGGCCGAGGGAGTTGCGGGCCATCTGGCCGGGGGCCTTGGCGGGGTTGCGGGGCTGCCAGTTGACGCCCGAGGTGGAGTGCTCCAGGAGGATCCAGGGGGCGCCGCCGGCGACGGAGCGGGTGAGGTCCGCGGCCATAGCCAGGTTGACGTGGGTGCGGCGGCCGTCGGTGATCAGGTAGTGGTCGTTGGTGACGATGTCGACCTCGCGGCCCCAGGCCCAGTAGTCGACGGAGTCGCACTGGCTGAGGGCGGTCATGAAGTTGGTCGTCACCGGGACGCCGGGCGCGAGGCGGTGCAGGATGTCGCGCTCCGCGCGGAAGTTCTCGCGCATGGTGGCGTCGGCGAACCGCTTGTAGTCCAGCGCCTGCCCCGGGTTTCCGACGGTCGGGGTGGCGCGCGGCGGGTTGACGTCCTCGAAGCTCGCGTAGCGCTGGCCCCAGAAGGCGGTGCCCCAGGCCTCGTTGACCGCGTCGACCGTGCCGTACGTCGTCTCCAGCCAGCGGCGGAAGTGGGCGGCGCAGGAGTCGCAGTAGCAGGCGGAGACGGGCACGCCGTACTCGTTGTGCACGTGCCACATCGCCAGCGCGGGGTGGTCGCCGTAGCGCTCGGCGAGGCGCGTGGTGATGTTCGCCGCGGCGGCGCGGTAGTCCGCGTTGCTGTGACAGATCGCGGCGCGGGAGCCGAACTCGTAGCGCGTGCCCTCGGGGGTCACGGGCAGCGCCTCGGGGTGCTCACGGTAGAACCAGACCGGCGGCGCGACGGTGGGGGTGCCCAGGTCGACGCGGATGCCGTTGTCGTGCAGCAGGTCGATGACGCGGTCCAGCCAGCCGAAGTCGTACGCGCCGGGCGAGGGCTCCAGCAGGGCCCAGGAGAAGATCCCGACGCTCACCATGGTGACGCCGGCCTCGCGCATCAGCCGGACGTCGTCCTGCCAGACGCTTTCCGGCCACTGCTCGGGGTTGTAGTCCCCACCGAAGGCGAGCCTGGTGAGGCCCTTGGGGTTGGTCTCCGGCATGGATGTCTCCCGTTTAATCGATCATTTGGGAACGTGCACACACATCGGCGGCGTTCTGAGCCCAACATAACCGCACAGCAACAACCATTGACAAGTGTCCGGGATGTTTCTCTACTGTGAACGCTCACAGACAGCATGGGAGCTTCTCGCGACGGGCGAGGAGCCCGCCCATGCGGTCGCATGGCAGGTTTTCGCACCGGGCGAGAACCCAGGTCAGGGGAGAGATCCATGCCCAACACGAAGCGCCGGCGGCTCGTTGTCAGAAGTGCGGCTGCCGCCCTCGCCGTCGCCCTCGGCGCCACCGCACTCACCGCCTGCGGCTCGTCCGACGAGGACAGCGCCGAGTCCGGTCCGGTCTCGCTCACGTACTGGACGTGGACGCCCGGCATGGACAAGGTCGTGGACCTGTGGAACAAGGGACAGGGCAAGAAGGACCAGATCACCGTCACGGTGAAGAAGCAGGCGTCCGGCGACACGCTGGTCACCAAGATCCTCACCGCGCACAAGGCCGGCAAGGCCCCCGACCTGGTCCAGGCCGAGTACCAGGCGCTGCCGACGCTGGTCAGCAATGACGCGCTGGCGGACATAGCGAAGAACGTCGGCGACGCGAAAGCCAAGTTCGCCGACGGTGTCTGGCAGCAGACGACGCTGGGCACGGACGCCGTGTACGCGGTGCCGCAGGACATCGGCCCGATGATGTTCTACTACCGCGCGGACCTCTTCAAGAAGTACGGCCTGACGGTCCCGACGACCTGGGAGCAGTTCGCGGCGACCGCCCGCGCGCTGAAGGAGAAGGCGCCGGACACGGACCTCACCACCTTCTCCGCCAACGACTCCGGCCTCTTCGCGGGCCTCGCCCAGCAGGCCGGCGCCAAGTGGTGGACCACCTCAGGCGACAAGTGGAACGTCGGCATCGACGACGCGGCCACCGAGAAGGTCGCCGACTTCTGGGGCGGCCTCGTCAAGGAGGGCGCCATCGACAACCAGCCGATGTACACGCCGGCCTGGAACAAGGCGCTCAACACCGGCAAGCAGATCGCCTGGGTCTCCGCGGTCTGGGCTCCGGGCACCCTGACCACCGCCGCGCCCGACACCAAGGGCAAGTGGGCCATGGCCCCGCTCCCCCAGTGGTCGAACAGCGACAACGTCACCGGCAGCTGGGGCGGATCCTCCACGGCCGTGACGACGGACTCGAAGCACAAGGAGGCCGCCGCCAAGTTCGCCGCCTGGCTGAACACCGACGGCGACGCCCTCAACGCCCTGGCCAAGGAGAGCGGCATCTACCCGGCCTCCACCTCCGCCCAGCTCAGCGGCGCCTTCACCACCCCGCCGGACTACTTCTCGAACCAGGCGGACTTCTACACCACGGCCGCCAAGATCGCCAAGACCACGGCGCCGTCGGCCTGGGGCCCGAACGTGAACGTCGCCTACACGACCTTCAAGGACGCGTTCGGCGCCGCCGCGAAGGACAAGTCGGACTTCTCCGCCGCCCTGGCCAAGATGCAGGCGGACACGGTCGCCGACCTCAAGAAGCAGGGCTTCGAGGTCTCCGAGTGACCATCGCACGCCGGAGGTCGTACGGGGTCAAGGGGGCCCCGTACGCCTTCCTCCTCCCCGCGACGATCCTCTTCGCCCTGTTCTTCGCGCTGCCCATCGGGTACGCGGTGTGGCTCAGCTTCCGCAAGGTGCACGTCTCCGGCCTCGGCCTGGGATCGGGTGCGCGCAAGGAGATCTGGGCCGGCTTCGAGAACTACACCGCCGCCTTCACCGACAGCGAGCTGCTCGACGGCGCGCTGCGCGTCCTCGGCTACGGCTGCATCGTCGTCCCGGTGATGCTGGGCCTGGCGCTGCTGTTCGCGCTGATGCTCGACTCCGAGAAGGTGCGGCTCGCCCCGTTCACCCGGCTCGCGATCTTCCTGCCGTACGCCATCCCCGGCGTCGTGGCGGCGCTGCTGTGGGGCTTCCTCTATCTGCCGGACGTCAGCCCGTTCTACTTCGTGCTGGAGAAGCTGGGCATGCCGCAGCCGGACCTGCTGGACGGCGGTCCGCTGTACCTCGCCCTGTCGAACATCGCGGTCTGGGGCGGCACCGGCTTCAACATGATCGTCATCTACACCTCGTTGCAGGCCATCCCGGTCGAGGTGTACGAGGCGGCGAAGCTGGACGGCGCCACCCCGGCGCAGATCGCGCTGCGGATCAAGATCCCGATGGTGGCGCCCTCGCTGGTGCTGACCTTCTTCTTCTCGATCATCGCCACGCTCCAGGTCTTCAACGAGCCGACCACCCTCAAGCCGCTCACCAACTCCGTGTCGACGACCTGGAGTCCGCTGATGAAGGTGTACCGGGACGCGTTCGGCACGGGCGACATCTACCAGGCGGCCGCGGAGGCCGTGATCATCGCTTTCGCCACGCTGGTGCTGTCCTTCGGCTTCCTGCGGGCCGCGAACCGTCGTAACAAGCAGGACGCCCGTCAAGGAGCAGCACGATGAGTTCTCTTGCCGTCCACAAGGCCCCCTCCGCGGCCGGCACCACCGGTGCGTCCCGGGGCCGTCCGCCGCTGCGCGGCAGGATCGCGCTGGTGCCGACGCTCACGCTGCTGCTCGGTGCGGTCTACTGCCTGCTCCCGGTGGCCTGGGTGGTGATCGCGTCCACCAAGTCCGGCAGTGAGCTGTTCTCGACGTTCACGTTCCTGCCGGGCAGCGGCTTCACCGACAACGTGCACGACCTCAACGCCTACCGCGACGGCATCTACTGGCAGTGGATGGCCAACTCCGCTCTGTACGCCGTTCTCGGCGCGCTGCTGTCGACATGTGTGTCGGCGTTCAGCGGCTACGCGCTGGCGACGTACCGCTTCCGGGGCCGCGAGACGCTGTTCAACGTGCTGCTGGCGGGCGTGCTGATGCCGCCGATCATCCTCGCCATCCCCCAGTACCTGCTGATGGCGAAGGTGGACCTCACGGACTCCTACTGGTCCGTGCTGCTGCCGCAGATCCTCTCCCCCTACGGGGTCTACCTCGCGCGCATCTACGCGGCCGCGGCCGTGCCGAGCGACGTGGTGGAGGCGGGCCGGATGGACGGGGCCGGCGAGTGGCGGATCTTCACCAGGGTCGCGCTGCCGATGATGGTGCCCGGCATGGTGACGGTGTTCCTGTTCCAGTTCGTGGCCATCTGGAACAACTTCCTGCTGCCGTACATCATGCTCAGCGACGACGAGAGGTTCCCGATCACGCTCGGCCTGTTCACGCTCCTCGAACAGGGCGCCAACACCCCGGCGCTGTACACGCTGGTGATCACCGGAGCGTTCCTGGCGGTGATCCCGCTGGTGGCGCTGTTCCTGGTCATTCAGCGGTTCTGGAGCCTGGATCTGCTGTCCGGAGCCGTAAAGTCATGACCATGAACAATGGTGCGGGGGGCCGCCGCAGACCGCCGACCATCCACGACGTGGCACGGGAGGCGGGAGTCTCACGAGGCACCGTCTCGCGCGTGCTCAACGGTGGACACTACGTGAGCCCCACCGCGGCCGAGGCGGTCAACGCCGCCATCCGCAGAACGGGCTACGTCGTGAACCGGCACGCCCGCTCCCTGATCACCGGCCGCTCCGACTCGGTGGGCTTCCTGCTGACCGAGCCCCAGGAGCGGTTCTTCGAGGACCCCAACTTCAACGTCCTGCTGCGCGGCTGCACGCAGGCGCTGGCAGCGCACGACATCCCCCTCCTGCTGATGCTGGCCGGGACCGAGGACGAGCGGCGGCGCATCACGCGGTACATCACCGCCGGGCATGTCGACGGGGTGCTGCTGGTCTCCAGCCACTCCGGGGACCCGATCGCCACGGAGCTGCGCGAGGCGGGCGTCCCGCTGGTCGCGTGCGGCAAGCCGATCGGGATCGGGTCCAAGGTGAGTTACGTGGCCGCCGACGACCGCGACGGCGCCCGGGACATGGTGCGCCATCTGCTGGCGCAGGGCCGCCGGCGGGTCGGCGTGGTCACCGGCCCGCTGGACACCCCCGGCGGTGTGGAGCGGCTCGCCGGCTACCGGGAGGTGCTCGCCGAGGCGGGCGTCGAGTACGACGAGCGGATCGTGGTCTCCGGTGACTACAGCCGGGCCAGCGGTGAGGCGGGCGCCGAGCGGCTGCTGGCGCAGGCACCGGACCTCGACGCGGTGTTCGTCGCGTCGGACCTGATGGCACAGGGCGTGCTGACGACCCTGCACCGGGCGGGCCGGCGGGTGCCCGAGGACGTCTCGGTCGGCGGCTTCGACGACTCCCCGGCGGCGACCGCGGCCAGTCCCTCGCTCACCACCATCCGTCAGCCCTGGGACCGGATCAGCAACGAGATGGTCCGGGTGCTGCTCGCCCAGATAGGGGGCGAGGACCCGGCGGCGGTGATCCTGCCGACGGAGCTGGTGAAGCGGGAGTCGACGTAGCGGACCGGGGCGGTGCGCGCCGAACCGGTCAGGATCGGAGAAGCCGTCCGGCGCTCCCCGGCCTAGCGTGAGTGGTGCGGGAACACGGACCCGTTCCCGCGCACCGCACCTCACCGAGGAGAACGCCATGACCGCCGGCCTGCAGACGATCATCTACCCCGTCAAGGATCTCGCCCGGGCGAAGGCCCTGTTCAGCGTGCTGCTGGAGGTCGAGCCCTACGCCGACGAGCCCTACTACGTCGGCTACAAGGCCGCCGGACAGGACGTCGGTCTCGACCCGAACGGACACGCCAAGGGCATGACCGGACCGGTTCCGTACTGGCATGTCACGGACCTGCGCGAGCGGCTCACGGCGCTGGTGGCCGCGGGGGCGGAGCTGCTTCAGGACGCGCAGGACGTCGGCGGCGGCAGGCTCGTCGCCTTCGTGAAGGACGCGGACGGCAACCTGGTGGGGCTGCTCCAGGATCCGGCCGCCTGAGGCGTCGGCGGAACCGCTTGCACCCGCACTAGTTGCACACTCAATGAATCGCCGTTTTGGTGTTACCGTGCGGGTATGGCAGCAAAGACGGCCGGGGCGGGCCTCGAGGAGCGGTGGCGGGACATCCTGTCGGTGCACGCGCGCACGATGTGCGAGATCGATCGGGCGC
This sequence comes from Streptomyces sp. NPDC002884, assembly GCF_040295245.1. Lineage (NCBI taxonomy): Bacteria > Bacillati > Actinomycetota > Actinomycetes > Kitasatosporales > Streptomycetaceae > Streptomyces > Streptomyces sp. NPDC002884. Next base: position 594,808 of record NZ_JBEOVB010000002.1, on the reverse strand, counting down.
TGCACCCGCACGGCCTCGGAGCGAGCGACTTCGAAGTGCTCGACATCCTCGCCGCCGAAGCGCCCCGGGAGGGCGACCAGTGCCGGGTGCAGAACCTCGTCGGACGGGTGCACCTCAGCCAGAGCGCGCTGTCCCGCCTCATCGGCCGCCTGGAGAAGGAAGGCCTGGTGGAGCGGTCCGTCTGCGTGGAGGACCGGCGCGGGGTGTGGGTCGCCCTCACCCGCAAGGGCCGCGACCTGCACACCGAGGTGCTGCCGCTCCAGCGGGCGGTGCTCGGCCGGATGCTGGCCGAGTCCTAGACCTGCCCGGCTCCCCCGGCCTGCGGGGGAGCCCCGATCCGGGAAAGCGTCCGTGCGTCAGCGGGCCAGCAGGGTGCGCACCCCTTCCGACGTGAGCGTCAGCGGATGGTCGCCGGCCGCGTCGATCGAGAGGGACAGGTCGGTGGTCGGCCACTGCGCGGCGAGCGCGCCGAGGGGCACGAGCCGGTAGCGGGCGACCTCCGGGAGCAGGTCCGCCATCTCCGGTTCGGAGGTGAACACGGGCACCACGGGCGCGCCACCGGGCTGCTCGAGGACGGGCAGCGCGACCGTGGTCGGGTTGGTGATGTCCTCGTCCATGGCGTCGTCGGGCACGGGCACGAGGACGTCGCATTGCGCGAGCGTGTCCAGTGCGGCGGTGTCCTCGGTGTCCCTGGCCAGCGCGTCCAGCGCCAGCGCGGCGGGGTTGTCGATGCGGTCGTGCGCGGGTGTCTCCATGACGGTCTCCCCTGGTAGCGGCCGGTAGCGGCGGTCCGGCCACGCGTACCCGACCGGCAGACGCTCAATCCCCCGCGGGCAACTGGGGCGCGACCGCCGCGCGCACCGAGCCGCACGAGTCGATCACGCGGGGGCGGCGCCCCGCGACGAGGGAATCGGTCTCCGCGTTCCGGGAGGTGCCGGCCGCCGACCTGCCCGTCGACCGGGAGGACGCCCGACGCCGGCCGCCGCCCAGGGGCGGACCGACCGACACCTGGAACCCCGCCCCTGACAGGCGTCTCGCCCCGGGGTGCACAGCTGAGCGCGGGCCCGCTTGAATGATCGAACGACCACAGGGTTAGCATATGAGCGCCACCTAGCTCGAAAGATAGGCCCGTGACGCTCAACGACGATTCGTTCACCAACTGGAAGAACCGCGAGGAGATCGCGGAGTCGATGATCCCGATGATCGGGAAGCTGCACCGCGAGCGGGACGTGACCGTCCTGCTGCACAGCCGCTCCCTGGTGAACAAGTCGGTGGTCAGCATCCTCAAGACCCACCGGTTCGCCCGCCAGATCGCCGGCGAGGAGCTCTCGGTCACCGAGACGCTGCCGTTCCTCGATGCGCTCACCGCGCTCGACCTCGGCCCTTCGCAGATCGACATCGGCATGCTCGCCGCGACCTACCGGACCGACGACCGCGGTCTGTCGGTGGCGGAGTTCACCGCCGAGGCCGTCGCCGGCGCCACCGGCGCGAACAAGATCGACCGACGTGAGCCGCGCGACGTCGTCCTGTACGGCTTCGGCCGCATCGGCCGGCTCGTCGCCCGGCTGCTCATCGAGAAGTCCGGCTCCGGCAACGGCCTGCGACTGCGCGCCATCGTGGTGCGCGGCGGCGGCGAGCAGGATCTCGTCAAGCGCGCGTCCCTGCTGCGCCGCGACTCGGTGCACGGCCAGTTCCAGGGCACGATCACGGTCGACGAGGCCAACAACAAGATCATCGCCAATGGCAACGAGATCACGGTGATCTACGCCGACGACCCGAGCCAGGTCGACTACACGCAGTACGGCGTACGCAACGCCATCCTGATCGACAACACCGGCAAGTGGCGCGACCGCGAGGGCCTCTCCGGACACCTGCGGCCGGGCATCGACAAGGTCGTGCTGACCGCGCCCGGCAAGGGCGACGTGCCGAACATCGTCCACGGCGTCAACCACGACACGATCAAGCCGGACGAGCAGATCCTGTCCTGCGCGTCCTGCACCACCAACGCGATCGTCCCGCCGCTGAAGGCGATGGCCGACGAGTACGGCGTGCTGCGCGGCCACGTGGAGACCGTCCACTCGTTCACCAACGACCAGAACCTGCTGGACAATTACCACAAGGCCGACCGTCGCGGCCGTTCGGCGCCGCTGAACATGGTCATCACCGAGACCGGCGCCGCCTCGGCCGTCGCCAAGGCGCTGCCCGACCTCAAGGCGCCGATCACCGGCAGCTCGATCCGCGTGCCGGTGCCGGACGTCTCGATCGCGATCCTCAGCCTGCGGCTCGGCCGGGAGACCACCCGCGAGGAGGTCCTCGATCACCTCCGCGAGGTGTCCCTGACCTCGCCGCTCAAGCGCCAGATCGACTTCACCACGGCGCCGGACGCGGTCTCGATGGACTTCATCGGCTCGCGCCACGCCTCGATCATCGACGCCGGCGCCACCAAGGTCGACGGCGACAACGCCATCCTCTACCTCTGGTACGACAACGAGTTCGGCTACTCCTGCCAGGTCGTCCGCGTCGTCCAGCACGTCTCCGGGGTGGAGTACCCGACGTACCCGGCGACGGGCGTCTGAGACCGACGACCGGCAGAAGGAGTGGGGCGCCCTGGGCCGAGGGCGCCCCACTCCCGTATGTCAGGCCGACGTCTCCGGACGGTCGGCCTCGGCCCAGTGGGTGTGGAAGGCGCCGGGACGGTCGGTGCGCTGGTAGGTGTGGGCGCCGAAGTAGTCCCGCTGGCCCTGGAGAAGGGCGGCCGGCAGCCGCTCCGCGCGCAGGGTGTCGTAGTGGGCGAGCGCGGCCGAGAAGGCGGGCACGGGGATCCCACGACGGGCGGCGGAGGCCACCGTCTCCCGCCAGGGCACCTGCGCGTCCGTGATCTCCATGGCGAACTCCATCTCGCCGAGCAGGCTGACCAGGTCCGGGTCGGCGGCGTACGCGGCGCGGATGCGGTCGAGGAACGTGGCGCGGATGATGCAGCCGCCGCGCCAGATCCGGGCGACCGCGCCCAGGTCGATCTTCCAGCCGAACTCGCCGGCCGCGTCCTGGATCATCTTCCAGCCCTGGTCGTAGGCGATGACCTTCGAGGCGTACAGGGCGTGCTCGACCTGGGAGGTGAAGCGGGTGGCCTCGGTGCGGCTGAGCGGGGGCGTGGTGCCGCCGGGGAGTCCGGCGTAGGCGGCGCGCAGCGCGCTCTGGCCGGAGGCGGCGCGCGCGAAGGTGGCCTGCGCGATGGCCGTGACCGGGGAGCCCAGGTCCAGGGCGGTCTGCACGGTCCAGCGGCCGGTGCCCTTCTGACCGGCGGCGTCGGCGACGATGTCGACGAACGCCAGGCCGGTGGTGGCGTCGGTGTGGGCGAGGACCTCGGCGGTGATCTCGATGAGGTAGGAGCCGAGCCGGCCCTCGTTCCAGGTGCGGAAGATGTCGGCGATCTCCGCCGGGGTGTAGCCGGCGACCTGGCGCAGCAGGTCGTACGCCTCGGCGATGAGCTGCATGTCGGCGTACTCGATGCCGTTGTGCACCATCTTGACGAAGTGCCCGGCGCCGTCGGTGCCGATGTGCGTGGCGCAGGGCTCGCCGCCGACCTTCGCGCTGATGGACTCGAACATGGGGCCGAGGACGTCGTACGACTCGGTCGAGCCGCCGACCATGACGGCCGGCCCGTTCAGCGCGCCCTCCTCGCCGCCGGAGACGCCGGCGCCGACGAAGTGGAGACCGCGCTCGCGCAGGGACTCCTCGCGGCGGCGGGTGTCGGCGTAGTGGGCGTTGCCACCGTCGATGATCATGTCGCCGGGCTCGAGCAGCGGGGCGAACTCGTCGATGACCGCGTCGGTGACCGCGCCCGCCTGCACCATGATCATCAGTCGGCGGGGACGTTCGAGCGCGGCCACGAAGTCCGCGGCCGACTCGGCGGGGACGAACGCGCCCTCGTGGCCGAACTCCTCGACGAGCGCGCGGGTGCGGCCGGCGGAACGGTTGTGGACGGCGACGGTGTAACCGTTGCGGGCGAAGTTGCGCGCGAGGTTGCGGCCCATCACGCCGAGGCCGGTGACGCCGATGGCGGCGGTTGCGTTCACGAGGTACGTCCCTAGGATCGTTGGCGTGGTCGGAGGGACGGGCGGCCCCCCGGTACCCCCAGGTACGGACCGTCGGCCGGTTCTTCTCGATCCGTCACCGATTCCTTGTGACGATCGGCGATTCCGTGAGCCGGTCAGGCCCCGTCGGGCCACCTCGGACCACCCGAATCACCCGGACCGGGTGGACCGGCCGGACAGCCGGACCGGGTGGACCAGCCGGTCCGGGCGAAGTCGCCCGCCTCGCTAGCGGCGTCGCCAGGGCAGCGCCGCGGGGTCGGCCTCGGTGCTCTCGGCCCGGACCAGTGCCTCGCCGATGGCCTCGCCGATGTCCGCGAACTGGCGCACCTGCTCGGGTGTGAGGACGTCGAACACCGCTCGCCGTACGGCCTCCACGTGCCCCGGGGCGGCCTCCTCCAGCAGGGACCTGCCCTGGTCGGTGAGGAAGGCGAGCTGGCCCCGGCCGTCGGCGGGGTCCTCCCTGCGGTCCACGAGAGAGTCCTCGCGCAGCCGGTTGATCGCGTGGGTGAGCCGACTACGGGTGATCTTCAGGCGCTGCGCGAGCTCGGACATACCGAGAGTGCCTTCCGGGGCCGCGGAGAGGTAGGCCAGCACGCTGTAGTCGGCGTGTGTCATACCCGCGTCGCGTCGCAGCTGCCGGTTGAGGTGGTCGGCGAGCAGGGTGGAGAAGTCGATGTAGGCCAGCCAGGCTCGTCGTTCGTCGGCGTTGAGCCAGCGGGGCGTCGTGGACATGGGCACACCCTACGGGGTGGGCCCATGTCCGCCCGGAGAGCCGGAACGGCCCCCGGACCCCTCACGCCGGTGACGCTCGCCGGCGCGACCTCCCGCGCCCGGGCGCGGACCGGGCCGCCGACCGCGCCCGTCCGCGACACGATTCCCGGGAGAGCGACCGGCGAAGGCACGGGCCTCCTCCGCCGGTCGGCGGGAGCGGCCGGTCAGGTGGTGGCGCAGGCGCCGCCGTTGAGCGTGAACGCGGTCGGTGAGGTGTTGGTCGCGCCCTTGCTGCCGATGAAGCCGACGGTGACCGAACCGCCGGCCGGGACGGTGGACGTGTACGAGGCGGGGACGACACTCACCGAACCGCCGCTCTGGGTGGCGGTCCCGCCCCACATGTTGGTGACGGTCTGGCCGTCGGCGAAGGCGAAGGCGAGCTTCCAGCCGCTGATGGCGGTGGTGCCGGTGTTGCGCAGGGTGATATCGCCCTGGAAGCCGCCGGGCCACTCCCCCACGACGCGGTAGCCGACGGAGCAGGCCACGGCGGGCGCGCTGCCGGTGGTGACGTTCACCGAGGCGGAGCGGGTGGAGCGGTTCCCGGCGGCGTCGCGGGCGTAGACGGCGAAGGTGTACGCCGTGCTCGCGGTGAGGCCGGTCACCGTGGCGGAGTTGGTGGTCGAGGCGGCGACACCGGTCTCGGTGGTGCCGCTGATCCGTACGACGTCATAGCCGGCGACGCCGACGTTGTCCGTGGCGGCCGTCCAGGTGAGCGTCGCGGAGGTGGCCGTCACGGTGGCGGCGGTCGGGGTGCCCGGAGCGGTGGGGGCCTGGGTGTCTCCCGGGGTGCCGCCGCCGAAGATCGTGGCCTCCTCGGCGGTCTGGGCGATGCCGTTGACGCCGTTGAAGATGCGCTGACCCCATGAACTGAGCTGCGCGGGATCGAAGTTGAGCGTCAGGTCGAGGATCGGGTCGGTGTTCCCGCTCCAGGACCAGGCGAGGTAGCCCAGGTCGAGCTGCTGGGCGGTGGCCATCATGGTGTCCTCGTCGGGATCGCCCCACTGGTCGGCGGGGCCGCCGAACTCGCCGATGAGGATCGGGAGTCGGGCGCTGACGAAGGCGTTCAGATAGTCGGTGATCTCCGCCGCGGTGTCGAAGACGCTGTACATGTGGATCGAGAAGATCAGGTTGCCGGTGGGGTCGGCGGCGTACACGGACTGGGCGTTGGCGCGCATGACGCCCTGCCAGTCCTGACCCCAGTTGGGGGCGTCCACCATGATCGTGTGCTGGAATCCGGCGTTGCGCAGCTTCTTGATCGCGGCGATGGTCGGATCGGTCCAGCCCGCCGGATCGGTGTTGCCCCAGGGCTCGTTGCCGATGTTGACGATGATGTAGTTCTCCTGGCCGGCCAGCACGTCCTTCAGGCCGATCCAGTAGTCGGCCGCCTGGTCGAGCGTGCCTGCGGCGGTGTCCTCGCCGTACCCGGTGGTGTCGTGCACCTCCAGTACGCAGATGAGCCGGTTGGCCTTGCACTGCGCGACGACGGTCGCCACGTCCGACGCGCTGTTCGCGCTCCAGCGGTGGCCGTCGGCGAGGACGACGCGCACCGCGTTGGCGCCCATCGCCTTGATGTCGGCGAGGGACTGCTGCGTCCTGCCCGGATACCAGGTGTGGGCGTGGTTCACACCACGCATGACGAAGTCGTTCCCGTTGCTCTCGACCAGGCGGCCGTTACTGATGTGCAGGCCGGTGGCGAGGGCGTCGGGCGACCGGGTCTCGGCCTGGGCGGCGGCCGGGCAGAGGGCACCCACGAGGACCAGGCCGAGGAGGACCGCGAGCCTGGTCAGCAGCGCGCCCAGGGGGTGCGCTCGCGACGGGCTCGGGCCCGGGCCCGTCGTCATGTCCGTACTCGTTGCCGTGTCTCTTCTCGTGCTTCTCTTCGTGCTCCTTGTCGTGCTCGTTGTCGTGCTCCTTGTTGTTCTCACTGCGACTCCAGGAGTGAGGCCAAGAAACTCAGGCGGCAGAGGGGTGGGGGGCGTGGGGGATGGCGTGTGGGAGCGCTCCCATGAAGCCACTACGTCAAGTACACGTCAAGACCTCGCGCAGGGTCCCGCCGGATGCGGCGAGGCTCCCGAGCCTTGTGGGGAGAGCCGCCGGCGCATATCGTTTGACATCAAATGAGACCCGTGAAGGGAAGACCTGGCATGCCGGACCTCACCCACGACGAGTGGCTGCGCCGCGCCAAGACCCTCGAGCCGTCCGGCGCCCACCACATCGGCGGCGCCGCCGAGAGCGGGGGCGGATCCTCCTTCGCCGCCGTCTCGCCCCGGGACGGCCAGGTGCTGGCGCGGGTCGCCGACGGAGGCGCCGCCGAGGTCGACGCCGCCGTGGCCGCCGCTCGCCGCGCCTTCGACACCGGCCCCTGGCCGCGCCTCGCACCCGTCGAACGCGGCCGGACGCTGCTGCGGATCGCCGACCTGCTCGAGGAACGGCGTACGGAACTCGCGCTCACCGTCACTCTGGAGATGGGCAAGCCCGTCTCCGACGCGTACGGGATCGAGCTGCGGGCCCTCATCAACACCTTCCGCTGGTACGGGCAGTTGGCGGACAAGCTCACCGACGAGGCCCCGCACAGCGCCCCCGACGCGCTCGCCCTCGTCACGCGGGAGCCGGCCGGGGTCGTCGGCGCGGTGGTGCCCTGGAACTTCCCGCTCACGCTGGCCGGCTGGAAGGTCGCCCCGGCACTGGCGGCCGGCTGCACGGTCGTGCTCAAGCCGTCGGAGAACTCACCGTTGTCCGCCCTGCTGCTGGGCCGGATCGCGACCGAGGCCGGGCTGCCCGCGGGCGTGCTCAACGTGGTCAACGGCCAGGGACCGGTGGCCGGACGTGCCCTCGGGCTGCATCCCGACGTCGACGTCCTGGCCTTCACCGGGTCCACCGCCGTCGGGCGCCACTTCCTGCACTACGCCGCCGACTCCAACCTCAAGCGCGTCTGGCTCGAACTGGGCGGCAAGTCCCCCAACATCATCCTCCCCGACGCCCCCGACCTGGCGAAGGCCGCCGCCACCGCCGCCTGGGGCATCTTCTTCAACCAGGGCGAGATGTGCACCGCCCCCTCCCGGCTGCTGGTGCACTCCTCGATCGCCGAACGCGTCACCGAGGCGGTCGTGGCCCGGGCCCGGGAGCTGCGCGTCGGCGACCCCCTCGACCCGGCCACCGAGATGGGCGCGCTGGTCGGCGAGGCCCACCTCGACCGCGTACGGGACCACGTCGGCACCGGGCTGGCCGAGGGCGCCCGGCTCCGGGCCGGTGGCGAGCGGATCCTCGCCGACACGGGCGGCACCTATCTGGAACCGACGGTCTTCGACCGGGTGGAGCCGGGGATGCGGCTGGCCCGCGAGGAGATCTTCGGGCCCGTCCTGTCGGTGCTCGCCTTCGACGACGTCGACGAGGCCGTCCGTCTGGCCAACGCCACCGAGTACGGCCTCGCCGCCGGCCTGTGGACCTCCGACCTGTCCACCGCCCACCAGGTCTCGCGCGCGCTCAGGGCGGGCACGGTCTGGGTCAACTGCTACGAGGAGGGCGACCTGACCGTCCCGTTCGGGGGCATGAAGCAGTCCGGCAACGGCCGCGACAAGTCCGCCCACGCCCTCGAGAAGTACACCGAACTCAAGACCACGTGGATCCAGCTGTGACGACGCCCGTACGCCCGCTCATCGCCATCCCCGCCCGCTTCTCCGCCACCACCTCCGCGCTCCGGTACGCCGCCGAGGTCAACGCCCGCGCCCTGATCGAGGCCGTCTGGCGGGCCGGCGGGGAACCGGCGGGCATCCACCCGGCGGACTCCGACGTAGCCTCCCGCCTCACCCGCTTCGACGGCGTCCTGCTGCCGGGCGGCGGCGACCTCGCCCCGCACCGCTACGGCGCCGAGGACACCCACGGCAGCGTCTACGACGTCGACGACCTCCAGGACGCCTTCGACCTCGAACTCGCCCGGCGGGCCCTCGACTCGGGCCTGCCCCTGCTCGCGATCTGCCGGGGCCTCCAGGTCGTCGACGTCGCCCTCGGCGGCACGCTCGAACAGGACATGGGCGGCCCCGAACGGGCCCACCGGCACGTCGTGCACCCGGTGGAGGTACGGCCCGGCACGCTGCTGGAGCGGGCCACCGGCGCGCAGAAGGTGGAGGTCTCCTGCTACCACCACCAGCGGGTGAGCGACGTAGCGCCGGGGCTCACCGTCACCGCGCGAGCCGCCGACGGCACCGTGGAGGGACTCGAACTCCCCGGCGCGCGAGGGTGGTTCACCGCCGTCCAGTGGCACCCGGAGGACACCGCGCACGAGGATCCCGCGCAACAGGGACTCTTCGACGCGCTGGTCCGGGCCGCCCGCGACTTCCGCTGACGCGAGCGGCGCTCCCTCGGGGGCGGGGGTTCCCGAGGGAGCAGAAGCCTGCGGGTGGGCCGATCGGCTGCCCGCCCCGCCCCCGAACCCCGCCGAACGGAACCCGAGGCCGGACGCGGGTGGTTGACGGGGGCGGTTGACAGGAGCGGTTGACGGGGGCGGCCGGTCGGACGGGCGGGGGTCAGGCCTTCGGGCGGCGGCCGCTGCGGCGGGGGGCCGGGGCCGCGCCGTCGAGCAGGGCCGTACGGCGCTCCTCGCCCTTCTCCTCGACCTGGCGCACGACCCGGCGCAGCCCGTCGGCGACGCTCCGGCACTCGTCGTCGCTGAGCCGGCTCGCCACGAAGGCCTCCTCCTCGTTGAAGGCCGGGAACAGGCGCTTCATCAGCGCCTCCCCCTCGTCGGTGAGGCTGAGCAGGACCAGCCTGCCGTCGGCGGGGTGTCCGGCCCGGCGCAGCAGCCCCCGCCCCTCCAGCGTCCGTGACACGCCGGTGAGCGTGCCCTTGGAGATCCCGGCCTCCTCGGCGACGTGCCGGGTCTCCGACTCGCCCCACACCCACACCACCCAGAGCACGACGAACGCCGTCCACGTCAGGTCGGAGCCGCGCAGTACGGAGTTCTCCAGGTGCTGGCGCACCGCCGAGGCGGCGCGGTAGATGTTGGCGACGACGGCCATCTGCTCCCGCCGCAACGGGATGCCGCCGAGCTTGGCCTCGGCGAGCTTCTCGGCTTCGGCGATGGATCGCTGGCCGGGCATCGGCACACTCCTTCGGCCACGTGGTGCGTGGGTCGTCGTGTTGTTCGGACTCAAATTGTACGAAACGACAGGCCCACGGGGAGGGCGCCTCCTCAGGCGGTGAGTGCCGCGACGCGGCGCATCACCTCACGGCAGAACGCGCCGACGCCGGTCGGGTCGTCGATGAACTGGTTGGGCTTGACGCAGAACGTGGTGAAGCCCTGTTCCAGTTGTTCCGGGACGCAGGCGAGCGCCGCGCCGAGGTCCGCCGTGGAGCGGTCGTCGGGGAAGACCGCCCGGGTGCCGCCGATCATCTCCAGGTCGGCGATGTCCCGGCCGGCCGCGGTCATGGCCTCCGCGAGCGCCCGCAGCTCCCGCGGTGCCGGCCGCCCCAGCGGATGGAAGCCGTGGCCGTACCGTACGAGCCGTCGCAGGACGGGTCCGCCGAGGCGCTGACCGCCGAACCAGAGCCGTGGCCCGGTGGGGCGGAACGCCTTGGGCTCGAAGTGGACGTCCCGGAACGGGTAGTGCTCGCTCTCGTGCGAGATCGGCGACGCTCCCCAGGCCTTCGCCCAGACGTCGAGGTGTTCGTCGAGCAGCCGCCCGCGCTGTCCGAAGGGGACGCCCAGGGCGTCGTACTCGTCCCGGCTCCAGCTCACCGTCGGCTGCACCAGCAGCCGCCCTTCGCTGATCAGGTCCAGGGTGCCCAGTTCCCGCGCCATCAGCAGCGGGTGGCGCAGGGGCGCCAGGACCGCGGCGGCCGCCAGGCGCAGGCGCTCGGTGACGGAGGCGATCGCGGCGAGCAGGAGCAGCGAGTGGGGCCAGGGGGTGAACGGGTCCTGGTTGCCCGGCAGGGCGTAGTCGCGGGGGTTGCCCATGACGCCGTCGGCGGCGGCGTCCGGACCGAGCACGATGTGCTCGCTGACCATGACGGCGTCGAAGCCGGCGTCCTCGGCCTCGCGCGCCCACCGGATCGCCGCGGGCAGGTCGGCCCGGCCGCCGGTGAGCGTCCAGTTCTCGCTGAGGACGAGCAGCATGCGGGGTGCGGTACGCATGTCCGCGGTACGCATGTCCGCTGCGGTCATGTCCCCTGTGGTCATGTCCCCTGTGGTCATGTCCGTTGTGGTCATGTCTTCTCCTCCGGATCTCGTCTCACCTCTGGCCTCTGGCCTCTCGCCTCTCGCTCAGCGCTCGTGCACGATCCGGCCGTCGAACACCGTCAGGTCCACCTCCGCGTCCATGAGGGTGTGCGGGTCCTGGTCCAGCAGGGGGCGGTCCAGGACGCACAGGTCCGCGACCTTGCCGACCTCGACGGACCCCTTCCAGTCCTCGGCGAAGTCCTGTCGGGCCGGGTTGACCGTGTAGGAGCGCAGCGCCTGCGCCAGCGGTACGCACTGCTCGGGGCCGCTGCGCCGGCCGCTCGCCTTGGACTCCCGCAGCAGCATCGCGGTCACCCCCTGCCGCCAGTCGGGCTCGGTGATCGGCGCGTCGGAACTGGCGCACACGGACACCCCGGCCTCGACCGCCGACCGTACGGGCCACTGGTAGGCGGAGCGCTCGGGGCCGACGACCTCGTCCATCAGGTCGGAGACGGTCCACTTGATGGCCGGGTTCATGTTGACGCCGTAGCCGTGGGCGGCCAGCCTCGCGAGGCTGCGCGCGCCGACGAAGTCGCCGTGGATGACGTAGTGCCGGGCGTCGGGGCGCGGCACGGCGGTGTTCGCGGCGACGAAGGCGTCGACGACCTCGTCGATGGCCCGGTCGCCGGTGACGTGCACGCCGAGCTGGAAGCCCGCCTCATGGGCGACGCGGATCATCTCGCGCAGTTCGTCGCTGCGCAGGGCGGGCGTGTCGCCGTGCACGCACAGCGCTCCGTGGCCGCCGTCGGCGTACGGCTCGTTCATCCACGCCGTGCGGTTGGGCGGCACCCCGTCGGCGAAGATCTTGACGCCGATGGCGTTCAGGAGGCGTGGGTCCGCGGTCCGGGGGCGGCGCAGTTCGGCCAGTCCCCTGCGTACGTCGTCGGCCGAGCCGCCCATCGGGGCGGGCAGCAGCAGGACGCTGACCCGTGCTTCGAGTTCTCCGCTCGCGGCGAGTTCGGCGTAGGCCGTCCAGTTGTCGGTGCTCAGCCCGCCGAAGAGGGAGCCGGCGCCGCCGGGGCCCAGGCCGGGCTCGGTGTAGCTGGTGATGCCGCGGCTGTGGAGTTCGCGCACCACCCCCTGGATGGCCTGGCGGCGCTGAGCCATGGTGGGCGAGGGCAGAGCGGCGTTGACGAGTTCCTGGGCGGCCTCGCGCAGGATGCCGGTGGGCCGGCCGTCGGGGTCTGTGTCGATGACACCGCCCGGCGGGGGCACGCTGGCGGCGTCGACACCGCAGCGGCGCAGCGCGGCGCTGTTGACCCACACGAGGTGCGAGGAGAAGTGGGTCAGACAGACCGGGTTGTCGGGTGCGACCGCGTCCAGGTCCCGCCGGTGCGGGAAGCGCCCCGGGTCGGCCAGGGGCTCGGCCAGATAGCCGGTGTCCCAGCCCAGGCCGATGATCCAGTCGCCGGGCCGGGCCGCGCGGGCCGCCCGTCCGACGGTGTCGGCGATGTCGGCGATCGATCCGACCGCCGGATGGCCGACGTCGAGCGCGAAGGGCGGTTTGGTCATGCCGTACGCGGCTCCGTGGAGGTGGGAGTCGTTGATGCCGGGCAGCACGGTCCGGCCGTCGAGTTCGACGAGCCGGGTGCCCGGTCCGGCCAGGGCACGCATCTCCGCGTCGCTGCCGACGGCGACGATGTCCCGGCCGCGCACGGCCACGCCCTCGGTGACGGTGAAGTCGGCGTCGACGGTCAGGACCTGGCCGCCGGTCAGGACGAGGGAGGGGGCGCTGTCGTTCACGTGGGTCCTCTCGGGGCGGGGGCGGAGTGAGGGGGTGCGGGTCACCGGGTGGGCCGCGGGCCGAAGAAGGCGAGTGCCGCTCCCGCGACCAGGGCGGTGCCCTGGGCCATCTGCTGCCAGAACGTCGGCACGCTCAGCAGTGTCAGGCCGTTCTGGAGACAGCCGAGGAACAGCACGCCGAGCAGGACGCCGAAGACGGAACCGGAGCCGCCGGTGAGCGCCACGCCGCCGAGGAGGACGGCGGTGAGGACGGTCAGTTCGAATCCGGCCCCCGAGGTGCCGGCGACGACGCTGTCCAGCACCGACGCCTTGATCGCCCCGGCGAGCGCGGCGGCGGCCCCCGTGACGAGGAACAGCGCGAACGGCGTACGGCGGACGCCGATGCCGGAGAGGTAGGCGGCCTCCCGGTTGACGCCGATCGCGAAGACGTGCCGTCCGGCCGGGGTGAGCGCCAGGAACAAGGCGCCCGCCACGAGGACGAGCGCGGCGATGACGACCGGTGCGTCGATCCCGGCGATCCGCGAACCGCCGAGCCAGGCGAATCCGGAGCCGAAGCCGCTCAGCGGCAGCGGGAAGAGCTGCTGTGCGAAGCCGCGCACCGCCGTCAGCATGCCCAGCGTCACGATGAACGCGGACAGCCCCAGCCGGCAGCACAGGACGCCGTTCACGGCACCGACCGCCGCGCCCGCCGCCAGCGCGCCGAGGACGGCGACGAGCGGCGACTGGTGCTGCTGCCCGGCGAGCCAGCCGGCCACCAGCCCGCCGAGGGCGAGGGTGGAACCGACCGAGAGGTCGAGGTACCCGCTGATGACCAGCAGGGCCAGCGGCACGGCCACGATGGCGAGGGTGGCGGCGTCGGTGGCGATGCCGCGCAGGTTGCCCGCGTCCAGGAAGCTGCCGGTCGACATCTGGAAGCCCAGCACCATGACGGCGAGGACGAGGAGCAGCGGATGCCGCCGTACGGCGTTCAGCCCGCCGTCCGCCAGTGCGCGGGGCGTCGGCAGGAGACGGTCGGTGGACGCGGTGGTGGTGGACGCGGTGGTCATGCCGCTCCTTCCGGGCTCGGGGAGGTCGTGGGGTGTGCTTCGTGGACGGCCGAGAGCAGGGCGGCTTCGGTGATCCCGACGCCGGTCAGCTCGCCGACGACCCGGCCGGCGGAGACGATCAGGCAGCGGTGGGCGAGCGCGACGATCTCCTCGGGGTCGCCGGAGGCGAACAGCACGGCGGTGCCGCGCTGTTCGGCCAGCGAGGACACCACCTGGTAGATCTCCTGGCGGGCGCCCACGTCTACGCCCTGGGTGGGCTCGTCGAGGAGCAGGACGTCGACGTCGCGCGCCTCGTTGATCCATCTGCCCAGGACGAGCTTCTGCTGGTTCCCGCCCGAGAAGGCGGCGGCCGGCAGTCGTGGTCGGCCCGGGCGCAGTCCCACGGCGTCGGAGAGCGCGCCGAAGACGCGCCGTTCGGCGCGCAGCGCACGCACCCCGTGCCGGGCCAGCGTGCGTACCGACGGGAGCAGCGCGTTGTCCTGTGCGCTGAGCACCGGGAACACCGCCTGTCGGCGTCGGTCCCCCGGGACGAGGGCGAGGCCCGCGGCCAGCGCGTCCGAGGGGCTGGTGACGGTGACGGTCCGGTCGCCCACGCGGACGGTTCCGCCGGTCGCGGGGCGTCTGCCGAAGAGGGTTTCGAGGATGCGGGTGCGGCCCGCGCCGACGAGTCCGTACAGGCCGACGATCTCGCCCTCGGCGACGGCCAGGTCGACGGGGCCGAAGCGGGGCCCTTGCAGGGCGGTCACGGTGAGACGGGGGCGCTTGAGGGGTGGGCGCTGCATGTCGTCCGGCGGCGATACGGTCGTCCGTGGCCGGTCGCGCGGTTCCCCGTGCCGCCCGGGTCGCCTTCCCGGGCCGTGCTCGCGGGACGCCGCTCCGACGATCGCCTCCACCAGTTCGCTTCTCGTCCGTCCCGAGACCGTCGAGCGGTGGCTCACCCGGCCGTCCCTCAGTACCGTCACCGCGTCCGCCAGCCGCTCCACCTCGGCGAGCAGATGGGTGACGTACACGATGGCCAGCCCCTGGCCCCGCAGGTGTTCGACCCGCTCGGCGAGGGCGTCGCTCTCCCCCGCGGACAGCGCGGCGGTGGGTTCGTCCAGGACCAGCACCGAGGCACTGCGGCTGAGCGCCTTGGCGATCTCCACCAACTGCCGCTGAGCCATGGGGAGTTCACCGACCCGGTCGCGGGGTGAGCAGGTCGCCGTGACCCGCTCCAGCAGACCGGCCGCCACCTCTTCCTGGGCGCGCCTGTGGACCGTTCCGAACCGGGTCCACTCCTGGCCGAGGAAGATGTTCTCGGCCACCGTGAGGGAGTCGACGACGCTCGGCGTCTGGAAGATGATCGCCACACCGGCGGCGATCGACTCGCGCGGACTCAGCCTGGTGTACGTGGTCCCGGCCACCTCGATCGTGCCGGTGTCCGGCGGGAACGCGCCGCCGAGACACTTGATCAGGGTCGACTTGCCGGCGCCGTTGTGGCCGAGGAGCGCGTGCACCTGGCCCGCCGGGACGGTGAGGTCGACGCCGTCCAGCGCGCGGACGCCGCCGAAGGACTTGCCGAGGCCGCTGACGCGGAGCGTCGGTTCCGTCATGGTGAGCACCTAGGAGTTCTGGGCGAGCAGGTCGTCGATGCGCGCGGTGTCGCCGGGTCCGACGAGCGTGATCGGCACCTGGACGCCGGGGTTCGCCTTTCCCGCGGCGACCGCGAGGGGCACGTCGACGACGGCGTCGGCGATGTCCCGCGGTGCCAGGGCGGCCGACGCCCGGTAGAAGGTGCCCTGCTTGATCGCGAGGAGGGAGGGGGCCGCGCCGTCCTGGCCGCCGACGAAGGTCCTGGCGTCGGTGGTCTTGCGGCCCGTCTGCTGGAGCGCCTTGAACCCGCCGTACGCGGCGGCGTCCGTGACCCCGAGGATGATGTTGAGGTCGGGGTGCTCGGCCAGCAGGGCCCGGGACTTGGACAGCCCGGTGTCGGGGTCGATGGCCTGCTCCTGGGCGACCACGTCGACGCCGGGCGCGGCCTTGGTGAAGGCCTCGACCATGCCCTTCGTGCGCTCGCGGCCCAGCTGGATCGTGTTGTCCGTGAGGAACGCGATCTTGCCCTTGCCGCCGAGCTGCTCGTGGGCCCACCGGGCCGCCGCCTCCCCCAGGAGGGTGCCGCCCTCGCGGAAGCTGAACTGGATGTCCGCGCTCTGGTGTTCCAGCGATCCGCCGTACGTCACCCAGATCAGCCCCGCGTCCATGGCCGCCTCGGCGATCGACTCGGTGGCCTCGAAGACCATCGGGAAGGACACGATGGCCGGGATCTTCTGGGAGACCCAGGTCTTCAGATTGGTGGCCTGGGTGTCGGCGCTGCTCGCGTCGCTCGTGGTCAGCAGGGAGATGTCGTGCTTCCTGGCGGCGGCGGAGGACAGTTCGACCAGCGTCGAGTAGAGCGGGAGCTGGGTGAAGGGGTAGTCCAGGCCGATTCTGGTGAGGGTCCGCGCTCCCGTCGCCGAGGCGCCCGCGGCCCGCGCGGAGCTCGCGCCGTCGTCCGGTGCCGCGCAGCCGGCGGCGCCCAGCAGGGTGGCGGCGACGGTTCCCCCGGACAGGGCGAGGAACCGCCGGCGTGAGGCCTGGGAAGGGGACGGGAATCTGTTCATGCGGCGCTCTCCGAGGAAGGTGGCCCGGTCCTGGTGACATCGGGCGTCCGGCTGTGCCGAACAGGAAAGACCCGGGCGCCCCGGCCCGCCATCCGTACAAATACCGACCGTTCCGAGGGCCCGGGGGCGGCGGCGGACATCCGGTCACGAAATCGGTGCACGCCTTGTCCGGCGACCGGAAGGCCCATAACGTTAGGGACCAAACGACATTCCTGGTCGTGGGTTCCCGGAGGCCCGCATGATCAGCCACCAGCAGCTCGCGGCAGCCACCCGCATCGGCATGCTCACCCGCGAACACGACACCGCATCGGCCTGCACGCAGGCCCTGCACGAACTCGGCCACGCCCTCCCTCTTGACGCGGCGACCCTGTTGGCCATCGACCCGATCACCGGCACCCATGTGCAGATCGCGGGCGTCGGCTACCCGGCCGGGACGTCCGAGTCGCTCGCCGCCGAGTTCGCCGCGACCCCCTGGTACGCCAACGTGGTCCGGCGGACACTGCCCCAGTCCATCACCGAGGACGTCGAGGACATGGCGGCCGGCGGGCAGCGCTTCCGCAACGGCTGGTTCTACGCCGAGCGGGTCCGCCCCGCCGGATTCCGGGACGCGCTGACCGGCGCCCTGCGCCACCAGGGCCGCCTGGTCGGGCTGGTCAACCTGTCCGCCGAGGGGCCGGGCACCTACGACACGGAGGCACGCCTGCTGCTGGCCTCGATCCTGCCCGCCCTCGGCGCCCTCGCCGACCCGACGTCGCACAGCGGTGACGTCCACGACCTGCCGGCCGGAGCGGGCGCGAACCTGGTCACGGCCGGTGGCGTCATCGACCTCCCGGGCCGCGAGCCCGCCCCGGTGCTGACGGACCCCGCGTTCCGCCGCCTGGTCGGGGAGTTCACCGCTTCGGGCGGTCTGCGGCTGCGGGTGCTGTGGCCGGTGGGGCGCGACTGGCACCGCGTGGTGCTGCGCCGGTGCACGACGGGGTCACCGATGGCCCGGCAGTCGGTTCTGGTGACCGGGACTCCCACCGAGCTGCCGTACGGCCTGAGTCCACGCGAACTGGAGGTGCTCACCCGTGCCGCCCGCGGCCAGACCAATCAGGCCATCGCCCAGGCCCTGTTCCTGTCCCCCCGGACCGTGCACAGCCATGTCGAGCACCTGCTCCGCAAGACCGGCAGCGCCTCCCGCGCCGAAGCCACGGCACTCGCCCTGCGGGACGGCCTGCTGAGGCCCACGACCGAGGACCTGGAGCACTTCGTCGAGCGGCTCCCGGCCGCCTGAGGGCCGACCCTCGGGGTGCGCCGTGTCGCGGCCGCGCAGGACAGCCGCGCCCGCCTCGCGAAAGGGGTCCGCGTGACCGCCGGGCTCTCCGGACTCTCCGGGCTCTCCGGGCTCTCCGGGCTCTCCGGGCTCTCCGGGCTCTCCGGGCTCTCCGGGCTCTCCGGGCTCTCCGGGCTCTCCGGGCTCTCCGGGAGGTCACCCCCGTCACCGCGTGCACGGTTCCCGGAGGGCGTTGCGGCGGGCGTCACGAGGCGGCGCGGCGACCGCGTGCGGGCTTGCGTCCGCGTGCCGCGTCGTCCTGCTCCAACTGCTCCTCGACGGCCCGCTGCGCCCGTACGGTCGCCCCCGCGATCAGGACGGAGGCCAGTTCCCCGTCCCGCTCCTCGCAGGCCTGGAGCAGCCGCTCCTGGTCGTCGACGCTGTGCGCGAGACGTCCGGCCCGGGTCAGGCTCAGGTGCCGCAGCATCAGCGTCCGCAGGGCCAGCGAGTCCAGGATCTGTTTCAGCGTGGGGTTGCCGGCCATCTCGGTCATCCGCTCCTGGAGCAGCACGTGGCTCCAGAAGTACCCGTCCACGTCACCGTCGTCGGCCAGCTTCCGCATCCGTTCGACCCGGGTGCGCAGCTCGGCCAGTTCCTCGTCGTCGGCCCGTGCCACCAGCAGGCCCGCGAGCATCGACAGGAGATTCTTGCGCACCTGGTAGATGTCCCGGATGTCCTGCGGGGACGGCGCGGCCACCCTGGGCCGGCGACGCGCCTTCATCTCGACCAGACCCTCCTGCTCGAGGAGCATCAGCGCCTCGCGGACGGGCGTACGGCTGGTCGCGAACCGGCGCGACAGATCGACGCTGTTGAGGTCTTGGCCCGGCTCCAGCCGGCCCTCGATGATGCCCGCGCCGACCCATTCGGCGATCTGCGCGACCAGCGGTTCGCGCCGGTCCCGCAGCCGCAGGAGGCGCTCCAGCACGAGGTGCGTGTCCTGATCGGTCATGCGGCGCTTCTCCCTGCCTGTCCGGGCTCACAGCCGACGCAACGGTGTCGACACTATCCCACCCCTGGATGGCCTCCACCGAAGATCCCCTGCCTGCTGTCGACAGACAGGGCCAATACCGCAGTTCGGTCCAGAAGTGAACACAAGTGTCGGCAAAAAGGTCGACAGGAAGGACGCCGGAAGAGTTGACGAAAAAGTCGACGAAAAGTCGGCTTCCCGGCCCGGTGCCGGTGACCGAGTAGAGGTGCCGGTGTCCGGGGGCGGCGGCCTGTGCCCGAGTCCGTGGATCCACTTGGCGACGGAGTGGCGAGCGTGTGTGGGTATTGCATCGGCCGGACATCCGGTGACGGCCTATCAGCCTTTCGGTACTGATTCGGTCCACTGTCGCTCCTGAGGCGTCCTTGCGGGGATATCCGCGGTGGAGTAACTACGTGAACCATGAACCTGTTCACCCGCGGCGCATCCCCACGACGCCCGGCTCCCCCCACAGCTCCGCGACGCCCCGCCGGCTCGTCCTCCCGTCCGACCGCCGGCCTGCCCGATCCCGCCCTCTCGGCGCTGACCGGCGACTGGATGATCGACCCGGCGCACAGCCGTATCGGCTTCTCCGTCCGGCACGCCCTGGTGACCACCGTGCGCGGGGCTTTCACCGAGTACCAGAGCCGGCTCTACTTCGACGGCCGCGACCCGGCCCGTTCACGCGCCGAGATCGTGTTGTCCACGGCGAGCGTCGACACCGGCGTGGAGCAGCGCGACGCGCATCTGACCGGCCGTGACTTCCTGGACGCGGCGACCTATCCGCGGATGCGTTTCACCAGTACCGCCGTACAACTCGCGGGCCCCGACGTCTACCGCATGACCGGCGACCTCACCATCAAGCAGACCACCCGTCCGGTAGCCCTTGACCTCACCTACATAGGACATGTCACCGACCCGTTCGGCTATGAACGGGCCGGTTTCGACGGCACCACCACCATCGATCGTTCCGAATGGGGCCTGACGTACAACGCGCGTCTGGCCGAGGGCGGCGCCATGGTGAGCGAGAAGGTGCGTCTCCAGTTCGACATCGCTGCCATTCGCACCGCCTCCGGGGGCTGACCGGCGCGCCGTGCGGTCAGCGCAGGGCCCCCTTGGTGGCGTCGGCGATGAATCCGCGGGCGAAGAAGGTGAACACCAGCACCAGCGGGATGACCGACAGCAGCACGCCGGCCATGACCATGCTGTAGTCGGTGGAGTGTCCGGCGTACAGCTGGGCCAGTGCCACCTGGAGGGTCAGACGCTCCGGGTCCACCAGCATCACCAACGGCAGGATGTAGTCGTTCCAGGCGGCGATGAAGGTGTAGATGCCGAGGAACGCCAGGGCCGGGCGGACGCACGGCAGCACCACGTGCCAGTACAGCCGGAAGAACCCGGCGCCCTCGATGCGGGCGGCGTCCAGCAGTTCGTCGGGAACGCTGGTCGAGGTGTACTGGCGCATCCAGAAGATGCCGAAGGCGTTGGCGGCGGCGGGCACGACGAGCGCCTTGAGCGTGCCCAGCCAGCCCAGTTGGACCATGATCTCGTACTGCGGGATGATCGCCAGCTGGGTCGGCAGGATGTACATCGACAGCAGCAGGCCGAACAGGAACTTCTTGCCGGGGAAGTCGTACTTGGCGAAGGCGAAGGCGGCCAGCGAGTCGAAGAACAGCACCAGAACCGTCGTACAGACCGCGACGATCACCGTGTTGGACAGCGAACTGAAGAAGGCCATCTTGTCGAACAGGTGCTGGATGTTGGTCAGCAGGTGGTCGCCGAACCACAGCTTCGGCGGATAGCGGTAGATGTCCTGCGAGGTGTTCGTCGCCATGACGACGATCCAGTAGAACGGGAACACCGAGACGACGACGCCGGTCATCAGGATCAGATGGACGCTCAGCCCCCGGACGCGCTTGCCGGTCATACCGTTCACGGCCGTCGCTCCTTACGCTGCACCAGACGCCAGTTGACGGTGACGATGAGCAGGATCAGCAGGAAGAAGGCCCAGACGATCGCGGCCCCGTACCCGAAGTCGTTGTTGTCGAAGGCCTGGTGGTAGAAGTACAGCAAGGTGGTCAGACCCGCCTGGCCCGGTCCACCGGAGTTGGGATTGGTGGCCGCCTCGCTGCCGAACAGCACCTGCGGTTCGGTGAAGCTCTGCAGGCCGGTGACCGTGGAGATCACCACGGTGAACAGGATGATGGGCCGCAGCAGCGGAATCGTGAGGGAGCGGAAGATCCGCACCGGCCCGGCGCCGTCCATCCTGGCGGCCTCGTAGAGTTCCGAGGGGATCGCCTGCAGGCCGGCCAGGTAGATGATGGCGTTGTACCCGGTCCACTGCCAGGTCATCAGCGCCGAGATGACCAGCTTGATCGTCCACTCGTTGCTCATCCAGGGCACGGCCGACACGTGCAGGGACCGCAGAATCGCGTTGATCAGGCCGAAGTTGTTGCTGAAGATCGCTCCGAAGAAGATCGCGATGGCCACCAGCGAGGTGATGCTGGGAATGAACAGGGCGACCCGGTAGAAGGCCGTGAGCCGTTTGGTGGAGTTCACCAGCACCGCGAGCACCAGCGCCATGAAGAGCATCGGCACCGTCGATAGCACCCAGATGACCAGGGTGTTGCGCACGGACAGCCAGAACACCGGGTCGTCCCAGAGGAAGCGGAACTGCTGGAACCCGACGAAGTGCATGTCCCCGATGCCGTCCCACTTCTGGAAGGCCAGGAACACGGTGTACAGCACCGGGAAGAGCATGAAGACGGAGAAGATCAAGTAGTACGGCGAGACGGCCAGGTACTGCGGCCAGTACCTGGCGACCCGCCGGCGCGGTCCGCGCCGGGCCCCGGCGGACACCGGCCTGATCCGGGGGGCGCGCCGCCCCGGACCGGGGACACGGTCCGGAGCGTGCCGCCCGGTGGATCCGGTGTCGGTTCCGGAGGTCGGTCCGGTGGGCGCCGGGCCGGCTACCGGGCTTGACGGCATGTCACTTCACTCCCTGCCGCTGGGCGATCTGCTGTGCCTGGGCGACCGCGTCCTTCCAGGCTTCGTCGGGGTCCTTGCCCTTGGCCTCGATGCTGGTCAGTTCGCTGTAGAACGGCGCGGAGACCGCCGCGTCGGCCGGGGCCTCGTAGGCCGCGGGGATCTTCTCGGCCGCCGGGCCGAAGATCTCGATGGTCTTCTGACCGCCGAAGAAGGCGTCGCCGCCGGTCAGCGCCGGCAGCTTGTACGCGGCAGGCGCGGTCGGGAACAGGGCCGCGTCGGTGAAACCGCGGGCCTGGTTCTCCGGGCTGAGGATCCAGCTGATGATCTTGAAGGCCTCTTCGGGGTTGCCGCTGGTCGCGGGGACGGCCAGGAAGGACCCGCCGAGGTTGGACGGCCCGCCGGGCAGGCTCGCCACCCGCCACTTGCCCTTGGTGCCGGGTGCCGCGTTGCTGATGTCCAGCGCGTGCCAGGCGGCGCCGATCTCGGTGCCCAGGGTGCCGCCGCTGACGGCCGCGTTCCAGGTGTTGTCGTTGATCTTGGCGTCGATGCCGAGGGCGTAGGGCTTGACGGCGGTGGTCCAGGCGGCCCGGATGTGGTCCTGGTCGCCGATGAACCTGCCGTCCTCGTCGATGAACCGCTGGGTGCCCTGGCCGACGACCATGGTGAAGACCGAGCCGATGTTGTTGACGAGGAAGGTCTTCGGCACGGCCTTGTGCAGTTCGACGCCGGCCTTGAAGTAGTCTTCCCAGGTGGCGAGTTGGGCGGAGACCTCGGTCGGATCGGTGGGCAGGCCGGCCTGCGCGAAGAGGTCCTCGCGGTAGAAGGTGGCGCACGGGCCGATGTCGATCGGGAAGCCGATGAGCTTGCCGTCCTCGGTGGTGGCCTGCTTCAGCTTCCACGACAGGTACTGCGGGACCAGCTTGTCCGCGCCGACGGTCTTCAGGTCGACGAAGCGGTCCGCGTTGGGCAGGAAGGAGGCGATGTCCTCGCCCTTGATGCCGGTGATGTCCGGCGCGGACTGCGCGGCCCGCAGACCGGTGAGCAGCTTCGTCTTGAAGTCACCGCCGACCACGGAGGTCTTGAGGCTGATGTCGGAGAAGTGCTTCTTGGTGTCCGCGACGACCTTGTCACTCAGGCCCCCGGACCAGTACCAGAGGGTCAGGTTCTTGCTGTCCTTGGCGCCGCTCGATCCTGAGCCACCACCGCACGCTGCGGTGGCGCCGGCCGCGGCGGCCGTCAGTACGGCGGCCTGAAGGAACCGTCTGCGGGAAAGGTCCACGATCTTCTCCTGGGTTGCGGCGGGTTCGGCGGGCTCGATGCGTCCGGCATATCTGTCATGTCCGACAGGACCTGTGTGCGTCAGAGCCGCGCAGGGGACGCGGCGGGAGGCCGGGTGGCTGAAGAGCATCGGCGTGAGAGGGAACCCTTCAGCCACCCGGGGTGTGTGACCTGGTCCTCTCAGACGGTGCCGACGCGTCGTGACGGCGGAATATGCCGTTCATCCGCTTCGGCCGACCGGAGTGGGGTCCGGGCCTGGCTCCGAATTACGCAAGAGAGTGCACCCGGTGCGCGGCTTTGACAAGAGTCAAGCGCGAATCGAGACATCCATGCTCGACTTTGCTTGAGTTTGGCGCGTTGGCGCGTATGGTCTGCCGCATGCTCGCTGACCGAAGACATCAGCTGATCCTGCGCGCCCTGCGCGCGGACGGGCCCACCACGGTGGCCGTCCTGGCCGGGAGGGTCGGGGCGAGCCAGGCCACGATCCGGCGCGATCTCGCGCAACTGGAGGACGAGGGCCTGCTCAAGCGGGTCTACGGCGGTGCCGCCCCCGTCCTGGGCGAGGACGACCCGTTCGCCGACGTGGCCGGCGTCCGGGTCGAGGCGAAGGACGCCCTGGCCGCCTGGTGCGCGGACCTCGTCAGGGACGGCGAGACCCTGCTGCTCGACATCGGCACCACGGCCCACCGGGTGGCCCGCCATCTGCACGGCCGGTCCCTGACCGTGATCACCAGCAACCTGGCCGTCTACGAGGAACTCCAGGACGACAAGGCCGTTCAGCTGATCCTGCTGGGCGGCGTGGTCCGGCGCGACTACCGGTCGCTGGTGGGCTTCCTCACCGAGGACAACCTGCGCCAGGTGCACGCCGACCGGCTCTTCCTCGGCACCAGCGGAGTCCGCCCCGACGGGCAGGTGCTGGACACCACCGCCGTCGAGGTGCCCGTCAAGAGAGCCATGATCGCCGCCAGCGCCCAGGTGGTCCTGGTGGCGGACGCGGGCAAGTTCCCCGGCACCGGCATGGCCCGGGTGTGCGGCCCGGAGGATCTCGACATGGTGGTGACCAACGCGCCCGGGGACGAGAAGAGCTGCACCCGGCTGCGCGAGGCGGGAGTCGAGGTGGTCGAGGTAGGAGACTGACGAGCAGACCGACGAGCAGACCGACGATCCTGGCCGGCCGGGGCTTCCGGAACCCGCCGGCCCATCGGGCGGAGGACAGCTGCCCGGCCAGGAGACCCGCTGCCCGGCCACGCCACGGGACCGGCCCCGCCCGAATCGCCCCGAACACCAACTCCTCTATTCCGAAAGGACGTTGCGATAGTCTCCCGCTGACCGACATCAGTCGCGCACATCGCACATGTCACGTGAGAGACCGGAAATCCCCATGTCTGACCCCCATCACATCCGGTCGCACGCACTCGCCTACGCGGCGGCCGGCATGGAACCGCCTCCCCCTGCACCACTGCGGAAGAGCGACCCCGTGCGGGTCGGACCGTATCTGCTCGTGTCGGTGCTCGGCAGCGGCGGGATGGGCCGGGTCTATCTGGGCCGGAACACCGAGGGCGGGCCGGGGCCGGCCGCCGTCAAGGTGATCCGGCCCGAGTACGCGGAGGACCCGCGGTTCCGGAAGCGCTTCGCGCGGGAGGTCGACGCGCTGGGCAGCGTCCAGGGGGCGCACACCGTGCGGCTGATGGGCAGCGGCAGCGACGAGGACCTGCTGTGGGTGGCCACCGAGTACATACCGGGGCCCACGCTCGAGGACGCCGTCGAGAAACGCGGTCCGCTGGACGCGGCGGCGGCCTGGCGGCTGATGGCCGACCTGGGCCGGGCGGTCGAGGCCATGTGGCGGGCGGGGATCGTGCATCGCGACCTCAAGCCGTCCAACGTGATCCTGGCGGCCGACGGCGCCCGGGTCATCGACTTCGGCGTCGTCCAGGCCTCCGACGGCACCTCCATCACCACGACCGGCCAGAACGTGGGCACGATCGCCTTCATGTCCCCGGAACAGGTACGGGGCCAGGCGGTGACCGCCGCGTCCGACGTGTTCACGCTGGCCTCCACCCTGACGTACGCGGTCGCGGGCGAGGCTCCCTTCGGCGAGGGGACCGGCGTCGACGTGCTGCACCGGGTCGCGTTCGACCCGCCGCGCGAGGACGTCCTCGACAAGGTGGCGGCCGTCGACGCCGAGCTGGCCTCGTTCGTGCGCCGGTGTCTGGACAAGGACGCCGAGCTGAGACCGGCGCCGGACGTGGTGTTCAGGACAGCCATCGGACACCAGCTGTCGGCACCCGCCGACCCACGCCCGTCCGCCGCCGACCCGCGCCGGTCCCCGTCGTCTCCCGCCGGCACGGCGTTCCCCGCCGCCGGCGCGCGGCCCGGTTCCACCCCGGGCGGTGCGCCCGCCCCCGGTGATCCGCCCTCCGCCCCGCGCCGTGAACCGCCCAGCGCCCCGCCGGCGTCTGCCGCCGCCCCCGCCGTCCTCGCCGCCACCGCCGCGCGCGGTCGCCACCGTCGGAACATCGTCCTGGCCGCGGCGGTGGCCGCGCTGGTCACCGGCGGTCTCACCGTGGCGCTGCTGTACCCGGCCGACGCCCCCGCCTCCGCCGCACCGGGGCAGGCGTCCACCCCGGCCGTGACCGCACCCGCGGCATCCGCGCCCGGCGCCTCACCGAAGGCGACGTCCCCCGCCCCCGTCGCGACGGCGTCCGGGGCCGGCGGCTCGGCGGCGGCCACGCCTTCCGGGACGACGGCCACCCGGGACGCCCTGCCGCTGGATCTCCGGGCCGCCGAGTGTCTCGTGGAGATCGTCTCGGGCTCCAGCGGGAACTGCGTCGCCGCCCTTCAGCGCCTTCTGGCGGGCTACGGCCTGGACGTCACGACGGACGGTCGTTTCGGGGCGCGGACCCTCGCCGCGGTCAAGGTCTTCCAGACCGCGGCCGGCCTCACCGCCGACGGGAAGGTCGACCAGAAGACCAGGGCACTTCTGTACAGCAGCCCCGGCGGCGCCGTCCGCACCGGCACGGTCACGGTGACCGAGTCCGTCGACACCGTCGACGTGGCGAGGTGCCTCGACGCCGACACCGGCACCGCGAACAGCGAGGACCAGACGGTTCAGGTGTGGGAGTGCACGGGCGCCTCGCAGCAGGAGTGGGCGCTGTACCCGGTGCCGGGCCGGACCTCCCAGTACACCGTCGTCAACCAGGGCAATCACCGCTGTCTGGACGCCGACGCCGCGGGCGCCGGCCGGAACGGCCACGGCATCCACAGCAGCCGGTGCGACGGGCTGGCCGCGCAGCGGTGGCGGCTGGGCGCCTCCGCCGGGTCCGGTGTCCAGATGGTCAGCGTTCCGGACGGCTTCTGTCTGGACGCGGAGGCGACGAGCTCCGGTCAGGACGGTCAGCGGGTCCAGGCCTGGAGCTGCGCGGGCAACACCAACCAGGCGTGGACGTGGCGCTGACGGCACGGAGCGGGCGGCCGCTGCCCTGACCGTGCGTCCGGCCGACCCGGCAGGTGAGCGCGGCCGGCGCTTGAACGGGGCAGGCGCGTGAACGGGGCAGGCGCGTGAGCGTGCAGCGTGAGCGGTTGCGGGCGGGCCGCCGGCCCCGGGGTGTTCACCGTCCCCGGCGGGCGCCTGTCACCGCTCGATCCGTGGCACTGCGACTCGGTCGCCCGGCGTCCCGAGGACGGCCCGGCGGCCGAGAGCCTGCGCGGAGTCCGGTGCGGGCAGCGCCCGCAGGCGTGTCTCCACGCCGTCGAGCAGGCACCCCAGCCCGAAGGTGAACTCCTCGGTACCGGTGCGCGAGGTCAGCGCGTCGGCCAGGTCCACCAGGTGCGGGAACCGGTCGGTCGGCAGTGAGCGGTAGAAGTCGCGCAGTGCCGGGCTCTTCACGGCGCCGAGGCCTCCGGCGCGGAGGTCGTTCGTCGGCTCCTGAAGGGCCGAGGCGAACACCTGCTGGAGCAGGGCGGTGTAGACGTCGGCCGCCAGCGTCCGGTCG
The DNA here is from genome assembly GCF_040295245.1 of Streptomyces sp. NPDC002884. Taxonomy (NCBI): domain Bacteria; kingdom Bacillati; phylum Actinomycetota; class Actinomycetes; order Kitasatosporales; family Streptomycetaceae; genus Streptomyces; species Streptomyces sp. NPDC002884. The sequence goes on along the minus strand of NZ_JBEOVB010000002.1, from coordinate 567,767 downwards.
AACCCGTGCTCCCGCAGGGCGCCGAGGGCCAGCTCCCTGGCGCGGAGGGAGTTCGGGCCCACCGGGATCGCGGTGGCGAGCAGAGGGACGACGTTCGGGTGGGCGCTCAGCACCGCGTGCAGGGCGCGGGCGAACTCCTCGAGGGCCGCGCGCCACCCCGGGCCCGCCGCCGGCCGGAAGCGCGCCTCGCCCATCACCGCGTCGGCGACCAGCACCAGGACCTCGTCCTTGCCCGCGACGTTCCGGTAGAGCGTGGTCGTGCCCGTCCGGAGTTCGGCGGCCAGGTTCCGCATGCTCAGCGCGGCCAGCCCCTCGCGGTCGATCAGTTCGAGGGCGCCGGCCACGATGCGGGCCGGGGTGACGGGAGGGCGCTTCACCGGTTCCTCGCCGCTCCGGCGGGCCGCCCACCACGCCGGCGACCCGGGTGCGGTCGCCGCGCCCGGCTCTTCCTCGATCGTCTCGTCCACGCCTGTTCCTGTCACCGGAACACTGTATCCAGGCAAGGGAACAGGTGCCGCTCACGGGCTCCAGCGGTCCTCGAGGACCGTCCCGCATGTGCTTCTGCGTGCGGGGTACATCCAAAGAACTTGACCTTGAAGCAGGCCCGCCTCTAGGGTCCGGAAACACTGTTCCCGATCATGGGAACAGTGTTTCCGATCCCGGGGAGTGCCACATGGAGTTACGCGTCCGTCTCGCCAGACCATGGCTTCGGGTCCTGGCCGTCGCCGCACTGCTGTTACTGAGCACCGGCGTCGGGCCACCTCGCGTCGCCGCAGCCCTGCCGTCGGGCGCCGGTGCCGTCTGCTCCGACACGGCGTCGGTCGAACGGTCGTCCGCCACCGGGCAGGGTCGGCGCGAGGGGGTGCGGATACCCCGGGACGAGGCTCCGCACCGGGAGCGGGCCGAATGGTGGTACTACGTCGGGCACCTCCGGGGCGTGGACCCGCAGGGCCGAGCGCACTGCTACGGGTTCGAGCAGGTGGTGTTCCAGTTCCTCGACAAGGGACCCCAGCCCGTCTACATCGGGCACTTCGCCGTCAGCGACCTCACCAGGGGCACCTTCCAGTACGCGGGCACACCGGACTCGCACCCGCTCCCCGACACCACCGACGGGTTCACGCTCGACACCGGCGACTGGACGATGCGCGGCGGCGCCGGCCGGGCCACGCTGCACGCCGCCCTGCCGGAGTACGAGTTGGACCTCCAGCTGCGCAGCACCAGGCCGGTCGCGCTGCACGGCGACCGCGGCACCATCCCGTACGGCCCCCTGGGCACCTCGAAGTACTACTCGTGGACGTCCATGCAGGCCAGCGGGACGATCATCGACCACGGGGTCCCGGTGCAGGTCACCGGGTTGTCGTGGGGTGATCACCAATGGGGTGACAACGATTTCACGATCGGCGCCGGCTGGGACTGGTTCAGCGTCCACCTCACCGACGGCAAGCAGTACATGCTGTACTTCGTGCGCGACACCTCCGGGAAGATCGTCGAGACCGTCGGGACCCTGATCCGTCCGAACGGCCGGACCACGAACCTGAGCCGTTCGAAGCTGAGCACGACCGACACCGGCTCATGGACCAGTCCGGCCACGGGGATCACCTACGGCTCCGGGTGGGAGGTGACCGTGCCCGGCGGGCACCTGACCGTCACACCGAACCTGGTCGACCAGGAGCTGAACCTGCTGTCCACCGTGGGCGCCGTCTACTGGGAGGGCTCGGTCGGCGTGCGCGGCGAGATCGCCGGCTCACCGGTGACCGGTATCGGCTACACCGAGATCTACCCGCCCCGGCCGAGCTGACCGGAACCGGCCCCGGCCGGGAGAGCGGGCCGTCCCTCTCCCGGCCGTCCCGCCGGTCCGGCTCGACGGGACCCGCCCCGCGCCGGGCCGGGTCAGCCCGCTTCCGTCAGGGCCGCCCGCGCGGCGGCGAGGATCTCCTCGGAGAGGGGCGAGTCCTTGGTGGCCCGGGCCAGGACGAGCGCGCCGAGCATCGTGCACAGCCGGGCGATGCCGTCCTCGTCGTCGGTGGCGAGCCACCCGGCGAAGTCCCGCACCCCCTCGGTGTAGACGCGATGCGCCCCGTCGGCGCCGGGTTCGCGAGCCATGTCATGGGCGAGCGCGGCGGTGGGACAGCCGTCCGCCGCGTTGTCGCGGTGCTCGACGGACAGATAGGCGTCGATCAGCGCCCGCTGGGCGGCGGGGCCCTGCCCGGCGCCCTGTTCGAGGGCGGCATCGCGCCGCTCGGCGAGTTCGCCGAAGGCGTGGGCGGTGGCTTCGTCGATGAGCGCGTCCTTGGACGCGAACTGCTTGTAGAAGCCGCCGTGGGTCAGTCCGGACGCCTTCATCAGGTCGGCGACGCTGATGTGGGTGCCCTGCTCGCGAAACAGCCGGGAGGCGGTTCGCACGACCCGCTCACGGTTCTCCCGCGCCTGCGCCTGTGACACACGACCCATCGGGCCTCCTCAGTTGAATGTCGGTTGTCATCTATTCTATGCTCCTGTTTAGATTGCGGTTGTAATCTAAAGACGACCCCGCAGCCCGGGGTCCACAGCACCGGGAGCAGACATGGAACTCAAGGACGCCGTCGTAGTGATCACCGGCGCCAACCGCGGACTGGGGCGCGAGCTGGCCGGCCAGCTCCTGGCGCGTGGCGCGAAGGTGTACGCGGCCGCTCGCCGCCCGGAGAGCGTCGACCTGCCCGGCGCGACCCCGCTCCGCCTGGACATCACGGACGAGGAGTCCATCCTGGCGGCGGCCCGCGTGGCGTCCGACGCGACGCTGCTGGTGAACAACGCGGGCATCTCCACCGGCACCCAGCTCATCGCCGGCGGCCTGGACGGGGTGCGGCTGGAGATGGCGACGAACTTCTTCGGACCGCTCGCCGTGACCCGCGCCTTCGCCCCGGTCATCGAGCGCAACGGCGGCGGCGCCGTGCTCAACGTGCTGTCCGTGCTCTCCTGGCTGCACCCGGCCGGCCTCGGCTCCTACGCGGCGGCCAAGGCGGCCGCATGGGCGCTGACGAACGCGACCCGGGAGGAGCTGGCGCCCCGCGGCATCACCGTGTCCGCGCTGCACGTCGGCTACATGGACACCGACATGGCCGCCTCCGTTCCCGCCGAACAGAAGGCCGACCCCGTCGATGTCGCCGCCCAGGCGCTCGCCGGCCTCGAGAAGGGTCTCCCCGAGATCCTCGCCGACGAGACCACCCGGTACGTCAAGCAGCAGCTGGCCGCGGCGCCGAGCGTGGCATGAGGCGGTTTCGCCGGAGGCCCGGCTCCGCGCGGAGCCGGGTCACCCCTGGGGGCGAGGCACCGGGAAGAGCAGGCAGCTGCTGGTGGCGTGGGCGAGCAGACGGTCCGTCGCGTCGAACAACTGCGCCTGGGCGAGGGCGGTCTGACGGCCGCCGCTGACCACCGTGCCGACGGCCCGGACGGTGCCCGTGTCCGCGGTGATCCGCCGCAGGAACTTCACCGTCAGGTCGAGCGAGGTGTAGGCCATGCCCTGCGGGAGGGTGGACTGGACGGCGCAGCCCGCCGCCGAGTCGAGCAGGGTGGCGAAGATGCCGCCGTGGACGCTGCCGATCGGGTTGTAGTGCTCCTCACCGGGCGTCAGGGAGAAGACGGCCCTGCCGGGCTCCACCTCGTCCAGGGTGAAGTCGACGGTGCCGGCGACGGGCGGTGCCGGCAGCCGTCCCGCCTGAAGTTCGCGGAGGAAGTCGAGACCGGCCATACATCCGGCGGCGTCCGCCAGGATCGCCGGATCTTCCCATTGATACGTACGTGTTCGTCCCACGGTCGAGCGCCTCCATCTGACTTTTTCAGATGAAGCTAGCCTTCGCCTCACCTGACTGTCAATGACGAAGCCAGGGCCCTACGATGGCGGCATGAAGTGGCTTGAGGCGAGCACGGAGAACTGCCCCGTCCAGCGCACGCTCGACGTGGTCGGGGAGAAATGGACGCTGCTGATCCTGCGTGACGCCGTCAACGGAGTCCGGCGCTTCGACGACTTCCACCGCCATATCGGCCTGTCGGAGGCCGTCCTCAGCGACCGGCTCCGCAAACTGACCGCGGCCGGCATCCTGAGGACCGTCCCCTACCAGGAGCCGGGCAGCCGGCCGCGCAACGAGTACCGCCTGACCCGCAAGGGCTGGGACCTGTGGCCCGTCCTGATGGCACTGAGCCAGTGGGGCGAGGCGTACACCCTCGGCTCCGAGGGCCCCGTGCTGGACGTGCGCCACACCGACTGCGGCGCTCCGCTGCGCGTCGTCGTCGAGTGCTCCGCGGAGCACTCCGCCCTCACCCCCGGGGAGGTCACCGCCCGACCGGGACCGGGCGCCCGACCCCGGTCGTGAGCGTGACGTCGTACGCCTCCGGGTCGAACTCGGCCAGTCGGCGGCGCATCCGGCCCGTCGACCAGGGCCAGCTGAAGCTGTTGCGGCCGTTGTCGTCGAGGTAGTAGCTCGAGCAGCCGCCCGAGTTGTAGACGGTGGGCGGCAGAGCATGCTGCACCTCGGCGCCGAAGGCGGCCTGGACTTCGGCCCGGACGTCCATGGCGGCCCAGCCGGCCGAGCGGAAGTGCCGCACCGCGCCCGCCAGATACCCCAGTTGGGCTTCGAGGATCGTGAAGGCCGAGGAGTGCCCGGTGCCGAGATGCGGCCCCAGGAGAATGAACGCGTTGGGGAATCCGCTGACGGTGGTGCCCAGATAGGCGTCCGGACTGCCCTTCCAGTGCTCGTCCAGGCTGGCGCCGTCGGCGTCGAACACCCGCCGGGCGATGGGCATGTCCAGGATGTGGAACCCCGTGCCCAGGATGATCGTGTCGACGTCGGCGCTCGTGCCGTCCGCGCCGACGACCCGGTTGCCCCGGACGGCCTCGACCGCCGCGGCGTGGACGGTGACGTTGGGCCGGGTCAGCGCCGGGTAGTACGCGTTCGACAGCAACAGCCGTTTGCAGCCGAGCGTGTAGTCGGGTGTCAGCACCCGGCGCAGCCGTGGATCCTTCACCGCCGCCCTGAGGTGGAGGGTGCCCACCTTCTGCACCGCCCGCAGGAGCGCCGGATGCCGGAAACCGAGCCCCAGGGTCTCCATCGCCGCGTACTCGGCGTTCCGCAGGGCCCGTTGGGCGGCCGGAAACCGTCGCAGGATCCGGCGTTCGACCCCCGGCACCTGGTGGTCGGGCTTGGGAAGCACCCATTGCGCGGTCCGCTGGAACAGGTCCAGCCGGGCCACCCGCGGTTGGATGGCGGGCACGAACTGCACAGCCGACGCGCCACTGCCGACGACGGCCACGCGCGCGCCCGCCAGTTCGTGGTCGTGGCGCCAGCGCGAGGAGTGGAAGACCTCACCGGAGAAGTCCGCCAGTCCCGGGATGTCGGGAACCGACGGCTCGTGCCAGGGTCCCGCGGCCGAGACGAGGAAGCGGGCACGGTAGCGGTCGCGGCTGGTCTCGACGTGCCAGCGCGCCTCGGCCGCGTGCCACCGGGCGCGGACGACCTCGGTGCCGAAGCGGATGAGCGGGGTGATCCCGTACGCGGCCGCCGTACGGTGCAGATAGGCGCGGATCTCCGGCTGGGCGGCGAAGGCCCGTGTCCACCCGGGGTGGGGCGCGAAGGAGTAGGAGTACAGGGCGGAGGGGACGTCGCAGGCGCAGCCCGGGTAGGTGTTGTCCCGCCAGGTGCCGCCCAGTTCGTCCGCCTTCTCGACGAGGACGAGGTCGCGCAGGCCGGCCTCGCGCAGTGCGACCGCCGCTCCGATGCCGGACAGGCCGCTGCCGATGATGAGCGCCTCCACCTCGTGGGTCTCGCGGGTGACGGTCGCGGTGGTGCCGTCGGGTCGGGACATGTCAGGCTCCTGTACGCGGGCGGGGTGACGGCACGGGCTCTTCCAGGCGTTCACGGACCAGCGCCCGCGTCGTACGCAGAGAGGTCTCCAGCACGGCCGGGCGGCGGCGCGGGTCCATGAGGTTGCCGCCCATCGCGGCCAGGTCGGCGGCCGTGGGCTCGATGCGGACCACGCGGGTGCCCGCGGCGCTCAGCGCGGCGCACTCGGCGCTCAGGACGCGGGTCATGACGCGGCGCAGCAGCGCTTCGGCCCGGCCCAGTCCGGTGCGCCGCCCGGGTACGAGCGAGCTCATCGGCGCCACGACGTACACCTCGTCCAGCCCGCACGGCACCAGCAGGTCGGCCGAGGTCGGGGAGCTGATGCCGCCGTCCGCGTAGCGGCGGCCTCCGATGCGCACCGGCGGAAACCAGCCCGGGACCGCCCAGGACGCGCGGAGCGCGTCCCGCAGGGCGACCGGCGGGGTGTCGGGATGCCCGAAGGGGGTGCGCCGGCCCGTGTCGAAGTCGGTCGCCACCAGCCAGGTCGCGGGATGGGCCACCCACGTGCCGTCCGGTGCCAGGAGGTCGGCGGCGGCCGCCAGCCGGCCGGCGTCGCCCCGGCCCCGCGGCAACAGGCCGGACAGACCGGTCAGGGCGGGCAGGGCGCCGCCCAGGACCCGGCGGGCCAGCCGTGGTGATCCGAGGAGGGCCGCGGGTCGTGGCGGCAGGCCCCGGGGCGGTGTCGCGAAGTGGCGGGCCAGTTCCGGACGGGAGTCCTCGCTCGCGAGCTGTGCGGCCAGCAGCTCCCGCACCCCGATGCCGCTCCCCAGCATGGCGGCCACCTCGGCCCCGGCCGAGGTGCCCACCAGGACGTCCGCTTCGCGCGGATCCCATCGCAGGGCCTCCTGGAGCGAGTGCAGGGCGCCGGTCGTCCAGGCCGCGCCGAGTGTTCCGCCGCAGCCCAGCACCAGCCCTCGGGAAGGTGTCGCTCGCCTGTCGGTCGTGGTCATGCAGTCTCCGCCCCTTTGCGATACCGCCGAGATCCGGATACTAGCGGTATCTGAAATCGGCGAACAGGCCCCACGGGGATAGGATCCGAGAGCCTCAGAAGTTCGCGGGACAGCCGCACGGGACGGACAAGGGAACGACAAACATGGCCCGCCTCAGCCGCGTCGAGAGCCAGGAACGCACTCGTGAACGGCTCGTCACCACCGCGCGGGACCTCTTCCTGCGCAACGGCTACGCCGCCACCTCCCTCAGCGACGTCGCGGAAGCAGCCGGTTTCTCCAAGGGAGCCGTGTACTCGAACTTCCGCAACAAGGACTACCTGTGCCTCGCCGCCATCGACGACATCCGCGCCGAACAGCTGAGGCTGCTGACGGAGTCCGTCGTCGGCGACGACCGGTTCGACGTCCGTCTCGCGGCCTTCTCCGCCTGGGGCGAGGCGCACATCGGCGACGAGGCGTGGACCACGCTCGAGGTCGAGTTCCTCACCCGCGCCCGTCATGACGCCGAGCTCCGGCGTGAGATCACGGCGCGTGCCACAGCCGTCCGCGAAGTGCTGGCCCAGCTTCTCGAAGCGCTGGCCGAGGAACTGGGGACCGGCCTGGCCATGCCCGCCGACCAGGCCGCGATGACCCTGCTCAGCCTGGGCATCGGACTGGGCATCCAGCGGGTCGCCGACCCGTCCGTGCCCACCGCGGTGCTCACGGACACACTGCGTCTCGTACTGAACCTGAGGTCATGAAGCCATGAGGGCGTAAGAGCATGACGCGATGAGGTCATGAGGGCATGACGCCACGAGGGCATGAGGGCATGAGGGCATGACGCGATGAGGTCACGGCGCCCGGGCGCCCTCTCGGGGCGCCGGGCGCCCGACCGCTACCCGGATGTGCTGAGCCGGGACCGCCACAGGTCGCGCAGCAACGCGATCTCGGCCATGTGGTGGATGAATTCGAGGTTGGCCGACGCCAGCACGCCGACGTACGGGTAGTCGGAGTCGTTGCTGTACGGGTACCGCGAGAACCCGACCGTGTCGAGCTGCTCCTCGGTGACACCGGCGACGCCGTCCCGCCAGCGGTCGATCACCGCCCAGAAGCGCTCCAGGGTCAGGGCGGCGGACGGCGTGAAGTCGACCATCAGCTTCGGGTCCTGCCGCCGTTCACCGAAGGTCCACTCCCATGCGCCCGCGAACTCGAAGTGCAGGTGCCCCAGCCGCCACGCGATGGTCGTGATGGGCGTCGCGTCGGGCTCCGGGGCGCCGGTGCGGGCGAGGATCTGCTCGACCCGCTCGACGCTCACGCTCCAGTCCTCGGCGATCTTGGCGACGGTCATTCCGTCGGCGGCCTGCCGGGCGACCTCGCCGTACTCGTTCGCCGGGATGTCCGCGGCGCCCAGGTCGAGCACCCACTCGCCCGGTCCGAACGCCCTGGGCGTCGCCGCCTCGCCCCGGCGCCGGAGCGACCAGCAGCCGGGCGCCGGCTCCCACAGGTACTCCTCGTCGCCGAGCCCCGTCAGCCGCACCCGGGCCATCTCCCTGGCCTGGTCGAACTGGTCGAGCAGTGGACCCAGACGGCCGGGCCGCGCGCCCTCGGTCTCCATGCGTGGCTCCCCTCACGGTCGCGCCTCGTAACGCACAGCGCTCAGGCGGAAGTTAACGGCTCACCCCACGGGGCGCCACCGAATTCCCGGCCCCCGGGCCACCGGGGGGTGTAGCGGGCTACACCATGGGTTCGGGGGGCCGGTCCCTCGTGGCGGCGGGCGGACGACGGGATCGTGGTCGTCAGAGAACGCAAGAGACCCACGCACCCCGGCCCGAAGGAAACTCCCGTGAAGTCGCTGCTCGCCACCGTGAAGTCGTTCGTCGCCAACCTGCTGCTCTGGTCGTTCTTCGTGGGCGGCCTCGTCGCGAGCACCGCCTCCGGCGCCGTTCTCGACGGCACGCAGAAGAACGCGGCCACCTACGCCGGGATCGCCGTCTCGCTGCTGGCGGGGTCGCGCATCGCGAAGAAGCCGAAGATCAAGGCGTTCCTGTCGAAGTCGTCGACGCTGTGGTTCCTGTTCCTGTTCAACGGCGGCGTGGCCGCCTTCTGCTACCTGAGCATGGACGGCGTGAAGGGCGTGGCGACCGCCGTCGGTATGGGTCTGGTGTCGCTCGGCGCGGCCGGCGGCCTCGTCGGGAACCTCCGCAGGCCGACCGGGAACCACCGTGAGCCGGCCTCGACCCGGCCCGGGGCCTGATCCTCGGCGTCGTCCCGCACCGGCGCGACGCGCCCGGGGGCGCGCCTGGTCGCCGCGGGACCTCGTGGCCGGTTTCAATACAGCGACGTCACCCCCGGCACCCGTCGCCACCGGCTCCCGGAGAGGACGTCGCCCGCCGGGCCCGGAAGCCTCCGACGCCGACATCACTTCCGTCAGGTCGATGCTGTGGCGCCGGAACCCGGAGGAGCGTCAGTTTTTGACCATCTGAAGTCGCCAAAAGGTGACAGCGTCCCTTCCATGTCGGCCTAGTTTGAACACATCACCACCCGCGCAACCGCCGACAAGGAAGACAGCCATGAGCAACGCCAGGAACACGGTCCTGCAGGCCGCCACCGAACTGTTCGGCGACAAGGACCCCTCCGCCGTGGACCGCTGGGTCGCCGCCGACTACACGCAGCACAGCTCCCTCGCGGCCGACGGTCCGGAGGCGCTGCGTGGGCTGGTCGCCGGCCTCGGCGCCGACTTCCGCTACGAGGGCGCCCGGGTCATCGCCGACGGCGACCTGGTCGCCCTGCACGGCACGTACCACGGCTTCGGTCCCGAACCGCTCGTCGGCTTCGACGTCTTCCGGGTCGCCGACGGCAGGCTCGCCGAGCACTGGGACGCCCTGACCCCGTACGTCAAGGACACCGTGTCGGGCCGTTCCCAGACCGACGGTCCGGCCGAGAGCACCGACGCCGACCGGACCGACGCCAACCGCGCCCTGGTGACGGAGTTCGCGGAGAAGGTGCTCGTCGGGGCCGACTACTCGGTCCTGACCGACTACATCTCCACCGAGACGTACCACCAGCACAACACGGAGGCCGCCGACGGGCTGGACGGCTTCGGCGCGGCCGCCGCGCGGTGGGCCGAGCAGGGCAAGAACCTCGTCTACACCAAGGTCCACCGGATCCTCGCCGAGGGTGATCTCGTCCTGGTGCAGTCCGAGGGCGAGTTCGGGGTGCCGGTCGCCTACTACGACCTCTTCCGCGTCGCCGACGGAAGGATCGTCGAGCACTGGGACGTCATCGCCCCCGTACCGGCCGAACTCCCCCACGCCAACGGCCTGTTCTGACGGCGGCCCGCACCGACCGCCGGCACGGGCGCGCCGTCGCGCCCGTGTCGGCGCGCCCGTGCCGGCGGTCGGGCCTCCGCTGCCGCCGTCCCGGCCGAGCACGCCGCAGCCGCTGCCCTGGCGAGCACTCCCCCGCCGCCGTCCCGGCCCGAGCACTCCCCCGCCGCTGTCCCGCCCGTCGTTCCGCCGCCCCACCCGGAGCTCTTCCATGACCACTGCGCGACCGCGGTTCCGCCGCGACCCCGCCCGGACCGGCGCCGAGCCCGGTGTCCGGACCGAGGGCCACCCCTCGGCGCTGCCGCTGGCCGCCTATCGCAAGGCCGTCGCCCTGGACGAACCCTTCCGGCCGTCCGCGGCCCCCGCCCCGGCCGATCGGCTGGACGAGTACGTGCGCACGGCGCTGCGCCTGCTCGGCACCGACCGGGCCGTGTCACGAACGGGCCTGCGCGCCGGCTCTCCACCGGATCCCGGGCACGCCGACGCGGCCACCGCGCGCCGGCTCCTGCGTGCCGTACTGACCGTCCGTCCTCCCGGGCCCCTGCCCGAGGGCGCCGAGGAGGCCGTGGACCGGGTCCTCGGTGCGGAACGCCACCTGCGGCCTGTCGTCACGGCGCGCCGACTGCCCACGATCGCCGAGGAGTTCCCCGGCACGGCCTTCCCGGCGGCCCGGCACACCGCGCTCTGGCGGGGCGACATCACCACCCTCGTGGCGGACGCCGTCGTCAACGCCGCCAACAGCGCCCTGCTCGGCTGCTTCCGTCCCCTGCACGCCTGCATCGACAACGCCGTCCACCACGCAGCCGGGCCCCGGCTGCGCGACGACTGCCACACCCTCGTCACGTCGCAGGGCGTCCCCGAGCCGACCGGCACCGCCAAGATCACCCGCGGCTACCATCTCCCCGCCCGTCACGTCCTGCACACCGTCGGCCCGATCGTCGACGGCCGGCCTGGTCCCGGTGACGCCCGGGCACTGGCCTCGTCCTACCGCGCCTGTCTCGACCTGGCGGCCGAGGTCGGGACGATCCGCACCCTCGCCCTGTGCGCGGTGAGCACGGGCGTCTTCGGTTATCCCAAGGACGAGGCCGCCCTCGTGGCCCTGCGCACGGTCGCCGACTGGCTGGACGAGCACCCCGGCCGGTTGGACCGCGTCGTGTTCACCGTCTACGGGGACGCCGACGAGACCGCCTACCTTCGTGCCCTCACCCGAGGGACCCGGCCCGAGGACGCACCCCGGCAGAACGCCGAGCCCGACGGAAACTTGCCCCCTCAACCCTGATCCCTCACCCTGATCCCTCAGACCTGGCCCCTCAGCCCTGATCCCTGACCCTCACTCCGGCCCGGGATCCTCGGCGCGGCCGCGGACCACGTTGCGGAAGTCGATCGGGGACTGGCCGACGCGGTGCAGGAAGTACTTGCTGAACTGGGACGGGTTGGCGAAGCCCAGCTGGTCGGAGACCTGAGCCGCGGTCCGGTCGCTGTGCGCGAGCAGCCGCTTGGCCTCCAGGACGACCCGCCGGTCCACGAACTCCTTGGCGCTGAGCCCGGACACGGTCAGCGCAGCCCGGGAGAGTGTGCGCGCGGAGTAGCCGAGCATCCGGGCGTAGTCCTCCACTCGGCGGCTCCGCGTGAAGTGCCGCTCGACCGCGTCCCGGAACCGCAGGTATGTCTCGTCCGGCTCCGGCGCGGGGCTGCCGACCGGGACCGTGAGGTGGGCCAGCCGCAGCACGAGGACCGCCAGGAGATGGCGGAGGGCGGACAGATGGACGTCCAGAGGCAGGTGGCCGAGTGCGTCGAACTCGCGGCTCAGGTGCTCCACCGCCAGGTCCAGCGCCTCGGCGTCCTCGGCGACGGGGGTGCTGACCACGGGCGCGTGCGGGTCGTCGACGCGGGCCGCCGTCGCGGTGGGCGCGTCGAGGAAGTCCTGCCGGAAGAGGATCAGGGTGCCCTCGGCCCTGGTGAGATCACCCCACTGCTGCACCTGTCCGGGGCGCACCCACAGCCAGGAACCCGGCCGCAGGACATGACCGGCGAAATCCACCGTGTGCCGGAGCTCTCCCGACGTCAGGGCGAGCAGGTGGTGGAAGTCGGGGCGCTGCGGCTGGGCGAGGCTGCGCTCCGGTACGCGCCCCCGCAGGTCGGCCAGGGACATGACCTCGACGCCGGCGGGTGTCCCGGCCGGCGCGGCGAAGGGGACCTCGGGGATCTCACGCGAGGATCCCTGTCGGATTTTGGCCATCATCAGTCAGAAGTCTATCCCGATGACAGCCTCTTCTCCTCGTACGTTGGAGGCGTCCCGATGGGACGCGGCTCCCCGAGTGACCGAAAAAGGCAAGGCAATGAAGCAGGAAGGATCCCCGCAGCCGTGAGCACCACGAGCAACCCCCCGCTCTCCGCCCCCTCCGCCCTCTCCGCCCTCTCCGCGGTACAGGCGGTCGAGACGGTCGGCGCCTGGCTGGGAGAGGCGGACCGGATCCTGGTCGCGGCCGGCGCCGGTCTCAGCGCGGCCGCCGGCTACGACTACGGCGACGCCGAACGCTTCCGGCAGCTGCTTCCCGCGCTGCACCGGCTCGGCCTGCGCTCGCGCTACCTGCTGGGTGTGCCCCTGCCGAAGGACATGATGTGGGGCTACTGGGCCGTCCACATCGACGACATCCGCTACGGCCCCGGCCCGAACCCGCTCTACCGGCGGCTGCGGGAGCTGGTCGGCGACCGCGACCACTGGGTGATGACGTCCAACGTCGACGCCCTGTTCGTCCGCAACGGCTTCGCGGCGGACCGCGTCTTCACCCCTCAGGGCGATTACGGCCGTCTCCAGTGCACCGTGCCGTGCACGCGGGAGACCTGGTCCAGCAAGCCGTTCCTCGACACGGTCCTCGCGGCGTACGACCGGGAGAGCGGTCGCGTGCGCGACGAGGCGGCCCTGCCGAGCTGCCCCGACTGCGGCGCGGAGGTCTTCCCCAACGTCCGGGTCGGCCCCGAGTTCGTCGACGACGCCCATCTGCCCGCCGGCCGCCGCCTGGCCCGCTGGCTCGACCGGAACCCCCCGGACGGCAACCTCCTCGTCGTGGAGATCGGCGCCGGTTTCAACACCCCCGGCGTGATCCGGCGGCCCATGGAGGACCTGGTGCGCCACACGCCTCGGGCCCGACTCGTCCGGATCAATCCCGCCCACCCCGAGGTCCCCGCCGACCTCGCCGGACGCGCGCTGTCCGTCCCTCTGGGCGCGGACGCACTCCTGCACGGACTCGCCGTCTGACAGGCCGCGAACCCGGGACGTCTCCGACGCCGGAGATCCTTCGACGACGGTCTCGGCTCCTCCCGCACCCCCGTACGGGCATGATCGGTACGGTGGTGGCCCGAACGGCGGAAGAGGCGGCGCGGACTTGGACGAGCAGGCAGACATCAGGACGGCGAAGGATGCCGCCGGCCATGGACTCATCCTGGCGTTCGGACGGCTCCAGGGGGCGGCCAACCGACTGGAGTACATCCTCGGACGGGCGCTCGAGGAGGAGTGCGGCATCAGCCATCTGACGTTCGAGGTGCTGCTGATCCTCGGGCGGGCCGGCGAGCCCGGGCTCTCGATGCGGACCATCGCCCAGGAGCAGGTCCTCACCACGGGCGGGGCGACCCGGCTGGTGGACCGCATGGTGGCGGCGGGACTCGTGACGCGGGTGGAATCCGCCGCCGACCGCCGCGGAAAGCTGGTGCGGCTGACCCCGCTGGGGGAGGAGACGACGGTCCGGGCCTCCCTGATCCACGTGGAGAACATCGAGCGGTACTTCGTGCGCCCCCTGCCGGAGGCGGACCGTGAGCGGTTCGCGGAGGACCTCCGCATCCTCAGCCACACGGCGCGCGACCTCCTCCCCCGGCTGCCCTGACCCGCGCCCCGGCAGCGGTCGTGACCTGACGACGGGTGCCCTGTCGGCGCCGCTCGTGTCCGCGACGCGGCGAGCGGCCGACGAAGACGAACCGGGTCAGCGATCGGCCGGCTCGTACGCGAACCAGTCGAAGTGGACGGAGCCGCCGCCCGCGAACATGCCGATCACCCGGCCGGTGAAGCCGCCGGCGACCTCCGTGGAGAGGTACCGGCCGTCCAGGGAGGCCAGCCCGACGAAGGTGCCGTCCGGCTCCTCGATGCCGAGCGTGACGGTGTCCGGCCCGGTGCGGGCGTCGTTCACGGCGTGCACGGCGGCCACCTCGACGCGGAGGACCACAGGTCCGGGCGGCGCAGGCCGGGACGCGACCACCGTCTTCAGCGGCCCGATGCGGGCGCTCACCCGTACCTCACCGGACGAGGTCTCGATGTCGTAGTGATGCTGTTCGTCGAGGCGGACCGCGAGGCCCCCGCGACCGTCCGCCGCGTCGACGAGGGCCCGCACCCGGCATGAGCCGTGTTGCTGCCGCCGTCCGAGGAAGGTCGCGTCGGTCTCGTCGAGCGATCCGCCGCGGGCCCGCAGCGTGAGCCAGCCGGGCTTCTCCTTCGTCGTGCACACCTCCGGCGGCCGGTGCCGCAACGAGACCCAGAACGGGGCGAGTTCACTGAGCTCGAAGTCGTCCCGGGCCGGCACGGCGGCCGTCGGCCGCAACGGCCACGGGGGTGCGGGCATCGAGGTCGACAGTTCGCCGACGACCGGCCAGCCGTCCACCCAGTCGACCGGCACCAGGAACGTCTCCCGGCCCCGTACGTGCCACCCCGGGGTGCCGCCACCCGGCCGCACGCCGAGCAGCACCATCCACCACGAGTCGTCGGGTGCCTGCACCAGGTCCGCATGGCCGGTGTTCTGGACCGGGTGGTCGGTGCCCCGGTGGGTCAGGATCGGGTTGGCCGGGCACGGCTCGAACGGGCCCGTGGGTGTGCGCCCACGGGCGATCGAGACGCTGTGGCAGCGCTCGGTGCCGCCCTCGGCGATGAGCAGGTACCAGTAGTCGCCGATCCGGTAGAGATGGGGTGCTTCCGGCGCCTTGGCGCCGGGGCTGCCGGACCAGAGCCGGCGCTGCGGGCCGAGCGTCTCCCCGGTCCGGGGATCGATGCGGACCTGTCCGACCCCGGCGGTGGTGCACCAGCAGTTTCCGTCCTCGTCCCAGGCGAGGTCCGGGTCGATGCCGTGCACGCCGGGCAGCCGGACGGGATCGGACCAGGGGCCGGCCGGGTCGGTGGCCGTGAACAGCAGATTGCCGTCCCCACTCACGTTCGTGACGATCAGCCAGAAGCGGCCGTCGTGGTGGCGGAGGGTGGGAGCGTAGACACCGCCCGAGGACGGGGTGTCGAGCGGCAGGCGCAGCTGACTCGGCCGGTCGAGCGCGTTGCCGATCTGCGTCCAGTGCACCAGGTCCCGGCTGTGGAAGACGGGCACCCCGGGGAAGTACTCGAAGCTGGAGCAGGCCAGGTAGTAGTCCTCGCCGACCCGGCAGACGGACGGATCGGCATGGAAGCCCGGAATCACCGGGTTGTCGACGGTCTCGGGCTTCTCGGGCTTGCTCGACACCCTCATCGAGTCCTCTCACTGGTGTGCCGTGCCGGAGGCGCCGGCGGAGCTGGACGACCATGAACGAGTAGGCGCGGCGCACTGCCCGCTGTCAATTTCTCCGCCGGGTACCGAAAGTTTCCGTCGCCTCGACGCCGTCGACGGGTGGTCGGGCTGCTCGTCATCGGAGTCGCCGTGGCGTCCCGCCCTGTCTGCGCCGTGACGGCTGCCGACCGGGGCCGGGAGCCGTGGTGTCGAGAGGCGGCTCAGGCGTCCCGGTACAGATCCCGGATCTCGGGGAGTCGCCCGAAACCGGCCGACTCGTAGGTGGCGACGGCGCCGACGTTCGAGCTCGGGGTGCAGACGATCGCGCTCGACGAGCCGAGCTCCTGGAGTGCGGCCGCCGCGGCGACCGTGATCGCCCTGCCGTGGCCGCGGCCGCGATGTTCCCGGTGCACGCCCATCGGCTCCAGCAGTCCGGGCTTCCCCGGACCCGCCGACCACACCGTCACCGCCGCCACCGCGTCGCCCCGGGCGTCGTACGCGACCAGGCACCTGGCGTCGGCGTACGGCGATCCGGCCGCCATCGCGTGCCAGTGCTCGTCCGTGAACGTCGATCCGTCGAACGACGCCCGTTGTACGGCGGCCCGCGCCCGCGCCCGCGCCGGGCCGGTCACCTCGATCCGCACGCCGGGGTCCGCCACCGGCTGTGTGAGGTCACGGCGCAGCGGCGTCCACGGCTCGTCGGCGTTCCAGCCGTCCTCGAACAGCAGATCGTGCAGCAGTGCGCCCACCGGCGCCTCGACGGACGCCCTGCCCGCTGCCAGTACGCCGCGCTCCGGCGCGGTCACGTCGTCGAGGAGCTGCCGTGCCAGCTCCTCGTCCCGTCGGGCGTCCGGGGCGATCGTCAACCGCAACAGCCCGGGTCCGTCCAGCAGCCCGACGGCGAGGATCCGTCCGTCCCGGCTCCAGGTCCGGACCGCCTCGGCCGTCGCCTCCGCGCCGAACCGCCAGTACCAGCCGAGGTCCCCCGGATGCAGTTGCGTCGGTGTCCCGTCGTCCTGCCACGCGCGCAGCACGCCCACGGCCTCGTCCAGCCCGTCGACTCCCGGCTCGCCCAGCACCATCGCCACACCCCCGATCACACACCATCACGCCGGCCGGCCGCACGCCGGATTCCGGTCGGCCGGCGTTCGTGCCTCAGGGGCGGGGCCGGGCGGCGGTGTCGAGGTAGAAGGCGTCGATGCTCTGGACGGCCCGCTCGAACTCGTCCAGGTTGACGGGCTTGGTCACATAGGCGTTGGCGTGGCTGCTGTATGCGTCGGTCACGTCGCCGGGGGCGGTGGACGTCGTGAGGACGACCACGGGGATGGTCTGCAGGTCTTCGTCGTTCTTCAGGACCTTCAGCAGCTCACGGCCGTTCATGCGCGGCATGTTCAGGTCGAGGACGATGAGGTCGGGCCGCGGGTTGCCCGGGGTGCGCAGGTGTTCCAGCGCGGCGACTCCGTCGGTGACCTGGACCAGGTTGCGGGCTCCGCGCTCGGAGAGGGCTTCCTCGATGAGCATCGCGTCGGCGACGTCGTCCTCGACGAGCAGGACGTCGAACGGGCGGGCGGGGGTGGTCATCATCGGATGCTCCGTGGGTGTCTCGTCAGAGTGGTGATAGAGGCCCGGCCAGCGGCGCCGGGCGCCTTGACGGGTCATGCCGCAGGCGGCGCCGAGCTGCGGGTAGCCCGCTCCCGCGCGGGCGGCAGCCACGGCTGCTTCCCGCTGGAGCCGTTCAGCGGCCTGCTGGAGCTGATCCAGTACGTGGAGCAGGGCCAGAGCCTGTCCCGGGTCGTCCGGTGCCGGGTGCGGGGGGCCTTCCAGCAGCCGGTGGGCGAGGCGCTGGGCAAGGTTGCCGACCGCGGCGTCCGCGATGACGGCCGTCTCCTGCGGAGTTGTCCGCAGATCGAAGTTCTTGCCTGGCATACCTGGCACTCTATGGTCCGGGGGCAGGTCGCGACAACAAGCGTTGTCGCCGTCTAGAGTGTGCCGACCGTTGTCTTAGGGCAAATGTTCGCAGCGAGGAGTCCACAGAATGACCGGCAGTGAGAGACCACCGCGGACGCGGTGGCTTTCCACGTGGACGACCCGGCGTTGGCTTCGCGTGGGGGCGGCCGCTTCCATGGCGGTTCTGGCTCTCCTCGGTGTCACGGGAGCATGGGTCCTGGCACGGACCGAGTCGATCAGCAAGGACCTCGTGGACGTGCGGTCTCCCGCGCTGACCACGGCGATCCGGCTGGAATCGGCCCTGCTCGACCAGGAGACCGGAATCCGCGGCTACGGCATCACGGGCGCGACGGACTTCATCACCCCCTATCAGGAGGGCCTCGC
The DNA here is from genome assembly GCF_040295245.1 of Streptomyces sp. NPDC002884. NCBI lineage: Bacteria > Bacillati > Actinomycetota > Actinomycetes > Kitasatosporales > Streptomycetaceae > Streptomyces > Streptomyces sp. NPDC002884. The sequence goes on along the minus strand of NZ_JBEOVB010000002.1, from coordinate 549,795 downwards.
CGAGCAGAAGACGAACACCGCGCAGCTCACCGAACTGCTGGCCGGCGACCGGGCCCGACTGGACGACCTGAAGGCCGTGCAGGACGCCGTGGCCACGTGGCAGGAGAGGATCGCGCGGCCGATCGCCGCCTCGCCGGCCGGCTCGCCCTCGCCGCTGGCCGCCGAACGGGCGGCGGAGGGCAAGAAGGCCTTCGACGAGGTACGCACCGCCCTGAGCGAACAGCAGGATCGGCTGCGTGCGGACCGCGGCCGGGCCAGGGACGACCTGATGTCCACGATGGCCCTGCGCAACGCGGTGTTCGGCGCCGCCGCGATCCTCGTCCTCGTCCTCACCGCTTTCGTCTTCGAAGGACTGCGCCGCGGTATCACCCGGCCGCTGGACCGGCTCGGCGCGGACGCCCGCACCATCGCCGACGGCGACTTCGACCACGCCATCACCCCGACCGGCCCCGCCGACCTGCGACGCCTCAGCGGTGAGATCGAGTTCATGCGCCGCCGTCTCGTACGCGAACTGGCCTTCAGCGAGGAGGCGCGTCAGCGTCTCGACGCGCAGGCCGCGGACCTTCAGCGTTCCAACGCGGAGCTGGAGCAGTTCGCCTACGTGGCCTCCCACGACCTCCAGGAGCCGCTGCGCAAGGTCTCCAGCTTCACCCAGCTCCTCCAGCGGCGTTACGGAGGGCAACTCGACGCCCGGGCCGACCAGTACATCGACTTCGCGGTCGACGGGGCGAACCGCATGCAGGTCCTCATCAACGACCTGCTCGACTTCTCCCGGGTCGGACGGATGCACAACACCCACCAGAGCGTCGACCTGGACACGGTGCTGGAGCGGACCCTGTCCGCGCTGAGCGTCGGCATCGAGGAAGCCGGAGCGGCGGTCACCCACGATCCGCTGCCGACCCTGGTCGCCGACCCCACCCAGATGGGCATGCTCTGGCAGAACCTGATCGGCAACGCCGTCAAGTTCCGCCGGCCCGGCGAAGCGCCGCGGATCCAGGTCACGGCGGCCCGGGAAGGCGAGCTGTGGCGGTTCACCGTCACCGACAACGGCATAGGCATCGCACCGGAATACGCCGACAAGGTCTTCGTGATCTTCCAACGGCTGCACACCAAGGACACCTACTCCGGCAGCGGCATCGGCCTCGCGATGTGCAAGAAGATCGTCGAGTTCCACGGCGGCACCATCAGCGTCGACACCGACTACCGGGACGGCACACGCATCGTCTTCACCCTCGCACCCGAGCCGCCGGCGAGCCCCGGCCCGTCCACCCTCCCCGAAGCCGACCGCTCCGGCACCGAGCAGACACGATGACCACAGCCATGACAGCCGGCCCCGACGCGGCGTCCGACGAGCCGACGTACCGCATCCTTCTGATCGAGGACGACAAGGGCGACGCCCTGCTCGTCGAGGAGCTCCTGCACGACACGGGGCTGCGGTTCGAACTGACGACCCGCACCACCCTCGCCGAGGCCCGCACCGCACTGACCGGCGCCCCGATCGACTGCGTCCTGCTCGACCTGCACCTGCCCGACGTGTCGGGCATCGACGCCGTCGCCGCCGTGCGGGGCCTGGCCCCGCACACCGCGGTCATCGTCCTGACCGGGCTGTCCGAGGCCCAGGCGGGCACCGACGCCATGGCCGCCGGAGCCCAGGACTACCTCGTCAAGGGCAAGGTCGAAGCGGACCTGCTGCTCCGGACGGTGCGCTACGCCGTCTACCGCAGCCAGACCGAGCGCGCGAGCGCCGAAGCCCAGGCCACCCGACTGCGGGCCGAGGAGAACGCCCGCCTGGAACGCGGCCTGCTGCCCCAGCCGATGCTCGACACGTCGACCGTGCGCGTGACCTCCCGCTATCTGCCCGGCGCCGCGATGGCGCTGCTGGGCGGGGACTTCCTCGACGTGGTGGAGGGAGACGACGGACTGCTGCACTCCGTGGTCGGCGACGTCAGCGGACACGGCCCCGACGCCGCCGCACTCGGCGTCTGTCTGCGCATCGCCTGGCGTTCCCTCGTGCTCGGCGGACACCGCGGCGAGGACCTGCTGCATCTGATGGAACGCATCCTGATCGCCGAACGCGGCAGCCAGCAGCTGTTCGCCACCTGCACCCTCCTCACCCTCGACCAGGACGCCGCCACCGCGACCCTCCACCTCGCCGGCCATCACGAGCCCCTCCTCACCACGGCCGAGGGAACCCGGGAGCTGGCCGCCGCGCACGGCATCGCCCTGGGCATCGTCCCCGGGCTGCGCAGCTGGCCCTCCACCGTCGTACCGCTCCCGGCCACAGGGGCCCTGACCCTCTACACCGACGGCCTCACCGAGGGCCACAACGGGGCGACGAGCGAACGGCTCGGCGTCGAGGGACTGCTCGCGCTGATCGGGAACCTGCCGTCGGCGGACCCGGCCACCCACGTCGACCTCCTCATCAAGGAGACCCACGAGCTGAACGCCGGACGGCACTCCGACGACCTCGCCGTGCTCCGCCTCGACTGGGGCAACCGCCCGGCCCACCCCTGAACTCAGCGGACCCGGTCGTGGACGAGGTCCGGAGTGCCGTGCTCGCCGGCGCTCCGGCGCTCCGGCGCTCCGGCCGACGAGCGTCCACCGCCCCGCGGGCAGGCCGTCGCCGAAGAGGCGCGGCCCGCCACCGAGGACGACCGGGAGTACGCGGCCCAAGGGCGCCTCGCGGACCGACTCGCGGCGGCGGCCATGACGGGCCGGTTCCCGGGCGACCGGGCGCTGTTCAGGACTCGGTACTGACCCTGTGAGCGGGAGCCCCCTTCGAGCGGGAGCGCTCAGCTCGGGGAGGACGGGGTGAGCACCACGAAGTCGGCGCCGGACTGATCGAGGCAGACGGCGAGCCGCCCGACGCCCTCCGCGTCCACCGGTCCCATCTGCACGCTGCCGCCGTTCCCGGCGACCGCGGCGACCGCGGCGTCGCAGTCGGCGACGGCGAACACCGGATGCCAGTACGCCCGCCCGCCGGCCAGGGCGAGGTCCTCCTCGTGGAGCTGCAGCAGGCCGCCCTGCATACGTTCCTCGGGAAGCCCGGCCGGGGTGATGAGGGTGTACGCGCCCCCGTCGCCCGGCATTTCCATGTCGCCGTACTGCCAGCCGAAGACCGCGCCGTAGAACTCCTTCGCGGCCGCGGCGTCGCTCGTGTACAGCTCGGTCCAGGACAGCGAACCGGGCACGTCGGCCAGCTCGAAGCCCGCGTTCTTCCCCGGCTGCCAGACCGCGAACTGGCCGCCCGACGGATCGGTGTACTGCGCCATCCGCCCCCACTCGCCGAGGTCTCTCGGGGGCACCCTGACCTCGCCGCCCGCGCCCTCCACGGCCTGGGTGGCGGCATCCGCGTCGGTGACGCAGTAATAGATCATCCAGGCCGAGCGAGCGCCTTCCTCGGACAGTTTGCCCAGGCCGGCGACGGTCTTGCCGTCTTTCTGGAACATCCCGCCCTCCATGTCCCCGCCCCCGTTCTCGCCTCCGCCCATGGGCTCGTAGTCCCAGCCGAGCACCGCGCCGTAGAACGCCGCGGCGGCCCGGACATCGGGCGCACCGAGGTCGAGCCAGCAGGGGGAGCCGGGAGAGAGGTCGGTCGTGATCACGGCTGTTCCCTTCGCAGGTCCTGGTTCATCTCAGCGTGACACCCGGCACTGACAATCGCGCGTCGGCCGCGTGGCCGGGCCGCGCGACCGGCTGGTGTGGGCGAGGCGCCCCCCGGTGTTATTCAATGAGGTGTGCGATCAGGGATCTCGGGGCCCCGTCGCACGGGTCCGAGTAACGACCCCGGCGCTGCGCCGGGGATTGCCGAGAGAGCCGCATGGACTCCACGCCCTCGTCCTCGTCCTCATCGCCGTTCGACCTGGTCAGCAGCGCCTTGGGGCGCTACATCCCGCGCGGCGGATCGGCAGCGGCCACCGGTCCCTCCCCCGCGCAGGGCGACCGCACCGCCCGCCGACGCGTACCCGACGAACCGGCAGCGGACCGGCACGATCAGATTCTCGGCGTGGTCAACCTGGACCGGGACCTGAGGATCACCCGCTGCAATCTGGACGCCGCCGTGTTCGCGGGTCTGGACGCCGTGACCGGGAGTCCTTTCGCCGATTTCCTGCCCCCCGGGGACGTACCGACGGTCACCCGGCGGTTGCGGCAGGTCCTGGAGATCGGTGAGGCGCACGTCGCCCGGATCCAGCGCCTGCGCCGCGGCGACGGGTCGGAGCTGGTGGTCTCGATGAGCATCCTGCCCGCCGCGGCGCCTTCGGAGGGCCTGACCGTCTCCCTGATCGCCATGGCCAGGCGACTGCACCTCTACGCCGCCGAGACCGCCATCGGCACCTCGCTGGACATCGGCGAGACCGCGCAGTCGCTGGCGGAGTCCCTGCTGGCCTGGGGGGACGTGGCCGCCATCGACCTCGACTTCGCCGTGTGGACGGGCGAGGGAGTCACCGAGCAGGCGCAGGGGCGCATCCGGCTGCGGCGGGCGGCCCTGGTGCCGGACCGGGTGTGGCCGGAGGGGTACGTGACTCCGGGCGACGACCTTCCGAGCGACGCGAGTCGGCTGCTGGCACAGGCGGTACGGCGCGACGACGCCCCGCAGGCCATCGTCGTACCGGACCGGGAGGCGGTCGAGCGGCTGCTCGGCAGTCCGCGAGTGATCCGCGCCCTGGTGCCCGGCGACCGGTCGGCGAGTGTGGCGTGCATACCGCTGGTCCTGGACAGTGTGCCGCCCGTCGTGCTGGGCGTGGCGGAGGTCTGGCGGCGGGCGGACTACCCCTTCCGCGACAGCGAGTTGTTCGACCTGCAGGAACTGGTGGCCAGGACCGCCCATCACGTCGACCTGGCCCGCCAGCACCAGCGCGAGCACACCCAGGTGCTGGCGTTGCAGCGCCGGCTGCTGCCCCGGACAGGCGGCCACACCCTCGACATCGCCAGCGTCTACCAACCCGCCACCCCCGACAGCGCGGGCGTCGGCGGCGACTGGGTGAACAGTTTTCCGCTGCCGGACGGCCGTACCGCACTGGTGGTCGGTGACGTCGTCGGGCACGGCCTGGGAGCCGCGGCGACCATGGGCCAGCTCAGCATGGAGGCCCGCGCACTGCTGTCCGCGGGGCTGGCCCCCGACGAGGTGCTGGAGCACCTGGACGAGACCGTGACGCTGCTGGACGACGCGGAGTCCGGGCTGGCGGCCGGCTACAGCGCCCTCGGCTCCACCTGCTGCATCGCCCTCTACGATCCGGTCAGCCACCACGTGACGCTCTCCAGCGCCGGCCACCTCCCCCCGGTCCTGGTGCTTCCGGACGGCCGGGCGGGTCCCCTCGCGGTCAGCCCGCACCCCGGCCTGGGCGCCGAGTTCGCGCTGCGGGAGCCGTTCGAGGTGTACACGTTCGCCGCGCCCCCGGGCTCGCTGCTCGCCCTCTACACCGACGGCCTGGTGGAGGATCCGGCCCTGTCGATCGACGAGGGGATCAGCAGGCTGTCGGGCGCCTTGTCCACGGTGCACCCCTGGGACGCCCTGCAGCAGGCCGCACGACACGTCGTCTCCGTGCTGGCGCCCGTGCGCCAGCGCGACGACGTGACCCTGCTGCTCGTGCGCATGATCGGCTACCGCAAGGAGGACACCGCGACCTGGCGGCTGCCCGCCCGCGACGACGCGCCCGCCCGTGCCCGCGCGCACGTCTCCGCGCTGCTGCGGCGGTGGGACACCAGGGACGACACCCGGGACGACGTACCGCTGCTGGTCAGCGAACTGGTCACGAACGCGGTGCGCTTCGCCGCCGGACCCATCACGGTACGGCTGATCAGGGCCGGTCACAGCCTGCTGTGCGAGGTGGGCGACACCGGCAACGGCAGGCCGCGTCTGAGCCGGGGCGGCCTCCTCGACGACGGCGGGCGCGGCCTGCACGTCGTACACCGGCTCACCACCCGGTGGGGGGTGCGGTGGACGGACCCCGGCAAGGTGGTCTGGGCGGAGGTCGCGAGGTGAAGCGGCGCGGAATGAGCGGCGCGAGGTGAAGCGGCTGCCGGGCCGGGCACGGCCCGCTCAGGCGGGTGACCGGGGGTGCGACCCGTGATGCGGGCGGCCCGTCTGACCGACCGGGTGGCGCGGGCCCGTACTACAGCCACTCCCCTTCGAGGGCGGTGGCGGTGAGGCCCGGCGCCGCCGCGTACAGCACGGCGCGGCTTCCCGACTTCTGCCCGGCGTCGTGCGCCCGCCTCATGATGTCGAAGACGGCGGCGCCGCCGCGGTTGCCGCTGGTGTAGCTGTCCCGGCTGTAGTCCAGCAGCCCCGACGGCCACGCGTCGGGCATCGTCTGCTCCATGTACTCCAGCACCCGGGTCCCGCCGGGGTGCGCGAGCAGCACGTCGGGGTGCCAGGAGTCGGGGGCGTCCTGGTAACGCAGGCGCAGCCACTCCCACATCGCGGTGACCGTCTCCTGCACGGCGCGCGGCCCGCGCCGGTCCATCACGAAGTGGGCGCCGTCCGCCCGTGTTTCCAGGCGGTGCAGGTCCTGGGTGCCGGGCAGGGTGTGGTGCCAGGCGGCGTCCAGGCGCAGCACCGACTCCGGCCTCGGACGGCCCGTGACCACCATGGCGACGGCGGTGTCCGCGAACAGCAACCGGACGATCAGGGACTCGAGGGTGTCGTCCGCGGGCTGGTAGGTCGTGCTCAGCGCCTCCGCGATCACGACCAGGACCACCCGGTCGGGGTCCGCGGCCACGAGATCCGCCGCCAGGGCGAGGGAGCGGGTCCCCGCGACGCAGGCCCACTGCGTGGCCGGCAGCAGCATCACGTCGTCGCGGAGCGGAAGCCTGTTGGTCAGGGCGATGTCCAGACCCGGCAGCGCCGGGGTGGTGGAGTGACTGGTGATCAGGCAGTCGACGTCCGCGGCGTCCAGACCGGCGATCTGCAGGGCCCCGCGCGCCGCACGCTCCCCATAGGACTGCACGGCCTCCCAGGCGGGGGCGGTGCGCTCCTGGACGGTCTGCGGCGCGGGTATCGCCTCGAGGGCGGCGATCACGCGGTCGACGTCCTGCTGGGTGAACCCGCCGCGCGCCAGCGCCTCTTGGGCGGGCCCGGTGCCGACAGCCCCCAGTCCGCCGCCGTCGCCGGGCGCGACGGCGGTCTCCAGCGGCAGCATCCACCCGCGGGTCTCTATGCCCGTGCTGGCCGCGATGCCGTCGATCCGCGGCGCCCACGCCGCGTGCGGGTGCCGGTCGCGCACCTCCGCCGCGATCTGGCTGGTCTCCACGGCGTGCTCACCGTGTATCACGGCGGGAGGACAGAGGTAAGCGGCCATGATGGGCACCTTTCCAGGGGAACGTGGAGGAACGTCACGAGGGCTGCGTCATGGGCCACTTAGGAACTTCGCGCCCATGCCGACGGGCTCCGCTTCGGGAGCCGCTGTCCCGATCGAGCATGGACGCTAAAGGGACATTTCCGCTGTGACCCACACAACTTGGGTGGCACCCAAAGGGCGTGATACGGCACACACATCGAGGGGATCGCACTACTGCGGCCCTCCGTCGACGACTTGGTAGGGTGCGCGCAGATTGCACGGCCCGGAAATTCTTGGCAGTACTCGAGGGAGAGGGGCCGGCCGGCGATGCAGGCGTCAGAAGTCCCGCGTGCGGTGGCAGCGGCGATGTCCACCGCATCGTCACTTGGCCTGACCGTCGACGACGCGATCGTTCTGCATGACTCGAACAAGCTCACTCTGCGTCTGCTGCCCTGTGACGTCCTGGCCCGGGTGGCACCGGTAGCGCATCAGGTCGCACGGTTCGAAGTCGATCTGGCCCAGCGGCTCGCCGAAGCCGGGTGCCCCGTGGCCGCTCTCGAGCCCCGAGTGGAGCCACGCGTCCACGAGCGTGACGGCTTCGCGGTCACGCTGTGGACCTACTACGAGCCCGTGCCACCCCGGCAGGTCCCACCGGCCGACTACGCCCACGCGCTCGGGCGGCTGCATGCCGGCATGCGCACACTCGATGTCCCGACGCCGCACTTCACGGATCGAGTCGAGCAGGCCCAGCAACTCGTCGCGAACCGCGACCGGACCCCGGCGCTCGCCGACGCGGACCGGGAGCTGCTCGGCGACACGTTGCGAGGCCTGGGACGAGCGATCGGCGAGCGCGCCGGCGCCGAGCAACTGCTGCACGGCGAGCCGCACCCGGGCAACGTGCTCACCACGAAGGGCGGGCTGCTGCTCATCGACCTCGAGACGTGCTGCCGCGGGCCCGTCGAATTCGACCTCGCCCACGCCCCGGAGGAAGTCGGCGAGCACTGCCCGGGCGTCGATCGAGACCTGCTGCGCGAGTGCCGGTTCCTCGTGCTGGCGATGATCACGGCGTGGCGCTGGGACCGAGACGACCAACTCCCCGACGGACGCCGCCTGGGCACGGAGTGGCTCGGCCAGATCCGGACAGCACTCGACCGCAACGACCTGAACATCCAAGGCTGACCGCATCCTTCAGGGGCACAGACCGTCTCCCCCACGGCCCAGCTCCAGGTCGCCGTGCGGGTCACCGGTGGTCCCGCCGCATATCGATCGCCGAGGATTCGGCCCTCGCCCTCTGCCGCCCGGACGATGACGGCCCCTCAGCACTCCACCGGGTACGTGGAGTTGCCGTGGTCGAGTCCCGCCGAAGGGCGATGGCCGTCGTGGCATCACCGGCTCGGGCCATGCCGTCCGCCTGCCTCGCCTGGAGGCCTCGACGCAGTTGGCTCTCCGCCGCGAACGCGTTGCAAGTGAAGTAACACCCAACCCTGATCGAGATGCATAAAGGATTCATATAAAGCCGCTATGCTTCAGGCATGAGTCGCCGAGACGCCGCGCACGGCGCTTCCGATGCCATCGGGTCAGCCCTCTACGGTCTGGCCACCAGGGCCGTGAGACGCCTTCCCCGCGACATGAGCCTGACGTCCGCCGCCACCTTGGCCACCCTGGACAAGACCGGCCCGCGACGGATCACCGAACTGGCGGTGACCGAGGGCGTCACACAGCCCGCGATGACCGTCCTGGTCCGGGTGTTGGAGGAATCCGGGCTGGTCGAGCGGAAGGGCGATCCGTCCGACAGGCGGGTCACGCTGGTGTGCCTGACCGAGGCCGGCGCGTCGTACGTCCGGACGCGGCGCCAGGCGGGCGTCGACGCGTACGCGCGGTTGATCGACGAACTCACCGGTGACGAGGTCGAGGCCTTGGCAGCAGCCCTCCCGGCGCTGCTGCATCTGGCGGAGCTCGAAAGCCACGCCCGAGAGGAGTCGGACCGGTGACCGCGGGCCAGGCTCACGACCGGCCCATGAGCACTGCCCAGATACGTGCCGAGGCACGTCTGCTGGTCCCCGCCCTGATGTTCATCGCCCTGGTCGTGGCGGCGGTCGCCAGTCTCGGGACACCGCTCATCACCAGCGTGGCGACCACGTTCCACGTCTCCCTCGACAGCGCGCAGTGGACGCTGACCATCGCCCTGCTCAGCGGCGCCGTCGCCACACCCGTCCTCGGCCGGCTCGGAGCAGGTCCGCACCGGCGGGCCACGGTTCTCGCCACGCTGGCGATCGTCGTCGTCGGCAGCGCGCTCACCGTGCTGCCGCTGCCGTTCACCTGGCTGCTCGTGGGCAGAGCGGCCCAAGGCGTCGGACTCGGTCTCACGGCGCTGATGATGGGCGTGGCCCGCGACCATCTCCCCGAGGAGCGCAGCGCGGCCACGATCGCCCTGATCTCAGTGGTCTCCATCATCGGAGCCGGCGTCGGCTACCCGCTGGCCGCGCTGCTCGCCGAGTTCGGCGGACTGCGGGCCGCCTACGGCCTCGGCCTGCTCGTCACCGCCATCGCCTTCGTGACCGCGTGGCGCTCCATGCCGGCGGCTCCCGAAGGCCGCTCCGCTCACGTGAACGTGGCCGGTGCGCTCGTCCTGGCGGGCGGACTGCTCCTCGTCCTGTTCCTGGCCGGCGAGAGGAACCTGTGGAGCCGACACCTCGCCGTGGCGGTGGCCCTTGCCGTCGCCGCCGCACTCCTGCTCTGCGCCTGGACCGTTTCCGAACTGCGGACCAAGACGCCCCTGGTCGACGTCCGGGCGGTACGGCACCCGGCGGTCGCCGGGGCGAACATCGCCATGTTCGTCGGCGGGAGCGGCATGTACCTCCTGCTCACGCTCATCACCCGCTACGCACAGACGCCGCACAGCGCCGGCTACGGCTTCGGACTGACCACCTTCGTGGCGGGGCTGGTCCTCATCCCGTTCTCCGTGCTGGGGTTCGTCGCCGGCAAGCTCACGCCGCGGGTCCGCGAACGGATCGACGGCCCCCTGCTCCTGGCCGGCAGCGCCGCCATCGTCGGCGGCGGGTTCGTCCTGTTCGCCACCGCCCGGTCCGACCTGGCCGAACTGCTCGCGGCCATGGGCGTACTGGGCTTCGGCGTCGGCAGCTTCTCGGCCGCCATGCCCGGCGTCATCCTGGCCGTCACCCCCAAGAGCGAGACGTCGAGCGCCATGAGCTTCAACTACGTCGTCCGCAGCGTCGGGTACTCCCTGGGCAGCGCCATCGGCGGCCTGGTCCTGGCCGCCGGCACCGCCACGGGCCGCCTCTTCCCGAACGAGGACGCCTACACGACCGCGGCGCTGGTCGGCGTCGCCGCGATGGCGATCACGACAGTGGTCAGCCTCATCCTCGCCCGCCGACGCTCACCCGGGACCGATCCGATCGCAGCCCCGGTCGGTGCGCCGGGCCCGGGCCGGTCGAGTCGACCCGGAAGCTGAGGATCGAAGCCGGCCGACTTCGACGCCGTCTCCGTCGGCTCGCTCATCCACTGCGCGCCGGCCTTGGATCCGAGCATGTTTCTGAGCATCAATTCCGAACACAGGAGGCACCGTGGTCAAGGGCTATTGGGTCAGCGCCTACCGCACCATTGCGGACCCCGAGAAACTGGCTGCCTACAACAGGCTGGCTGGTCCAGCCGTCGCGGCCGCGGGCGGGCGGCTGCTCGCCCGCGGCCGCCGGGTCGTCGCACACGACGCCGGAATCGCCGAGCGCACCGTCCTGATCGAGTTCGACAGCTTCGAGCAGGCGGTCGCCGCACATGCGAGTGCGGCCTACCAGGAGGCGCTGACCGCACTCGCTGACGGCGTCGAGCGCGACTTCCGCATCATCGAAGGCCTCGACTGACGATCGAGGCTGCGTCGGCGACGAACACGAAGCCGAGTGCGGGGATCACCTCCCGGCGGCGCGGCGGCACCGACCTCGGCCTCGACGTCGGCGGGGGTGCGTTCGACGCGGTTCCAGCGGCCGATGTGGGTCATCAGGGCAGTGCGGGGGCTCGGGTGAGGCGTTCTTCGAGGTAGTCGAAGAACGCCTCCGGCCAGGACCAGGTCGAACGGGCCGTGGTCGGCGACCAGGTGGGCGGCGGTGCGCAGGACGTTGCCCTGAACCGTCTGTCCACGAGCCGGGATGGTGGACGCACGCATAGCCGACCCTTGAACTATGTTGCCCCGCCACATGTGCCCCTGACCTGCGGATTCCTACGGTATGGCAACACGGAAACGTCCCCGCCAACCGCTTGGAAGTGGTGCCGATGTCCTCCCCCGCGACCGCTCCACCAGCCCCCGCCAGCCTCAAGCGCATCGTCGCCGCCAGTCTCATCGGCACCACCATCGAGTGGTACGACTTCTTCCTCTACGGCTCGGCCGCCGCCCTCGTCTTCAACAAGCTGTTCTTTCCCGGCTCCGACCCGCTCGTCGGCACGCTCCTGTCGTTCCTGACCTACGCCGTCGGTTTCGCCGCGCGGCCGCTCGGCGCGCTGGTCTTCGGGCACTACGGGGACCGACTCGGGCGCAAGAAGCTGCTGGTGCTGAGTCTGCTGCTGATGGGCGGTGCGACCTTCGCGATCGGGCTGCTGCCGACGCATGCGACCGTCGGGAGCGCCGCCCCGGTGCTGCTGACCGTGCTGCGGCTGGTCCAGGGTTTCGCGCTCGGCGGTGAGTGGGGCGGAGCCGTTCTGCTGGTGTCCGAGCACGGGGACGCGCGACGGCGCGGCTTCTGGGCCTCGTGGCCGCAGACGGGCGCGCCCGCGGGGCAGTTGCTCGCGACCGGCGTGCTGTCCCTGCTCACGGCCGTGCTCTCGGACGCCGCCTTCGCCTCCTGGGGCTGGCGGATCCCCTTCCTGCTCTCCGGGGTGCTGGTGGTCGTCGGTCTGTGGATTCGTCTGTCTGTCGATGAATCCCCCGTGTTCCAGCAAGCGTTGGCGCAGGCCGAGGCCCGCAAGGCGGTGCGGTCGGCGGAGAAGGAGGCGGAGCAGCTGCCGCTGGTGTCGGTGCTGCGCCACCACTGGCGTGACGTGCTCGTCGCGATGGGCGCGCGGATGGCGGAGAACATCTCCTACTACGTCATCACCGCGTTCATCCTCGTGTACGCGACCACCTCGGCCGGCGTCTCCAAGCAGACCGCGCTGAACGCCGTACTCATCGCGTCCGCCGTGCACTTCGCGGTGATCCCGGCCTGGGGCGCGCTGTCCGACCGGGTCGGGCGACGGCCGGTGTACCTGCTGGGCGCCGTCGGGATCGGGCTCTGGATGTTCCCGTTCTTCTCGCTCGTCGACACCGGCACCTTCGGCAGTCTCGTGCTCGCCGTGACGGTGGGTCTGGTCCTGCACGGGGCGATGTACGCGCCCCAGGCCGCCTTCTTCTCCGAGATGTTCGCCACCCGGATGCGGTACTCCGGCGCGTCGATCGGCGCGCAGTTCGCCTCCGTCGCGGCGGGCGCGCCGGCGCCGCTGATCGCCACCGCGCTGCTGGCCGACTACGACAGCTCCACGCCGATCGCCCTCTACGTGATCGCCGCGGCCCTGTTGACGGTCGTCGCCGTGGGGGTCGCCAAGGAGACCCGGCACCGCGATCTGGCCGACGGCGACCTGGCCGACGTCCACCCCGGCGCCGCCGCTGAGCACCCGCAGACCGCGGCCACGGACGCGCGCGCCGTCTGACTGCCGTGCTCGTGACCGCCGCACAGCCGCCTCCGTACGCCGTCCGCGCATACGGAGGTCGGTCAGTGCGGTGCCGGATGCGCCAACCGGCGCAGCCTCAAAGCGAGTTGGATCTCCAGTGCGCGGGCGGGGCTCTGCCAGTCGTCGCCCAGGAGGCGGCCGACGCGTTCGAGTCGCTGAGCCACCGTGTTGACGTGGACGTGGAGTTCGTCCTTGGTGCGGGCCGGGCTCGCGCCCGAGGCGAAGTACGCGTCCAGGGTGCGCAGCAGGTCGGTGCCGCGTCGTTCGTCGTAGGCGACGACACGGCCGATGGTGCGGTCCACGAAGCCCGCCAGGTCCCGTTCGCCGGCGAGCAGCAGCCCCAGGAAGCCGAAGTCCTCGGCGGCCGCCCCGTCGCCGGAACGGCCCAGCAGCCGCAGGGCGTCGAGGCAGCGGCGGCCCTCCGCGTACGCGGCGACCACCGTGTCCGGATCGGTGGCGAGGCCCCGCACCGGTGCGGAGGCGCCGACGGTGACCGCTTCGTGGACGGCGGTGCCCAGGTACAGCGCGGTACTGCGGGCCAACTCCGTCGCGGTGTCGCCGTGTTCGAGCGGCAGCAGCAGGACCGTGCCGCCGTCGCGAGCGGCGGCCAGACCGTGCCGGGTGGCGGCGAGGTGGGAGGCGGCGGACCACAGGCGGCGGCGCGCGGCCGCCTCCTGGTCGGCGTCGGGTGCGGCGGCGTCGAGGCGGGCCGCGAGCACGACGTGGGTCGCGTCGAGGTCGGCGTGCAGCCGGGCGGCGCGCTCACGCAGCAGGCGCGGGTCCCGGTCGCGGGCCTCGATCAGGTCGTCGAGGAGCTCGCCGCGCACCCGCTGTTCGGCCTCTGCGGCGGAGCGTCTGGCCAGCAGCAGCAGGGAGGTGACCATCGCGGCCCGCTCCAGAGTGCGCTGGTCGACCGGGTCCAGGTCCGGGTGGCCGCGGAGCACCAGGGCGCCGAGCAGTTCCCCGCCCGCCGCGACCGCCGCGATCCAGTCCTGCTGATGACGTACGGCATGGCCTTCCGTGCGGGAGGCCTCCACGGCGGCGGCCGGCGCGGTCTCCAGGAACTCCACGGTCCCGTCGAGCACTTGGGAGACCGCGGCGGCCACGTCGTGGACCCCGCCGCCGCGCAGGACCAGTTCGGCCAGCCGGTCGTGCACGTCGGAGGCGCGCTCGATGACCGCGCTGCGGTCCTGGATGATCTCGTTGGCGCGCTCCAGGCCGGCCAGGGCCGAGCGCGTCTCCGTGAGCAGGTTGGCGGTGTCGATGGCGGCCGCGGCGAGCGCGGCGAAGGATCCGAGCAGGGCGATCTGCTCCCGTTCGAAGACCCGGGCACGCCGGTCGGCGGCGAACAGCACACCGATGACATGCGGACCCAGCATCAGCGGAACCCCGAGGATCGCGACCAGTCCCTCGTCGCGTACGCCCGCGTCGATGGTCGTCGTGTGCCGGAAGCGGCCGTCGCGGAAGTAGTCGTCGGTGACGTAGGGACGGGCCGTCTGGGCGACCAGGCCGCCGAGCCCCTCCCCCATTCCGAGCCGCAGCTGCTGGAAGCGGGCGGCGACCGACCCCTCGGTGACCCTCATGTACGTGTCGCCCCTGGCCGGGTCGTGCAGGCTGAGGTAGGCGATGTCGGTGCCGAGCAGCGAGCGGGCCCGTTGCACGATCGCCTGGAGTACGGCGTCCACGTCGCGTGGGCCCGCGAGGTCGTGCGCCGTCTCGAAGAGGGCGGACAGCTCGGCCTCCCGTCGGCGTCTGCCCTCCAGCTCGGAGCGGACCCGCAGCGCGAGCAGCTTGGCGTGTTCGAGTGCCGCGATCCGCTCGCCGCACGCTCCCTCGGCGCGGGCGAGCAGCACGGGCCGGTCGTACGCCTCGGCGGCCGCGCCCCGGGCGAGCAGCTCGAGGAACGGCGCGTCGGCGTCGTACGTGGGACCGGGGGCTGCCATGGCGCCCTTCAGGTGATCGCGGGACATGCTCACAGGATTCCTCATCGCCGGGCCGCCCCGTCAGCCCTGTGGACAACTCCGCCGACGCCGGACGGCAGGGTGCTCGCGGTGCTCGCGGTGCGGTCGGTGCGCTCAGTGCGCGGTCCAGCCGCCGTCGAGGACCAGCGAGGTGCCCGTCATGAAGGACGCCTGCGGGCCGCACAGGTACGCGACGGCCTCGGCGACCTCCTCCGGCTCGATGAGCCGTTTGACGGCGCTGTCCCGCAGCAGTACGTCGGCCAGTACGCGTTCTTCGGGCACGCCGTGCGTTCGTGCCTGGTCGGCGAGCTGCCGCTGCACGAGCGGGGTGCGCACATAGGCGGGGTTGACACAGTTGGAGGTCACACCGTGGGGCGCGCCTTCGAGGGCGGCGGTCTTGGAGAGGCCCTCGAGTCCGTGTTTGGCGGCGACGTACGCCGATTTGTAGGCGGAGGCGCGCAGTCCGTGGACGGAGGACACGTTGACGATGCGGCCCCAGCCCTGCCCGTACATGTGGGGCAGGGCGCCGCGGATGAGCCGGAACGGCGCCTCCAGCATCACGGTGAGCACCGTGTGGAAGACGTCCGGCGGGAACTCCTCCAGCGGGGCCACCCGCTGGAGGCCGGCGTTGTTGACCAGGACGTCGGCCCCGGCTGCGGCGCGTTCGGCGGCGTCCAGGTCGGTGAGGTCCAGTACGTACGGTTCGACCGAGCCGGGCAGACCGGCCGCGCTCCCGGCGAGCCTCTCCAGTCCTGCCGCGTCCCGGTCGACGGCGCGGACCTCGGCCCCGGCGGCGGCCAGCCGCAGCGCGCAGGCCCGTCCGATGCCGCCGGCCGCGCCGGTGACGAGGGCGGTGCGGCCGCCGAGGTCGAGCGAGGGGGCGGCGGGACCGGGAGCGGCGGCCTGGGGCGAAGTCATGCGACGAGCCTAGGCAGAGCCGGGTCCTCGCCCCATGTGGTCACCACCCATAGTTCACACGGAAGGCGTGGTCTCGAACCATGTGGGTTCGTCGGTGAGCGCCTGCTTGATGCGGAACAGCTGGCGGTCCTGCATCGGCGGCAGGTCGTCCAGGGTGAACCAGCCGACCTCGACGGACTCGTCGTCGTTGACCCGTGCCTCGCCGCCCACGGCCCGGCAGCGGAACGTGACGTCCATGAACTGACACTCGTCGCCGTTCGGGAACTCCATCCGGCTCCCGGCGCGGATCAGGACGACGCGCTCGGGGACGCAGTGCACGCCCGCCTCCTCGTACACCTCCCGCACCGCGCAGTCCGCGGGCTGCTCGCCCGGGTCCGGGATGCCCGAGATCACGCACCACTGGTGGTTGTCGGCGCGCTGGCCGAGCAGCACCCGCCCCTCGTCGTCGAAGACGACGGCGCTGACGCCGGGGAGCCAGAGCAGCTGGTGGCCCGCGGTGGCCCGGATCTCGGTGATGAAGTCAGGAGTCGGCATACGGCGACCCTATCCGGGCCGCCCGTTCAGCCGGCGGTGCTCCGTCGGCCCCGCACGCCGGCGCCGATCGCCCATCCCAGGCCGCCCGCGGCGACGAGCACCAGGGCGATCTCGGGCAGGATGCCGAGCTTCGTCGCCGGCGTCTCGGAGGAGCGCAGGGGCACCTTCTGCACCAGGGAGTCCGCGACGAACATGCCGGTCTTCTGGGTGATCTTCCCGTCCGGCATGATGATCGCGCTGACGCCGCTGGTCACGGGCACCGTGACGGTACGGCTGTGCTCGACGGCGCGGACCCGCGACATGGCCAGCTGCTGGTAGGTCATCTCGCTGCGGTCGAAGGTGGCGTTGTTGCTGGGCACGGAGATCAGCTGGGCGCCGTGGGTGACCGTGTCGCGCACGGCCCAGTCGAAGGCCGCCTCGTAGCAGGTGGCGAGGCCGACCTCGGTGCCGTCCATGTCGAACACGCCGGGCTTGGTGCCCCGGCTGAAGTCCTGGCCGACCATCGAGGTCCAGTTCTCGTTGATGGCACCGATGAACGAGCGCAACGGGAGGTACTCGCCGAACGGCTGGACCTGCCGCTTGTCGTACGTCTGGGTGGGTCCCTCGACCGGGTCCCACAGGATCTGCTCGTTGTAGAGCTTGCCGTCCCGCTCGACCACGCCGCCGACCGAGATGGGGGCGTTGATCGCCTTGGCCGCCTTGTCGATGACGGCGGCGGCGTCGGCGTAGGCGAAGGGGTCGATGTCGGAGGAGTTCTCGGGCCACAGGACGAAGTCGGGCTGGGCGACCTTGCCCGCCTTGACCTCGGCGGCCAGGCGCTCCGTCTCACGCGCGTGGTAGTCGAGCACGGCGCGCCGCTGGGCGTTGAACTCCAGGCCGAGCCGGGGGACGTTGCCCTGGATGACGGCGACCGTCGCGGTGCCGTCCTCCGCCTTGTCGCTGACCAGCGAGCGGGCGGCCACCGCGCCGACGACCGGGACGGCCACGCTGAGCAGCGCCAGGGCGGCCGCCGACCGGCGGACCTCACCCGAGCGCCGCCGTTCCAGGACGAGGCGCACGACCTCGTACAGGCCGAAGCCGCACAGGACGACGGCGAAGCCGAGAACGGGGGTGCCGCCGACCGCGGCGAGCGGCAGGAAGACGCCGTCCGCCTGGCCGAAGGCGATCTTGCCCCAGGGGAAGCCGCGGAAGGGCACACGCGCGCGTGCCGCCTCGCCGGCGATCCAGAGCGCCGCCGCCCACAGCGGCCAGGCCGGCAGCTTCGACACGGCAGCGACGCCCACGCCGACCAGCGCGACGAAGACCGCCTCGATGACCACCAGGGCGAGCCAGGGCCCGGGACCGACCTCGACGCCGGTCCACACCAGGAGCGGCAGCAGGAAACCCAGCCCGAAGAGGTAGCCGAGACCGAGCGCGGCCTTCCAGCTGCGCCCGCGCAGCACCCAGCCGAGAACGGCGAAGGCAGGCAGCGCCAGCCACCACAGCGTGCGCGGCGGGAAACTGACGTAGAGCAGCACTCCGGAGAGCGCCGCTGCGGCGGCCGGGACGAGGCGCAGGAGCCGCGCGCCGCGCGAGGGCCGCGCGGCCTGGGGCTCCTGCTGGTCCGGCTGGCCCACGGAAGTTGCGGTGACGGTCACTCCGGGAGTGTACGGCGCGTGACCTTTTGGCCGACAGCGCAGTCCGAGGGACGGCCTCCGCTTACCGCACAACCCGACGCAACTCATCCACAAACCGACTGCCGGCCGTTACGGTGTGCCAGTGCCCCAGTCGCGCGCGGGCGACCGGGGTCCGTCACGGTTCAGGGCCGTCACGGTCGGGGGGCGACCGGGTTCGGGGGGACGGGTGGGTTCCACGGGTATGACGTCTGCGGCCGACGCGGACGCGGACGGGGAAAGACGAAACGTTTCTGACGCGGCGGGCGTGGCCGTGCTCGGGGCCTGTGCCATCTGGCCCCTGGTCACCGCCGCCGTGCACGGCGGCCGCCCCGAGGGTGTCCTGCTCGCGGTGCTCGCGGTGGCCGCGGGCTATGCGGCGGGGCGGATCCTCGGAGTGCTGCTGCCGGTCGCCGCGCCCTGTGCCGGGGCGCTGGCCGGGCTCGCCCTGTCGGTGGCCCGGCCCCGGCTCGCCCCGGGCCCCGAGACCGTCGCGCCGCTGGGCCACGCCGGTGCCACCGCCGCGGTACTGACCCTGTCGGCCGGTGCCGCGTGCTGCGCCGCCCGGGCGACGGCCGTGCCGGTGCTGCGGCTCGGACTGTGGCTGCTCGCCGGAGGCATCACGGTGGCCGGGTTCCTGCTGGGTTCGACCACGGCCGTGGTGACCTGCTGCGCGGTGCTGCTGTGCTCCCTGGCCGCCGGCCGGCCGCGCCACCGGGGGCCGGCTCTCGCGGCCCTGGCCGTGACCGCCGCCCTGGTGACGGGCCTGACCTGGGCGGTCGCCGGGAACGCGCTGTCCGGTGGCCCCGCCGACGCGCTGACGGACCGGCTGACTTCGCACCGGGTCGATCTGTGGCGCGACGCCCTGGGCATGGCGCACCGGGAGTCCGGTCTCGGCGTGGGCCCCGGGCGCTTCGGGGAGCTGAGCGGCACGGCGGCGCGGTCGGCGCTGTCCGACGGCAAGCCGCACTCGGCGCCGCTGCAGCTGGCGGCGGAGCAGGGTGTCGTCGGTGTGCTGCTGCTCGCCGCGGCCTTCTGCTGGGTGCTGTTCGCCCTGTGGCGTGCGCCGGGCCCCACTCCGGTCGTCCTGACCGCGGGGGCCGCGCTCACCGCTCTGGCCGCCGTCGCCGCGATCGGCAACGCGCTGAGCTTCACCACGGTGTCGGTCGGCGCGGGGCTGCTGGCAGGCCTGGCCACGGCCCGACCGCTCGCCGAGGAGGCCTCGCCGCCCGAGGCCCGCTCGGAGTCCGACCGGGACCTGCGCCACGGCGACCGCCCGGCCGCCTGACTCCGGCACGGACCCGGTACGAGGTCAGGGCGTGGTGCCCGGGGCGCCCGTCCGCAGCCGGGCCCTGATGGCGCGCACCGCCGACTCCGCGTCGTCCACGGTGATCGTGAAGGTGTGACCGTCCCAGAGCCGCAGCACCACGCCCTCGCCGCGGCGGACGACGACGGCCGTGCCCTTCTCGGGACGCCAGCGGTACCCCCAGCCGCCCCAGTGGCGCGGGGTGACGAGGGGGACGAAGTCGGCGCCGGCGACATGGGCCAGCGGGATGCGACGACGCGGGAGCCCGATGTGGCCGCAGCGCACTTCGAGCGACTCCTTGTCGAGCTTCAGGTCGACGTGGACGAAGGCGAGGGTGCCGAAGAGAACCAGCAACCCGGCGGCGATACAGCCGACGACGGACATGGCGAGCGGGGCGGTGCCGGACGTCCACGCGGATTCGACGGCGAGCTCGATGCCGAGCGCCATGCAGGCGGCGCCGACGAGCGCCAGCACCCACTGGAACCGGTTGGTGGCGCGCCCGGTCCAGACGTCGGGATGCGGGGCATCGGCATGCGGGACGTCGGGAAGCGGGATGCTCTCGTCGTGGGGGTGGTCCCTCATATTCATGAGGTTACTCAGGTTTCGCTGCGCCGGTAGCACGTTGCGCAGGGTGACTGCTCCGCCCGGGCGGCGAGCTGCCCCGAAGGGCCGGTTCCCGCCCTGCGGTCACCGGGCGGGGCTGACGGCCGCCTCCAGCAGTCGGCCTTCCGCGTAGGCCAGGGCGGGCGCCGGGAGAGTGCCCGGACGGCCGCTGAGGAGAACCGTCACGGTGCCGAGCGCCGCCGCCTCGGGTGCGGGGCTCGCGCCGATGCGGCGCAGTGCCTGCGCGGCCACGGCGCCGGCCGAGCCGTGCAGGACGAGCGGCGGCCGCCCGGGGCGCTGCAGGGCGGCACGGATGCGGTCGGCGACCAGTTCGTAATGGGTGCAGCCCAGGACGACGGTCGTTACTTCCTCCGGGGTGAGGGCGGCGGCCGCGGTGACCGCGGCGTCGATCGCCGCCTCGTCGGCGTGCTCGACCGCCTCCGCCAGTCCCCAGCAGGGCACTTCGGCGACCGTGACGCCGCCGGCGAAGTCCTGGATGAGGTTGCGCTGGTAGGGGCTGCCGGTGGTGGCGGGCGTGGCCCAGATCGCGAAGGGGCCGCCGCCGGCCGCGGCCGGCTTGATCGCCGGGACGGTGCCGATGACCGGGATGCCGGGTTCGAGGAGGGACCGCAGGGCGGGCAGGGCGTGCACGGTCGCCGTGTTGCAGCCGACGATGAGGGCCTCGGGCCGGTGTGCGGCGGCGGCCGCGGCGACGGCCACGGCGCGCTCGGTGAGGTCCTGCGGAGTGCGCGGTCCCCAGGGCATGCCGTCGGGGTCGAGGGAGAGCACGAGATCGGCGTCGGGGCGCAGACGCCGTACCGCGACGGTGGCCGCCAGCAGGCCGATTCCGGAGTCCATGAGCGCGATCTTCACCCGGCCACCATAGACGATGTGCCCTTGCGGCCCGGTGGCGTGGGGCAGACTGCGCGCGTGAGCGCCATCGTGTGGATCGCCGCCGTGAGCCTGGCCGCCTGGCTGTGGCTGCTGCTCTGTCAGGGCTTCTTCTGGCGTACGGATGTCAGGCTGCCGGCCCGGGAGGAGCCGCGGGAGTGGCCGTCCGTCTGCGTCGTCGTCCCCGCGCGCGACGAAGCGGCGGTGCTGCCCGCGAGCCTGCCCTCCCTGCTCGCGCAGGACTACCCGGGGCGGGCGGAGATCTTCCTCGTCGACGACGGCAGCTCCGACGGCACGGGAGAAGTGGCGGGCGCGCTCGCCCTGAGGCTCGGCGGGCTCCCGCTGACCGTGGACTCGCCGGGCGAACCTCCCGCGGGCTGGACCGGGAAGCTGTGGGCGGTGCGTCACGGCATCGGCCTGGCACGCGCGTGTGAGCCCGAGTACCTCCTCCTCACGGACGCCGACATCGCGCACGCGCCCGACAGTCTGCGGGAGCTGGTGGCGGCGGCGCGCACCGGAGGGTTCGACGTCGTCTCCCAGATGGCCCGGCTGCGGGTGGAGAGCCGGTGGGAGCGGCTGGTGGTGCCCGCCTTCGTCTACTTCTTCGCTCAGCTCTACCCCTTCCGGCGGATCGGCCGGCGTGGGGCGCGGACGGCGGCCGCGGCGGGCGGTTGCGTCCTGCTGCGCACCGACGCGGCCGAACGGGCGCGGATCCCGGACGCCATCCGGCATGCCGTCATCGACGACGTGGCGCTCGCGCGGGCCGTGAAGGGCGCGGGCGGCCACATCTGGCTGGGACTGGCCGACCGCGTGGACAGTGTGCGCCCGTACCCGAGGCTGCACGACCTGTGGCGGATGGTCTCGCGCAGCGCCTACGCGCAGCTGCGGCACAGTCCGCTCCTGCTGACCGGCACGGTGCTCGGCCTCGCGCTGGTGTACCTGGCGCCTCCGCTCGCCCTGTTCGGCGGGCTCGCCGCAGGCAGTGCGGCCACCGCGGTGTTCGGCGCTCTGGCGTGGCTGGTGATGGCGGGGACGTACGTCCCGATGCTGCGCCACTACCGTCAGCCGCTGTGGCTCGCTCCCCTGCTGCCGTTCACCGCGCTCCTCTATCTGCTGATGACGGTCGACTCCGCGGTCCAGCACTACCGGGGACGCGGCGCGGCCTGGAAGGGCCGCACCTACGCCCGTCCGGACGCCGTCGCCGACGAGGGCTGAGCCGTCGTACGGGGCCCCTGTGAACAGGGGTCCCGACCGCGGGG
Organism: Streptomyces sp. NPDC002884; assembly: GCF_040295245.1. NCBI lineage: Bacteria > Bacillati > Actinomycetota > Actinomycetes > Kitasatosporales > Streptomycetaceae > Streptomyces > Streptomyces sp. NPDC002884. The sequence continues at coordinate 527,682 of NZ_JBEOVB010000002.1, read as the reverse complement.
GCCGCTACTTGCGGCCCGGCGTCCAGTTCATGCCCCATCCATAGGTGTGGTCGACGGTCCGCTGCGGGCTCACCCCGCGCTCGGGCACCAGGTAGCGGGCCTCGCGCTGGACGACGAGGTCACCGCCGTTGTTGGTGATCAGGGCGAGCGCGCACACGGTCGAGGGGACGGTGCACTCGTCCAGGGAGAAGTCGATCGCGGCGCCGAACTGGGGTTGCAGTGTGACCGTGGCGTGCAGGTCGGCGAAGGAACGGGCGCCCTCGTAGATGGTCACGAAGACAAGGATGCGCCGGAAGTCGTTCTTGTGGTCGAGGTTCACGGTGAGGTTCTCACCGCTCGACACGGCACCGGTACGGTCGTCGCCGTCGAGGTGGATGTACGGCGGTTGGTGCAGGGCCCCGAAGGCGTTGCCGAGGGCCTGGACCACGCCCTTGCGGCCGTCGGCGAGCTCGAACAGGGCGCACAGGTCGAGGTCGAGGTCGTTGTGCATGGCGACCGCGCGGCCGCGCTTGCTGCCCCACCCGGAGAACTGCTTGCGCACCTCCCAGTTCAGGTTCACGCGCAGGGCTCCCGAGGTGCCGCCCTGCTTGCTCAGGGAGACCGAAGGGGCGGCCTTGGTCAGCGTCACCTTGGTCAGCCGGACGGGTGCGACGGGCGGTGCCGGGGGCGGCGGCGGGGCCTGGTGGACGGGCGGGGGCACCGTGGCCGGAAAGGCGGGCATGGTCGGCTGCTGCGACGGCGGGGGCGGCGGATCCCGGCGGACCGATGGGGCCGGGGCGGCCGCCTGCTGCGGCTCGTCCACGGCGATGCCGAAGTCGGTGGCCAGGCCTTCGAGGCCGCTGTCGTAGCCCTGTCCGACGGCCCGGAACTTCCAGGCGCCCTGGCGGCGGTAGAACTCCCCGAGCACGAAGGCCGTCTCCACCGTCGCGCCGGCGCTGTCGAACCGCGCCACGACGGTGCCCTGCGCCGCGTCCCGCACCTCGATGTAGAGGTCCGGCACCCGGCCGAACGAGCCGCCGTCCGACGAGGCCGCCAGGACGACGGTCTCGATCGCGGGCTCCACGCGCGCGAGGTCGACGAGAAGGCTGTCGGTCACCCGGCCGCCTGCTTCGCGCTTTCCCTCGTGGCGGACGGCTCCGGAGGAGTGGGCCGGCTGGTTGTAGAAGACGAAGTCCGCGTCGGAACGGACCTTTCCGCCCACCAGCAGCAGTGCCGACGCGTCCGCGTCCGGAACACCCGTTCCCGAGCGCCAGCCCAGTTCGACCCGCAGTGCCGTGGTCGGCACCGGAGCATTGGACCCCTTCGACATTGACATGTACGCCCCCATCGCGTGTCAGTGCACCGGGCCGCGCGCCTCGGCACCCTCGGGTTGTCTTTCCGGCCAACCTATTCCGCGGGACGGCGAACTCCCATCGGGAGCGCAGGATCAGCCCTGACCAACCGGCGGTAACCCGCTCGGAACTCGGCCTTTACACGATCGGAAGGACTCTCGCCGTCCTTTTTTCCCACGTTCGCTCGCATTGGGGGTCCGAGGTCACTGCGGGCACGGAAAACAACCCTCTTATCGGTCTCCCCAACCAGCACATCGTGGGCTTAACTTATGTGCCATGACCTCCCCCCGCTCCACCTATGGCGGCGGCTACTACGCCTCCTTCCCGGACACTCCGATCTACGACTCGCTCGTGGCCGAGCGGGGCACCCCGCAGATCGCCCCGATCCGGGTCCCCGCCGCGTACGACATGGGCGGCAGCAACCTGCCCGCGTTGCCGTCCGCGCTGCCCGCCCTCCCGGCGGGTCCCTCGCAGTCCTACGGCTCGCAGGCCTACGGCTACCCGCAGGCGCAGCAGCCCGCGCCGTTGCAGCAGGCTCCGGCGGCGTACATCCCGCCGCAGTCCGCGCCGCGCGGCTACCCCGGACCCCAGGCGCAGCAGCAGCCGCGTCCGGCGGGCCCCGGCACGGGCTACGACGCCATGCGCCCGGCCGCTCCCCGGCCCGCCGCTCCTCAGTACCAGGACCCGTACAACCAGCAGTACCGGGGCTACTGATCCCACGGGGTTGTCGGTGCCACCTGGCAGGATGACCCCATGGGGCATGTGGAGCTGCTGTCGATGCACGTCCATCCGGTCAAGGCGTTCCGGGGCCAGACACCCCGGGAGGCCGTCGTGGAGCCCTGGGGGCTGGCCGGAGACCGACGGTGGGCGCTGATCGACGACGGGGGAAAGGTCGTCACACAACGCCAGCAGCCGCGCCTCGCGCTCGCCGCCGCCGAGCTGCTGCCCGGCGGCGGTGTCCGACTGTCCGCGCCCGGTCTGGAGCCGCTGACCGTGCCGGTGCCCGAGCCGGTGGGCACGGTGTCGATGGAGATCTTCCGTGACAAGGTGGAGGGGGTCCTCGCCGACGACACCGCGCACGCCTGGTGCAGCGCCCACCTGGGCGCCGATGTGCGGCTGGTGCACATGGACGACCCCGCGACCCGCAGGCCCGTCGACCCCGGGTACGCGCGGCCCGGCGAGACCGTCACCTTCGCCGACGGATATCCGCTGCTGGCCACCACGACCGCTTCCCTCGACGCCCTCAACTCGCTGATCGCCCGGGGCGAGCACGCCGGGGAGGGGCCGCTGCCGATGAACCGTTTCCGGCCGAACCTTGTTCTGGCGGGCTCCGAACCGTGGGCGGAGGACGGCTGGTCGCGGCTCGCCGTCGGCGAGGTCGAGTTCCGGGTCGCGAAACCGTGCGGCCGATGCGTCGTGACCACCACCGACCAGGGCACCGGGACACGCGGCAGGGAACCCCTCCACACCCTGGGCCGGCATCGACGCCTCGGCGGCAAGCTGGTCTTCGGACAGAACCTGGTGCCACTCGGTCGCGGCACGATCAGAGTCGGTGATCCGGTGCGCGTCATCGCATAGTTCCGGCCCAGGTCGGAACCCGGGCGATCCGTGGGAACCCCCGCCCGGCTCCGGAGCGTTGACATCGGGTGAGAAGTTCATGAGAGGTCCCGGGCTCTGGTGATTTCGCTCTCTCTTTCCCCGGGCCCGCGCGTGAACGGCTCCAACGGGGGTTATCACGGAGCGGGAAGGGGGTGCGGGCGGTGCGAGCGATCGGCGGAATCTGGCGCTGGCGACACAATCCACTGCGCCGTAGGACGGATCTGGTCGAGGCGTGGGTGGCCTTGTCGGCTTTGCTGCTGATCCTCCTCGTCGCGCCCGTGGTGGGTTCCGTCGTCGGCGCCGTGGCGCAGGACGTCCTCCAGCGGTCGGTCCACGAGCAGCGGCAGTCCCGTCACGAGGTCACGGCCACCGTGGTGCGGAAGGCGGACGGTTCGCCGCTGGAGGTGGACCCGGAGACGGCCACCGGCCGGGAGGCGCGCACCCGGGTCGTCGCCGACTGGACGGCCCCGGACGGCACCGCGCAGCACGGCACGGTCCTGGCGGGTCTCAAGACCCCGCACCACGGCGACCACTTCGAGATATGGACGGACGGGCACGGCGCCCTGGTGGCCCGCCCGCTGGACTCCGCCACGGCGACGACGCACGCCGTGCTCGCCGGCTTCGGCGCGGCCCTGCTCACCGCGGGCGCCGTCGAGGCCGGTCGGCGGCTGATCGTCTGGCGCATGGTCCGTCGCCGCCATGCCCGTTGGGACCAGGCATGGGACCGGGCGGGCCCGGACTGGGGCCGCACCGGCACCGGCAGTTGACGGCCTTCCGTCTCTGGTCAACCCACCACCCGCGCGCACGCTACGGTGGTCCGGCCGAACCATTCGGCATCAACCCGCGTACCACGAGGTGGGGGCACAGCAACGCCATGGCACAGGGCACGGTCCAGGTGACGCACACCGGCACATCGAGGTGGCGGCGCCGCACGGGTGAGTACGCGTCGCTCGCCGCCGCCCTGGAGGCCGCGGCCGAGGGCGACGTCCTCACCATCGCTCCCGGAACCTACCGGGAGAACCTGGTCGTGGAGCGGTCGGTGACGCTGCGCGGCCCCGAGGGTTCCCCCGGTTCCGTGCGCCTCGCGCCCGTGGACGGGGTGCCGTTGACCGTGCGCGCCTCGGCGGTGGTACAGGACCTGCATGTGGAGGGCCAGGACGCGGCCGCGCCCGCGGTGCTCGTCGAGGACGGCACCCCGGAGCTGCTGGACCTGCGGATCGTCACGCGGTCCGCGGCGGGCATCGAGGTGCGGGGCAGTGCCCGCCCGACGGTCCGGCGGTGCACCGTCGACAACCCGGCGGGCATCGGCATCGCCGTGGTCGACGGCGGCGGCGGTGTCTTCGAGGAGTGCGAGGTCGTCGCGGCGGGGCAGGCCGGCGTCTCGGTGCGCGGCGGCGCCCACCCCCGGCTGGAGCGCTGCCGGGTGCACCACACGTCGGGCGCGGGTCTGAGCGCGACCGGCGACGGCTCGTCCCTGGAGGCGGTGGGCTGCGAGGTCTACGAGGTCAGGGGCAGCGGTGTCCAGATCACCGCCCGGGCCACCGCGCACCTCACCGACTGCGATGTGCACCGCACGACCTCCGACGGCGTCACGCTCGACACGGACGCCGTGCTCACCCTGGCGGACTGCCGTATCCACGACATCCCGGAGAACGCGGTCGACCTGCGCTCCCGCTCCGTACTGACGCTGACCCGCACGACGGTGCGTCAGTTCGGCCGCAACGGGCTGTCGGTGTGGGACCCGGGCACGCGCGTGGACGCCAACCAGTGCGAGATCTTCGACAGCACCGGCGACTATCCGGCCGTCTGGGTCAGCGACGGCGCCACCGCGGTCCTCGACTCCTGCCGGGTGCACGACGTGCCCGACGCCCTGTTCGTCCTCGACCGGGGCTCCCGCGCGGACGTCGTCGACAGCGACCTGTCCCAGGTGCGCAACACGGCCGTGTCGGTGAGCGACGGCGCGACGGCCCAGCTCGACGACTGCCGGATCCGGGACGCGGCGACCGGCGCGTGGTTCCGCGACCACGGCAGCGGCGGCACCCTCAACAACTGCACCGTGGACGGCACGCAGACCGGCGTGATCGTCACCAAGGGCGCCGACCCCACCGTCGAGCGCTGCACCGTCGACTCCCCCGCCGAGGCCGGGTTCTATGTGTCGGCCGGCGGCCGCGGCACCTTCCTGAACTGCCGGGTGACGAACAGCGGCGGCTATGGCTTCCACGTCATAGACGGCAGTCGTACGACGCTGCGCAAATGCCGTACGGAGCGCTGCGCGCGCGGCGGTTACGAGTTCGCCGACGCCGGGGCGGACGGCGGCTCGGGATCCGGTCCCGTGGTCGAGGACTGCACCAGCGACGAGAGCGCGGGCGTGCGGACGCCCGGAACCGCGGCGGCGCCGGAGACGGTGGTGCAGACGACCGCGCAGTCGCCGGGTCTGCTGGGCCTGATCCCCGAGCAGCGGGTCACCGCGCCGGAGCCGCAGCGGGCCGCCGGTGAGCCGGAGCCGTCGGTGCGGAGCTCGAAGGACGTGCTCGGCGAGCTGGACACGCTGGTGGGCCTGGAGAGCGTCAAGCGCGAGGTGCGGGCCCTCATCGACATGATCGAGGTGGGTCGGCGCCGTCAGCAGGCCGGCCTCAAGGCGGCGTCGGTCAAGCGCCATCTGGTCTTCACCGGCTCCCCCGGCACCGGCAAGACGACGGTCGCCCGCCTCTACGGCGAGATCCTCGCCGCCCTGGACGTGCTGGAGAAGGGGCATCTCGTCGAGGTGTCCCGCGTCGACCTGGTGGGCGAGCACATCGGCTCGACGGCGATCCGCACCCAGGAGGCCTTCCAACGGGCGCACGGCGGTGTGCTGTTCATCGACGAGGCGTACGCGCTGTCGCCGGAGGACGCGGGCCGCGACTTCGGCAAGGAGGCCATCGACACCCTGGTGAAGCTGATGGAGGACCAGCGGGACTCCGTGGTGGTGATCGTGGCGGGCTACACGGCGGAGATGGAGCGCTTCCTCTCGGTCAACCCCGGTGTGGCGTCCCGTTTCTCCCGGACCATCACCTTCGGTGACTACGGCCCGGACGAGCTGTTGCGGATCGTGGAGCAGCAGGCCGAGGAGCACGAGTACCGACTCGCTCCGGGCACCGCGGACGCCCTGCGCGCGTACTTCACGGAACTCCCCAAGGGACCCGCCTTCGGCAACGGGCGTACCGCGCGCCAGACATTCGAGGCGATGGTGGAGCGGCACGCCGGCCGGGTCGCCCAGGTGGCCGAGCCGAACAAGGACGACCTGACGCTGCTGTACGCGGAGGACCTGCCCGAGCTGTCCTGAGCGGATCCGCTCGGGTCTGCGCAGGTCCGCTCAGGTGCGCTGGACGGGCAGCTCCGGTCGCAGCCGTCCCAGCAGGTGCTCGCGCTCCTGTGCGAACGCCGGGTCGGCCTGGTAGTCGGAGTGGCCCAGGATGGGCGCGGGCAGCGGGTGTTCCGCGTCGCGGCCGTACGCCAGCGGGTCCGCGAGGGGCTCGCGGTCCACCTGGGGGCCGCAGTCGTCGCCGGCCAGCCGGACCGGGCCGCCGATGGGATCGGTGAGCCGGTACAGGTTGCGCCAGCAGGCGATGTCCTCGTGCAGGGCGGCGAGCGCGGCCGGACCGAAGTGGGCCGGGAACCAGCGCCCGTAGAGGCGCTCGATCGGGGAGCCGTAGGTGAGCAGGGCGACCCGTCTGCGGTCGGAGGGTTTCAGCTGCCAGGCCGCTGCGGCCGCGAGGACGCTGCCCTGGGAGTGACCGGAGATCACCAGACGTCCTCCCGTGGCGCGCGTCCAACTCGCCATCCGCCAGGTCAGGTCGGGGACCGCGCGCTCGGCGTAGCAGGGCGGGGCGAAGGGGTGCGCGGCGCGCGGCCAGAAGGTGCCGACGTCCCAGAGGATGCCGATCGTGCGCCGGGCGGAGGCGTCCTTGTAGGCCCGCCGGCCCCAGGTGACGAAGAGCACGAAGCCGAGGCCGATGAGCCAGGAGCCCAGCGCCTGTGCGGTCTGGGCGGCGCCCTGGACGAAGGACTGGGCGCCGTCCCCCGCGCGGACCGGGGTCTTCCCGGTGGCGAAGGCGCCGACGAGCGCGCCCGCGCCCAGGAGCAGGGTCGCGGTGGAGACCACGGCCACGAGGAGCGGGCCGCGGTCGGTGAGCGTGGCCATCGCGCGGGCGCGGGCGATGCGACGGGTGCGGGCCGGGTCACCGGGCCCGACCCCGTACTCGCGGCCCACCGCGTCCTGCTCGGCCCGGGTGAGCAGCCAGGTCTGCCGGCCGAGCAGTCCGCACAGCACCAGCAGGACGACGAGCAGCACGGGGATCGCGGACGCCTGCCAGGTCAGGAGCACGGGCGGTCCGTCGAGGAAGGTCCCGGTGCCGTCCAGCCAGTCCGACACCCGCTGCGACACACCACCGGACATCACCCCGCCGAGTGCGCAGGCCAGCATCGCGACAGCGGGCCCGCCGAGCCCGCGCAGGGCACAGCGCTCCTGCTGGACGAGCTGGACCCGCTCGACGGCAGTGGCACCGTCCGTGTCCGTGTTCGTGTTCGCGGACGCGGACGCGGACGCGGAGCGCTCGCGTGGGCAGTGGTGCAGGACGCGGGCGACGGCCGCGAGGGCGATCACCAGGACGCCCTGGGCGACGGCGAGGCCGCCGAAGGCCGCGTCGCCGGGGAGCCGGCCTGCGGAGTGCCAGCCGGGGCGCTCCCACCCGGCGTACACCAGGGTGAGGGCGAGCAGGACCAGGGCGGCGGACGGCAGCCGGTGGACGAGGTGCGCGTCGACGCGGCGGTCGAGGCGGTGCTCGCTGCGGCCCCGGCGGCAGACCACCCACACCGTGGCCAGCGCGCCCGCCACCAGGGACGCCTCCAGCAACCGGCCGAGCCCGTCGAGGAGGGCCGGGCCGCCGGGTCGGCGGTCCTGGCGCACGGCCGCCGTGCCGACCGCCGCGGCCACCGTCAGCAGTCCCGCCGCGGTGTGCGCCGCGCGGAGGCGGGCCACCAGACGGCGCCCGTACCAGAAGCCGGGCCGGCCGAGCGCGGTGTGATCGGGGCCGTTCTCGGGCTCGGCCGCGCGATCGAGGGGTTGCTGGGACTCGTACGCCCGCCAGGTGCGGTGGGACAGGTACCAGAGGAGGCCGACGAGGGCCGTCGGGACCAGGGCGGCGAGGGCGAGCCGGCGGCCCGGCGGGCTCCACCAGCCGCCGTCGGAGAGCGCCGGTGAGAGGAAGCCCAGCCAGGAGTGACGCTCGGCGCACGCGGTCGTGCCCGCGCACTGCCAGGCGGTCAGGTCGAGGGCGACCTCGCAGGCCGCGGCGACGAGCAGCACCGTCAGGCTCAGCGCCGCGAGCCGCACGAGCAGTCCGTACAGACGCACCGCGCGGACGCCCTCCCGTGCGGCGGGCCGCATCCAGTGGGCGAGGTTGACGACCATGAACGGCAGCAGCAGGAGCCACAGGGCGCGGGTGCCGTTGCCCGAGGTGAGGTTGGACCACACATAGGCCTCGGGAACCGGGGCGTCGCGGCCGCGGTCGTCGGCGGGGCCGGTGTCCGCGCCGACGTCGTCGGCGCGCCGGAACACGGCCGCCGTGTCGTCGCCGGTGATCCGCACGGTGCGAGGATCGTTGAGCATCTTCTCGGGCGTGGCGCCGCCCACGCCGTGGACCAGGAGTTCCAGGGCCGTTCTGTCCGCTGAGGTGCTGTCCGCTGAGGCACGTTCCACTGTTCGCACTTCCCCCGTGACACGCCTTCGACATGTGTCGTGCGGACATAAGGATCGCCACTTCAAGGGCTTGATACACCTCCCGTCACGGATCCTCCCCGGACCGGGCGGGGAACATCCGTGCCATGTATGAGTGGCATGCACGCGTCGGGGTGGTGGACCGGCTGTGAGCGAGCCGTGCGAGGATGGGACGCCCCCGCACCGGAATCGGCGAGAATGGCCTCGTCGGAGCAGGTGAGCGGGCGTGTCGGACGGGCTGAGGGAAAGGACCGGAGCGTACGTGAGTGAGAATCAGAACCTCCTCGCGGAGCAGCGCCGTGCCCTGATCCTTGACGAGGTGCGCCGCCGGGGCGGCGTACGGGTCAACGAGCTCACCCGCAAGCTCGGCGTGTCGGACATGACGGTGCGCCGCGATCTCGACGCGCTGGCGCGACAGGGCGTTCTGGAGAAGGTGCACGGCGGCGCGGTGCCGGTCGTGGAGGCCAGCACCCACGAGCCGGGCTTCGAGGCGAAGTCGGGCCTGGAGCTGACCGCCAAGGAGGACATCGCGAAGGCGGCGGCGGAACTCGTCGCCCCGGGCAGCGCGATCGCGTTGTCGGGCGGTACGACGACGTACGCGCTGGCGCATCATCTGGTGGACGTGCCCGATCTGACCGTGGTGACCAACTCCGTGCGCGTGGCCGACGTCTTCCACATGGCGCAGCGCACCTCGGGCCCCCGGCAGGGCGCGGCCACGGTCGTGCTGACCGGCGGGGTGCGCACGCCGTCCGACTCGCTGGTGGGGCCGGTCGCCGACCAGGCCATCGCGGCGCTCCACTTCGACGTGCTGTTCCTCGGTGTGCACGGGATATCGGCCGAGGCCGGTCTGTCGACGCCGAACCTCGCGGAGGCCGAGACCAACCGGCGTCTGGTGCAGTCGGCGCGCCGGGTGGTGGTGGTCGCGGACCACACCAAGTGGGGCGTGGTGGGCCTGAGTTCGTTCGCGGCGCTGGAGCAGGTCGACACGCTGGTGACGGACGCGGGGCTGCCGGAGGCGGCGCGCGTGGAGGTCTCCGAGCAGCTGCGGCGGCTGGTGGTCGCCGGCGAGCCCGGTGAGGGTACAGACATCTGAAGGGCCTGCGGCTAGGGTGACGCAGCCCGTTTCCTCGCCATGAGGAGGTTGCCGCGCATGGCTCACCGGTTGCGTCCCGAAGGGCTCGCCTTCGTCGAGACCGCTCCTGTACGGCTGGTCTTCGCCCGGGAGGTGTCCGCTCCCCCTGAGCGCGTCTTCCGCGCGCTCGCCGAGGACGTGTCCGGCTGGGCGGAGTGGTTCCCCGCCGTGACGTCCGTCCAGCCGCTGGACGACGGCGCGGGGCGGGACGTACGGCTCAGGGGCGGCACGCGTTTCCGGGAGACGGTGCTCGTGGCGAAGGAGCCCGAGGTGTACGCCTACCGCGTGGACGTGACCAACGCGCCGGGCGTCCGGGCGCTGGTCGAGGAGTGGCGGCTGTCGCCGGCCGGGGCGGGGACGCGGGTGCAGTGGACGTTCGCCGCCGACGGGAACGGCGCGTTCCGGGTGGCTCTGCGGCTGGCCCGGGCGGGTCTGGGGCGGTCGTTCCGGGGCGCGGTGACGAAGCTGGAACGCCGGCTCGCCCCGTAGAGGGCCCCGGCCCGGCCGCTCGGGCGGCGCGTACCGGACGTCAGGCCGTCCACACGCCCGTGGCCAGCAGCGACTCGATCACGGTGGTGTACGGGGCGATGTCCAGGCCCTGGTCGGCGAGCCAGGCGTCGGAGTAGTACTTGTCGAGGTACCGGTCGCCCGGGTCGCAGAGCAGGGTGACCACGCTGCCGCGCCGTCCGTCGGCCACCATCTCGGCGACGATCTTCAGCGCGCTCCACAGTCCGGTGCCCGTCGAGCCGCCCGCCTTGCGGCCGATGGCCCGTTCCAGGGCGCGCACGGCGGCGACGCTGGCCGCGTCCGGGACCTTCATCATCCGGTCGACGGCACCGGGCACGAAGCTGGGCTCCATGCGCGGCCGTCCGATGCCCTCGATGCGTGAGCCGCAGTCGCAGGTGACGTCCGGATCGCCGGTGGTCCAGCCCTCGAAGAAGCACGAGTTCTCCGGGTCGGCGACGCAGATGCGGGTGTCGCGCCGCGTGTAGTGGACGTACCGGGCGAGGGTCGCGGAGGTGCCGCCGGTGCCGGCCGTGGCCACGATCCAGGCGGGCTCCGGGAACCGCTCCCACTCCAGTTGGCGGAAGATGGATTCGGCGATGTTGTTGTTCCCGCGCCAGTCCGTGGCCCGTTCGGCGTAGGTGAACTGGTCCATGTAGTGGCCGCCGCTGTCCGCCGCGAGGCGGGCGGAGTCCTCGTACATCGTGCGGGAGTCGTCGACGAAGTGGCACCGGCCGCCGTGGAACTCGATCAGGCGGATCTTCTCGGCGCTCGTCGTGCGCGGCATGACCGCGATGAAGGGCACGCCGATCAGCTTGGCGAAGTACGCCTCGGAGACGGCCGTCGAGCCGCTGGACGCCTCGATCACCGGGCGGCCCGGCCGGATCCAGCCATTGCACAGGCCGTAGAGGAAGAGCGAGCGGGCGAGTCGGTGCTTGAGGCTGCCGGTGGGGTGGGTCGACTCGTCCTTGAGATACAGGTCGATGCCCCACTTCTCGGGGAGCGGGAAGCGCAGCAGATGGGTGTCGGCCGAGCGGTTGGCGTCCGCCTGGACCTTGCGGACGGCTTCTTTCAGCCAGTCACGGTAGGTGGTGTCGCTGCGGTCGACATCGAGGGTGGCGCCGGTTCTGCCGGTCTGGGGGGTGGTCACGGCGGGGCTCCTTCAGGCTTCGCGCCGACGGTGGTCCGCGCGGCCGACGCACCGATCATATGCACCCGTCACACGCTTCTCACCTGCATAAACACACCTTTGAGAGCCTCAAAGGCGGCCCTGGGGAGCGGCTTTGGGCGGGCGGGGGCGCATTCCCGCGAATGCTCCGGACGGGTGGCGCCGAGACGTCGTGCGCACTGGTGCTCGACGCCGGGCGCGGGCAGACTGCACCGGGTCGGGCGATGGTCCGGGCGGGGTGATGACGCCGGTCCGGACGCGGGTTCCGGACGGGGGCGCACACTGGATCGAGGACGAGTTCGATCACGACGCGGGCTGGATCACGACCCACGCGGGTGCACGGTTCGGCTCGCCCAGGCGCACAAGGGGGCGGGGAGGCATGGCGGAGCCGGAGTTCAAGGCCACGGGCGTGCGCATCGGCAAGAGGCTGCGTTCGCTCACCCGAGCCGGCCAGGTCCGGATCAGCGACGGCAGGCTGGAGCTGCTGACCAGCTACGGCAGCGAGATCGACAGCGCGCCCGTGCAGGCGGTCCGCGCCTCCAGGCCGTGGTTCGCGCCGGAGGACCGGGCGCTGGCCGACCTCAACGGCAAGCGGTATCTGCTGACTCTCGGCGACCACGACCCGGCGCCGGGCGAACCGGGGCCGCCTGCGGCGCGCCGCTTCATCGAGGCCGTGCGCAGGGCGGCGGGGCGCGGCGGCTGACCTCGCGTCGATGAGGCCGGACGGGTGGCCGGGCCGACGCGAGTTGCGGCATCGCGGCCCCTGCGCCACTCTGGTCTCACGTCACTCTGGGTTTACCGGCGATAACGCTGCGAACCAGCCCGCCGGCCACGACAGCAGGCGGCCGCCTTGCGCAGACGCTCTGCTCGATCCGAATCCCGTGTTCTTCCGGACCTAAGTCGGGGAGTCGCAGCCGTGATCACCAACCCGAACAGGCACTGCACGGTCGAGCTTCAGGCCCTGCCGTCGCGGATCGGCCAGGTCCGCAGAATCGTATCGGCGCAGTTGCGCTACTGGCATATGGATCCGCTCATAGACCGCGCCGCACTCGGTGTGACGGAGCTGTTGACCAACGTCCACCTGCACGCGCAGCCCGACAAGCTGTGCGTCGTGGAGATGGAGCTGCTGCTCGACCGGCTCACCGTCTCCGTGCGCGACCACGACCCGCGCCTGCCGGTCGTGGGGGTGGTCGACGAACACGCGCTCGCCACCTGTGGGCGCGGCCTGGCCATGGTGGCGGCGGTGAGCGAGAGCTGGGGCGCCCGGCCGGACGGCGAGTCCGGCAAGGTCGTGTGGTTCACGCTGCCGGCCCCGGTGGCCACGCGCGAGCTGTCGGCGCGTCCGCCGCGTCGTACGCCCCGGGAGCAGGCCCCGCCGCGGTTCACGGAGGTCGTCTCCGTCGACGATCTGCGGCCCGCACATGCCCCCGCCCGGTCGGCCGTCGTCGGCTGACCGGGCGGTGACGTCACCCTCGGGGCGCACGTCTTCCTCGAAACGCACGGCTCCCTCGGGGCGCACGGCTCCCTCGGGGCGTACGTCTCCTTGGGCCACGGGGCCTCGTCCCTGGGGTGTACGCCGTTCGGGCGTACGTCACTCCGTGGCGATGGCGCGCAGTACGTCCAGGCGTGCCGCGCGCCGGGCCGGGCGCAGGCCGGCGAGGGCTCCGGCGGCGACGCCCACCAGGGCCACCACCGCGAGTCGCGCGGGCGGCAGCGCGAAGGCGAAGGCGCTGTCGCTCGCCCCGTCGGAGGCCCGGACCAGCACCCAGCCGAGGAAGGCGCCGAGGGCCAGGCCGCCCGCCGTGCCGAACGCGGCGACCAGGACCGACTCCCAGCGCACCATGGCGCGCAGCTGGGACCGGGTCTGGCCGACGGCCCGGAGCAGACCGAGCTCGCGGGTGCGCTCGTGGATCGCCAGGGTCAGCGTGTTGGCGATGCCCAGCAGGGCGATGAGGACCGCGAGGGCGAGCAGGGCGTAGACCAGGGTGAGCATCATGTCGATGCCGCCCGCCGAGGACTGCGCGTACTCGTCGCGGGTCTGCACTTCGGGGTTGCCGTACCGGGCCGCGACCTTCTCCACGGCCGCCTTGCCCTCGGCCGTGCCCACGCCGTCCGCGAAGGAGACCGCGAGCAGCGTGTCGGCGTCCTGGGTGCGGTGCGGGGCCCAGGCCGCGCGGGTGATGACGTAGTCGCCGGCGAGTTCGGAGCGGCCGTAGACCGCGCGTACGGTGAACGTCTTCTCGTCGCCGTCGGTGAAGGCGAGCCGGGCGGTGTCTCCGGTGGTCAGATGCCGGCGGTCCGCCTCCTGCCGGGTGACGGCGATGCCGTCGGTCCCGAGCGCGCCCAGGTCGCCCCGGACGGCGCCGAGGTCGAAGGTGCGGCGCAGTGCGACCGGGTCGGTGACGGTCAACGCCCGCCCCTTCCCGTCGACTTCCGCGACGCCCCGGCCGAGTCCGACGGCCGTGTCCACCTCGGGGAGCTCGCCGAGGGCCGGGGCGAGCTTCGGGCTGAGTCCGCTGCCGCCCGCGCCGAAGGAGGGGGTGCTGACGGCGACGTCGCCCGCGAAGGAGCGGGAGACGGTCTGGTCCATGGTCGCCTTGAGGGAGGCCCCGAACACGGTGAAGAGGGAGACCACGGCGACGCCGATCATCAGGGCGCCGGCGGTGGCCGCCGTCCGCCTCGGGCTGCGCAGGGCGTTGCGACGGGCGAGGGCTCCGGTGACGCCCCGCAGCCGGTCCAGCGGACTGCCGAGAACGCGTACGGCCGTGCCGACGGCGACCGGGCCGAGGACGACGAAGGCGATCAGGGCCAGGACGGCTCCGCCGCCGGCCAGCCACACGGACGGGGCGGCCAGGACTCCGGCGAGGGTCGCCGCGACGGCGAGGGCGAGCAGGCCCGTGCCGGTGACGGCGCGCGGCCGGGAGGCGCCGGCCGCGTCCACGGCCGTCTCGCGCAGCGCGGCCAGCGGGGCGGTGCGGCCGGCGCGCACGGCGGGCAGCAGCGCCGAACCCAGGCAGACCAGGACGCCGACCACGAGGGGGAGGGCCAGCGACACGGCGCCGATCACCAGGTCGCCCTCGGGGAAGGGGAATCCGATGGCCGGGAACAGCGCCTGGAGACCGGCGGCGACACCGATGCCGCCCGCGAGTCCGGCGGCCGAAGCGGTCACGGCGACCGCGGCGGCCTCGACGAGCGTGGCCTCGGTGACCTGGCGGCGGGAGGCGCCCAGGGCCCGCAGCAGGGCGTTCTCCCGGGCGCGTTGGGCCACGACGATCGCGAAGGTGTTGTGGATGGAGAAGGTCGCGACCAGCAGGGCCACACCGGAGAACACCAGGAGGAACGTGGTGAAGACGGTCAGGAACCGGCTCGCGATCATGTCGGTGTTCTCCTGCGCGGCCGCCTGACCGGTGATGGCCTCGACGCCCCGGGGCAGCACGGGAGTCAGCCGGTCGACGAGCTCCGACTGGCTCACTCCCGGGTCGGCGCGCACGACGATGCCCGTCGCCCGGCCGGACCCGGCGGTGAGGTGCTTCTCGGCGTCGGCGCGGGTCATGCCGGTGAAGGTCACCTGGGCCATGCCGTCCTCGCCGCCGAAGGTCGCGAGTCCGACGATCGTCACGCGCACGGGGTCGGGGGTGCGCAGCGTGGTGGTGTCGCCGATCTTCAGGCCGCCCTGCTCGGCGGTGCCCCGGTTGACGACGACCTCGCCCGACCGGGCCGGTGCGCGGCCCTCCGCGAGCCGGTAGGGGTTGAGCTTCGCGTCGGTGATCCAGTTGCCGGCGAGGGTGGGCGGGCCCTGGCCGCCGATCGGCTCGCCGTCGCTCCCGACGAGTTGCCCCGCGCCCTGGATGTCGGGGGCGGCGGCCGCGACGCCGGGGACGGCCGCGACGGTGTCGGCCAGGTCCGCGGGGACGGGCTGTCGCACGCCCTGGCTCTCGCCGGGGGCGGTGATGGTGTCGGCGCCGCGCACGACGGCGTCGGTGCCCGCCGTCGCGTTGCCGAACATCGAGTCGAAGCCGGCCCGCAGGGTGTCCCCCATGACCAGCGTTCCGGCCAGGAAGGCCACGCCGAGGAAGACCGCGAGGAAGGTCCCGGCGAAGCGGCGCCGGTGGGCGCGCAGCGACGAGAGGCTGAGCCGCAGGGACGCGTTCACGACGGCACCTCGAAGGCTTTCATGCGGTCCAGGACGCGGTCGGCGGCCGGGGACTCCATCCGGTCGACGAGCCGTCCGTCGGCGAGGAAGACGACCTCGTCGGCGTGGGCGGCGGCGACCGGATCGTGGGTGACCATGACGACCGTGCGGCCGGTCCGGCGCACGGTGCGGGCGAGGAGCGCGAGCACCTCTCCCCCGCTGCGGGAGTCGAGGTTGCCGGTGGGCTCGTCGGCGAAGACGACGTCCGGGCGACCGGCGAACGCCCTTGCCACGGCGACGCGTTGCTGCTGGCCGCCGGAGAGCTCGGAGGGCCGGTGGTGGAGCCGGTCGCGCAGCCCGACGACGTCCACGAGGGCGTCGATCCACTCCGACTCGCCCCGCTCGCCCGCCAGGTCCAGCGGCAGCCGGATGTTCTCCTCGACGGTCAGGGTCGGCACCAGGTTGAACGCCTGGAAGACGAAACCGACCCGGTCCCGGCGCAGGAGGGTGAGGCGACGGTCGTCGAGGGTGCGCAGTGCGGTGTCGCCGATGTACGCGGTCCCCGAGGTGAGGGTGTCCAGGCCGGCGGCGCAGTGCATCAGCGTGGACTTGCCCGAGCCCGACGGGCCCATGATCGCGGTGAACCGTCCGGCCGGGAAGGCCACGCTCACCCCGTCCAGGGCCCGTACCGCGGTGTCGCCGACGCCGTACACCTTCACGGCGTCGACGACCCGCGCGGCGTCGCGGGTCACCGTGCCGGCGGTCGCGGTGCTCATGCCGCACCGCCCTTGCCCGTGCGGCCGAACTGCTCGTCCAGGACGGACAGCCGACGCCAGTACTCGTCCTCGTCGATCTCGCCGGAGGCGAAGCGACGGCCGAGGACGGCGAGGGGCGAGTCGCCGGTGGGCCGGGGGTCGCCGACCGCGCTCCACGGACCGCGGCGGCCGCGCCACCCCGTGCGGCGAACGA
The DNA here is from genome assembly GCF_040295245.1 of Streptomyces sp. NPDC002884. Lineage (NCBI taxonomy): Bacteria > Bacillati > Actinomycetota > Actinomycetes > Kitasatosporales > Streptomycetaceae > Streptomyces > Streptomyces sp. NPDC002884. The sequence goes on along the minus strand of NZ_JBEOVB010000002.1, from coordinate 511,092 downwards.
GCGTGACGACGCCTGCGACGGCGGCCGCCCAGATCAGCGGGAGGAACAGGATCCACGGGCCGGGTCCGCCGCCGTCCCAGTTCGCCAGAGTGTTCATCTCGGGTCATCTCCTCAGTGGGTCTGCGTGATGTCTCGAGAGTCCCGCCGGACGGGGGTCCGGGTCGTCGTACGGCCAGCGGCAGTGCGCGTACCCCGCCGGGAGTACGCGCGTGCGTCCCGGCTGCTCCTCGGGGGGTGCCGTCCGAGGCCTCGACTTCTGTACCTACTGGTATGTACAGTCGTCGCATGAGTACGTCGAGCACTTCGGAGCGACTGATCGAGTCCACCCGGGAGCTGCTCTGGGAGCGCGGTTACGTGGGGACCAGCCCCAAGGCGATCCTGGAGCGTGCGGGCGCCGGGCAGGGCAGCATGTACCACCACTTCAAGGGCAAGCCCGACCTCGCCCTGGCGGCGATCCGGCGCACGGCCGACGAGATGCGGGCCACCGCCGAGGGAGTGCTCGACGGGCCGGGCACACCGTACGAGCGCATCGCGGCGTACCTCACGCGCGAGCGGGACGTGCTGCGCGGCTGCCCCATCGGGCGGCTGACGATGGATCCGGAGGTGATCGCGAGCGACGAACTGCGCGAACCCGTGGACGACACGATCGACCGGATCCGTGAACGGATCGCGCACCTCGTCGAAGAGGGCAAGGAACAGGGGCAGTTCGCGCCCGAGCTGGACGGCGAGGCGATCGCCGCCACCGTCGTCGCGACCGTACAGGGCGGTTACGTCCTGGCCCGCGCGTCCGGTTCGCCGACCGCGTTCGACGCGGGTGTCCGCGGGCTGCTCTCGCTGCTCGCACCTCGTCCGGCCGGCTAGGAGGCCCGATGCACGCCATGCAGTACGAACTCACGCTGCCCGCCGACTACGACATGGGCGTCATCCACGCGCGCGTGTCCCGTGCCGGGCATCTGCTCGACGACTGGGAGGGCCTCGGCCTCAAGGCGTACCTGCTGCGCGAGCGCGGGGTGCACGGCTCGCCGGTCAACCAGTACGCGCCGTTCTACCTCTGGAACACCGTGGAGGGCATGAACACCTTCCTCTGGGGAGGCGGCTTCCAGAAACCGGTCGACGACTTCGGGCGTCCGACGGTCCGTCAGTGGACCGGCCTGGCGTACGAGGAGGGCGTCGCCGCCGATTCCCCCGCCCTGTTCGCCGTACGGCGCCGCGAGCCGGTGCCGGACGGGGTGGCGCTGTCCGAGCTGGCGCGGGGCGCGGCGGACGGGGCGGCGCGGCTGGCGCGGGAGGAGGGCGCGGTGCTCGCGGCTGCGGCGGTGGACACGAGCCGTTGGGAGAGCGTGCACTTCTCGCTCTGGGAGCACGACACGCCTGTCGCCGACGGCGACCTGTTCCGGGTGCTGCACCTGTCGGCACCGGGGCGGGCCGCCCTGCCCGGGGGCCGGCAGTGGTGAGGGCCGTCCGGACCGTGCTCGGGGACCTGCCGGCCGAGCGGCTCGGCGTGTGCGACGCGCACGACCACCTGTTCTTCGGCAGTCCCCGGCTGCCCGGTCAGGAGCTGAACAGCCGGTCCGCGGCGGGCGCCGAGCTCGCCGCGTTCCGCGCGCAGGGCGGTGACGCCGTCGTGCAGTGGACGCCGTACGGTCTCGGGCGGCGCGCGGCGGATCTGCCGCCGCTGTCCCGGGAGGCCGGGGTGCACGTGGTGGCCGCGACGGGTCTGCACCAGGACGTCCACTACGACGAGGCGACGCTCGACGGACTGCGGCACCGGCTCGCCGGGGTGTTCGTGGCCGAACTGACCGAGGGCATCGGGACGTCGGGGGTCCGCGCCGGGCTCGTCAAGGTCGCCGGCGGCTTCCACGCTCTCGACGCGCACACCCGCTGGGCCATGACCGCCGCGGCCGAGGCGCATCACGCGACGGACGCACCGATCGCCGTCCATCTGGAGCTGGGCACCGGCGCGCTCGACGTGATCGACCTGCTGTGCGGGGAGTTGGGCGTGCCCCCGCACCGCGTGATCCTCGGGCATCTCAACCGCGCGCCCGACGAGGTGGCGCACCGGCAGGCCGCCGAGGCGGGCTGCTGGCTCGCCTTCGACGGCCCGTCACGCGCCCACCACACCACGGACTGGCGGATGCCGGACGCCGTACGGGCTCTCGCCGACGCCGGTTTCGGCGACCGGCTGCTGCTCGGCGGCGACACCACGACGGCCGCGGCCCGTTCCGTCGACGGCGGCCCCGGGATGCCGTATCTGCTGCGCCGGGTACGGCCACGACTGGCGCTCGCCGTGGGTGAGGAGCTCGTGACGCGGATCCTGGCGGAGAACCCGGGGCGGGCCTTCGGCGTCGAGTGGCGCTGAACGCCGGGCCCGGCCGCCGGGACGCTCAGGTGGACGCCTGGTCGCTGTCCTTCAGGGCGCCCCAGCCGTGCCAGCGGTCGATCTCGATCCAGGCGCTGACGCGGGAGCGGACCCGGTCGGGGTACGGCTTGCCCGTGTAGTGGGTCGAGATGCGGTCGATGTCGGCAAGGCCCTCGTCCTCGTGCAGCTCGGTCACCCGCCCGATGAGGGTGACGTGCGTGTACCAGTCGTCGGTGTCGAGGACGGTGAGGGTCAGCCGCGGGTCGCGGCGCAGGTGCGCGAGGCGGACCCGGCCCTCGTCCAGGCTGATCAGGACGCGCCCGTCCTCCCAGACGTACCAGGTGGGGGTCGAGACGGGGGCTCCGTCGGAACGCAGGGTCGCCATCACACAGGGGTTGGGGCGGCCCAGGAGCTTGACGGCCTCGGGCGGAAGCGGGGGCTTGGACACGGAATCTCCTCACGGTTCAGGCGTTCTCGTCGGAGCTGAGGGCTTCTTTTCGAAGCTCGGGCCCTTCTTGTCGAAGCGCAGGCCTTCTCGTCGGAGCTGAGGGCTTCTTCTCGAAACGCAGGGTCTCTTGTCGGAGCTCAGGCCTTGTTGTCGAAGCTGGCGAAGTAGGCGGCGGCCATGTCCTCGTCGCCGTGGCCCTGTGCCGCGGCCCGCTCCAGACGCTCGGCACTCGCCGCCGCCACGTCCAGGCGGACGCCGTTCTCCCGGCCGGCCTCGACGATCAGACGCGCGTCCTTCGCCGCCGTCGTCACCGCGAACTGCGCGGGCGAGAGCCGGTCTTCGAGGATCAGGCCGGTCTTCGCCTTCAAGTACCCCATGTCGAGCGGTCCACCCGCGATCAGCTCGAAGAACGCGTTCGGGTCGACGTCCAGGGACTGCGACAGGGCGAGGACCTCGCCGGCCGCGGCGGTGGCCGCGATGACCCAGCTGTTGGCCACCAGTTTCAGGCGGGTCGCACTGCCCTCGCCGCCGTCCTCACCCGTCCACACCGTCCGCGCGCCCACCGCGTCGAAGACCGGCGTCACCGCGTCGCGATGCTCGCTCGGGCCCGCCGCCAGCACGGTCAGCCGACCCGCCTCGGCGGGTTGCCGGGTGCCCAGCACGGGAGCGTCGTAGAAGACGAGGTCGTGCTCGCGGGCGAAGGCGGCCAGTTCGCCGACGGCCCCCGTCCCGGCGGTCGTCGACTGCGCCCAGGCGGCACCGGCACGCAGTCCGGGAGCGGCCTCGCGCATGACGTCCAGGGCGGCGGGACCGTCGTACAGCATGGTGAGGACGACGTCCGCGCCCTCGACGGCCTCGGCGGGGGTGTCGACGACGTGGACGCCGTCGGCGGCGAGCGGCTCGGCCTTGGCGCGGGTGCGGTTCCAGGCGCGCACGGTGTGGCCCGCCCGGGCCAGGTTGCGGGCCATCGCGGCGCCCATGATGCCGGTGCCGAGGACGCCCACGGTCAGTTCGTCTGTCATGGCTTCAACCTACTTCGACGCCACGGCGACCAGGCCGTCCAGCCACGCCTGGTGGCCGTTGAGCATCGGGTTCGGCCGCTCGCCCGCCAGGGCGGCCGCGGGCTGCCCGATCTGGGTCTCCTGGGTCAGGATGCGGACCCGGCCGCCGGGCAGGTCCTCCACCAGCCAGGCGTGCAGCACGTCGAGCCGCTCCTCGGGCGTGCCGTCCTGCCCGGCCGTCCAGGACAGGCGGCCGGGGACGCCGTCCGCGGGGGCCCGGAACTCGACGACCAGCGCGTCCAGGGGCGGGAAGCCGAAGGTGCCGAAGCTGAACGCGAGGCCGTCCTTCAGCCGGGGGCCACCGCCCTGCGGGAAGGAGATGTCCGCGACGTTGTCGTAGTAGCCCTCCCACGTGGAGGTGTCGATCAGGAAGTGCCAGACCTTCGCGGCCGTGAGGCCCCGCACGATCACCTCGTTGGAGACGAAGTTGTCGCCGGTGCCGGGGAGGTACTGCTCGGGCCAGGTGATCGCGTTCTGCGTGGTCATCGTGGGTCCTTCCGGGGAGTGCGGGTGCCGCCGCTCGGCGACCGCTTCGACGGTAGGACCGCCTCCCATCGGGATGCCAATAGAGCGGTCGATGTCTGCCATCGGGATGCCGATGCGTACGGCGGTTAGGCTGGTCGGTATGGAGAACCGGACGTCCGACGTCGGCGAGCTCGTCGGCAAGGGTGGCCTCGTCGGCAAGGGTGGCGGGGCCGCCGCCGGCAGACGGCTGCCGACGCACGCCGACCTGAACCTGCTGCGCACCTTTCTGGCCGTGTACCGCTCCGGCTCCTTCACGGCGGCGGCCCCTCTGCTGGGGCTCTCGCAGCCCACCGTGACCGCCCAGATCCGCGCCCTGGAGCAGCAGACCGGGCGTGAACTGTTCACCCGGCTGCCCAGGGGGGTGGAACCCACACCGCCGGCGCATGAGCTCGCCGGGCAGGTCGCCGCGCCGCTGGACGCGCTGGCCGCGCTCGAGGGCGGTCCGCAGTCCGGGCGGAGCACGCCGGTGCATCTGGCGGGGCCGTCGGAGCTGCTCTGCGTGCGGGTGCTGCCCGCGCTGGCCCCGCTGGTCGCCGACGGGCTTCGGCTGCGGGTCACGCAGGGGCTGACCGAACCGCTGCTGGACGAGCTGCGGGCCGGCCGGCACGACCTGGTGATCGCCACCCGGCGGCCGCGCGGTCGTGCGCTGGAGTCGGTGCCGCTGGCCGACGAGGAGTACGTCCTGGTCACCTCCCCCGCCTGGGCCCGGCGGGTCGAGGAGCACGCCGGGGACGGCGGGCTGTCCGCCGCGCTACGGGACGTACCGCTGGTGACGTACGCCGAGGATCTGCCCATCGCCCGCCGCTACTGGCGCAACGTCTTCGGCAAGCAGCTCACCGCGAGCGCCGCGGTCACGGTGCCCAATCTGTACGCGGTCCTGTCGGCGGTCAACGCGGGCGCCGGGTACAGCGTGCTGCCGTACTCCCTGTGCCAGGAGTACCTGGACACGGGCCGCCTGGCCCGGCTGCACTCCCCCGAGGAACCGCCGCTCAACACGCTCTTCCTCGTCCAGCGTCCCGGCGGCGAGGCCGACCCCGATGTGCTCCGGGTCCGCGACCGGCTGCGGGCGGCGGCGCGGAGCTGGTAGCAACCGGCCCACGGACCTTGTCCGTCGTGCCCATGGAGGTCAGGATGTGAGTCTCCTCCAGGGGGTGACCATGCGGATCCGGTACGCCGCCGCGGCCTGCCTCGGTCTTGCGATGCTGGCCTCCTCGACCGGCTGCACGGTGCCGGAGGCGGGCAGCACGGGCATCACGGTGACCGAGGACGGACAGCCGGTCGGTGTGCTGATGGTCTGTCATCACCACATCGACGGAGCCGTCCTGTACACCGGGGACGGCGGCCAGGAGACCGAGGACGTGGGGAGCTGGAGCCGCGCGGAGCCCGCCGACGGCTTCGTCACCTGGCCGCTGCGCACCGGAGGCGAGGGCTGGAGCCTCGACGGGCAGCAGCCGGTCACGCTCGAACGGCAGCGCACCTACGTCCTGTACGGATCGACCGAGGACAACTCCTGGTCGACGGTCGACGTCTCCTTCACACTCGCCCACCTGGCCGCGCTCACCCCGGGTCAGGTGCGCTACTTCGCGGGTGATGTGCCGGGCGCCGACGACGACGGCTATCTGACCGCGTCGACCGCGGACTTCCGCGCCGACGCCTGCGAGGACGACTGACCCGGCACCGACCCGGCGTCACAGCGGTCCGTACTTGACCGATCGTTCTCGTCTGATCTAGCGTCACCTCATGGCCAGGACCAAGGAATTCGACCCGGACGCGGCCCTGCGGTCGGCGCTGGAGCTGTTCTGGCGGCGCGGCTACGAGGCCACGTCGATGGCGGACCTCGTCGCGCACCTGGGCATCGGCCGCGCCAGTCTCTACGCGACCTTCGGCAACAAGCACGACCTGTACCTGAAAGCGCTGGACCGGTACGGCGAGACACACCAGCCGCTGCTCCTGGACGAGTTGTCGCAGCCGGGTCCCGCGCTCCCCGCGGTGCGTGCCCTGGTGCGGCGGTTCGCGGCGGAGGCCACGGACGAGACGAGCCGCGCGTACGGGTGCCTCGTCACCAACACGGCGGCGGAACTGGCCCCGCACGACACCGCGGCGGCCCGCCGGGTCGAGCGGAGCTGGGAGCATCTGGAGACGCTGCTGGAGTCGGCGCTGGTGCGCGCGCGGGCGCGGGGCGAACTGCCGGCCGGGCGGGATCCGCGCGGACTGGCCCGCATGCTGCTGGTACTGCTCCAGGGACTGCGGGTGGTCGGCAAGGCCTCCCCCGATCCCGCGCGGGTGCGCGACGCGGCGGAGCAGGCGCTCACCCTGCTGGACTGACGGCCCCCGGGAAACCGCCAGGGTCGCTCCCCCTGCCCGCGACGGCACTGCCACCCGCCCACATATTGGAACGATCGGTCCGGAAAGGACTGGCATGCCTCGAAACCGTTTCTCCGGCCGCACCGCACTCGTCACCGGCGGTGGCTCCGGCATCGGACGTACCCTCGCCCTGGCCTTCGCCGCCGAGGGGGCCCGGGTCGTCGTGGCCGGACGCACCCGCGCCTCGCTCGACGAGACGGTCGGGCTCGTCGAGCGGGCCGGCGGAACCGCGCTCGCCCAGGTCGCCGACGTCTCACGCGCCGCCGAACTGGACACGCTCGTCGGGGCGGCCGTCGACCGCTTCGGCTCACTCGACGTCGCCGTCAACAACGCGGGGGTCCTGCGGGCGGGACAGCCGCTCGCCGATGTCGACGAGGCGGACTGGCGGTCCATGGTCGACATCAACCTGACCGGGGTCTTCCTGGCCCTGCGGGCCGAGGTACGGCAGATGCGGACCCAGCCGGACGGCGGCGCGATCGTCAACGTGTCGTCCAACATCGGTGTGCACCGGCAGATCCCGGGCGTGACCGCGTACGCCGCGAGCAAGGCCGCCGTGACCGCCCTGACCCGTGGCGCAGCCCTGGAACACATAGGGGACGGCGTCCGGATCAACGCCGTCAGCCCCGGCCCGTCCGACACGGCCATGTCGCTGCGGCCCGGCGAGTCCGAGGGCGACCGTGCCCTGCGGATGAAGGAGCAGTCGCCGCTGGGCCGGGTGTCGTCGACGGACGAGGTGGCCCGGGCGGTGCTGTATCTCGCGTCGGACGACGCGGCGTCCGTCGTGGGCGCCGACCTGGTGATCGACGGCGGAGCCGCGCTGTAGGCCGGGCAGAGGCGCAGGACGGGAACGGCCGGTTTGCCCTGCCGGGCCGCCCGGCAGGGCGGTGAGCCGGGCGGAGCCGCAGGGCCGGCGGTGTCGTGGGTGGCGCCGTGGGTCACACGGGGCCCAGCGCCCCCAGCGGGTCGTCCAGTACCGGCTGCCAGGCCAACTCGGCCGCGCCGACCAGGCTGTTGTGATCGAGGGAGCAGGCGAGGATGGGGACGCCACCGCTGCGGCCCCACAGACTCCGGTCGGCGACGACGGCGCGCAGCCGGTCGGGGTCGGCGTCGAGAAGGGTGCGGTGCAGACCGCCGAGAATGATGCGGTCGGGGTTGAGGATGTTCACCAGGCCCGCCAGGCCCAGGCCGAGCCGGTCGATCAGGGCTTCGGCGGCCGTACGGACCACCGGATCGCCGTACTCCTCGGCGATCAGTTCGTTGGCCTGCTGGAGCAGGGAACCCTCGGGGCCGGGTTCACGGCCCGCGGTGGTGAGCAGGGCCAGCGGATCGGCCTCGACGTCGAGACAGCCCCGGCTGCCGCAGTAGCAGGGGCGGCCCTCCGGGTTGACGGTGAGATGGCCGACCTCCAGAGCGAGGCCCGAACTGCCCGTGTGCAGACGGCCGTCCAGGACCAGCGCGCCGCCGACGCCCCGGTGGCCGGTGGCCACGCACAGCAGGTCACGGGCACCGCGTCCGGCGCCGTGCCGGTGTTCCGCGAGAGCGGCGAGGTTGACGTCGTTGCCCACGAACCCGGGGCCGGTGAGACCGGCCGCGCGGATCCGTTCGGCGAAGATCTCCCGCACGGGCGCGCCCACCGGCCACGCCAGGTGCAGGGGGTTGAGCGCCAGTCCCTCGGGTTCGGTGACCGCGGACGGTACGGCGAGTCCGGCGCCCACACAGGGCCGGCCCGTCTGCCGCAGCAGCTCGGCGCCGGCGTCGACCGCGGCGCCGAGGACCTTGGCGGGGTCGGCGTCGACGGTCTCGCAGCTGGGCGTGGTGGCGACGATCCGCCCGCCGAGACCGACCAGCGCGGCCCGGAACCCGTCGGCGTGGACCTGCGCGGCGAGCGCGACCGGGCCTTCCTCCGCGACCTCGAGCCGGTGCGAGGGGCGGCCCTGCGAACCGGCGGCGGCGCCCGGCCGCGCGTCGACCCTGATCAGGCCCAGCGCCTCCAGCTCCGCGGCGACCGCGCCGGCCGTCGCGCGGGTGACGCCGAGTTCGGCGGTGAGTACCGCACGGGTGGGCGCCCGCCCGGTGTGCACGAGCTCCAACGCGGGCCCGAGCGCACCGCGCCCCCGGTCCAACCGCGCTCTCGAGGTGGTCCCATCCCCCGCCGGCCGGGGGTCCGCCTTGCCGCTCATGAGGGCGAGTCTCCCATGATCCGTTCCTCAGGTGGCGTCCGGGAAGCCGCTCACCCGCAGCGTGACGTTCAGCCGTCCCGTCAGGCCGAGGCCGGCCGGCGCCGTGCCCGGCAGGACCCGCGGCACCCCGTGGTAGGCGAGCCGCGACGGCCCCCCGAACGCGAACAGGTCGCCGCTGCGCAGCTCGACGTCGGTGTAGGGCCGGGTCCGGGTCCGCGGGTTGCCGAAGCGGAAGACGCAGGTGTCGCCGAGGCTGAGGGAGACCACGGGCGCGTCGGATCTCTCGTCGGCGTCACGGTGCATGCCCATGCGGGCATCGCCGTCGTAGAAGTTGATCAGTGCGATGTCGTACGCGGCCCCCCTGGCCTCGGCCGGTCCCAGCGTGTCGGCCACCGCGCGCCGGCCCAGCTCGCCCAGCCAGGCGGGGAAGGGCTTGACGGGCGCGCCGTCGCCGTCGCTGACGGTGCGGGCGTAGGCGTACGGGTACCAGTGCCAGCCCAGGCAGACCTGGCGGGCGGTCATCGTGCCGCCGCCGGGCGTACGGACCGTGCGCAGGCCGGCCGGCGGACGGGCCCAGTCGCGGCAGGCCCGGAGCAGCTCGCGCTGGTGTGCCGGATCCATCCAGCCGGGCACGTGCACCGCGCCCGGCGCGACCTGCGCACGTTCGCGCGGAAACAGCTCGGAGTCCATGGACCCATCCTCCGCCATGGGTCCGACACCGGGCCTGAGCTGCTGCTCGGTTAGCCTTGGGGCACGATGAACGACCGTATGACGACGCCGTGGGGCGAGGTCACGCTGGCCCGCCACCCCGAGGATCCGCGTGAGACGCTGCGCGCCTGGGACGCATCCGACGCCTACCTGCTCAGACACCTCGCGGAGCAGGACGTCCCGCTGACCGGCACGGTGGTGGTGCTGGGCGACCGCTGGGGCGCGCTCGTCACGGCGCTCGCCGCGCACCGCCCGACGCAGATCACCGACTCCTGGCTCGGGCAGGAGGCGACCCGGGCGAACCTGGCGCGGGCCGGCGTGGAGACCGGTGCGGTCCGGCTGCTCACCACCCAGGACCCGGTGCCGGAGCGGATCGACGTGCTCCTGGTCCGGGTGCCCAAGAGCCTGGCGCTGCTGGAGGACCAGCTGCTGCGGCTGGCGCCCGCCGTGCACGCGGGCACGGTCGTCGTCGGCACCGGCATGGTGAAGGAGATCCACACCTCGACGCTGAGGCTGTTCGAGCGCATCCTGGGGCCGACCCGGACCTCGCTCGCCGAGCAGAAGGCCCGGCTCGTCCTCTGCACACCGGCCCCGTCGCTGCGACACCCGGCCAACCCGTGGCCGCTCGCCTACGACCTGCCCGACGACGTCGGCGGCGCCCTCTCCGGCCGTCCGGTCGTCAACCACGCGGGCGTGTTCTGCGCCGAACGGCTGGACATCGGCACCCGGTTCCTTCTGAAGCACCTGCCGGGGACCAGCGGCGCCCGCCGGGTCGTCGACCTGGGCTGCGGCAACGGGATCGTCGGCACGGCGGTGGCGCTGGCCAACCCGGAGGCCGAGGTGCTGTTCACGGACGAGTCGTTCCAGGCGGTGGCGTCGGCGGAGGCCACGTACAAGGCGAACGGTGTGCCGGGGCACGCCGAGTTCCGGGTCGGCGACGGGCTGGCGGGGGTGGCGGACGGCAGTGTCGACGTCGTGCTGAACAACCCGCCGTTCCACTCCCACCAGGCGACGACGGACGCCACCGCCTGGCGGATGTTCACCGGGGCCCAGCGCGCGCTGCGGCCGGGCGGTGAGCTGTGGGTGGTGGGCAACCGGCACCTGGGCTACCACCTAAAGCTGAAGCGGCTGTTCGGCAACAGTGAACTGGTCGCCGGTGACCGGAAGTTCGTGGTGCTGAGGTCGGTCAGGCGAGGGTGAGACCAGACCCGCACCGGTGACGATCCGCTCGACGGTCCGCGTCATGGCTTCATTCGAACGGCTTCAAGCATGCGAACGGAGAACGTCGATGTCGCGTGACGCCCGCTGGAAGGCGCTGCTGGAGCTCCTCGTCGAGCGCGGCCGGCTGGACGTCGAGGACGCGGCGGCCGAGCTCGCCGTGTCGGCGGCGACGATCCGCCGTGACTTCGACCAGCTCGCCGAGCAGCAGATGCTGTTGCGCACCCGGGGCGGGGCGGTGGTGCACGGGGTGTCGTACGAGCTGCCGTTGCGGTACAAGACGGCCCGGCAGGCCTCCGAGAAGCAGCGGATCGCGAGGGCGGTGGCCGATCTGGTCGCGCCCGGCGAGGCGGTCGGACTGACCGGCGGCACGACGACGACGGAGGTGGCGCGCGCGCTGGCCGTGCGGGGCGATCTGACGTCCGGCTCGCCCGCGCTGACCGTGGTCACGAACGCGCTGAACATCGCGGCGGAGCTGGCGGTGCGCCCCCAGTTCAAGATCGTGGTGACCGGCGGGGTGGCACGGGCGCAGTCGTACGAGCTGGTCGGGCCGCTCGCGGACGGGGTGCTGGGTCAGATCACCCTCGACGTGGCGGTGCTCGGTGTCGTGTCCTTCGACGCGACGCACGGCGCCGCCGCGCACGACGAGGCCGAGGCGGCGGTCGACCGGCTGCTGTGCGAGCGCGCCGAGCGGGTGGTGGTGGCCGCCGACTCCAGCAAGCTGGGGCGGCGGGCGTTCGCCCGGATCTGCGCGGCCGACGCGGTGGACACGCTGGTCACGGACACGGCGGCCGACGCGGCGGCGGTGGAACGGTTCGAGGAGGCGGGCATCAGGGTCCTCCTCGCCTGAGCCCGCGAGCCACCCGCTATCCGAACCGGTCCCCGGTGTGGGCGAGTTCGATGTCGTGGTCGTCCACGTCACCGTCGCCGAGGCTGACGCCGGTCGCGCGGGGCGGGTAGCCGGTCGCGATGACCGTGTACCGGCCGTCGTCCAGGTCGGAGAAGGCGTACGCCCCGTCGCTGCCGGTCGTGGCGGTCGCCACGACGTTCCCGGCCCCGTCCACCAGGGTCACCCGCGCGTCGCCCAGCGGTGCGCCCGCACCGCGTATCGTGCCCCGCACCAGCGCGCCGGGCCGCAACACGACATCGACCCGGGTGACACCGGTGCCGCCGATCTCCACGGGCAGTGCCAGCGGCCGGTACCCGGGCGAGCTGACCGCGAGGGTCACCGGACCCGGCGCCGGTCCGGCGACGGAGAACTCGCCCGTGCCGTCGGTCCGCGTGGTGACCAGCACATCGCCGCGCACGTCCGTGAGGATGACCACGGCCCCGGCGACGGGCGCCCCGCCGTCCACGGAACGTACCGTGCCGACGAGCCCGCCGGCGCCGCTGAGCAGCACGTCGTACGTCACCGGCTTCGCCCCGACCACCACGGTCGTCGCCTGTGGCCGGTGTCCGTCGGCGGAGGCGATGAGCACGTAGGTGCCCTCTCCCGGCGCCTCGACGGCGTAGGAACCGTCCGTCTCGGCGACCGTCCTGCTCAGCTGCCGCCCGCTCAGGGAGATCAGGGTGAGCGCGGCGCCGTCCACGGGCGCGCTCCGCGCGTCCCGCACGTGCCCGCGTACCGGATGCCCGCCACCGGCCGGACCGCCTTCGGTCAGCCCGGGGACGACCGCGACGAGTTCCGCGACCGCGCGGGCCAGCGGCACGGCGACCGCGGCGCCCACGACCTGCTCGTCCGGTACGGCGACCGCCGGCCTCGTGAACACCGGTGCGGCGAGCACCTGTTCGGCTCCTGCCGGACCGGCCTCGGCGGGCGACGGGGAGGCGGGTCCGGCGGCCGGCGTGGCCGGGCCCGCCGGCCGCTGCCGCGGGATGAACGCGGCGACCACGAGCGCCAGGAGCGCCGCTCCGCAGCCGACGGCCATGACCACCTTGAAGCCGTTCTCCGAAGGCAGCGCGGTACCACCGAAGCTGGTGGTCATCCGGGCCAGGATCACCCCGGCGACGGCGCCGGCGGTGGACGTTCCGATGGACCGCATCAGCGTGTTGAGGCTGTTCGCGGCGGCCGTCTCGGAGGGGTCCACGGCGCCCATGATGAGCGCGGGCATGGCCCCGTAGGCGAAGCCGATGCCGGCGCCGATGACGCAGGAGACCAGGACGAGTTCCCACACCGCGTCCATCAGCACGATGCTGAGGCCGTACCCGGCGGCGACCACGACGGCGCCGAGCATCAGGGTCGCCTTCGGGCCCCGTGTCCTGGAGATCAGCGCGGAGAGCGGCGCGGTGGCCATCATCACCAGGCCCGTGGGGGCCATCACCAGGCCGACGGCCAGCAGCGACCTGCCCAGACCGTAGCCCGTCGCCTCAGGCAGCTGAAGCAGCTGAGGGAGGACCAGGGACATCGCGAACATGGAGAAACCGAAGGCCGTCGAGGCGAGGTTGGTCACCAGCACCTGCCGGCGGGCGGTGGTGCGCAGGTCCACCAGGGGTTCCCTGACGCGCAGTTCGAACCCACCCCACAGCAGCAGGACGACGACCGCGGCGGCGAAGAGCCCGAGGGTGGCGCCGCTCCCCCAGCCCCAGTCGGCGCCCTTGGAGATCGCGAGCAGCAGACACACCAGCCCGGCCGCCATGCCGAGGGCGCCGACCAGGTCGAAGCGCCCGCCGGTGCGCACCTTCGACTCGGGCACGAGGACCGGGACGAGGACGGCGGCGACGACGCCGAGGGCGGCCGACGTCCAGAACAGCGCGTGCCAGTCGAAGTGGTCCGCGATGAGCGCGGCGGCGGGCAGTCCGAGGGCACCGCCGATGCCGAGGGAGGCGCTCATGAGGGCGGTGGCCGAGCCGAGCCGCTCGGCGGGCAGTTCGTCCCGCATGATGCTGATGCCGAGCGGGACGACCCCGGAGGCGAGTCCCTGGAGGGCCCGGCCGACGATCATCGGGACGAGCCCGTCGGCCAGCGCGGCCGTGACCGAGCCCGCGATCAGCACGAGAAGGCTGACGAGCAGCATGCGGCGCTTGCCGTACATGTCGCCGAGCCGGCCCATGACGGGGGTGGCGACGGCGGCCGCGAGGAGGGTGGCGGTGACCACCCAGGCCGTGTCGGAGGCCGGGGCGTCCAGCAGCTTCGGCAGCTCCGGGACGATCGGGATCACCAGGGTCTGCATCAGCGAGACCACGATCCCGCCGAAGGCCAGCACCGCCACGACGAGGCCGGCCCGCGGTGCGGCGGATCCCTCCCCCGCCTCCGCGGACCTGGGTTGCGCATGGGACATGGCCGAGCCTCCGTGGGGCGATGCGGTTCTGCACGACTGCGCAGCATCGTATGCCCGCTTGATTGACTCAAGCAACGAGTACTTTCGGTGTGCGCCGCGTGAAGGAACCGGGCAGAGGGCGCTGCCCGGTCCCCACGGCGTCGACTACAGCGCGCGCTCCAGCTGGTCCGCCACCAGCTTCACGAACCGTCCGGGCTCCTTCGGCCGCCCGCCCTCGGCGAGGACCGCCAGCCCGTGCAGCAGTTCGGCGGTCTCGGCGAGCCCCGCACGGTCCTCCCGCTCCTTGTAGGCCTGGTTCAGGCCCTTCACGAGCGCGTGATCGGGGTTCAGTTCGAGGATCCGCAGGGCGCGCGGCACCTCCTGCCCCATTGCCCGGTACATGTTCTCCAGCGCCGGGGTGAGATCGTGCGCGTCGGAGACGATGCAGGCCGGGGACACGGTGAGGCGGGACGACAGCCGCACCTCCTTGACGTCCTCTCCCAGCCGCTCCTTCATCCAGTCGAGCAGACCGGCGTACTCCTCGCTCTGCTTCTCGCGCTCGCCGTCGGCCTTCTCGTCGTCCTCCCCGCCGAGGTCGACCTCGCCCTTCGCGACGGACCGCAGCGGCTTGCCCTCGAACTCGCCCACCGCGTCGACCCACACCTCGTCGACCGGATCGGTGAGCAGCAGGACCTCGATGCCCTTCGCCCGGAACGCCTCCATGTGCGGGGAGTTCTCGATGCTCTGCCGGGACTCGCCGGTCAGGTAGTAGACGGCGTCCTGTCCGTCCTTCATCCGCTCCACGTAGCTCTTCAGCGTGGCCGGCTCCTCCGCGCTGTGCGTGGTCGCGAACGAGGAGACGGCGAGGAGGGTGTCGCGGTTGTCGGAGTCGGTCAGCAGTCCTTCCTTGAGGACGGCGCCGAACTCCCGCCAGAAGGTGGCGTAGCGGTCGGGGGCCGCGGTCATCATGTCCTTGACCGTGGAGACGACCTTCTTGGTCAGCCGGCGCTGCATCATTTTGATGTGCCGGTCCTGCTGGAGGATCTCGCGCGAGACGTTCAGCGAGAGGTCCGCCGCGTCGACCACGCCCTTGACGAAGCGCAGGTAGGGAGGCAGCAGCTCCTCGCAGTCGTCCATGATGAAGACGCGCTTCACGTACAGCTGCACACCGCGCTGGTAGTTCTGGTTGTACAGGTCGTGCGGCGCGTGCGAGGGGACGAACAGCAGCGCCTGGTACTCGAAGGTGCCCTCCGCCTGGAGCCGCACGGTCTCCAGCGGTTCGCGCCAGTCGTGGCTGATGTGCTTGTAGAGCTCGTGGTACTCGTCGTCGGACACCTCGTCGCGCGAGCGCGCCCACAGGGCCTTCATCGAGTTCAGCGTCTCGGGTTCGGGCGCGGCGCCGGCGGTCCCCTCGGTGTCCGTGGTGTCGGCGGTGGCGCCGTCGACCGCCTTCGGGACCAGCCTGATGGGCCAGGTGATGAAGTCCGAGTAGCGCTTGACGATCTCCTTGATCGTCCGGTCCGCGGTGTAGTCGTGCAGCTGGTCGTCGGCGTCGGCCGGCTTCAGGTGCAGCGTGACCGTGGTGCCCTGCGGCGCGTCGTCCACCTTCGCGAGCGTGTAGGTGCCCTCCCCGCGCGAGGACCAGCGGGTGCCGTGGCTCTCACCGGCCCGCCGGGTCAGCAGCGTCATCTCGTCGGCCACCATGAAACCGGAGTAGAAGCCGACGCCGAACTGCCCGATGAGCCCCTCGGCCCCGGCCTCCTCCTGGGCCTCGCGCAGCTCCTGCGCGAACTTCGCCGTGCCCGAGTTGGCGATCGTGCCGATGAGCCGGCCGACCTCGTCGTACGACATCCCGATGCCGTTGTCCCGCACGGTCAGGGTGCGGGAGGCCGCGTCGATCTCGATCTCGATGTGCGGGTCGGAGACGTCGGCGTCGAGCGTGTCGTCCCGCAGCGCGGCGAGACGTAGCTTGTCCAGCGCGTCGGAGGCGTTGGAGACGAGTTCGCGGAGAAAGACGTCCTTGTTCGAGTAGACCGAGTGGATCATCAGCTGCAACAACTGACGGGCCTCTACCTGGAACTCAAACGTTTCGGTCGACATGATGGGCGTGTACCTCACAGGTTCCGGAGTCTCCTGGACTGGCGAGAGCCACTGTAAAACACCAAGTCAGCCCGCGACGCTAGCTGTTCGTGATCGTCCGGATGCGGGCACCCCGGGCAGACGATCGCGGCGGGGGATCAATGCGGGAGATCAGCGCGGGGGATCAACGCGGGATCTCCTCCACCTTGGCGAAGCCGTCCGTTCCGCTCCACCGGAGCCGGGTCAGCGACTCGGTGGAACCGCGGGTGAAGACGAGGTCCCCCGAGCCGCCCACGGAGGCGACCTTCGACCAGCCGTCGAAGCTTCTGGTGAGTTTCGTGTCCCACCGGGTGAGATCCGCCGTACCGACGGCGGCGAGCGACTCCATGGGCGGCTCGCCGTCGTAGCAGTAGTCGCCCCAGTCCGCGATGACCGCGACCGTCCCGTCGAACGCCTTGAGCGTGAGGCTCTGGCACCGGTCGGTCGCGGTCGTGTACAGCACGCGCGGCGCGCTCCACGCCCCCGAGTCCGCGTCCCGGTGCCGTTCCACGAGCCCGCGCCCCTCGACGTACGCCATGCCCACCCGTCGGCCGTCGGGCAGGCCGATCTCCGCGTCGAACCGGGGGGCAGGTGCGGTCGGCGAGGCTTTGGTGCCTGTATCTGTATCTGTATCTGTACCTGTACCCGTGTTGTCGGCTGTGGCGGGCGCGGTGGCCGTGGCGGTCGGCGACGCGCCGCCGTCCCCCTGCCCGCCGCAGGCCGCCGCGGCACCCATCACCAGCACCGCCCCCGCCAGGGCCCCCCACCGCTCTCCGTGCATCCGCATGCCCCTATGTTCCCCTCTCCTATGTTCCCCTCTCCCCGGGTCACGTCGGATCAGGCCGGTTACAGGCAGGCCGGTTCAAGGCAGGCGGTTCAGGTCGAGCCGGTTCAGGGCGGGTCAGCTCGGTCGGATCGGTCAGGTTCCGTGGGTGACGCGGATCTTGGACTGGCCGTGCGGGAGTTCCTCCCAGTCGTCCATGAAGCCCGCTCGCAGGCCGTGCTTCTCGGCCAGGGCCACCAGGGTGTCGGTGCGGTAGTAGAAGTCCTCGCGCAGTACGTGGTGTTCCTCGCCCTCGGTGCGGTCGAAGGTGAAGTCGAACCAGCCGCCGGGCGCGAGCACCCGTCCCACGTGGGCCAGGCACTCCTCGATGACCGGGAGCGGCGAGTGGGAGAAGACGCTGTGCGCGTGCACCACGTCGAAGTGGGCGTCGGGCAGGAACCGCAGCGTCAGGTCGCGCACGGGTGTCAGCGCCGGCAGCCGCTGTTGCAGCCCCATCTCCACGATCGTGTCCTGGGCGGCCACGAGGATGTCGGGTGAGATGTCGATGCCGTGGTAGTGGCCCGGTTCCAGGTGCCGGATGAACCGCCAGCCGCCCCGCAGATTGCCGCAGCCGATCTCCAGCATGCGGTGCTCCGGACGCAGACCGTGTCCGAGCAGGTAGTCGAACTGCATGGCCCCGAGGGCGAGCCACCGTTCACGGCTGCGGCTGCCGACCGCCGCGTCCGGATCGGCCCGGGTGTCGGAGCGCATCACCGCGCGGTAGTAGGAGACATGGTCCTGGTGGCGGCGGCTCAGCCACAGGTCCCGGGCCGCGCGGGCGACATGGCGGGGCACCTTGTCGGGGTGGCGCAGGGCGTACCCGATGCGGTGGCCGAGCGCGGCGCGGTTGACGGTGAGTTTCTTGGCGGGCATGAGGGTTCCCGGCCTTTCCGAGCGAAGTTCCCGAGCGACGTTCCCGAGCGGCGGCTCCCGCACCGTGCGGGAGGATCCGGTTCCAGCCTCGGGGCGTACCGGCGTGACCGCGTCGTTCGACCGTCCCGGCCCGCCGGTCGGTCCGGGCGACCCGGATGTCAGCCGATCGGTTGATGCGACCGGGCGTCCGTCACGTTAGACACGGAGGATGAGACACACCGATCCGGACGAGCGCTGGCTCGGCACGGTCGTGCACCTCGCGTTCTTCGTGCTGCTCGGCTCCTCGTTCGTCCGCTTCCTGAGCCGCGACCGGGGCGGGACGCACACCGGATGGGTGCTGACGCTGTACGCGGCCTTCTGCCTGCTCTACGTCCTCGGGCGGTTCCTGGCGCCTGCGCCCCGGCCCGGTTCCGCGCCGACCTCGCGCCATCTGGCGTGGCTCGGCTCGGTGTCGGCCGTCTGGGTGGCGCTTCTGGTGCTCGCGCCGAGCGCGACCTGGTGTGCCATGCCGCTGCTGTTCGCCGGCCTGCACGCGCTGCCGCCCCGGATCGCGGTGCCGCTCGCGGCCGTGCTCACCGCGCTGGTCGTGGTCTCGGAGGTGCGCGTGGCCGACGGCGCGCTCAATCCCAACATGGTCGTCGCCCCGCCGGCCGTCGCCGCGGTGGCCACCGCCGTGATGGTCCATCTGCAGCGCCAGGGGGCCCGGCAGCGGGTGCTGATCGACGATCTGGTCCGGACCCGTCGCGACCTCGCGGCCTCCGAGCGGCAGGCGGGTGTCCTCGCGGAGCGTCAGCGGCTGTCCACGGAGATCCACGACACCCTCGCGCAGGGCCTGTCCAGCCAGCGGATGCTGCTGCACGCGGCCGAGCGCGTCTGGGAGTCGGACCCGGACACGGCCCGGGAGCACCTTCGCGAGGCCGCCGAGATCTCCTCCCGGGGCCTCGCCGAGGCCCGTCGGTTCGTACACGACCTGGCGCCGGCCGACCTCGCCGCACATTCGCTCCCCGAGGCCCTCGCCGTGCTCGCCGCGCGGGAGAGCGGGCCCGGCCTGGCCGTGGAGTTCCGGCTCGACGGCGACCCGGGCCCGCTGCCCGAACGGGTCGAGGCCGCGCTCCTGCGCATCGCCCAGGGGGCGCTGGCCAACGTACGCGAACACGCCGCGGCGACCCGCGGTGTCCTGACCCTGACCTGCCTGGACGACCTGGTGTCCCTGGACGTCGCCGACAACGGGCGCGGATTCGGGCCGGGGACGGGGAGGGAGAAGGAGCGGGGGAAGGAGCGGGGGAGGGAGCCGGGACCGGGGCCGGGGCCGGGGACGGGGACGGGGCCGGACGGACCGGCTCGCTCCCGGGGTGCCGGCGACGCACTCGCCGCGGCCGCCTCTCCCGACTCCCCTCCAGACACCGCCCCGGACCCGGCTCCGGACACGGCGGCTCCGAACCCTGGGGCTCCCGACACGGAGGCTCCCGACACCGGGGCTCCGAACTCGGGGGCTCCCGACACCAGGGCTGCGGACCCGGAGGCTCCCGACACCAGGGCTGCGGACCCGGAGGCTCCCGACACCAGGGCTGCGGACCCGGAGGCTCCGGACTCGGCTCCGATGCCGGAACGGGACCGCACGCGCGGGCACGGGCTGCCGGCCATGCGGATCCGGGCCCGGCAGGCGGGCGGCACGCTCAGCGTCGAGTCCGCCCCGGGCGAGGGCACCGTCGTCACCGTCGCCGTGCCCCTGACCTCGTTCGTCCCCGATCCCCTCAAGGAGCCCGTCGCGTGAGCGCGTCCGTGTCCCCGCCGCCCGTCCGGCTGCTGCTCTGCGACGACCACGCCGTCGTCCGGGCCGGACTGCGGGCCCTGCTGTCCAGCGCCGACGGCATCGACGTGGTCGGCGAGGCGGGCACCGGCGAGGAGGCTCTCGCCCTGGCCGCCCGGCTGCGCCCCGACGTGGTGCTGATGGACCTTCAGCTCGACGGCGGCATGGACGGCGTGACGGCCACGCGGCAGCTGACCGGCGGCCCGGAGGCGGGTCCCCGGGTTCTGGTGCTCACGATGTTCGACACCGACGCCGACATCACCCGGGCCATCGAGGCGGGCGCCACCGGCTACCTGCTCAAGGCGGAACGGCCGGACGAACTCTTCGCGGCGATCCACTCCGCGGCGGCCGGCCGCACCGCGCTGTCGGCCCCCGTCGCCGACCGGCTGCTGACCAGGCTGCGCAGTCCGCGTCCCGCGCTGTCCGCCCGTGAGCACGAGATCCTCGCTCAACTGGCCCGCGGCCTGGGCAACCGCGAGATCGCCCGGGCGCTGTTCATCAGCGAGGCGACGGTCAAGACCCATCTCGGCCGGATCTACGGCAAGTTGGGAGTGGAGACGCGGTCGGGCGCGGTGGCGGTCGCCAAGGAGCGACGACTGCTGCCCTGACGACGCGGTACGCGGACACCCCGTGCCGTCACCCGGCACGCGCCCCCGGCCACGCGACACCGGGCACACGACATCGGACAGCCCCCTCCGAGCGCTCGTCACCCTGCCCGACCGGTGACGAGCGATCCGCCGAGGGGGCCGGTGCCGAAGCCCCGGCCTTGTTCAGCACAGGGCGACCGCTTAGCCTGATTTTGTGCCGCAAATAAACAAAACCCGAACGCGCGACGCGGTGCCGGGTCACGGCACCGACCTCGTCCGGCTCCGTATCGCCCTGACCACGTTCTTCGCCCTTGACGGCTTCGTCTTCGCCGGGTGGGTCGTCCGGATCCCCGCCATCAAGGAACAGACCGGCGCCTCCCCCAGCACCCTCGGTCTGGCGCTCCTCGGCGTCTCCGCGGGCGCGGTGATCACGATGATGTTCACCGGCCGTCTGTGCAGCCGCTACGGCAGCCACCCGGTCACCGTGGTCTGCGCGGTCCTGCTCTCCCTCAGCGTCACGCTTCCCCCGCTCACCCACTCCGCCGCCGCGCTCGGCGCCGTCCTGCTGCTGTTCGGCGCGGCGTACGGCAGCATCAACGTCGCCTTCAACAGCGCCGCCGTCGATCTGGTCGCGGCACTGCGCAGGCCGGTCATGCCCACCTTCCACGCCGCCTTCAGCCTGGGCGGCATGATCGGCGCCGGTCTCGGCGGGCTGGTCGCGGGATCCCTGTCCCCCACGCACCATCTGCTGGGCCTCGGGATCATCGGCCTGCTCGTCACCGCGCTCACGGCACCCACGCTGCTCCGGCAGGAGCCGCCCCGGCCGCCCGAGCACGCCACCTCCGGACCCGCGGATGTCTCCGCCGGGCCCCCGGATGCCGCGGCCGGACCCGCGCACGCCACCTCCGGACCCACGGATGCCACCGCCGGGCCCGCGGGTGCCACCGCCGGGCCCGCGGGTGCCACCGCCGGGCCCCAGGATCCGACGCCCGCGAAGGCGGCCCCGCACCGGTCGGCGCCCCGCACCCGTCGTCTCGTCGTCGTCTTCGGTCTCATCGCCCTCTGCACGGCCTACGGCGAAGGGGCCCTCGCCGACTGGGGCGCCCTGCATCTGCGACAGGACCTGGGCTCCTCCGCGGGGGTCGCCGCGGCCGGGTACTCGTGTTTCGCGCTCGCCATGACCATCGGCCGGCTCACCGGCACCACCCTCCTCGAACGGCTCGGCCACACCCGTACGGTCGTGCTGGGCGGCGGTGTCGCGGCGGCGGGGATGCTGCTCGGCGCCCTCGCCCCGGCCCTGTGGGCGGCGCTCCTCGGCTACTCGATCGCGGGGCTCGGTCTGGCCAACCTCTTCCCGGTGGCCGTCGAACGGGCGGGCGCCCTGGCCGGCCCGAGCGGCGTCGCCACCGCCTCGACGCTCGGTTACGGCGGCATGCTCCTGGGTCCGCCCGCCATCGGCTTCATGGCCGACTGGTTCTCCCTGCCCGCCGCCCTCACCAGCGTGGCCGTACTGGCTGCGGCGGCCGCGGCGATCGGCTTCGCCACCCGCCGGGCGACGGCCGGCTGAAGACCGCCGCCCCTCCCCGCGACCGCACTCCGTCCGGCACACTCCCCCACATGGATACTGCCGAGTTCATCCGCGTCCTGGACCAGGAGGGCCGGTCGCTCGCCTCCGCGGCGGCGGAAGCGGGCCCCGACGCGAAGGTGCCGACCTGTCCGGCCTGGCAGGTCAGGGACCTGCTGCTGCACACAGGCGCGGTGCACCGCTGGGCGACGTCGTTCGTGGCCGAGGGCAACCCGTCGTTCCGCCCCTTCGACGAACCGCCGGAGCTCGACGGCGACCCGCTGCTGGAGTGGTTCCGCGAGGGCCACCTGCGACTCGTCGGCACCTTGTCCAGCGCCCCGCCCGACCTGCGGTGCTGGCACTTCCTGCCCGCGCCGTCGGCGCTCGCGTTCTGGGCGAGACGGCAGGCGCACGAGACGGCCGTGCACCGCGTGGACGCGGAGTCGGCCCGTGGGCGCGCGCCCGAGGAGATCGCCCGGGAGATCGCCGTCGACTTCGCGGCGGACGGCATCGACGAGCTGCTGCGCGGGTTCCACGCGCGCGAGAAGAGCCGGGTGCGGACCGACGGACCCCGGGTCCTGCGGGTACGGGCGACGGACACGGCCGACGCCGTGTGGACCGTACGTCTGTCGTCGGAGCCGCCCGTGACCGAGCGGAACGGCGAAGCGGACGCCGACTGCGAGGTGTCCGGTCCCGCGGCACTGCTCTACCTGTCGTTGTGGAACCGGCTGCCGCTGCCGGCCGTGACCGGGGACGCCGCGCTGGCGACGCTGTGGCGGGAGAAGTCCGCCGTCAACTGACGGGCCGGCGCGGTCAGTCCGTCAGCATCCGGCTCAACACCGCGCGCTGCACCGGCCGTACGTCGCCGTGCAGCGCGCGTCCCTTCCCGGTGAGCGCGACCCGGACGCCTCTGCGGTCCTCCGCGCACATGCCGCGCTCGACCAGACCGTCCTTCTCCAGACGGGCGACGAGCCTCGACAGCGCGCTCTGACTGAGATGGACGCGCTCGGCGATCTCCTGGACGCGATAGCTGCACGAGCCGTCCGGCGCCGCCGACTCCGCGAGGACGTCGAGCACCTCGAAGTCGCTTCCGCACAGGCCGTGTTGGTGCAGCGCCCGGTCGAGTTCGCACTGGGTCCGCGCATGCAGCGCCAGCATGTCCCGCCACTGTTCCACGAGCGCCTGCTCGACCTCGGTCCCGGCCTCGCCCTTCTTCGCCGCCATGGGGCGCACCGTAGCAGAGAACACCGATTATTGCATCGGAATTAAATGCACTTGCATTCGATGCATGCGCATGTAGTGTCTGCGTCATGACCTCTCCGCTCCCCTCCCCCGCGTCCCCTCTCGCCGAGGGCCGCTGGACCTCGCGGCTGTGGGGCACCCTGCTGGTGCTGTGCGCCGCGATGTTCCTGGACGCGCTGGACGTGTCGATGGTCGGCGTCGCCCTGCCGTCCATCGGCTCCGACCTCGGCCTCACCACCTCGACCCTGCAATGGATCGTCAGCGGCTACATCCTGGGCTACGGCGGCCTGCTCCTGCTCGGCGGTCGCGCGGCCGACCTGCTCGGCCGCCGCCGGGTCTTCCTGATCGCCCTCGGTGTCTTCGCGCTGGCCTCGCTGCTCGGCGGGCTGGTCGACTCGGGTCCGCTGCTGATCGCGAGCCGGTTCATCAAGGGCCTGAGCGCCGCCTTCACGGCCCCGGCCGGCCTGTCCATCATCACCACGACGTTCCCGGAGGGACCGCTGCGCAACCGGGCGCTCTCCATCTACACCACCTGCGCCGCCACCGGCTTCTCGATGGGCCTGGTCCTCTCCGGCCTGCTCACCGAGGCGAGTTGGCGTCTCACCATGCTGCTGCCCGCGCCGATCGCCCTGATCGCGCTGGTCGCCGGCCTGAAGCTGCTGCCGCGCAGCGAACGCGAGAAGGACCACAACGGCTACGACGTGCCCGGCGCCGTCCTCGGCACCGCGTCGATGCTGCTGCTGGTCTTCACCGTGGTCCAGGCGCCGGAGTCCGGCTGGACCTCCGCCCGTACGCTGCTGTCGTTCCTCGCCGTCGCCGTCCTGCTGACCGTCTTCGTACGCGTCGAGCGCCGCTCGGCCGGTCCGCTGATCCGGCTCGGCGTCCTGCGTTCCGGCAGCCAGATCCGTGCCCAGCTCGGCGCGATGGCCTTCTTCGGCTCGTACGTCGGCTTCCAGTTCCTGGCCACCCTCTACATGCAGACGCTGCTCGGCTGGTCGGCGCTGCACACGGCGCTCGCCTTCCTGCCGGCCGGTGCGCTGGTCGCGGTGTCCTCGACCAAGATGGGCTCGATCGTCGACCGGTTCGGCACTCCCCGGCTGATCGCGGCGGGCTTCGCCTTCATGGTCACGGGATACGCGCTGTTCCTGCGCGTCGATCTCGACCCGGTGTACGCGTCGGTGATCCTGCCCACCATGCTGCTGATCGGCGCGGCCTGCGCGCTGGTCTTCCCCTCGCTCAACATCCAGGCCACCAACGGCGTGGCGGACCATGAGCAGGGCATGGTCTCGGGGCTGCTCAACACCTCGGTGCAGGTGGGCGGCGCGATCTTCCTCGCGGTGGTGACGGCGGTGGTGACCGCGGGAGCCCCGGCCGACCCCACCCCGCAGGCCGTCCTCGACAGCTACCGGCCGGGGCTGGCCGTGGTGACGGTCATCGCCGCCGCGGGCCTGCTCATCACCCTCCCCGGACTGCGCACCCGGCGCACCCGGAACTCGGTCGTGATCGCCAGGTCCACCGTGGCGGAGGCGGACGCGGAGCCCGTGGGGGCCCGCGACTAGACCCGTCGGTCCGAACAGGTCCTCACCCGGGGCCTGTTCGGACCGACGGGTCCTGAGGGGGAAGCCGCCTCCAGGAGTGCGCCCGGCGGGGCCGATTGCCTCGCCGGGCGCACACCTGTGAGACTCGCCGTATGAGCGGGTACGGGGGCCGGCGCACACAGGCCGAGCGGGACGCGATCACCGTCGAGATCGGATACGCGCTGTTCAGCGCGGCGTTCGCGGCGGCGGTGCTCTTCGGGGCGGTCGCCGGTCCGGCGCTGCTGTTCGAACTGCCGCACCTGGCGGAGAAGTCGCTGCTGCGGGCGGGCCTGGCGCTCGCGCCCGTGGTGTTCCTGGTCCGGGTGGTCTCCGTGCTCGTCCGCCTGCGTACGGCCGCTCAGCCCAGCCAGCCCGGCCGGACCAGCCCCGACTCGTAGGCCAGGACGACCAGTTGGGCCCGGTCCCGGGCGCCCAGCTTCACCATCGTGCGGCTCACGTGCGTCTTGGCGGTGAGCGGGCTGACCACCAGCCTGCGGGCGATCTCCTCGTTGGACAGGCCGATCCCGACCAGCGCCATCACCTCCCGTTCCCGCTCGGTGAGCCGGCTCAACGCGCCGACCGCCGCGGGCTCCTTGGAGCGGGCCGCGAACTCGGCGATGAGGCGGCGGGTGACTCCCGGCGAGAGCAGCGCGTCGCCGGCTACCACCGCCCTTACGGCACGCAGGAGTTCCTCCGGTTCGGTGTCCTTGACCAGGAAGCCCGAAGCGCCCGAGCGGATCGCCTCGAAGACGTACTCGTCGAGTTCGAAGGTGGTGAGCATGATGACCTTGACGTGGGAGAGCGCCTCGTCGTCGGTGACCCGACGGGTGGCGGCCAGACCGTCGAGGTGAGGCATCCGGATGTCCATCAGCACGACGTCGGGACGTAGTTCACGCACCGCGCGCACCGCTTCCTCCCCGTCGGCGGCCTCGGCCGCCACCTCGATGTCCGGCTGCGCGTCCAACAGGGCCCGGAACCCCGCCCGGACCAACGACTGGTCGTCGGCGAGCAGTACGCGGATCACCGCGCCTCCCTCGTCCACGGGTCCCCTCCCGTCCACGGGTCCTCTCTCGTCCACAGGTCCCCCTCGTCCACCGGCCGTGCCCGGTTTCCCACCCGCTCTGCCCCGTCCACCCGCTCTGCCCCGTCCACCCGTCCCGCCCCGTTCGCCGGGCCTTCCCCGCTCACTGTTCCGCCCCGGCCCTCGTGGGCAGTACGGCGAGCACCCGGAAGCCTCCGTCGGGCCGCGGTCCCGCCTCGATCGTGCCACCGAGGGACGCGGCCCGCTCCCGCATCCCGGCGAGACCGTTGCCGCTGCCGCCCGCGTCGGCGCCGGATGCCGGACCGTCGTCGTCGATACGCAGCCGCAGCGTCCCGCCACCCTGATCGAGCCGCACGCGCGCATGGCGCGAGCCCGAGTGGCGTACGACGTTGGTGAGGGCCTCCTGGACGATGCGGAAGGCGGCGAGATCCGTGTGCGGCGGCAACCGGGGCGGCCGGCCCGCGACATCGACCGTGAGCCCCGCGCGCGCCGCCTGCTCCACCAGTTCGGGCAGCCGGTCCAGTCCGGGTGCGGGGGCGCGCGGCGCGTCCCCCGGCGTGCGGAGGCTGTCGAGCACTTGGCGCACCTCGCCCAGCGCCTCCTTGCTGGCGAACTTGATGGTGGTGAGCGCGGTGCGCGCCTGCTCCGGGTCGGAGTCGAGGAGCGCGAGGCCGACGCCCGACTGCACGTTGATCACCGAGAGGCTGTGCGCGAGGACGTCGTGCAGTTCGCGGGCGATCCGCAGCCGTTCCTCGTCGGCGCGCCGCCGGGTGGCCTCGGCGCGCTCGGCCCGTTCACGGGCCCACTGCTCGCGCCGGATCCGGGCCAGCTCCGCGATCGCCACGATCGCCACGGCCCATCCCGCGACGACGATCTCCTGCCCGAAGGAGGCCAGGTCGTCGCCGTCAGGCGGCAGCCACCGGTACAGCCAGTGCGCGACCAGCAGATGGACGGCCCACAGCAGGCCCAGAGCGGTCCAGGCGGCCCGCCGGTGCCCGGCGACGACGGCGGTGAAGACGGCCACGGCCACCGTCAGGAAGACGGGTCCGTACGGGTAGCCGGCGCCCAGGTAGAGCGCGGCGGCGGACGCCGTGCCGAACACGACGGCCACCGGGTGGCGCTGCCGCCACAGCAGCAACCCGGAGGCGAGCACCAGCAGCGCGCACGCGAAGGCGTCGAGCGGTGCCCGCTCACCCTCCTGCGCATGGGCCGCGAAGTTCGAGCCGACGAGGACGAAGACGGTGAGCAGCACGGTGGACCGCCAGGGCCGTCGCGCGGCCCGCGACTCCGGGTCCGCCCCGCCCTCCCGGCCCTCCGGGCGGCGCGGCCAGGGCGGCGACCGGTGCGACCACCACTGTCCCGGGCCGCCGGGCCCACGCGTCCGCTCGTCTTCCATGTCCGCCACGCTAGACGCCGCCGACCGCGCCGGACGTCCGCCGGGCGAGGTGATCAGGCGTACTCCCCTGGAAGTACGCGCCGCCCCTGGGGACGGTCGGTGGCCTTCGTCACCGGCCTTCAGCGGAAGTTCCCAGGCCCGGCGGACGCCCAGCGGTGTGCCCGGCGGTGTGCCTAGCGGAGTCCCACCTGGCGGGCGAGGCGCGTGACGGAGTACCGGAAGAACGGCTCGCGCTCCTCGACGACGCGGTTGAACTGCCCGAACAGCTCGAACCCGACCAGTCCGTACAGCTGGGCCCACGCCGCCACGAGTGCCGCGACGGCCCCCGGGGGGAGGTCGGGGGCCAGGTCGGCCGCCAGCCGGACCGCCTCGGGGACCAGTTCGTCCGTCAGGAGCGGCACCTCCAGCGCGTGTGCCTCGTGCGCGTCCCGCACGATGCCGATGAGGAGCAGGCCGACACGGGCGGCCGCCGGGACGGTCGTCAGGGGCGCGCTGTAGCCGGGCACCGGCGAGCCGTAGATCAGCGCGTACTCCTGCGGATGTGCCAGCGCCCAGCCGCGCACCGCCTCGCCGACCGCGACCCAGCGCTCGACGGGAGTGGCGTCGGTGACGGCGTCGGCGACCGCCGCGTGCGCGGCTTCCGCGGCCTCGCCGAGGGAGTCGTAGGCGTCGATGATGAGTGCGGTGAGCAGGTCGTCGCGGCTCGGGAAGTAGCGGTACACGGCGGAGGAGACCATGCCGAGCTCACGGGCCACGGCTCGCAGCGAGAGCTTGGCCGCTCCCTCGGACGCGAGCTGTCTGCCTGCCTCCTCCTTGATGGCGGCGGTGACTTCGATCCTGGCGCGGGCTCGGGCCCCTCGAACGGTGCTGCTCATGTGTGCCAGTGTGCCACGAAAGCAGAGCACCGCACCCAATAGTGATCGGTGCACAAAACAGAGAGCACTGCTCTTGCTCTGGAGCACCGACCTACGGCAGACTCGAGTCGAGCGAGAGCAGTGCTCACACTTTCCCCTTCAGGAGGCAGCAGCCATGTCCGCCCACGTGCAGAAGCCCAGCTGGTTCACCGTCAATGTCCTCAACCGCACCGTGGCCTGGCTGACGCGCCGGGGTCTGAGCGTCTGGGGTTCCCGGGTCCTGGCGGTCCGCGGCCGCAAGAGCGGCGAGTGGCGGACGACCCCCGTCAACCTGCTCACCGTGGACGGGCAGCAGTACCTGATCGCACCGCGCGGCCACGTCCAGTGGACGCACAACATGCGGGCGGTGGGCGGCGGTGAGCTGCGCCTCGGCAAGAACGTGGAGGAGTTCACGGCGGTCGAGGTCGCCGACGACGACAAGACGCCGTTGCTGCGCGCCTACCTCAAGCGCTGGAAGGCCGAGGTCGGCGTCTTCTTCAACGGGGTGGGTCCCGACTCGCCCGACACCGAGATGCGCCGTATCGCCCCCGACCACCCGGTGTTCCGGATCACCGTCACCGATCGACGGTGATCCGCGCCCTTCGGGTCAGGAGCCGCTCTCCTCGGCCGCCGGCTCGGCCACCGGACCGGCAGTCGCCGCCTGGCGCCGGTCCACCGCGGTCAGTGCCCGCTGGGCCATCGGATGCGAGCGGATGAGCTCGCCCAGGGTCGTCCGGCCGCGGGTGATGTCGGTGAACGACCGCCAGGCCGGGCGGAAACCGGTCAGGGCGGCGTGGAAGAGCCCGGGACGGCGCTCGAAGAGAGTGAGCAGCCGCTTGCCGACGCTCATCTCCACGCCGAGGCCGGCCTTGATCGCGAAGGCGTAGTTCAGCGCCTGCCGACGGGCGTCCACCGCGTCGTGCGCCTCGGCGATACGGACCGCCCACTCGCCGGCGAGCCGGCCCGAGCGCAGCGCGAAGGAGATGCCCTCGCGGGTCCACGGCTCCAGCAGCCCGGCCGCGTCGCCGCAGACCAGCACCCGTCCGCGCGAGAGCGGGGAGTCGTCGGCCCGGCAGCGGGTCAGATGGCCGGAGGAGATGCTCGGCTCGAACCCGGCGAGGCCGAGCCGTCCGATGAAGTCCTCCAGGTAGCGCTTGGTCGCCGCGCCCTCGCCACGCGCCGAGATGACGCCGACGGTCAGCGTGTCCCCCTTGGGGAAGACCCAGCCGTAGCTGCCGGGCATCGGACCCCAGTCGATGAGGACGCGGCCCTTCCAGTCCTCGGCGACCGTCTCCGGCACCGGGATCTCCGCCTCCAGGCCGAGATCCACCTGGTCGAGCTTCACCCCGACATGGGCCCCTATGCGGCTCGCGCTGCCGTCCGCGCCGACCACCACGCGCGCCAGCACCGTCTCGCCGCCCTGGAGGACGACCGCGACCGTGCGCCGGTCCGGCACCGCCGAGCCGTGCTGCTCGACCCGCTGCACGGAGACGCCCGTGCGCAGCTCGGCGCCCGCCTTCTGGGCGTGCTCGACGAGCTGGTGGTCGAACTCGGGCCGGTTGATCAGCCCGAACAGCATCTGCCGGGAGCGGCGGGTGCGGGTGAACCGCCCGTTGTTCGAGAAGGTCACCGCGTGCACCCGGTCCCGGAAGGGCAGCTCGAAGCCGGGTGGCAGCGCGTCGCGGGAGGGGCCGATGATGCCGCCGCCGCACGTCTTGTAGCGGGGCAGCTCCGCCTTCTCCAGCAACAGCACCCGCCGTCCTGTGACCGCCGCCGCGTAGGCGGCCGAAGCCCCTGCGGGGCCCGCGCCCACCACGACTACGTCCCACACCTGCCGCGCGTCGTCCGCCGAAGAGTTCTCGTCGTCCGCCGGAGAGTTCTCGCTGCTCACGATGGTCTACTGCTCCTGATCAAGCCGCTTGCCGCACCTGTCCCCCGCATCCTACGGCGGAGATCGCCACGGTCCGCTGTGGGAGGATCGGCGGCGCGCGCGCCCCGCATTCCGGCAGGCGCGTACGCTCGCACGGTCACCCGTACGGACCAGTACACACCAGTACAACGTCGCACCCACAAGGAGCGTGCCCATGTCGTCGAATCCGGTCGCCGAGACCGTCGCCTCGTTGCTGCCCAGGGCACGGGCGGAGCTCACCGAGCTGGTGGCCTTCAAGTCGGTGGCGGACTTCGACCGGTTCCCCAGGAGCGAGAGCGAGGCCGCCGCGAACTGGATCGCGGACGCGCTGCGCGCCGAGGGATTCCAGGACGTGGCCCTGCTCGACACCCCGGACGGCACCCAGTCGGTGTACGGCTGCCTGCCCGGCCCCGCCGGTGCCAGGACGGTCCTGCTCTACGCCCACTACGACGTGCAGCCGCCGCTGGACGAGGCCGCCTGGACCACCCCGCCCTTCGAGCTGACGGAGCGCGACGGCCGCTGGTACGGCCGCGGCAGCGCCGACTGCAAGGGCGGCGTCATCATGCATCTGCTCGCGCTGCGCGCCCTCAAGGCGAACGGGGGCGTCCCGGTCGGTGTGAAGGTGATCGTGGAGGGCTCCGAGGAACAGGGCACCGGCGGTCTGGAGCGGTATGCCGAGCAGCACCCCGACCTGCTGGCGGCCGACACCATCGTCATCGGCGACGCGGGCAACTTCCGGGTGGGTCTGCCGACCGTCACCTCCACCCTGCGCGGTATGACCATGATGCGGGTGCAGATCGACACCCTCGAGGGCAATCTGCACTCCGGCCAGTTCGGCGGGGCGGCGCCGGACGCGCTGGGCGCGCTGATCCGTGTGCTGGACTCGCTGCGCGCCGAGGACGGCTCCACGACCGTCGACGGCCTCACCGACGACGCGCGCTGGGAAGGCCTCCAGTACGACGAGGCACTGTTCCGCCAGGACGCCAAGGTCCTGGACGGCGTCGGCCTGATCGGCTCCGGCACGGTCGCCGACCGCATCTGGGCCCGCCCCGCCGTGACCGTGCTGGGCATCGACTGCCCGCCGGTCGTCGGCGCCACCCCGTCCGTGCAGGCGGGTGCCCGCGCGCTGATCAGCCTCCGGGTGCCGCCGGGCGTGGACGCGGCCCAGGCGACGAAGCTGCTCCAGGCCCATCTGGAGGCCCACACGCCGTGGGGCGCGCGCGTGAGCACCGAACAGATCGGCCAGGGCCAGGCGTTCAGCGCCGACACCGGCAGCCCGGCGTACGCGGCGATGGCCGACGCGATGGCGATCGCCTACCCCGGCCAGGACATGCAGTACGCGGGGCAGGGCGGTTCCATCCCGCTCTGCAACACCCTGGCCGACCTCTACCCGCAGGCGGAGATCCTCCTCATCGGCCTGAGCGAGCCGGAGGCGCAGATCCACGCGATCGACGAGAGCGTGTCCCCCGAGGAACTGGAGCGGCTCTCGGTGGCGGAGGCCCTGTTCCTGCGCAACTACGCAGCCGGCTGACCCACTCCCCCGTCGACGGAGGGCCTCACCCATCGGGCATCTCGGACGGGGCCGCCGCGCTCGTCAGCCGTCATGCCACGGTCGCCGGGGCTGGGGAAGGAGTCGAGCGGCGGTTCCGGGAGGAGAGCCGGCCGGCTGCGTTTCCGGTGGAGGCGCTGCGGCGGGTCCCGATCCGGTAGCGGCGCTCACTCGGTCGGCACGCCCGCCTCGAGATACAGCGCCGCCCCGCGCTCGCGGGCGCGCAGCGCCCAGCGCAGCCGCTCGTAGCGGACCGGCGGCAGGAGGCCGGCAGCCTCCTCCTCCGTGACGAAGCGCCAGGCCCGCAGTTCGGGGCCGGGCAGCAGCAGCCCCGCCACGGCTGCGTCGTCGAGCCGACCGCCGTCGAAGAGGAGACGCAGTCCGCCGTAGGCGGGCGGCGCCGGCCGTTCCCAGTCGACGACCAGCAGCCGGGGTAGGTCGTCCAGCCGGATCCCGGTCTCCTCCTCGACCTCGCGCACGCCCGCGCGCGCGGGCGCCTCGCCGGGCTCCACGACCCCGCCGGGAAACTCCCAGCCGGGTTTGTACGTCGGGTCGACGAGCAGTACCCGGTCCCGCTCGTCGAAGAGGAGGACCCCGGCCGCGACCGTCTCGGCGGTGGGCTCGGGGGTCTGCACGATGTCGCACGCGGCCACGGCGCCACTGCCCACGGCCTCGGCTATCCGGGCGGCCGTCTCCTGCGGAGTGAGGACTCCGTTGTCGACGGGATGGGCATCTGCGGTGAGCCAGGAGGCGAGTGCCGCGTGGTACGTCTCGATGTGATCGTACGACCACTGACGGATCCGTATCTCGCCGTCGGGGAGGTCCGGGGGGACCTCACGGGCGGCTGTTCGCTCGCGCAGGATCGTTTCCCCCGGAGCGAGGAGGACATGCCGGACCGAGATCCGGCGGGCGGCGAGACCGCCGAAGATCTCGTCGCGGTACTCCTGGCGCAGCAGGGTCATGGGGACGACGAGGGTGCCGCCCAGCTCGGCGAGCAGCGCGGCCGCCGTGTCGATCACGAGCCGTCGCCAGATCGGCAGGTCCTGGAAGTCGCCGACCTCGGCGAGACGTTTGGGCGGCAGCAGGTGCGGGAGTGCTCCGCCGATGACCTCGGGGTCGAAGAGCGTGCTGTTCGGGATCAGGTCGATCAATTCCCGTGCGGTGGTGGTCTTCCCCGCACCGAACGCGCCGTTGATCCAGACGACGGTCACAGTTCCCCCTCTTCTGTTGGCCCCCTGTGGCTTGCCCGCTCCACCCTGCCACGGAAACCAGTTCCCGTTGAGGGCGCACGAACGCCGTGGCGCCGGCCCCCTCCCGGTGGGGTGCCCGCGCCACGGCGTCGGTGGTCCTGGCCCGGTCCGTCAGCCGTTCTGCCCCAGGGCGTCGTCGTCGACGGCCAGGCTGTCGCTGGCGATGGTGTGGTCGAGCGTGCTGAGCGTGTCACCCACGTTCAGTCCGTTGAGGTCCGCACCGCCCACGCCGTGCGAGGGGGTGATCGCCGCGACGACGAAGCCGGTGGCGAGGGAGGCGATGGCGAGCATGCTGCGCTTCTTCATGCGGGGATCAACGGCGTCGGCGGGCACGGGGTCACGCCTCGTGCCCCTATCCGCGCGCACGATGGGCCGGCCTGGGGCGAGAATGCCGTGGTCACCGACGGTTCGGAGGAGCTTCGCCATGATCGACCCGCAGCATGCCCATGCCAGTCTGGACGGTCTCGTGACGGGCGACGCCTTCGGCGACAGCTGGTTCACCCGCTCCGACGAGCCCGCCGAGGAGCTGTGGGCGGCACGCGAGCCGCGTCCCGCGCCGTGGCCGTGGACGGACGACTCGGCGATGGCGTTCGTCCTGTTCGCCCATCTGACGGAGCACGGGGAGGTCCGTCCGGGCGACCTGGCACGGCAGTTCGCCGCCGAGTACCGCCGCGACCCGGGGCGTGCGTACGGCCCGTCCATGCACAGCGTGCTGCGGCGCGTCGGCGAGGGCGAGGACTGGCGGGCGGTGACGACGGGACAGTTCGGCGGACAGGGTTCGTACGGCAACGGCGCCGCGATGCGGGTCGCCCCGCTGGGCGCCTGGTTCATGGACGACCTCGCCGCGGCCCGCGAGCAGGCCCGGCTGTCCGCGCTGGCCACGCATGCCCACCCCGAGGCGGTCGCGGGCGCGGTGGCCGTGGCCATCGCCGCCGCGCTGGCGGCCGCGGGCGCGGGTGGGGACGTCCCGGCGCGGGCCTCGTTCCTGCGGGAGGTCGCCTCGCACCTGCCGGACAGCGACGTCCGCTCCGGGCTGCTGGTGGCCGCGGGCTTCCCCGAGCGCACCTCGGTGCGCCACGCGGCGTCCGTGCTCGGCTCGGGGACGCTGATCTCGGCCGCGGACACGGTGCCGTTCGCCCTCTGGTCCGCCGCGGGCCACCTGGACGACCTGCCCGAGGCGCTGTGGCAGACCGTCGGCGGGTGGGGCGACCGCGACACGACCTGCGCCGTCGCGGGAGGCGTCGTCGCGTCCCGGACCGGCACGCACGGCGTCCCCGCCGACTGGCGACGCTCGCGCGAGGCCATCCCCTCCTGGAGCGGCTGGAGCGCCGTCACCGCGGCCGGGACAACGGTCCGGCCCGTCGCCGAGTAACTCCCGGCGGGTGACCGGGGGCACGGGCCCCGGCCCGCGCCACCCCGGTCACCCGCCGCGAGCACCGCGACGGGCAGCGGCACGCCGGTGGTCCGCCACCGCCCCCACACCGCCCGGGAGCAGCGGGAACCCGGTCACGACGGGCGGGCAGCCGGTCCGGCCCACCCCGAGTGACCAGCACCCGGCCGACCGCCACGCCGGCCCCCACCCACTCCGGCCTCCACTCGCGCAGGCCCCACGCCCGCAGGCCTCCACCCGCGCGCACGCGGCGCCCGGTCGCCCCGCGGCGGGCACCGCGACACGAGCGCCGGCGAAGCCGGTCCGCGACCGCCTCCTGCGCCGCCTCGACGGTGGAACGTTCCTTCAGGGGCCGCCCGCCGGCGTCAGACTCCTGCCGCCGTCGTGCCCGCCTCCGCCCCGGCCTCCGCGCTCGCCGACAGCGCTGCCGCCGCCGCTCCCACCAGGCCCGCGTCCGTGCCCATCTGTGCGGGCGTGACGGTCAGGCGCTGGACGAAGGAGAGGGTGGCGTAGTCGCGGAGCGCCCGGCGCAGGGGGGCGAAGAGCACCTCGCCCGCCTTGCCCACACCCCCGCCGACCACCGCGATGTCGATCTCGACGAGGGTCGCCGTGGCCGCGATTCCGGCGGCCAGGGCCTGGGCGGCCCGTTCGAAGGAGGCCACGGCGACCGGGTCGCCCGCGCGGGCGGCGGCGGCCACCGCGGCCGCGGAGGTGTCGCCGTCGGGGCCGGGCAGCCAGCCGTTCTCCAGGGCGCGACGGGCGATGTTGGGGCCGCTGGCGATGCGTTCCACGCAGCCGCGCCCGCCGCACGGGCACAGATCGCCGTCGAGTTCGACGCTGATGTGGCCGATGTGGCCGGCGTTGCCGGTGGGGCCGGGGTGCAGCCGGCCGCCGAGGACCAGGCCGCCGCCGACACCGGTGGAGACCACCATGCACAGCGCGTTGTCGTGCCCGCGAGCGGCGCCCTGCCAGTGTTCGGCCGCCGTGATCGCCACGCCGTCGCCGATGAGCTCGACCGGAAGGTTCCCCGTCACCGCCCGGACCCGGTCGACCAGCGGAAAGTCGCGCCAGCCGGGCACGTTCACCGGGCTGACCGTGCCCGCCGAGGCGTCCACCGGGCCCGCGCTGCCGATGCCGACGGCTCGGACGCGCCCCCACAGCGGAGACGCGGTCAGCTCCGCCAGCGCCTCCTCGGCGGCCCGCATCACGGTGTCGCCGTTCTCCTGGGCGGGCGTGGGGCGCTGCGCGCGGGCCAGGATCGTGCCGTCGCCGTCCACCAGCGCTCCGGCGATCTTGGTGCCGCCGATGTCGAGCGCGGCCACGAGGTCGGTGTACATCAGTCTGGTTTCTCCCGGTCCACCATGGAAAGGACTGGCCGGTCCAGCGGTTGGGGGACGCGGGCCGGAGATTGCGGTGGACAGTGTCTCCCGCATCTGACAACGTTGTCCAGGCTCTATGCTCGACGCCACATCCTCATACAAACCCTGGGACCCACGCATCCCCGTGCGCAACATCTTGTGGACGGCGTGCAGGGCGCACCTCCCGTGGACGACAGGACAGGACACAGCATCGTGCCCGAGACGCAGCGCCGGCCCGAGAGCCGCTACGGCAACCGTCCCACCATGAAGGACGTCGCCGCTCGCGCCGGAGTCGGCCTCAAGACGGTCTCACGCGTGGTGAACGGCGAGCCGGGCGTCACGCCCGAGACGGAACGACGTGTCCAGGAGGCCATCGACGCGCTCGGTTTCCGCCGCAACGACAGCGCCCGGGTGCTGCGCAAGGGGAGCACGGCCAGTATCGGCCTGGTCCTGGAGGATCTCGCCGACCCGTTCTACGGGCCGCTCAGCCGCGCGGTGGAGGAGGTGGCCCGAGCCCACGGCGCACTGCTCATCAACGGCTCCAGCGCCGAGGACCCGGACCGGGAGCAGGAGCTGGCGCTGGCGCTGTGCGCGCGCCGGGTGGACGGACTGGTGGTGATCCCGGCCGGTGACGACCACCGGTACCTGGAGCCCGAGATCAAGGCGGGCGTCGCCACGGTGTTCGTGGACCGGCCGGCCGGGCAGATCGACGCCGACTGCGTCCTGTCGGACAACTTCGGCGGCGCGCACGAGGGCGTGACCCACCTGGTGACGCACGGGCACCGCCGGATCGGCTTCATCGGCGACATGCCGCGCATCCACACCGCCGCCGAGCGGCTGCGCGGCTACCGGACGGCGATGGAGGACGCGGGCATACCGGTCGAGGACGCCTGGATGTCGCTGGGCGCCACCGATCCCCTGCGGGTGCGCCGCGCGGCCGAGGAGATGCTGTCCGGGCCCGCGCCGGTCACGGCGATCTTCTCGGGCAACAACCGGGTGACCGTCACCGTGATCCGGGTGCTCGCCGAGCGGAGCCGCCCGGTCGCCCTGGTGGCCTTCGACGATCTGGAGCTCGCCGACCTGCTCCAGCCGGGGGTCACCGTGATCGCCCAGGACGCGGCCACGCTCGGCCGGACCGCCGCGGAGCGCCTGTTCGGACAGCTGGACGGCACGCTGATCACCCCCGAGCGCATCCAACTGCCGACCCGGCTCGTCACGCGCGGCTCGGGCGAGCTGCCGCCGGCCGACTGAGACGCCCATGGACGCCCGCGACGAGCACCGCACCCTTCGGGCACTCGGCCTGGCCGACGCGCCGCGCGACCACCCGCTGAGCTATCCCGGCGCCTGGCCGGCCGCGTCCGGGCTGCTCCGCGGGGACGAGCTGCTGCCGCTGGACCGGCTGACCCATCCCGGCCGTACTCCGGTCGTGGCCGTCGGCTCCAACGCCAGTCCCGCCCAACTGCGGGACAAGATGGCCCGGTTCGCGGTCACCTCAGCCGTCCCCATGGTGAAGGCCAGGGTCACGGGCATCGACATCGGCGTCTCGGCGCATGTCAGCCGCCTCGGCTATGTGTCCGCGTCCCCGGTCGACGCCCCCTCCGTCACGAGGGAGCTGTTCGTCATCTGGCTCGACCCGGAACAGCTCGCCCTGATCGACGCGACGGAGCCGAACTACGACCGGGTCCTGCTGCCCGCGCCCGGATTCCGGGTCGAGCTGGAGAACGGCGAGGCACTCCTCGACGCGTTCGCGTACGTGAATCACCATGGTGTGCTGCACAACGGCGACGGCGTGCCGCGGACCCATCCGGGGCAGCGCGCCCTGATCGCCGAACTCCTCGCCCGTTCAGCTGCGTTGCGGCGGCTGTTCGGGTCGACGCCGGAGGAGTTCTGCGCCCGCGCGCGGGCCGACGCACGGCGGTGCGAGCAGGGCACCCGTCTGTTCGCGGAAGAGAAGTGGGTGACCGCGTCCGGCCTCGAGCACCTGCGCGTCCGATAAAGTGATCGAACGGCGTCGCGTGTCGGTCACCGACCGGGTGAGGCATGGAGGTGCCCGTGAGTTTGCCTTACGGAGGCATTCCACACATGTCAGTAGAGCTGAACCACACCATCGTCCACTCCCGTGACAACCGGGAGTCCGCCGAGTTCCTCGCCCACGTCCTGGGACTCGAAGTCGGCCCCGAGTGGGGCCCGTTCGTCCCGGTGAGCACCAGCAACGGCGTCACCCTGGACTTCGCCGCCATCCCGGTGGAGTCGATCGTCATGCAGCACTACGCGTTCCTCGTCTCGGACGAGGAGTTCGACGCGGCCTTCGAGCGGATCGAGCGGGCGGGGATCACGTACTTCGCCGATCCGCACGGCAGGCAGCCGGGTGAGATCAACCGTCACCACGGCGGCCGGGGCGTGTACTTCATGGATCCGGCCGGGCACGGCATGGAGATCATCACGCGTCCGTACGAGCTCCCTCAGCAGTAGTCACCGCTGAACAGAGGCCGGTGGAGCAGGGGTTGCGGTATCGCCGTGCGGTACCGGTGCCGGGCGGGGACGCCCTGCCCGCCCTGCTCCTCCGGCCGCCGCCCGCTACTGCGCGCAGGCCGTCAGATCGCCGCGCCGCGGTGTCGCGAAGCCTTCCAGGGCCGCCCGGGTGAGTCCGGTCGCGCCGGCCACCTCGGCGGGGTCGAGGGCGCCGCAGTCCAGACCGCGCAGCAGGTAGCCGCTGAGGGCCTTGGCGGTCGCGGGCTCGTCCATCACAGCGCCGGCGGTCCGGTCGGCGTATCGCGAGAGCCGCTCGGCGGCCTGGGCGAAGCCCTCGCGGTAGAAGGCGAAGACGGCCGCGTAACGGGTGGGGATGTGGCCGGGGTGCATGTCCCAGCCCTGGTAGTAGGCGCGGGACAGGGCGCGGCGGGTGAGGCCGTAGTGCAGGCGCCAGGCGGCGTGGACCTGTTCGGTCGGGCCGACCGGCAGCACGTTCGTGGAGCCGTCCGAGACCCGCACCCCGGTGCCGGCCGCCGCGACCTGCATGACCGCCTTGGCGTGGTCGGCGGCGGGGTGGTCGCCGGCCTGGTAGGCGGCGGAGACGCCGAGACAGGCGCTGTAGTCGAAGGTGCCGTAGTGGAGGCCGGTGGCGCGGCCCTCGGCCGCCTGGATCATGCGGGCGACCGTGGCGGTGCCGTCCGTGGCGAGGATGGACTGGCTGGTCTCGATCTGGATCTCGAAGCCGAGCCGTCCGGCGTCGAGTCCCCGCGTCCGCTCGAAGGCCGCCAGGAGCCGGACCATCGCGGTGACCTGCTCCGGATAGGTCACCTTCGGGAGGGTCAGGACCAGGCCGTCGGGGAGGCCGCCGTGCTCCATCAGGCCGGTGAGGAAGATGTCGAGGGTGCGGATGCCCCGGTCGCGTACCGCGGCCTCCATGCACTTCATGCGGATGCCCATGTACGGGGCCGCGGTGCCCTTCGCGGCCGCCTCCGCGATCAGCCGGGCCGCGCGGGCGGCCGTCTCGTCCTCCTCGGCGTCCGGGCGGGGGCCGTAGCCGTCCTCGAAGTCGACGCGCAGGTCCTCGACGGGCTCGCGCTCCAGCTTGGCCCGCACGCGCGCGTACACGGGCTCGGCGAGGTCCTGGGAGAGGCCGAGACAGGCGGCGAAGGAGGCCGCGTCGGGGGCGTGCTCGTCGAGGGCGGCGAGGGCCCGGTCGCCCCAGGAACGGATCGTGTCGGCGCCGAAGGCGTCGCCGGGGACGTAGACGGTGTGGACGGGCTGGCGGGTGCCGGGGTCGCCGGGGTAGCGGCGGTCGAGTTCGGCGTCGACCGGGGCGAGGGAGGCGCTGATCTCCTCGCTGACGGCGCCCGCGAGGCTCGTCGTGACCGTCTCCTGCTGGCCCTGACCCATTCCACACCCTCCGGTTTTTCCGCTGTACGGAATCAACAATCCGTAGAACGAAGCTATCCGTGCGGCTTCCGGCAGGTCAACACCCTGTCCACGGCGCGGTCCCCTCACTCACCGGCACACCGACTCCCTCTTCCGCACAACCGTCCTCACCTTCATCCTGTCTCACAAGGGAGGGAAAATATGATCGGCACCACGGGGCAGACCCGACGGGCGGGACTGCGCACGGCCTTGGCCGTCCTGGCGACCGTGCCCCTGCTGGGCACGGCCGGGTCGTCCGCCACCCGGCACGAGAGCCCGGCACGCGGGGCGCTTCAGCCCGCGACCGTGCCACCGCCGCCACTGAAGGTCATGACCTTCAATCTCCGCTACACGGGTGCCAAGGACTCCCACACCTGGGCGGTCCGCCGTCCGGTGATGCGCGCCCTGCTGCGCCGGGCGGCCCCGCACGTCATCGGCACCCAGGAGGGTCTGCCGGCCCAGTTGCGCGACATCGAGACCGACCTCGGTCCGCACTACGACTGGATCGGCGAGGGCCGCAGCGTGGAGGACCCGGAGGCGGTGGCCGTCTTCTACGACACCCGTCGGCTCGTCCCGGTCGAGCACGCGCACTTCTGGCTCTCCGACACACCCGAGGTGCTCGGCTCCAACACCTGGGGGGCGGACTACCCCCGCACGGTCACCTGGGTCCGCTTCCGTGATCTGCGCGCGCGGCAGGAGTTCTACGTCCTCAACACCCATCTCGACAACGCCAGCCAGTACGCGCGCGTGCGCTCCGCCGACCTGATCGCCGCGCGGATCGCCCGCCTGGACCGTTCCCTGCCGCTGCTGCTGACCGGCGACTTCAACGCCGTCGCCCACGTCAATCCGGTCTATGACAGGCTGCTGACCGCCGGGCTGGTCGACACCTGGGACACGGCACGCGCGCGTGGCGGGGCCTATGCGACCTACCACGGGTACAAGCCCCTCACGCCGAACGGGGACCGCATCGACTGGATCCTGGCGACGCCGGGCGTCACCGTCCACCGCGAGTGGACCGACACCTTCCGCCTGGACGGCCAGTACCCGAGCGACCACCTGCCGGTGCAGGCCTCGATGACCCTGGAATGAGCCGAGGCCCCCGTGACCGTCGCGGTCACGGGGGCCTCGGACAGTGCGGCGACTGCCGGGTGATCAGCCCTTGCGGGTGTTGATCTCCTCGGTGAGCTGCGGGACGACGTCGAACAGGTCGCCGACGACGCCGTAGTCGACCAGGTCGAAGATCGGGGCCTCGGCGTCCTTGTTGACGGCCACGATGGTCTTCGAGGTCTGCATGCCGGCGCGGTGCTGGATGGCGCCCGAGATGCCGTTGGCGATGTAGAGCTGCGGCGAGACGGACTTGCCGGTCTGGCCGACCTGGTTGGTGTGCGGGTACCAGCCGGCGTCCACCGCGGCGCGGGAGGCGCCGACGGCCGCGCCGAGGGAGTCGGCGAGGGACTCGATGAGGGCGAAGTTCTCGGCGCCGTTGACGCCGCGGCCGCCGGAGACCACGATCGCGGCCTCGGTCAGGTCCGGGCGGCCGGTCGACTCGCGCGGGGTGCGGCCGGTGACCTTGGTGCCGGTGGCCTGGGCGGAGAAGGTCACCGCGAGGGCCTCGACGGCGCCGGCGGCCGGGGCGGCCTCGACGGCGGCCGAGTTCGGCTTCACGGTGATGACCGGGGTGCCCTTGGAGACCCGGGACTTGGTGGTGAAGGACGCGGCGAACACCGACTGGGTGGCCACCGGGC
The DNA here is from genome assembly GCF_040295245.1 of Streptomyces sp. NPDC002884. NCBI lineage: Bacteria > Bacillati > Actinomycetota > Actinomycetes > Kitasatosporales > Streptomycetaceae > Streptomyces > Streptomyces sp. NPDC002884. Next base: position 469,946 of record NZ_JBEOVB010000002.1, on the reverse strand, counting down.
CCTCGGCGCCGGCCTCGAGGTCGGTGGCGTCGGTGATGATGCCGGAGCCGATGCGCAGCGCCAGACGGGCCGCGATCTCCTTGCCCTCGGCGGAGGACGGCACGAGGACGGCGGCCGGGGAGACCGACTCGACCGCGGCCTGGAGCGCGTCGACCTTGGGTACGACGAGGTAGTCGGCGTACTCGGACGCGTCGTGGGTCAGCACCTTGACGGCGCCGTGCTCGGCCAGCGCGGCGGCGGTGTTCTCGGCGCCCGCGCCGAGGGCGACGGCGACCGGCTCGCCGATGCGGCGGGCCAGCGTCAGCAGCTCCAGGGTGGGCTTGCGGACGGCACCGTCCACGTGGTCGACGAAGACGAGGACTTCAGCCATGGGATTGCTCTCCTGCGAAACGAAGTTGAGGGGCGGTCGGCGAAGGGCCTTTAGATGAACTTCTGGCCCGCGAGGAACTCGGCGAGCTGCTTGCCGCCCTCGCCCTCGTCCTTGACGATCGTGCCCGCGGTGCGGGCGGGACGCTCGGTCGCGCTGTCGACCGCGGTCCAGGCGCCCTCGAGGCCGACCTCGTCGGCCTCCAGGTCCAGGTCCGACAGGTCCCAGGCCTGAACCGGCTTCTTCTTGGCCGCCATGATGCCCTTGAACGACGGGTAACGCGCCTCGCCCGACTGGTCGGTGACCGACACGACGGCCGGCAGGGAGGCCTCGAGCTGCTCGGAGGCGGCGTCGCCGTCGCGGCGGCCCTTGACGGTGCCGTCCTCGACGGAGACCTCGGAGAGCAGGGTGACCTGCGGGACGCCCAGGCGCTCGGCCAGCAGGGCCGGGACGACGCCCATGGTGCCGTCGGTGGAGGCCAGGCCGGAGATGACCAGGTCGTAGCCGGCCTTCTCGATCGCCTTGGCCAGCACCAGGGAGGTGCCGATGGCGTCGGTGCCGTGCAGGTCGTCGTCCTCGACGTGGATCGCCTTGTCGGCACCCATGGAGAGGGCCTTGCGGAGCGCGTCCTTGGCGTCCTCGGGGCCCACCGTCAGGACGGTGATCTCCACGTCGTCGTCGGAGTTCTCGGAGATCTGCAGCGCCTGCTCGACCGCGTACTCGTCGAGCTCGGAGAGCAGACCGTCCACGTCGTCCCGGTCGACGGTCAGGTCATCGGCGAAGTGCCGGTCGCCAGTGGCGTCGGGCACGTACTTCACAGTGACAACGATCCTCAAGCTCACGCCGGCTCTCCTACTGCATCGTCAGTTCTCGGCTGCCTTCTTCCAGGCAGCATAGGCGCCACAATCGGCCGATCCCGGTCGGGGCGGCCCGCGCTCCGACCGAAATATTACTCGTCAGTACACCCAGTTCGTTCCCGCTAAGCAAGCGCTTTGAACTGTGACCTTTGCAACGCAGCGTAATCGGAACTCGACGACTTCGCAGGAGAGCCGGGCAGTGATCAATCCCGCAGGGCGGTGAACTGCCCCTGGTGGTAGAGCAACGGACGGCCCGCGCCCTCCGGATCGCCCAGGACCACCTCGGCCAGCACGATGCGGTGATCGCCCGCCGGGACCCGCGCGACGACCCGGCACACCAGCCACGCCAGCACGTCGTCCAGGACCGGGACACCCTGGGGACCGTCGCGCCAGGCGGTCGGCGCCCCGAAGCGGTCGGCGCCGCTCCTGGCGAAGGTGGCGGCCAGCGCCTGCTGGTGCTCACCGAGTATATGGACGCCCACATGAGTGGCCCGCGACAGCGCCGGCCAGCTGGAGGCGCCGGTGCCGATGCCGAAGGAGAGCATCGGGGGTTCGGCGGAGACGGAGCTGAGGGAGGTGGCGGTGAAGCCGACCGGACCGCCCTCACCGGCGGCGGTGATCACCGCGACCCCCGCGGCATGCCGGCGGAAGACGGAGCGCAGGAGGTCGGGAGAGGCCAGGTGCGGGGAGCCGAGGCCGGGTATGGCCGTCATGGGGTTGTCCTTCTGCGGGAGGTGGCGAGCCGGGCCGTGGGTGCTCAACGGCCCGGACAGCGCGCGCTCGCGGTACGGACCAGGTCGACGTGGACCCGTCCGTGGAGAAGGAGTTCCTCAGGCATACGGTCAGGCTGACGATAGGTGGCGCGCGCAGTCAAGTACGTTCCGGCATCTGGGAGATGCCTCACCGTCCCCCGCGGGCGGATCACACAGCCTCCCCCAGGGCCGCGAGGACGTCCGCCTTGCGGGGCTGGCCGGTGGCGCGCCGGACGATGCGACCGTCGGCGTCGAGCACCAGGACGGTCGGGGTCTTGAGGATGTCGAGCTCGCGGACCAGGTCCAGGTGCGCCTCGGCGTCGATCTCTATGTGGGTGACTCCGGGGACCACGCCGGCCACCTCGCCGAGGACCCTGCGGGTGGCCCGGCAAGGTGCGCAGAAGGCGCTGGAGAACTGCACGAGCGTGGCCCGTTCGCCGAGTTCGCCGCCGAGCCGGTCCGCTCCGAGCCGTTTGCCGTCGTCGCGCCCGCGCACCCGCACCCTCCCGCTCCGCCGCTTGTGCAGCACTCCGTAGGTGCTCGCCGCGGCGAGCACCGCCACGCACACCAGCAGTCCGGTCATCAGGTCCTCCAGCGTTCACGAGACTGCAAAGATTCCCGACCCCAGGAATCGTTTCCGTTGCGGAATGCTTGATTCATGGACATCGATGCGAGGGGCCCGCGCTTCGGGGCCGCCGTGACGACCGTAGTACTCGCGGTCGTGCTGATCAGCGGCAACGCCTGGCTGCTGGCGTGGCAGACGCTGGCGTTCGCGCTCGGCGCGGCGGGCGGGGTGGGGCGCTCACCGTACGGCTGGGTGTTCCGCACGGCCGTGCGGCCGAGGATCGGGCCGCCGGCCGAGTTCGAGGCGCCGGAGCCGCCGCGGTTCGCGCAGGCGGTGGGTCTGCTCTTCGCGGGGGTCGGACTCGTCGGATTCACGCTGGGTCCGGACTGGCTGGGCCTCGCGGCGACCGGGGCGGCGCTGGCGGCCGCCTTCCTCAATGCCGCTTTCGGGTACTGCCTCGGATGCGAGATGTACCTGCTCGTGCGGCGGGTCGCGGTACGCGCGGAGTAAAGACAACTTAAAAGCCCGAGGTGGATCAAGGGGGGGGCCGAAGTGACGAGGATCTCGCCGTTCCCGGGCACTGGGGCTGGCTCCCCGGCCGTTCTTCGGGCACGATCTGCGAGATGCCGTAAACCTACGGCTGCGTAACTTTGCCGCCGGGAGCGCCTCCCCGGCAAAGAGAAGGAAGGGTCCGCCCCGCCCATGGCAGAGATTGTCTACCGCCCCGTCGTCGGCCTCGCCCAGACGTTGTTCAAGGCCTGGGACCTCAAGATCGACTGCAAGGGGTCGGAGAACATCCCGCGCTCTGGTGGAGCCGTGCTGGTGAGCAATCACATCAGCTACCTCGACTTCATCTTCGACGGTCTGGCCGCGCTCCCGCAGAAACGACTCGTTCGTTTCATGGCGAAGGAGTCCGTCTTCCGCCACAAGATCTCGGGCCCGCTGATGCGCGGGATGAAGCACATCCCGGTGGACCGCAACCAGGGCGAGACGGCCTACGCGCACGCGCTCGAGTCGCTGCGCTCGGGCGAGATCGTCGGGGTCTTCCCCGAAGCCACCATCTCGCAGTCGTTCACGCTCAAGAGCTTCAAGTCGGGCGCGGCCCGGATGGCCCAGGAGGCCGGCGTCCCGCTGATCCCGGTGGCCCTGTGGGGTACGCAGCGGCTGTGGACCAAGGGCCACCCGCGCAACTTCAAGCGCAGCCACACCCCGGTCACCATCCGCGTCGGCGAGGCCATGGAGGCCTCCCGCGACAAGTACGCGGGCGCGATCACCCGGCAGCTGCGCGAGCGCGTCCAGGAGCTGCTGGAGGCCGCTCAGCGCGCGTATCCCGTCCGCCCCAAGGACGCGAACGACACCTGGTGGATGCCGGCCCACCTGGGCGGCACCGCGCCGACGCCGGAGCAGGTGCGCGAGGCCGAGGCGCGCTGACGCGGTTCGCGCGCGTTCACGTTCCCCGGCCGGCGTTCGCCTGCCGGGGTTCGTTTCCGTGACCCCGCGCCCCGCGGGAGCGGCGGCGGCCGATAGGGTCCCGGCGAGAACGGGAAGCCGGGTGCCGGGGCGCCGAGCGGACGTCGGGCCGGCTGTCGGCTGTTGTCTGCCGAACGCGCTACGGGGGCGAAGATGCGGCGTTGGCTCAAGGTGTCGGTCGTGGCTGCGGCCGTGCTCGGTCTGGGCGGCTGGATCGCCCAGCCGTACGTCCACCAGTGGTGGGTGATCCGCACCGCCTGCGACGGCGTGCTGCCCGACGGCGCCGTCCGCGACCTGATGCCCGAGGGCGCCCGGGTCACGGGCACCGAGGCGGGCGGGGTGAAGGCGCTCGGCGACTACGGCTGCGAGGTCACCGTCGCGGGCGACCACAGTGCCGACTGGCGGCTGCTGTCCCTGTACGCCTACACCCGGCGCGACGACGTGGACCGCGAGTTCATGTCCGCCTTCCCGGAGAGCGGATTCGACTCCCAGGCCGCGATGCCGGCCGGGCTGCCCGGGTTCGTCTCCCGCCTCGGCACCCTCCAGTTCCTGTTGCCCTGTCCCGACCTGGGCAAGGACGCCGACGGCCGGCAGCGCAAGCTGCTGGTGCACGCGGGCGTCAGCCGCAACGGCTCCTGGCGCCTGCCCGCCTCCTACGAGGTCGCCGTCGCCTTCGCCAACTCCGCCTCGAAGCGCCTGGGATGCGGCGCCGAGCCGCTGACGGCGCCTGAGGGCGTCAGCCCGGCCGACCCCGGCGAGGACGAACCGAAGACGGTCCCCCTGGCCTCCGCCCGGGGCACGGCCTGCGGCCCGCTGGCCGGGGCGGGGCTGCCGGACCCGACGCGCTGGAAGGTCGACGTCCGTCTCACCGACGCGGCGCCGACGGGTGGTTGCGAGGTGACCTTCGAGGACGAGTCCGCGAACGGCGACACGAAGGAGATGGACTTCGTCGCCTGGTTCGGGGACTGGAGCAACCGGCTCGTCTCCGGCGACGACCCCGACCGCCCCTCCGTGACGGCGAGCGCCCGCTGCGCCGGCGAGGCCGCCCACTTCGGACTCGACGCCTCCGAGGACATCCCGGGCGTCGACCGGGCGAAGGAGCGGGCGCTGCTGCGGGCGTTCGCCGCGGCACAGGTGGAGCGGCGGGGCTGCACCGGCCTCGAGGTGGACGACTCCTGACCCGGCTCGTCGTCAGATCGTCAGCCAGAGCGCCCGTACGTAGCGGTCGTCGATCGCCTGCCGCATGACGTCGGCCCGCGCCTTCGGGACCTTGCGCGCCGACGCCCAGATGGACACCACCCTGAGCAGCTGGTGCCGGCCGTCCATCAGGTCACCGCGCATCCGCCCCGCGTACCGTCCGGCGATCCCGGCCATGGGCGGACGGGTGGTCAGCTGTGTGGTGTGGGCGAGATAGACGCCGGGCGTGTGGCGGCGGACGGCCGCGTCGAAGGCCGTGACGTCGGGGACGGTGCCGTCGCGGGCGTAGCGGGCCCGGTACTTCATCAGGGCGCCGACCCGGTCGGCCATGTGCTCGAGGTCGCTGTCGACCCAGTAGGTCTCGTCCGTCTCGTACCCGTCCCTGCCCGGCTTCGGGCGGTAGTCGGGGTCGCGCCCCTGCCCGTCGAGCCGCTCCAGGTAGTAGGCCAGCCAGGCGCGCTCGGCGGAGTAGAGGATCGCGAAGGCCTCGGGGTCCTTGGCCAGTTCGGCGACCAGCTGCTCCGGGTCGGCCTCGACGTCCGAGTAGGGCTGGGTGTGCTCGAAGTCCGCGTGTGCCTCGCCTGGGGCGAGGAAACGGCCGTAGGTGGTCCAGCCCTCGTCGTCGGGGGCGGCCGACCCGGCGGGGACGGCGGGCAGGGAGGCGTCGTCGTCGGAGCCCGTGTAGCGGTTCTGGTCGACGACGTACTGGGCGAGCATGCGGGCCACCCCGGGGGCCATCCCGTCGGGCAGGTCGACCCCGTTCAGGGCGGCGGCCACCGCGAAGGCACCGCGCGCCTGGGCCAGGGTGTGCGGGTTGCGGGCGCCGGTGGCCCGGGTGGCCGCGTCCACGATCTCGCCCAGCACCTCGGCGCCGTCGCCGCACGGGTGCTCGTACACGAGGAGTTCGCGTACGGCGTCGAGACGGGCGAGGTCGTCGCCCGGGTCGAGGGCGCGGGTCGCGGCGGCCGGGTTCCGGGCCAGTGCGCGGGTGGCGGCGGGGAGCTTTCGGCAGGGGGTCCCGTCCCCGGAGCCGGCGAGGGCGATCGGCACGGCGGTCGCGGTCGCGAGGAGGGCCAGGGCCGCGGCGGAGCCGAGCAGCGGGTGCTTCCGCAGCCGGGCGACGAGGCGCCGCCGCTCACCGGGCGGGTCGTGCGGCCCGCCGGGATCGGGCGGAGCGTCCTGTTCCAGGTCCTCGTTCCCGTCCGCACCGGCCTCTCGGGCCTCTCCCCCATCACCCATGCCGGGGAGATTAGCGACCGCGACGGCCGGGGTCCGCGGCGGGGTGGTCACAGCGCGGTGGGGAGGGTCCTCCACAGGTGCGGACGGTCGGGGGCGGCCCTCAGCGCGCCGACGACGGCCGGGTGCGGTGCGGCGTAGAGGCCGGGGTAGTCCACCTCGCCCGCCGTGGGGTCGGGCACGAAGGCCAGGTGTTCGCCCTCCAGGGAGAACCTCGCGTCCACGCCCGGTTTGTTGCCGCGTGGATCCTGGCGGTGCCAGGCCCCGTTGAAGCGCACGGCGACAAGCCCGTGGAGGGCGTGCCCGGCCCCCTCGTCGTGCACGAACCGCTGGTAGCAGAGCGCGGTCGGGATGTCCTCGGCCCGCAGCAGGGCGGCCAGGGCATGCGCCTTGGCGTGGCAGATGCCCATGCCCTGATCCAGTACGTCCGAGGCGCGCCAGGTCACGCGCGGGTCACCGGCGTCCTGCGAGTGGGGGATGGTGTCGCGGACGAACTCGAACGCGAGGCGCGCATAACCATACGAGTCCTCCGCATCCTTCGCGAGGCGTGCGGCCGTGTCCCGCACCCGTGGGTGGTGATGGTCGATGACGTCGTCAGCAGCCAGATAGGCCGAGAGGTCAGGGTTCTCCTGGATCAGCTCCATGACGGGAAAGCATAGGAAAGCGATCACCCGAGAGTCAATGACTTTTCAGGTGACCGCATACCTATGCAATCCTCGGCACCGCTATCGCGCCATCTCCTCCTTGACCGCGGCGACGAACGTGTCCACGTCGTCCTCGGTCGTGTCGAACGCGCACATCCAGCGCACGACACCCGCCGCCTCGTCCCAGAAGTAGAACCGGAACTTCTTCTGGAGCCGCTCGCTCACCTCGTGCGGGAGCCGCGCGAACACGCCGTTGGCCTGCACGGGGTACAGGATCTCCACGCCGTGCACGGCCCGCACGCCCTCGGCGAGCCGCTGGGCCATCTCGTTGGCGTGGCGGGCGTTGCGCAGCCACAGGTCCCTGGCCAGCAGGGCCTCCAGCTGCACCGACACGAAGCGCATCTTGGAGGCGAGCTGCATGGACAGCTTGCGCAGGTGCTTCATGTGACGGACGGCGTCCTGGTCGATGACGACGACCGCCTCGCCGAACAGCGCGCCGTTCTTCGTCCCGCCCAGCGAGAGGAGATCGACGCCGGCCGCGTTGGTGAACGTCCGCATCGGGACGTTCAGCGAGGCGGCGGCGTTGGCTATCCGGGAACCGTCCAGGTGCACCTTCATGCCGTGCGCGTGGGCGTGGTCGCAGATCGCGCGGATCTCGTCGGGCGTGTAGAGCGTGCCGAGCTCCGTGCTCTGGGTGATCGAGACGACCTGCGGCATCGCGCGGTGCTCGTCCTCCCAGCCCCAGGCCTGCTTGTCGATCAGCTCGGGGGTGAGCTTGCCGTCCGGGGTGGGCACGGTGAGCAGCTTCAGTCCGCCCATGCGCTCCGGCGCGCCGCCCTCGTCGACGTTGATGTGCGCACTCTCGGCGCAGATCACCGCGCCCCAGCGGTCGGTGACCGCCTGGAGCGCGACGACGTTGGCGCCGGTGCCGTTGAAGACCGGGAAGGCCTCCGCCGTGGGACCGAAGTGGCTGCGGATGATCCCCTGGAGGTGCTCGGTGTAGTCGTCCTCGCCGTACGCCACCTGATGGCCGCCGTCGGCCAGGGCCAGGGCGGCCATCACCTCCGGGTGGGCCCCGGCGTAGTTGTCGCTGGCGAAACCGCGGACCTCCGGGTCGTGATGGCGCCGCGCGTCGGTCTTCGGAGGGTTCACGGCTGCTCGGTGAGCCACAGACGCTGTCCGTTCACTTCGGGGGCGGGCTTGTCCCAGACTCCGGCGATGGCCTCGGCCAGGTCCTTCACGTCGGTGAAGCCCGCGAACTTCGCGTTGGGGCGGTCGGCGCGCATCGCCTCGTGCACCAGCGCCTTCACCACCAGGATCGCAGCCGCGGAGGTCGGCCCCGCGGCGCCCCCGGCCTTCTGGAAGGCGTCGGCGAGGGCAAGGGTCCAGGCCTCGGCGGCGGCCTTGGCGGCGGCGTACGCGGCGTTGCCCGCGGTGGGCTTCGAGGCGCCGGCGGCGCTGATCAGCACGTACCGGCCGTGCTCGCTGCGCTGCAGGCCCTCGAAGAAGGCGAGCGAGGTGTGCTGCACGGTCTTGACGAGCAGGAGCTCCAGGAAGTCCCAGTCGTCCAGGCTGGTCTTGATGAACGTCTCGCTGCCGCGCCAGCCGCCGACGAGGTGGACCACGCCGTCGATCCGGCCGAACTCCTTCTCGACCCGGAGCGCCCAGTCCCGCGTCGAGTTCAGGTCGAGCAGGTCGACCGGCTCGCCGGTGACGGTGGCGCCCCCGGCCCCGTAGCGGGCCGCGTCGACGGCCTCCGCCAGGCGCTCGGGGTCGTTGTCCGCGCCGACGACGATCGCGCCCGCCTCGGCGAGCCTGAGCAGCGCCGCCCGGCCGGCCGGTCCGCCGGCACCGGCCACCGCGATCACCGCACCGCTGAGAGCCCCGTTCCCCATGGTCTTCGCCTCCTGCTGAGCAGTGTTCTCCGTACGCAGGTCGCTCACGCGGCGATCCGCTCGGTGCCGTCCGCCGTGATGCCCCGGGTGGAGGCGATCACGTTCTTCAGCTTCTTGGACAGTGCCTCATAGAACATGCTCAGCGGAAACTCGTCCGGAAGCACGTCGTCCACGAGTCTGCGGGGCGGCTGGGTCAGGTCCAGGGCGTCGGGACCCTTGGCCCACTTGGAGCCCGGGTGCGGGGCGAGGTAGGCGGAGACCAGCTCGTGGGCGGCGAACCAGTGGACGAGCTTGGGGCGGTCGATGCCGTCGCGGTACAGCTGCTCGATGTCGGCGCACAGCTGGTTGGTGACCTGCGGGGCCCGCTGCCAGTCGATGTGCAGCTTGTTGTCGGTCCAGCGGACGACGTCGTGCTTGTGCAGGTAGGCGAAGAGCAGCTGGCCGCCGAGGCCGTCGTAGTTGCGCACCCGGTCTCCGGTGACCGGGAAGCGGAACATGCGGTCGAAGAGGACCGCGTACTGCACGTCACGGGCCTGCGGGACGCCGTCGGCCTCCAGCTTCACGGCCTCCTTGAAGGCGGTGAGGTCGCAGCGCAGCTCCTCCAGGCCGTACATCCAGAACGGCTGGCGCTGCTTGATCATGAAGGGGTCGAAGGGCAGGTCGCCGTGGCTGTGGGTGCGGTCGTGGACCATGTCCCACAGGACGAAGGCCTCCTCGCAGCGCTTCTGGTCGTGGACCATGGCGGCGATGTCCTCGGGCAGCGAGAGGCCCAGGACGTCGACGGCGGCGTCGGTCACGCGGCGGAAGCGGGCGGCCTCGCGGTCGCAGAAGATGCCGCCCCAGGAGAAACGTTCCGGCGCCTCGCGGACGGCGATGGTCTCCGGGAAGAGGACGGCGGAGTTGGTGTCGTAGCCGGCCGTGAAGTCCTCGAAGGTGATGCCGCAGAACAGCGGGTTGTCGTAACGGGTGCGCTCCAGCTCGGCCAGCCACTGGGGCCAGACCATGCGCAGCACGACCGCCTCCAGGTTGCGGTCCGGGTTGCCGTTCTGCGTGTACATCGCGAAGACGACCAGGTGCTGGAGACCGTCACGACGGTTCGCGGCGGGCTGGAAGGCCAGCAGCGAGTCGAGGAAGTCCGGCACCTCGAAGCCGCCGTCGGCCCAGACCCGCAGGTCCTCGGCGAGCGCCCGGTGGTAGTCGGCGTCGTGCGGAAGCAGCGGGGACAGCTCCTCGACGGCCTCGATCACGCCCCGGACGGCCTGCTCGGCGTCGGCGCGCAGCGGTGCGCCCTCGGCCGCGAAGTCGATCGACCCGTCCTTCGACTGCCAGGGCCTGATCCGCTCCACGGCATCCTTGAGCACGCGCCACGCCGGGTGCTCCACCACCCTGGACGCCGGAGAAACCTGCTCCCCCGTGGTCGCCTGCACAAGAATTTCCGTCATGTCCCATCCTTCACTGGAGAAGCTCACGTCAGGACACCGTATGCATAGGGGGTTTCCTCCAGCAAGTGGACCTTCCGGAAATTATCCTGCGCTCTCGCATCTTCACCGCACTTTTTCCTGCCGGACACCGAAGGGGCGGCTACTTCCGCTAGTGCCGGTCCGACGGGTCGGATCTTCGCGCGGGGCGGGTAGAGGAACCCTCGGTGCACGCACATGTCCATGGCGGCCCGGGGCCACTAGGCTGCGTGCTCCTCCGGCCCCAGCCGTCGACGGAAGCGAGTCGTGTCTTGAACTTCCTCACCATCGGTCACCGCGGAGTCATGGGCGTCGAGCCCGAGAACACCCTGCGTTCCTTCGTCGCCGCGGAACACGCCGGCCTCGACGTCATCGAACTCGATCTGCACCTGAGCAAGGACGGCGCTCTGGTGGTCATGCACGACCCCGATGTGGACCGGACGACCGACGGGACCGGGCCCATCGCCGACCAGACCCTCGCGGAGCTGCGCACCCTCGACGCGGGCCGCGGGGAACGCGTGCCGTCCTTCGAGGAGGTCGTGGACGCCGTGCGGCTCCCGCTCCAGGCCGAGATCAAGGACGTCCAGGCCGCGCGGGCGCTGGCCGAGGTGATGCAGGCGCGGGACCTGGTGGACCGCGTGGAGGTGTCCTCCTTCCACGACGAGGCCGTCGCCGAGATCGCGCGCCTCGTACCCGGGGTGCGCACCGCCCTCATCGGCAGCCGCTACGGCCTCGACATCGTCGACCGCGCCGTGGAGGCCGGCGCGGCGACGGTCTGCCTCAACCTGCGCCGGCTCACCCTGGAGATCGTCGAGGAGGCGCGGAAACAGGACCTGCGGATCATCGGCTGGGTGGTCAACACCCAGGACCAGCTGCGGCTCGTCCGCGCTCTGGAACTCGACGGCGCGACCACCGACTACCCCGAGATCAGGCGCACGGGCCGCTTCACGGCCTAGGCCGTGCCCTGAAGGTCAGCCGAGTTCCTTGACCAGCAGCTCGAACTGGAGGTCGTCGCGCTGCGGAATGCCGAAGCGCTCGTCGCCGTAGGGGAAGGGGGTCATGCGACCGGTACGCCGGTAGCCGCGACGCTCGTACCAGGCGATGAGGTCCTCGCGTACGGAGATCACGGTCATGTGCATCTCGGTGACGCCCCAGTTCTCGCGGGCCTGCCGCTCGGCCTCCGCCATGACCGTCCGGCCGAGGCCGGCGCCCTGGACCGTAGGACTGACGGCGAACATGCCGAAGTAGGCGTGGGTGCCGCGGTGTTCCAGCTGGCAGCAGGCGACGATCCGGCCCTGCCGCTCGACCGTGAGCAGTCGGCTGTCCGGCGCCTTGATGACCGCGAGCACGCCGTCGGGGTCGGTCCGCTGCCCATGGAGGATGTCCGCCTCGGTCGTCCACCCGGCCCGGCTGGTGTCTCCGCGGTAGGCCGACTCGACGAGCGCGACGAGCGCGTCCACGTCGGTGTCGACGGCGTCGCGGAAGGTGAATGCGGTGGCGGCGGTGTCCATGCGCGCGATCTCCGGTCTCTGACTCTGCTGGGGCACCGCCGAGCGTAGACCCTGCGCCGGTAGGCTCCGGCTGCATGGTGCACGTACTCAGCAGCAGGACCCTGCTCCGGCCGACCGATCCGGAGCGTTCCCGCGCCTTCTACGGGGAGCGGCTGGGCCTGGCGGTCTACCGCGAGTTCGGTACGGGGCCGGAGCGCGGGGTCGTCTACTTCCTCGGCGGCGGCTTCCTGGAGGTCTCGGGCCGCTCGGAGACACCGCCGGATCCCGCCGTACGGCTGTGGCTCCAGGTACCGGACGTGACGGCGGCGCACGACGAGCTGCGCGCCGAGGGGGTGGAGATCGTCCGGCCACCGGTGCGGGAGCCGTGGGGGCTCCTCGAGATGTGGATCGCCGACCCGGACGGCACACCGATCGTGCTGGTGGAGGTACCGGCGGACCATCCGATCCGCTACCGCCCGGGAATCTGAGCCACCCGCGGACCACCGGGCGGCTGCCCGGCGGCAGCCGGGGGGCCGCGCGGCAGCCAGGGAGACCGGGCGGATGCTCGGCGGTAGCCGGGGGCCGCGCGGCAGCCGGGAGGTCCGGGCGGTAGCCGGGGTGGGGCGGGCGGCAGCCGGGGAGGCCGGACGGCAGCCGGGGGGCGGGCGGCAGCCGGGGGCCCGGGCCGTTCGGTGGCGGCAGCCGGGTGGTTCGGTGGGTGGTGTCGGGCGGTTCGGTGGCGGCAGCCGGGGGCATCGGGCCTGGCCGGGCCGTGTTTGCGGGCGGTGGCGGCCACCGGATGCCGTCGCGCGGGCCGAGGCATAGCGTGCTGGAGGGGGTCCCTTTCGGAAGGAACGCCATGAAGCTCGACGCGCCCGTGCCCGGCGGGCCCTGCTGGGCCGAGCTGGGGACCAGTGACCTGGAGGCGGCGAAGCGGTTCTACGCGGAGCTCTTCGGCTGGCGCGCGGAGACGGATCCCCGTCAGGAGGCGGGTGGCTACACCGTCGCGCATCTCGGCGAAGCGGCCGTCGCCGCGCTCACCCCCCTGTACCAGGAAGCGCAGCCCTGCGCCTGGAACGTGTCGTTCGCGGTGACCGACGCGGACGTCAGCGCGCGGCTGCTCACGGAGGCCGGGGGCAAGGTGCTGGTCGGCCCGATGGACGTCTTCGACGTGGGTCGTTTCGTGGTCGCCCTCGATCCGGCCGGGGCCGCGTTCCAGTTGTGGCAGGCGCGGACCTTCCCGGGCGCCGGGCTGTTCAACGCGCCCGGCTCGCTCGGCTGGGTCGAGCTGCTGACCCGCGACCGACACCGGGCGGAGGCCTTCTACACCACGGTGTTCGGCTGGACGGTCCGCTCCTCGGAGAACTACCTCCAGTGGGGCGTCGGCGGCGCGGACTTCGGCGGCGTGATCACGATGGACGAGAAGTTCCCTCCCGAGGTGCCTTCGCACTGGCTGCCGTACTTCGCGGTGGCGGACGTCGAGGAGTCCACCCGGACGGCGGTCGGGGCGGGCGGCACGACGCTCATGGAACCGACCTCGGTGCCGGACGGGCCGCGCATCGCCGTGCTGCGGGACCCGCAGGGCGCGGTGTTCGGCGTGTACCGGGCGGCAGACGAGGGGTGAACGCGGCGGGTCGCGTGGTCCGGCCCCGCGCCGGCGCGGCGCTCAGACCCGCAGCGCTCTCATGTGTCCCTCGAGTCGGCTCAGCAACTCGCCCAGCAGGTCGGCCAGTTCGCCCTGCCGGCCGTCGTCCAGGGCGGACAGCACGGCGCTCTCGTAGACGAGCTGTTCGGGCATGATGCCGTCGACGAGGTCGCGCCCGGCGTCGGTGAGCCGGAGGTGCGCGACACGGCGGTCCCGGGTGTCGACGCGACGCTCCACCAGGCCGCGCTCGGTGAGCTGCTTGAGCCGCTTGGTGACGGCAGCCCCGGAGGAGAAGGTCTCGCGGGCCAGTTCGCCCGGGGTCAGCTCGTGGCCGGTACGGCGCAGCGCGCCGAGCAGGTCGAACTCCGCACGGCTCAGACCGGCTCGCCGCAGGGGCGCGTCCTCGGCCTGCTGGAGGAGCGCGGCGCAGCGGTTGACGCGGCCGATGATCTCCATGGGGCCGGTGTCGAGGTCCGGCCTGACCGTCTGCCACTGCCGTACGACGGCGGCGACGGTGTCGTTGCGTACCGACTGTCCCGGCGGGACAGTCTGTGCCGGCTGGACAGTCTGTGCCGGCTGGACAGTCTGTGCCGGCTGAATCGGCTGTGCCGGCTGTGACGGGGCGCCGCCGCCCTTCCGGCCACCGCTCCCCCGCGCGTCGCCGCTGCCCCGCCCGTCGCCGCTCCCGGGGCGGTCACCGGTGGTTCCGGGGGCCTCGGCCGACGGTCCCTCCCCGGTCGCCCGCCCTTCCCCCGTCCCGTTCCCGGCCGCCGCCCGTCCCTGCGTCGCCGTCATCGCCGTACGTCCTCCGCTCCCGTGCTCGCGTCCCGGTCCAGGAGCAGCCCCTGGCGCCGTACCGTCGCCGCGAGCGTACGGTGTCCGGACTGTTCGGCCGACACGACCCGCTCCTCGGGCAGCGCCCGCTGCCACCACTCGCCGGACGCGGCGTCGGCGGTGGCTCGCAGGTCGACCAGAGCGGCGGCGAGGCCGCGGCGGGCGGACTCCAGGGTGCCGGGAGCCGGGCGGGGCTCCGCCAGGAGGCGGGCGGCCTGCTCGCGGGACCGTTCGACAGCCGTCAGGGCGTGCCCGAGCCGGTCGCCGGCCCTGCGGTTGGTGACGGCGACCGCGGCGACGAAGCCGACGACGGCTCCGACGAGGGTGTCCACCAGCCGCTCGGTGATCAGCCGGCCCGAGTCCTGGACCTGCGCGAACTCGGTGATGAGCAGGGCCATCGGGGTCACGCAGACACTGCCGAGCCAGTAGTTGCGGCTGATCAGCGCCTCGGCGCCGAAGTTCAGCGCCAGACAGACCAGGACGAGCGCGGCCTGGGTGAGATGGGCGAGCGGGACGAGCGCGGCGAAGGCGAGCACGCCGACCAGGTTGCCGACGACGCGCTGGACTCCACGGCTCCAGGTGAGCGTGACGTTCGCCTGGTAGAGGGACGCGGCGGTGACCAGGGCCCAGTAGGGGCGGCCGATCCCGAGGGCGAGGGAGGCGTATCCGGCGAGGGCGCAGCCCAGGGCGGTGCGTGCGGCGATCGGCGCCAGGGGGCCGAGGCGGAGCCACAACGGCGTTCGGCCGGTGGCGAGTTCGGCGTCGACGCCGAGGAGTTCGTCGTCGTCCACCAGGTCGCCCGGGTGCGGGACCGGGCCGGTGCCGCGCAGGTCGCGGGCCCAGTCGCGCAGCCGCTTCGGGTCGGTGTCGGCGGGGGCGGCGAGGGCGATCTCGGCGCGCACGACGAGGCGCTCCAGGGCCCTGCGCGCCTCCGTGGCGCGGGCCGACAGGAGGGTCTGCCAGGCCGCGTGCACGGCGCCTGCCGCGGCGGCGCGGGTCCGGGCGTGGCCGTCGCCGGTGCCGTCCGTGGCGGCGTGGGCGGCGGCCGCGTTCAGGGCGTGGGCGGTGGCGCGGCGCTCGGGGCCGTGCGGCCGCAGCAGCCCGGGCGCCATGCCGATCAGCCAGGCCCAGGCGCCCGCGGCGAGTGCCAGTCCCAGATGGCCGGGGACCTGCCCGGGGCTCTGCGGTGTGAACAGCGCGGCGGAGCTGATGAAGGTGAGGACGACATTGCCGGGCGGGCCGAGGCGGGTCGCGTCGCAGAGGGCCTTCTGCGCGGCCGCGAGCAGCGCGCCGACGGTGACCAGGGCGACGGCGTCGGTGGTCAGCGAGGCCGCGAGCAGGGCGACCGTCAGGCCGCCGGTCATGCCCAGCACCACCCAGGCCAGGACACGGGCCCGGGCCGCGTAGGGGCGGTTGTGGGCGTACAGCGCGCACAGGGACCCGGCCATCGTGTACAGCGCCAGGTCCAGCCGCCCGAGGGCCAGCAGGATCAGGTTCGGCGGGGCGACGGCGGCGATCACGCTCAGGGCGGGCTTGAACCAGATGTCGGAGGGCCGGCCGAGGCGCAGCACTCCGGCGATCGGGAGGCGGCGCACGGGTCGCCGCCCACGGTGCCTGCCGCCGGGCTGACCGCCGCGCGGTCCGGGGCGGGTCTCGGGGCGGGGGTGCTGCGGGGTCGCACTGCTCATACCCACTAATTTAGCATGTGTTTTACCCGTGAAATATCTCGTGCTCCGTCGAATGCTCCCCGTGTACACCCTTGCGCCCGCGTGCGCACGGTGTGCCCTGGGCATCGCAACCCTCGATTGCGAACGTCGAGCGGGGAGGTGCGCGTGCACGGACCGGCTTCGCCCGGCTGGCTGCTGGTGGCGCTGTGTGCGGCGACCGGGGCCTACTGCCTGCTGCGGATGCGCAGCGGGGTCGAGGAACAGCGCAGGGCCGCGGGCGGCGAGGCGCTGATGGGCTTCGGGATGGCGGCGATGGCCGTGCCCGCGGCCGCGTTCACCCCGCCCGCGTGGGCCTGGCCGGCCTTCGCGGCGGTCTTCGGGACGGCCGCGCTGCGGGCCCTGTGGGCGGCCCGCGCCGGCGCCCACCACCTGCACCACCTGGTCGGGACCGCGGCCATGGTCTACATGGCGGCCGTGATGGCCGCCGCGCCCGCGCACCAGCACGGACACGGCGGCTCCGACGTCCCGCTGCTGACGGGGGTGCTGCTGCTGTACTTCACCGGGTACGTCCTGCTCGCCGGGGTCCGGCTGCTGCCGGTGGCCGGGGCGGGCGGCGCCGCGGTGGCCTGGAGCGACCGGCCCGAGGTGGCACGGGCGTGCCGGCTGTCGATGGGGATCGGGATGCTCGCCATGCTGCTGACCATGTGAACCCCAACTCGGGCGTGGCCTGCGTCACTTCACCACGAGAAGCCGTACCCCTGAGCGGTGCGCCGCTCATAGGGTGCTGCCCATGATGGTCCCCGCGGTACTGCTGCTGCTCGGTGCCCTGACCGCCGTGATCGCCCCCCGGCTGATCGCCCGGGCCGACTGGCCGGACCACGAACCGGTGGTCGCGCTGTGGGCGTGGCAGTGTGTGGTGGCCGCGGTCCTGCTGTGCTGCGCGCTGTCGATGACGCTCAGCGCGGCGGCGGCCTGGCAGGCGGTGCGCGGGCATGTCTTCGCGCCGGCCCCGCGCTCGGTGGTGGAGGCGTACGCGCTGGGCGCGGCCGGCCCCTGGGCGGCGGCGACCGCTGTGGCGCTCGCCTGCGGCGGGCTGTGGAGCGGGGCGATGCTCGTACGGGAGGTACTGCGCAACCGGGCCGGACGCCGGTCCCGGCACGCCGAACTGCGTTTGCGTGCGCCGTTGTTGCCGGGCGAGGACTCCGCGTCCGGCCGACTGCTCGTACTGGAGGGCGAGCGTGCCGACGCCTGGTGGCTGGCGGGCGCCGCACCCCAACTGGTGGTCACGACAGCCGCGTTGCGTCGCCTGAAAGGGCGTCAACTGGATGCCGTGCTGGCCCACGAGCAGGGTCACGCCCAGGCGCGGCACGACTGGCTGCTGAACTGCTCGACGGCGCTGGCCACCGGCTTTCCGCAGGTACCGGTGTTCGCCGCGTTCCGCGACGAGATGCACCGGCTGGTCGAGTTGTCGGCCGACGACATGGCCTCCCGGCGCTTCGGCCGGCTGACGACCGCGCTGGCTCTGGTCGAACTCAACGAGGACCGGGGCGTGTTCGGCCCCTCCCCCGCCCCGCAGGCCCATGTCCCGCAGCGCGTGCACCGGTTGCTCACCCCGCCCGGCCGCCTCACCGCGGCCCGCAGACTGCGCCTGACGGCGGCGGCCTCCCTCGTACCGGTGGTCCCGGTACTGATAACCCTGGTCCCCGCCCTTCGGACACTGGGCTGACCCCGACGGCTCCGCAGAAGCCACCCCGAAGCCACGACCAGCACTCCACCCACGGCCCGGCAGCCCTGCCTCCCGCAGCCGGGCGACGCCCCCCTGGCGGCAGGACGCCCCCTTAGGGAGACCGGCCCTGCTTCGCGCTTCCGGGCGGCGCCCCCCCTGGTGGCAAGAACGCCTGCTCCGGCCACCGGCCCGGCAACCCTGCCGCCCTGCTGCCCTGCTGCCCGCCGCCGGGCGATACCCCCGGCGGCAGGACGCCCCCTCGGGAGACCGGCCCGGCAACCGTGCCTCCCGCCGCCGGGCAGCGCCCCTCGGCGACAGGAACGCCCCCCTCGGGGCCCCGGCAGCCGCCCCGGGGGCCTCGCCCGGCCGCTTCGCGCACCGGGACCGACCGGCCCGCCCCGGTGGTGGCCGGACCACCCGTCCCGGGGCTACGACCGGCCGCCCCGGCCCCCGCACCGACCGCCCCGGAACCGGGACCGATCGCGCCGGGTTCGCTTCCGGCCCCACCGTTCGGCGAGGATCTCCGTATGCACCATCCGTCCGTCGAATCCCCGCCCCGCCTCCCGGCTCCGCGCGTCGCACTCCGGACCGCGCTGGTCCTGGGACTGTGCTCCGCCCTGCTGCTCGCCCTGGTCGCGGCCGACTGGCATCCCCTGATCTCCGTCGACGGCGACATCGCCCGCACCACCCACCGCTGGGCCGTCGCCGACCCCGACATGACCCAGGTCTGCCGCATCCTCACGGACTGGGTCTGGGACCCCCTGACCATGCGTCTGCTGGGCGCGGCGGTCGCCGTGTGGCTGGTGTGGCGACACGCGGCCTGGTGGACGGCCGGGTGGCTGGTCGTCACGTCGGCGGTGGGCACACTGATCCAGCAGTCCCTCAAGGCCTGGGTGGGCCGCGAACGCCCGGTCTGGCCCGACCCGGTCGACTCCGCCCACTACGCGGCCTACCCCTCCGGGCACGCGCTGACGGCCACGGTGGTGTTCGGCCTCCTGCTGTGGCTGCTGCACCGGCACGGCGTCCCACCTGTCGTGTGGCGTACGGCGCTCGCGGTGGCGGTGGTCTCCGTGGCGGGCGTGGGACTGACCCGGATCTGGCTGGGCGTGCACTGGCCCTCGGACGTCCTGGGCGGCTGGCTCCTGGGCGCCCTGCTGGTGACCGTGGCGATCGCCGCGCACAGGCGGTGGCGGCCTTGACCCTGCGATCTTCCGCTCGCAGGGAACACGGCTCCGCGTGATCCGTGATCCGTGATCCGTGATCCGTGATCCGTGATCCGTGATCCGTGATCCGGCAAGGAGTACGGGGCCCGTGAGATCCGCCCGGTTCATAGACTCGGCCCCATGCGCATGACAGCTGTGTTGTTCGACTTCTCCGGGACCCTGTTCCGCATCGAGTCCGCCGAGTCCTGGCTGCGGGCCGTGCTGGAGGCGGCCGGCGTCTCGCTGCCCGCGTCGGAGCTCGCCGCGAAGGCGCGGGCCCTGGAGACGGCCGGCGCGCTGCCCGGCGGGGCTAGTCCGGTCCGGCTGCCCGCCGAAGTCGCCGGGGTGTGGCGGGTGCGGGACGAGAGCGCGGCGCTGCACCGGGCCGCGTACACCGGTCTGTCCCGTCAGGTGCCGCTGCCGGATCCGGCGCTGTACGACGCCCTGTACGAACGGCACAGGACGCCGGCGGCCTGGGCGCCCTACCCCGACGCCCTCGAGGTGCTGAGCGGGCTGCGTGAGCGTGGGCTCCGGGTCGGCGTGGTCAGCAACATCGGCTGGGATCTGCGGCCGGTGTTCCGGGAGCACGGCCTCGACCGGTACGTCGACGCGTACACGCTGTCGTACGAGCACGGCTTCCAGAAGCCGGACCCCCGGCTGTTCACGGTCGCGTGCGAGGCCCTGGACGCAGCTCCCGGCGGGACTCTGATGGTGGGCGACGACCGGCGCGCGGACGGCGGGGCGGCCGCACTGGGCTGCGCGGTGCACTTCGTGGACCATCTGCCGGCGGCCGATCGTCCGGACGCGCTGCGGACGGTGCTGGACCTGGTGGGCCGACCCGGCGACACCGGCCCGCTCTCCACCGACGACCAGACGGTCGCCTGAGGCCACCATTACGGGAAAAGCACGCCCACTCTGGACGATCCCCCGCGTCGCCCAGAGCAGGCGGCAGCCCGGTGTGCTCCGATCCGGAACCTCACCGGGTTGTCCCTGAGTATAGTTGGCTGGCAGCCAGTCAACGCAGGAGTTCCAGGATGTCCCCGCGCAGCGCCTCGGTCAATGAAGAATTGCGGCGCCGTTCCCGGGAGCGGCTCCTTCAAGCCGCGGTGGAGCTGGTGAGCGAGCGCGGGTACGAGGCGACGACGCTCGGCGACATCGCGGACCGGGCCGGCTCGGCGCGCGGTCTGGTGTCCTACTACTTCCCCGGCAAGCGTCAGCTCGTCCAGTCGGCCGTGCACCGGCTGATGCACCGCACGCTGGAGGAGGCGCTGGAGCGGGAGCCGCGCACCGAGGACGGCCGGGAGCGGATGGCGCGGGCCATCGACGCGATCCTGGGCCTGGCCCGGGACCGTACGGTGCTCATGCGCCAGCACATGGCGGGCCTTCTGCAGGCCGAGGGGTTCGTGCAGTGCCCGGAGCAACAGCGGCTGGCCGAACTGCTGCGGGACACCGCGGCCCGGCGCGGGTCGCAGGACGTCGACCACGACTACCCGATGCTGCGCTCCCAGCTGATGGGAGCCGTCTACGCGATGGTGCTGCCGAACGTGCCCCTGCCGCTCACGACGTTGCGCGCCGAACTGTTCGCGCGCTACCGGCTCGACTGGGAGCAGGGGGTCCCGCCGGACGCCGAGGCGCCCGGCGGGAGGACCGACACGGATCTGTCGCGCTTCTTCGCGACCGACCCGCCGGCACCGCGGAACGAGGATCAGTCGAAGTAGTCCGGCTGGGTCTGGACGTTGAGCTCGGGGACACGGACCCGCTTGGCCGGGTCGGTGCGCCGGTCGCTGAGCTTCAGCACGTCGAAGCCCTTGGCGATGTCGTTCGAGTAGATGTAGCCGTTGTAGTAGTACGCCGACCAGGAGCCGCCGCCCCTCAGCACCTGGGTGTCGAGCGGACCGCGTTCGAAGTAGGCGATCTCCTTCGGCTTCGACGAGTCGGTGAAGTCCCAGACCGAGACACCGCCCTGGTACCAGGCCTGCACCATGATGTCCCTGCCCTTGACCGGGATCAACGAGCCGTTGTGGGCCACGCAGTTCTCGGTGTCCGCCTGGTGGCGGGGGATCTTGTAGTAGCTGCGGAAGACCAGCTTGCGCTTGTCACCCTTGCCGACGATGTCGTAGATGCCGTCGGCGCCCTTGTCCGGCCCGATCGCCGCGTTGCACGTGGCCGCGCCGCCGCCGCCGAGCTCGTCGGTGAACACGACCTTGTTCGCCTTCTGGTTGAAGGTCGCCGAGTGCCAGAACGCGAAGTTCACGTTGTCCTGGACCTGGTCGATGACCTTCGGGTGCTCCGGGTCCTTGATGGAGAACAGGATGCCGTCGCCCATGCAGGCGCCGGCCGCCAGGTCCTTGGAGGGCAGGACCGTGATGTCGTGGCAGCCTGTCGTCTTGGAGACCCCGGGGTTGGTGGGTGAGCCCGGGTTGCCGCCGCCGTCCGGGCCCTCGCCCGGGAACAGCACGGGGAAGCTCACGATCGCGGCCTTCTCCGGCGACTTGCGCGGCACCTTGATGACCGAGATGCCGTCGTGCGGGGGCTGGCAGTCCGGGTAGGCGGCGTTCGGCGAGTACGAGGAGACGTAGACGTAGACGTTCTTGCGCTCGGGCACCAGGGTGTGGGTGTGCGAGCCGCAGGCGGTCTCGACGGCCGCGACGTACTTCGGGTTCGCCTTGTCGCTGATGTCGAAGACCTTCATGCCCTCCCAGGAGGACTTCTCGGTCACCGGCTGCGTGGTGCTGTTGCAACTGCTGTCGCTGCGCGAGGAGTCGGTGGACAGGAAGAGCAGGTCGCCCGAGACGGAGATGTCGTTCTGCGAGCCGGGGCAGAGCACCTGGGCGACGGTCCTGGGGGACTTCGGGTTGCTGATGTCGAAGACGCGGAAGCCGTCGTAGTTGCCGGAGAAGGCGTACTTGCCCTGGAAGGCCAGGTCCGAGTTGGTGCCGGGCAGGGCGTCCTTGGGGATGTTCGTCAGATGCTCGATGTTGGCGGAGTGGACGATCTCGTCCTGTCCCGGTATCTCGCCGTCGGCGATCGCCGCCGCCGCCTCGGCCCGGGCGCCCTGGGACACCTCCTGCTGCACGGCGGGTCCGTCCCCCGGGTCGGGGGTCGCGGCCGCCGGGACCGCGGTCAGGAGCGCGGCCAGGAGTCCGGTACACGCGGCGGCCACTCCCAGCCGTCTGCGTCGCGTTCGAAGGTCGTTCAACAGGGTCACTGCGTCCTCCCTTGTCGCCGTTCACGTGGAACGGTTCGCGGTGCTCCGAAGTATCGTCTTCATCATGCACATATCAAGGGCTGGCAACGCACTCGTAATGAATCTCTCGGCCCCTCGGTGCGATCCATGGTGCGAAGATCCAGACGAGGACGGCATCCCCGCCCTCAACTCACCTGCTTCAGGAGGTCGTTGTGCTCGTCCGCCGCGCGCCCCTCGTCTCAGCCTCGCTGCTGCTCGCCCTCGCCCTCGCGGGCTGCGACTCCGGGCCGGACACCAAGTCGGGTGCCGCGAGCGGCCCTTCGGTGATCGCGCCGGGCAAACCGGGTGATTCGAACCGGACCCTCTCCGCCCAGGACGCGGCCGAGCAACGCGCCGACGACGACACGCCCAACTCCGCCGACGTGGCGTACGCGCGGATGATGATCCAGCACCACACCCAGGCCCTGGAGATGACCGGACTCGTCCCGAAACAGGCCGGGTCGACAGCCGTCAAGGGCCTCGCGTCGCGGATCGGCGCCGCACAGGGGCCGGAGATCGAGGCGATGAAGGGCTGGCTCACGACATACGGGGAGGACGAGACGGCCGGCGGGCACGAGCACACGGCGATGCCCGGGATGGCCACCGAGGCTCAGCTGACCGAGCTGCGCGCGGCCCGCGGCAAGGCGTTCGACGCGTTGTTCCTCACCCTGATGATCACCCACCACGAGGGCGCCCTCACCATGGCCGCGGACGTCAAGGCACAGGGCAACAACGTACGGATCGAGGAGATGGCGGACGACGTGATCGCGCAGCAGACGAGTGAGATCGCCCGGATGCGCGGGATGCAGTAACGCCCCTCGGCCGGTCCACGCACCCCGGCAACGAGCCCTGTCAGCGCCGTGCGTGACGTGGCGTCAGGTATTCCGCGTCACGCGCCTGCGCGATCAGCCTCAGCGATCTGCGGCGGCTGCGCCCCGTCGCGCGCATGACCGCGAGGACGGGGTCCTCCCCCTCCCCCTGGGCCGCGCGGTACTCCTGTGCCACCAGCCACCGCCCCTCGAGGCCACGCGGCCAGGCGGGACGGGCCCGCCGGGGACCGAGCGGCTCGTCGCCGTCCCCGCCGACGGCCGGCTCCCGCAGACCCTCCGCGCCGCACCCGCCGTCCACGGCACCGTCGCCGTCCGCGACTCCCACGCTGTCCACGTCGTCCGCGACACCCACGCCGTCCGCGTCGTCCACGCCCTCCGCGCCGACCGCACCCTCCGCACCCTCCGCGCCCTCCGCGCCGACCGCGCCCTCCGTATCGTCCGGACCCTCCGTGCCGTCCGCGACGTTCACGCTCGTCGTGTCGAGGCCGCCGTGTTCGGCACACCTCTCGAACAGCGGCCCCTCGATCCAGTCCGCGAGCACCGTGAGGTCCGCGAGCGACAGGGGCGGCTGGGCGCGGACGTCCTCGACCGAGACACGCCCCCCGCAGGCGACGGCCAGCAGCTCGACCCACGCACCGTCGACGAACCCCAGCCGCACATGAAGCCAGGAAGTGGCGCCCCCGGCTTCCCGGACCTCCCACGCGGGCCACACGGACACCGTGCCGTCCTCGGCGGAACGATCAGAAAGATTAAGAAACGATGGTTCCAGCACACACACAACGTAACCGCATGATCACTTTCCATACGAACGGACACGCGCGCATCCAGCGCGCACAGCACCCTGTCAGCGGAGCCGCCCTGATGCGATGCTGGAGACACCAGCGATCTCCTCCGTCCCCCTGGGTAAGGAGTTCCGCGTGCTGCGTGTCGCCGTCGTCGGCTCAGGGCCGAGTGGGGTCTACACCGCCCAGAGCCTGGTCCAGCAGGACCCCGAGGTGCTCGTCGACGTCCTGGACCGGCTGCCCTGCCCGTACGGGCTGGTGCGGTACGGCGTCGCCCCCGACCACGAGAAGATCAAGTCGCTCCAGAACACCTTGCGCACGGTGCTCGAGCACGAGCGGGTGCGCTTCCTCGGCGGGATCCGGGTCGGGACGGGCGGGGTGCCGGCGGCCCGGCTGCGCGAGCTGTACCACGCGGTCGTGTACTGCGTGGGCGCCGCGACCGACCGGCATCTCGGGATACCCGGCGAGGAGCTGCCGGGCAGCTGGTCGGCGACGGAGTTCGTGTCCTGGTACAGCGCCCATCCGGACACCGTCACCGACGGGTTCCTGCATGACGCCCGCTCGGCCGTCGTGGTGGGCGTGGGGAACGTGGCGGTGGACGTCACCCGGATCCTGGCCCGGCGGGCGGCCGAGCTCAGCCCGACCGACATCCCCCAGGCGGCGCTGACCGCGCTGGCGGCGAGCGAGGTCGGCGAGATCCACATGGTGGGGCGGCGCGGCCCGTCCCAGGCCCGCTTCACCACCAAGGAGCTGCGCGAGCTGGCCGGCCTGCCGGACACCGAGGTGGTCGTGGACGAGGCCGAGCTGGCGCTGGACCCGGCGTACGGCGACCCCTCCGCGCTGCCGGCGGCGCAGCGGCGCAACGTGGAGGTGCTGCGCGTCTGGGCGGCGACCGCACCGGCCCGTGGCGTCCGACGGCGGATCCGGCTCCGGTTCTTCCTGCGGCCCGTCGAACTGCTCGCCGACCAGGGCCGGTTGGGCGCGGTGCGTTTCGAGCGGACCGCGCCCGACGGGCACGGCGGGGTGACGGGCACCGGGCGGTACGAGGACATCCGGGCGCAGTTGGTGCTGCGGTCGGTGGGCTATCGCGGGGTGCCGCTGGAGGGGCTGCCGTTCGATCCGGAGCGGGGCACGGTGCCGCATCTCGCGGGGCGGGTCCTGCGCGAGGGCGCGGTGGCACCGGGCGAGTACGTGGCGGGCTGGATCAAGCGGGGCCCCACCGGGGTCATCGGCACGAATCGGCCGTGCGCGAAGGAGACGGCGACGTCCCTGCTGGAGGACGGCCCCGCCCTCGCCCGGCGGGAGCTGCCGGGTGAACCGCTCCGGCTGCTGCGGGAGGCCGGGGCCGAACCCGTCGAGTGGGCGGGGTGGCTGGCGATCGAGCGGGCCGAGGCGGCGCTGGGCGCCTCACTCGGGCGGGGTGCGGTGAAGCTGCCGGACTGGGCGGCGCTGTGGACGGCGGCTGGTCCCGCCGGAATCGGTGTACAGGACACACAGCAGCAACACCGGTGAAATCAACAAACTGTTCAATCCCCGTACGTTCTCGTGCTGTTCGGCCTGCCCGATCCGTTCGGCCTGCCCGATCCGTTCGGCCCGTTCGGCGCGTTCAGGCCGGTCGGACCGTTCGGATGCCCCCGCCGCCGCCCTGGAGTGCCCATGACCACGACCGTGCCCGTTCATCCCGTCGACGAGGTGCCACCCGCACGTCAGTTGGCCGCCTTCGGCCTCCAGCACGTGCTCGCGATGTACGCGGGCGCGGTGGCCGTGCCGCTGATCGTGGGCGGTGCGATGAAGCTGTCGCCCGCCGACCTGGCGTATCTGATCACCGCCGACCTGCTGGTGTGCGGTATCGCCACGCTGATCCAGTGTGTCGGCTTCTGGCGGTTCGGCGTACGGCTGCCGATCATGCAGGGCTGTACGTTCGCCGCGGTGTCGCCCATGGTGCTGATCGGGACCTCGGGCGGCGGACTGCCCGCGATCTACGGGGCGGTGATCGTGGCCGGGCTCGCGATCATGCTGCTGGCGCCCCTGTTCGGCAGGCTGCTGCGCTTCTTCCCGCCGCTGGTCACCGGCACCGTCATCCTGATCATCGGTGTCTCGCTGTTGCCGGTCGCGGGCAACTGGGTGGCGGGCGGCGCCGGTTCGGCGGATTTCGGGGCGCCGAAGAACATCGGGCTCGCCGCTTTCGTCCTCGCCGTGGTGCTCGCCGTGCAGCGGTTCGCACCGGCGTTCCTGAGCCGGATCGCGGTGCTGATCGGCATCGTGGTGGGGCTCGCGGTGTCGGTGCCGTTCGGGTTCACCGACTTCGACGGGGTCGGTGACGCCGACTGGGTCGGGATCAGTACGCCGTTCCACTTCGGTGCGCCCGCCTTCGAGGCGTCGGCGATCATCTCGATGCTGGTCGTCGCGCTGGTCACGATGACGGAGACGACCGGAGACCTCATCGCGGTAGGCGAGATGACGGGCCGCAGGGTCGAGCCGCGCAGTCTCTCCGACGGGCTGCGTGCCGACGGACTGTCGACCGTCCTCGGCGGCGTCTTCAACACCTTCCCCTACACCGCGTACGCGCAGAACGTCGGCCTGGTGGGCATGACCCGGGTACGCAGCCGCTGGGTCGTCGCCACCGCGGGCGGCGTCCTCGTGCTGCTGGGTCTGCTGCCCAAGCTGGGCGCGGTGGTGGCCGCCGTTCCGGCGCCGGTCCTCGGCGGGGCGGGCCTGGTGATGTTCGGGACGGTCGCCGCGAGCGGTCTGCGCACGCTGGCCGGGGTCGACTTCGAGGGGAACCACAACCTGACGGTGGTGGCCGTGTCGGTCGCGATGGGCGTGCTCCCGGTCGGTGTGCCGACGATCTACGAGCAGTTCCCCGACTGGTTCCGGACGGTGATGAACAGCGGTATCAGCGCGGGCTGTCTGACGGCGATCGTCCTGAACCTGCTCTTCAACCACCTGCCCTCGAAGACCGGTCCGGCACCGGAGCCGGTCGCCCTGCCGACCGGCGGCGGCGAGGAGCCCACCCGGGACGAGAAGGCGAAGTCCAGGGAGGAAGTCGTCTAGGCGGCCGTGGGCGGCCGGGCTCACCGGCCGCCCGCGGAGGCGTCAACCCACGGCGCAGGTGGCTCCGTTGAGCGTGAAGGCGCCGGGTGCCGCACTGTTGCCGGTGTGGTTCGCCTGGTAGCCGATGGTGACGCTCGCGTCGGGGGCGAGCGTGCCGTTGTACGTGGCGTTGGTCGCCGTCACCGCCCCGGAGGCCGGTGCGTAGGTGGCGCCCCAGCCGTTGGTGATGGTCTGGCCGGAGGGCAGGGCGAAGCCGAGCCGCCAGCCGTCGACCGTGGTGGTGCCGGTGTTGGTCAGGGTCACGGAGGCGGTCAGACCGGTGTTCCAGGCGTTGGTCGTCGCGGTCACCCGGCAGCCGCCGGGCTGGGGCTGCGGGGCGGGTCCCGCGGCGTCCAGGCCGAAGAAGGTGATCACGCGGGCGGCCATGCCCCAGGCGTACAGGTTGTGGCCGACGCCCTGGAGGCTGACGGCCTCCACGGGGGCCTGGTCACCTGTGCCGCCGTACCGGGTGCGGGTCCAGCCCGAGACGGGCGAGTCGGTGGCGGCCGGGGTCTGGCCCACACCCCGCACATCGGTCCACTGCTTGATCTCCTCACCGAAGTTGGGGTAGCGCAGCACATCGTCCTCGGTGCCGTGCCACAGCTGCATCCGCGGCCGGGGCCCGGTGTAGCCGGGGTAGGCCGCACGAACGAGGTCGCCCCACTCCTGCGCGGTGTGGATCACGGTGCCGCCGGAGCAGGCGCTGTTCCACTCGGATCCGTCGGTGGTCGCGAAGCAGCCGAAGGGAACCCCGGAGAAGGCGGATCCGGCGGCGAACACGTCGGGGTAGTCGCCGAGCAGGACGTTGGTCATCATCGCCCCGGAGGAGATTCCGGTGGCGTAGACGCGGCCGGTGTCGGCCGCATAGGCGGCGGTCACCCAGTCGATCATCGACTTGACGCCGACCGGGTCGCTGCCGCCGCCACGCCTGAGCGCCTGGGGCGAGGAGACGTCGAAGCACTTGCTGCTCCGGGTGACGGACGGGTAGACCACCACGAACCCGTACCGGTCGGCGAGTTGGGCGTACTCGGTGCCGGAGTGCATCGCGGGCCCGGAGCCGCCGCACCAGTGCACCGCGACGAGCACCGGCGGGTGAGCGGTGACGGTGGCCGGCGCGTAGACGTACATCTGGAGACTGCTGGGGTTGGCGCCGAATCCGGTGACCTCGGTGAGCGTGGCCGGGGGGACCGGCGCGGCGGCCCGGGGGCGGGCGGTGGCCGTGGGGGCGGTCAGAAGAGCGGCGGCGAGCAGGAGCAGCAGTACCCCGCAGAGCGGACGCAGGGCTCTCCCAAGGGAGTTCGACACGTGCTTGTCCCTTTCTGGTAGCGGCTCGGGGGACGTCGTACGTGGGGTGCGCGAGAGGGATGCGGCGGCTCGGCAGGCGGCGCCGGCCCGCGTCGGTCGGACCCGGACGCACGTCCCTCTCCGACAGTCACGAGGGGGACGTCCGCACCGCATGGTGGCATGCGCGCGCTGCCCATGGAAGCGCTCCCACGCCAACTTCCCGCAAGCCCTTACTGGTTGACCGAGGCCTGTCCGGGTGGCCGAATGTGTTCTGCGCAAAGCGTTGACCAGAAAGCGCTTACCCTCTACGTTCCGTTCAGCAGTGTGACCGAGCCGCTCGCACCGACCCCACAAAGGGCCGCACTGCCCCCGCAGGGCGTTCAACATGACGGACAAAATTCACGTACCTGACCCATCCCCCTCGCCCGAAGGGACGCACCCACATGCGCGCAGGGCCCCCGCGTACACAGGCGCAAAGATCCGCCCCCGTCGCGACGGCCGCCGCTCGCGCCACGGCGGCGATCCTCGCCCCGCCCCGGTCGGCCGGTGCCGGAACGCTCTGACCGCCCGCCGTGCTCTCCCCATCCCCCACCAGGAAGAAGGCATCGGGACATGACTTCACCAGCACTGCCGCGCCGACGGCGCACCCTGACCGGCGCACTCGCCGCTCTCGCCCTCTCGGTTGGCATGATCATGACTACCGGGGCGATGACCCCGGCGAACGCGGCCACCTGGCCCAGCGCGACCGGCAGCCAGGCCGTCTCCTCGACCATCGCGGTGTCCGGCACCAAGGACTACGGGATGATCCGCCTCTACGGCACCGGTGACCTGGGCAGCGGCAGCCAGGACGAGGACCAGGGGCCGATCCTGGAACTGGCCGCCGGCGCGGTGCTCAAGAACGTCATCATCGGCGCCCCCGCCGCCGACGGCATCCACTGCAAGGGCGCCTGCACCCTGCAGAACGTCTGGTGGGAGGACGTCGGCGAGGACGCGGCGACCTTCCGCGGCTCCTCGTCGTCCAACGTGTACACCGTCTCGGGCGGTGGCGCGCGGTCGGCCAGCGACAAGGTGTTCCAGTTCAACGGCGCCGGCACGCTGAACGTCTCCAACTTCGCGGTGCAGACCTTCGGCACCTTCATCCGCTCCTGCGGCAACTGCTCGACGCAGTACAAGCGGACGATCAACCTCAACACCATCGAGGCGACCTACTCGGGCAGCAAGCTCGTCGGCATCAACACCAACTACGGCGACAGCGCGACCCTGAAGAAGATCACCATCGTCGGGGACAGCAGCAAGAAGATCATCCCGTGCCAGAAGTACATCGGCAACAACACGGGGGCGGAGCCGACCACCAACGGCACCAGCGCGGACGGGACCTACTGCAAGTACGCCTCGTCCGACATCACGTACAAGTAGCCCCCACCCGGTAGCCCCACCGATCCCCCCACGGCAGGAAGGCGGCCGTACGAAGCGCCCCCGCACGGCGCTTCGCACGGCCGCCGTTCCTATGCGCCGGCTCCTGGCACCATGGCGACGAGCTCCCGTTGACCGTGACCGTAGGCGGTGCGCAGGGCCGGTCCCGGCCAGTCGGCGGGGAGGAGCCGGGCCGGCAGCACCGGGTCGGCTACGAGATGCCGTACGACGGCGGCGAGGGCCGTGAAACGGTCGGCGGGCCGCCGGGTCCGCTCGACGTGGGCCAGCAGGACCCGGGCCGTCCGCGCCCACGCGTCGAGGGGCCACAGCCCGGCGACCAGGTCGGGGGCGGGCGAGCCGGGGCGGGCGGTGAAGTGCTGGAGCACGTCGCCGAGATCCACGGGCCAGGGCCGGCCCAGGTTGGCCGGCCGCAGCCAGACCCCCTCGCGGAGCTCGGCGAGCCGGAGGGCGCTCAACCGGCCGCGCAGTTCGGCGCGCTCGGCGGGACCGCGACCGGTCGCGGTGATGACGGCCATCTCCCACTCGCCGTCCCACGCGCGCGTGTCCGGATGTACGGCGTCGTCCTGGCGGCGCTGGCGCTCCAGCAGCCGGTCACTGAGCCGGTAGACGCCGTCCGTCCGCCGCAGGTCGCCCGCCGCCACCATCCGGCTGAGCGCGGCCCGCACCGTCGATCCGCCGACGCCGAACGGCTCCACCCCGCGCACCAGGTCCTTCGCCGCCATCTCGGGCGGATGCGTGCCCAGCAGCAGACTCAGGACCACCGACCGCGCGGACAACGGCGGCAGGTCGACCTCGCCGGGCTCCGCCGGCACGTTCCTCCGCATGAGGCCGTACTTTACGTGCGCCCCGATGTTGCACTATTGCTACAGTCGTATGAAAAGTGCAACATGGTCGCATGGCCAAGACACTCACCCAGCCGCAGCCGCAGGCCCCGGCCGTACCGCCCGTCTCGTCGTACGCCACGCACGACGTCACCAATCAGCCGCCGCCCCTGGCCCCCTACGACGCCTCCGACGACGCGGCCCTGCTGGAGGGGCTGCGGCGGGAGGGCGCCGGCTGGGCGGAACCGGACGTCCGCCGGATCGGTCTGCTGGCGGGCGGTGTCGAGGCACAGGAGTGGGGCGACCTGGCCAACCGGCACGAGCCCGTACTGCGTACGCACGACCGGTACGGGCACCGTGTCGACGAGGTCGACTTCCACCCCGGCTGGCACGAGCTGATGCGGGTCGCGGTCGCGGAGGGGCTGGCCGGCGCGCCCTGGGCCGACGACCGGCCGGGCGCCCATGTGGCGCGCACGGCGGGCGGTCTCGCCTGGGGACACACCGATGCCGGGCACGGCTGCCCCACGTCGATGACCTATGCCGCCGTCCCCGCGCTGCGTCGCCAGCCGGAGCTCGCCGCCGTCTACGAGCCGCTGCTGACCGGCCGGGAGTACGACCCGGGGCTGCGGGTGCCGACACAGAAGCGCGGGCTGCTCGCGGGCATGGGGATGACCGAGAAGCAGGGCGGCTCCGACGTCCGGACCAACACGACGACGGCCCTGCCGACGGCGGAGCCCGGCGTCTACACCCTGCGCGGGCACAAGTGGTTCACGTCGGCGCCGATGTGCGACGTCTTCCTGGTGCTGGCGCAGGCGCCGGACGGGCTCTCGTGCTTCCTCGTCCCGCGCGTGCTGCCCGACGGCACCCGCAACACGTTCCGCGTCCAGCGGCTCAAGGACAAGCTGGGCAACCGCTCCAACGCCTCCTCCGAGCCCGAGTTCGACGGGACCGTGGCCTGGCTGGTCGGGCCCGAGGGGCAGGGCGTGAAGACCATCATCGAGATGGTCAACTGCACCCGTCTGGACTGCGTGATGATGTCGGCGACGCTGATGCGCAAGACGCTCGTCGAGGCGGGACACCATGTGCGGCACCGCAGCGCTTTCGGGGCGCGGCTGCTGGACCAGCCGCTGATGCGCAATGTGCTGGCCGACCTGGCGCTGGAGTCGGAGGCCGCCACCACACTCACCCTGCGGCTGGCCGGGGCGGCGGACCGGGCGGTGCGCGGGGACGACGGCCAGGGGGCCGAGCAGGCCTTCCGGCGGATCGCCACCGCCGTCGGCAAGTACTGGGTGACCAAACGCGGGCCGGCCTTCACCGCGGAGGCCCTGGAGTGCCTCGGCGGCAACGGCTACGTGGAGGACTCCGGAATGCCCCGCCACTACCGCGAGGCGCCCCTGCTGTCCATCTGGGAAGGGTCGGGAAACGTCAACGCCCTCGACGTGCTGCGGGCGTTGACCCGCGAACCGGAGACGGCGGACGCCCTGTTCGGTGAACTCGCCCTGGCGCGAGGGGCGGACGCCCGTCTCGACGCCGCCGTGTCGCGGCTGCGGACCCGGCTGGGCCAGGCGACACCGGCCGGCGCCCGCCGGCTGGTGGAGCAGATGGCTCTCACCCTCCAGGCCTCGCTCCTGGTCCGGCACGCCCCGCCCGCCGTCGCCGACGCGTTCTGCGCGACCCGGCTGGGCGGCGACTGGGGGTACGCCTTCGGCACGCTCCCGGACGGCGCCGATCTCGACGGGATCCTGGAACGGAGCCTTCCCGACACCGACTGACTTCTCCCACGGGTGCGTTCGAGTGTGTCGCCGCCGCCCCTCGGCGGTCCGCGCCCCGCCCCCGCCTTCGGGTCTCCGGCCGGGCGGGGGCGCGGGGCGGATCAGCCCGTGGGGCGGCCCCAGAGCGCGTCGAAGCGGGCCCAGTCGAGGTCCCACTGCTCCACGCGCCGGCGTTCCAGCCGGCCCCGCAGGACACGGCCGCCCGCGAAGGGGAGGGTGGCCGCGCCGAGTCCCGCCAGACCGCCGACGAGGGAGGCGCGCAGTCTGGCCTGGGCCACGGTGGCCGGTTTCGTCACCAGGCGGCCCTGCCGGTCCGTCCAGACCGTGACGGGGGTGCCCGCGGCGCTGCCGGGGCCGACCCGGACCTGGCCGTTGTGCGCGGAGCCGTCCGGTCCGGTCCAGCCGACCTTCGCCCACACCTGGTCACCGGCGGTGGAACCGTTCACGGCGGCCTTGCCCGGGGCGTGCTCGGTCAGCCGCCCCAGGAGGGGCCGCCACTCCACACGTTCGCGCGCGAGACCGTGTTCGACGGACCCCGCGGTCGCCCACCCCGCCAGCAACCCGGCGAGGACGGTCAGCGCCCACACGCCGAGCACGACCCAGGCCTCCACCGTGTCGGCGCGACGCTTGAGCGGGTTGCGCCGCCAGCGCCACAGCCACACCTTCGGACCACGGAACGCCATCGAAGGCTTCCTCCTCATGAGCGCATGAACATCCCGGCCGCCCTCCCATACGGGGCAGGCGGCCCCGATGCTCAGGCCGAATCCGCCGTCCCGACGGTCCCACGGGCCCGGCGCCCTTGCAGGCGTCCCGCCGAAAGTGGCCGATGTCTTGCCCTCCGGACCCGCCATCGCCGCTGTGACCTGCGGCAACGGCATGTGCAGAGGTGACTGTCAGTGGCGGGGTGCAGACTGGCCGGTGTCTGGGACAAGGACGTCAAAGACACCGCGGAGGTGATCGGCATGACCGAGGCACTGCTCGCCGTGGGCACGCGCAAAGGCCTGTTCATCGGGCGTCGGCGCGGGGGCGCATGGGAGTTCGACGAATCCCCCTACTTCAACGCACAGGCGATCTACTCGGTCGCCATCGACACCCGCGGCGACCGGCCGCGGCTGCTGGCCGGCGGCGACAGCGCGCACTGGGGCCCGTCGGTGTTCCACTCCGACGACCTCGGCCGGACCTGGACCGAACCGGCGGCACCGGCCGTCAAGTTCCCGCAGGACACGGATGCCTCGCTGGAGCGGGTGTGGCAGCTGCACCCGGCGGCCGCCGAGCCGGGCGTGGTGTACGCGGGCACGGAACCGGCCGCGCTGTACCGCTCGCGGGACCGTGGCGAGAGCTTCGAGCTGGTCCGGCCGCTGTGGGAGCACCCCACCCGCTCGAAGTGGGTGCCGGGCGGTGGCGGCGAGGGCCTGCACACGGTCCTCACCGACAGCCGCGACCCGCGGTCGGTGACCGTGGCCGTGTCGACGGCCGGGGTGTTCCGCACGAGCGACGGCGGCGCGAGCTGGGCGCCCGCCAACTCCGGTGTCGCCGCGGTGTTCCTGCCGGACCCGAACCCGGAGTTCGGCCAGTGCGTGCACAAGGTCGCGAGGGACGCGGCGAACCCGGACCGCCTCTACCTCCAGAACCACTGGGGGGTCTACCGGAGCGACGACAAGGGCGGGCAGTGGACGGACATCGGCGCCGGCCTGCCCTCCACCTTCGGCTTCGCCGTCGCCGCGCACCCGGCCCGCGGGGACACGGCGTACGTGTTCCCGATCAACGCGGACGCGGACCGGGTGCCCGCCGACCGCCGGTGCCGGGTCTTCCGCACCTCGGACGCGGGGCGGAGCTGGGAGCCGCTCACGGCGGGCCTGCCGCAGGAGGACCACTACGGCACGGTGCTGCGCGACGCGCTCTGCACGGACGACGGGGACCCGGCGGGCGTGTACTTCGGCAACCGCAACGGCGAGGTGTTCGCCTCGGCCGACGACGGCGACAGCTGGCGGCAGTTGGCCTCGCACCTGCCGGACGTCCTGTGCGTACGGGCCGCGGTGGTGGGATGAGCGCGCCCGTGCGCGGGGGGCGGCGGTCCGGCCTTGGCCACCGGTTGATCAACGCCGTGCTTACGGCAGTAGGGTGACGCCGTGGCACCACGACCCTTGCATGAAATCATCGAGCCGGGCTGGGCCGAGGCCCTCGAACCCGTCGCCGGGAGGATCGCCGAGATGGGCGACTTCCTGCGCGCGGAGATCGCCGCCGGACGCACCTACCTCCCCGCCGGACAGAACGTCCTACGGGCCTTCCAGCAGCCCTTCGAGGACGTCCGCGTCCTGATCATGGGCCAGGACCCGTATCCGACGCCCGGGCACGCGGTGGGTCTGTCGTTCTCGGTCGCCCCGGAGGTCCGTCCGCTGCCGGGCAGCCTGATCAACATATACCGGGAGCTGAACACCGACCTGGGCCTGTCCCAGCCGTCCGACGGCGACCTGACGCCGTGGACGCGGCAGGGGGTGCTGCTGCTCAACAGGGCGCTCACCACGGCTCCGCGCAAGCCGGCCGCGCACCGCGGCAAGGGCTGGGAGGAGGTCACCGAGCAGGCGATACGGGCGCTGGCGGCGCGCGGCAAGCCCCTGGTGTCCATCCTGTGGGGCCGGGACGCCCGCAACCTGCGCCCGCTGCTGGGGGACCTGCCCTCGGTGGAGTCAGCGCACCCCTCCCCCATGTCGGCGGACCGCGGTTTCTTCGGCTCGCGGCCGTTCAGCAGGGCGAACGACCTGCTGGTCCGGCAGGGAGGTCAGCCGGTGGACTGGCGCCTGCCGTGACCGTCGGCGCCGGTCCGGGCGACGCGGCCGGGACCGGCACCGCGAACGGCTCCGGCGGCGGCATCCTCGCCGTGGACTCGGGTGGTTCCGGTCTCCGGGTCGTCCTGGGGACCGCCGAGCGCGGCGCCCTCGCCCAGCGCTCGTCCCAGGTACCCGCGCGCACCGGTGCCCGGGGCCTCGACCCGGACCATCTGATGGCACAACTGACGCCGCTGGTAAGGGCGTTGTCGGCCGAGACCGGTGTCCTGCGGCCCGCTACGGCGGTCGTGGGCGCGGCGGGGCTCAGCACCCTGGGCGACGCGCTGCGCGCCGAGCTCCCGGGCGCGCTGGCACGGGAGTTCGGCGTCCGGACGACCGCGCTCGTCGCCGACGCCGTCACCGCCTACGTCGGCGCGCTCGGCCCGCGGCCGGGCGCCGTGGTGGCCGCGGGCACGGGCCTGATCGCGATCGGCACGGACCTGACGGCATGGCGGCGGGCGGACGGCTGGGGCCATCTGCTGGGCGACTGCGGCAGCGGCGCCTGGATCGGGCGGGCCGGCCTGGAAGCCGCCCTGCGCGCGTACGACGGACGCCCCGGCGGGTCGGCCGCCCTGCTGGCCGGGGCCGAGGAACGGTTCGGGCCGCTGTCCGGGCTGCCCGGCCGCCTCTACCCGCGCCCGGACCGCCCGGCCGTCCTCGCCTCCTTCGCGCCGCAGGTGGCCGCCTGCGCCGCGGACGACCCGGTCGCCGCCCGCGTCCTGCGCGACGCGGCCCGGCACATGGCGGAGTCGGCCGCAGCCGTCTGCCCGGCGGGCGACGAGCCCCGGATCGCCCTCACCGGCGGGCTGTTCAGGATGGGCGACCCCCTCCTCGTGCCCCTGGAGGAGGAACTGGCGCGGCTGCTGCCGCATGCCGTGCGGGTGCCCGCCGAGGGCGATCCGCTGGACGGCGCCGTGCGCATCGCCACCGCACTCGCGACGGGCGCGTTCACGCTGCCGCGCGAGGAGAGCCTGTTCTCGGTGGAGAGCCCGGTGAACCCCATCTGATGCATCGTGCGTAGGGAACGTACGTCATGCCCCAAAAGGGGGATTACCGCCTCCGAGGGCAAGTCGCCTGGAAAACACGCTGATCACTTCTGATCCGTACGTAACTCATCAGACAAAACCGGACGGATACCGCTCACGTGCACCCTCCCCGAACAGGGGAGCCCAGGAAGCCAGTAACATGCGTCGCCATGAGCTCCCCCACTGGGCCCGCGTCCGGCCTGCCAGTACGAATGCCGCGGCCTCGCCAGCCCGGGCGGCACCGCCGACCCGAGCCGCTGGCGGCTCCCGAGGGCGCGCCCGCGCTCGTCCTCGCGGTGCCTGGTCCGCCGAGTGCCGCCACCCGCGGCCTCGCCGAGGAGATCGTGAGCATCGCCCGCTCCGAGCTGCCCGGCCTCGACGCCCGCATCGGCTACCTGGACGGGGACGACACCGGTTTCCCCACCCTGCAGTCCGTTCTCGCGCACGCCGCCGACGAACGCACCGCCCGCTTCGAGCAGGCCCGTGCCGCCGGACTGGACGTCAAGGAGCCCGACGGCCCGGTGGGCGTCGTCGTGCCTCTGCTGGCCGGCCCCGACGGCGCGCTGCTGCGCCAGGTCCGCCAGGCCGTCATGGACAGCCGGATCGCGGCCGAGCTGACCGATGTGCTCGGCCCGCACCCGCTGCTCGCCGAGGCGCTGCACGTGCGGCTGTCCGAGGCGGGTCTGGCCCGCGCCGACCGCGCCCGGCTGTTCACCGTGGCGACGGCCGCGGACGGCATCATCCTCGCCTCCGTGGGCGGCGAGGAGGCCGTGCAGGCCGCCGGGATCACCGGCATGCTGCTCGCCGCGCGCCTCGCCGTACCGGTGATGGCCGCCGCTCTCGACCAGGAGGGTTCCATCGCCTCCGTCGCGGAGCAGCTGCGCTCCTCCGGCTCCCAGCAGCTGGCGCTCGCGCCCTACCTGATCGGCCCGGAGATCGACGCCACGCTGATCGAGGAGGCGGCCAGGGAAGCCGGTTGCGCCGCCGCCGAGGCGCTCGGCCCGTACCCGGCCATCGGCAAGCTCGCGCTGGCCAAGTACACGACCGCCCTCGGTATCGCCCCGCCGCAGCCCCAGGGCGCGCCGGTCCGCTGAGCCGACCGCACGGACGCCGTACGAACGAAGGGCCCGCTCCGGGTACGGAGCGGGCCCTTCGCGTCGGCGTCCCGGGTCCGGCGCGCGGGGCCGGTCGGCGGCGCGGGAACAGCGGCCCGGAACAGCGCACCGAGCGGGGGCGCCGAGCAGCGGTGCGGGTCAGCCGAGGACGACGCAGGAGGCGGCGGGGACGGCGATCGAGCCGCCGCGCCGGGGCAGGCCGGTCGCGGGGTCGAGGGAGAACCAGGTGACGTCGCCCGAGCGCTCGTTCGCCACGTACAGGAAACCGCCGGACTCGGCGACGGCCCGCGGCCAGCGCCCGGCGCAGGGCACGGTCCCGACCAGCCGCAGTGCCTCACCCGCGCCCTCCACGGCGAACACGGAGAGCACGTCCTCGCCTCGGGTGGCGGTCCGCACGAACCGGCCGTCGGGCGAGACGACGAGCCCCGAGGGGTAGGCGTCCCCGGCCGGCGCGCCGGGCAGTACGGCGGTCTCGGCCAGCGGCTTCAGGGAGCCGTCCGAGGCGTCCCAGCGGCAGACGGTGACGGTCGGGGTGAGCTCGTTGACCACGTAGGCGTACCCGCCTCCCGGGTGGAAGGCCAGGTGGCGCGGCCCCGAGCCGGGGCGCAGCGCGTGCTCCCGGTGCAGGACGGGGCTGCCGTCGCGCAGGGCGCACACCCGCACGGAGTCCGTCCCGAGGTCCACGCTGACCGCCCAGCGGCCGCTCGGGTCGGGCTGCACCTGGTGGGCGTGCGGGGCCTGCTGGCGTCGCGTGTGCGGGCCCGAGCCGGTGTGCCGCAGGACGCCGGAGGCGACGCGGGCGAGGGTGCCGTCGGCGCGGACCGGGACGGCGGTGACGCTGCCGGAGCCGTAGTTGGCGGTGAGGACGTGTCCGTCGAACACGCTGAGGTGCGTGGGGCCGCTGCCGCCGACCGGCACGGGCGGCCCGGTCTGCTCCGGCGCGTCGCCCGTCACCCGGTACGCGGCCACCGCGCCGTCCGCCGTCTCGCTGACCGCGTACAGCGTGTCCCCGTCGGCCGACAGGGCCAGATACGAGGGGTCGGGGACGCCGTTCACGCTGCCCAGGACGGTCAGCGCGCCGCTGACCGGGTCCACGGCGGCGGCCACGATCCCGGGCCCTCCAGCCGCCGTGAACGAGCCGATGAACGCCCGCCGTCGCCTTCCGCCGAGGTCTGCCACCGCTGTCCCCTCCCGGGTCGCCGCTGTCGCTGCTGACGCTGCTGCTCGGGGTGACGGTAGCAGTCGATCACCAGCGGTCTAGACCAGGCGCGCTCGCTCGGCCGGGCGACGACGCCCGGGCGGCGGGGCCCCGCGGCCGGCGGGCCGGCTCAGGCGTTGAGGGGGACCCGGGTGGCGCCACGCAGGGGCACGGCGAGTTCGAGGAGGGCCCGCTCCAGGGCGTGGAGGTGGACCAGCACCGGCTCGGCCGCCGCGCCGGGCGGTACGGCGACGGTCCCGGCCGGGCGGGGCCGCGCGTCGGCCTGCGGTGCGGTGAGCTCCTCGACCGCGGCCTCCACCCGCCAGCAGGCGGCGACGAGGCGGGCGTCGTGCGAGGCCTCGGGGTCCGCGGCGACCGAGGCCAGCGCGCGCACCTCACGGGCGCAGTCGTCGAGCAGCTCCAGGACATGCCGGGCCCTGCCCTTGCGCGCCCGCAGGGGGCTGAGCGGATGCACCAGCGGCGCCAGGGACAACCGGACCCGGGCGAGGATCTGCTCCAGCTCGACCACCCGCCGGGCCGGGTCGGCCGCCGCGGACCCCGCGAGCCGGGCGGCGGCCTCGGCGGTGCAGAGGTGCACACAGCGCAGCGCGCGCTCCACCCAGGCCTCGGTGACGGAGTGCGTGGTCACCGGGAGCACCAGCAGCACCGCCAGCGCGGCCCCCAGCGCCCCCACGGCCGTCTCGGTCACCCGCAGGGCGAGCAGCGCCGGGTCGAGCAGGCCGAGCAGCCCGTACAGCGCGCTCGCCATGACGGTGACGGCGAGCATCATCCAGGTGTACGACACGGCGGCCGAGTAGAAGATCCCGAAGACGCCGACGGCGACGACCACGGCGGTCGCCACCGGCTCCCCGTGCAGGGGCAGCGCCACGACCAGACCCAGCACGATCCCGAGGACCGTCCCGAGGAACCGCCGGAACCCCCGCACGAGGGTCTCGCCGCGCGAGGTGGTGTTCACGAACACCCACCAGGTGGCACCCACGGCCCAGTACCACCGCTGGTCCGACAGCGCCTGCCCGGCGACGAGGGCGAGCGCGGCGCCCACGGTGGCCTGCGTCGCCTGCCGCGTGGTGATCCGCGCCAGCCCCGTCCCGCCGGCCGGCGGGGCGACGGCCGCCGGCGCCGGCAGCCTGCGTTCGTAGGGCCACACCCCGAACCGCACCGCGGACGACGCGGCGATCGACAGCAGGACGGCCGCGCACAGCTCGGGCAGCCGGCCGGGGACGATGTGCAGGAACTGGGCGGCGAAGAAGGTCATGAACGCGAACACGCCGAGCGAGTGCCCGCGCGGCCCCCAGCGGCGCGCGTACACCCCGGCTCCGACCACGGCGAGGAAGGCCGCGTCACGGGCGACGGGCACATCGTGCAGGACGGCCGCGAGGGCGAGCACCGGCAGCCCGACGACCGGGAGCAGGGCGGTGGTCACGGCCTGTCCGCGCACCGTGGCGTCCGTCACCGTGAACAGCGCGAGCAGCGCGGCCAGGCCGCCGGTGATGGCCGCCACCAGCGAGTGTCCGGCCAGCCCGCACAGTACGACGGCGAGTCCGATGCCGAGCACGGCCCGGCAGGCGAACCGCAGTCGCACCCGTCCGGGATCCGGTGCCACGAACGCCCTCTTCAGCAAGCTGCCCCGCCCTTTCCCCACCCTGACGCGCCGCGGAGGTGCCGCGACACGAGAAAGGCGCCGCGGAGGTCCGCAGCGCCATCGACCTCGCCATTTGAGCATCCGGAGGGCTGGTGGTTCAACAGGAGCCGATTTGACCGAGCCAATGGCTCAGCCTGAAGGAGGAATTCCCCGCCATCAGCCTGCCAACGGCACACCCATTGGTACAGTCGACGCTGATCACGAACGCGCGAGGAGGCCCGCCGGATGGCCGTGGACGAACTGGACACCCGCATCCTGCGCCTGCTGCTCGAGCAGCCGCGGACGAGCGTGCGGGAGTACGCCCGGCTTCTCGGGGTCGCGCGCGGCACCCTGCAGGCCCGCCTCGACCGGCTGGAGCGGGACGGCGTGATCACCGGCACGGCGCCGTCGCTCTCCCCCGCCGCGCTGGGTCACCCGGTGCTCGCGTTCGTGCACATCGAGGTCACCCAGGGACACCTGGACGACGTGGGCGACGCGCTGGCCGCCGTACCGGAGATCGTCGAGGCGTTCTCCATCACCGGCGGCGGCGACCTCATCACCCGGGTCGTGGCGCGCGACAACGCCCACCTGGAGGACGTGATCCAGAAGCTGATCAGCCTGCCCGGCGTGGTCCGCACCCGTACCGAGGTCGCGCTGCGCGAGCGGGTGCCGCACCGGCTGCTGCCACTGGTGGAGTCGATCGGGCGAGCGGCCTCGAAGTAGCGGCCGCCTTCGCAACTTTCCGTCCCGTCGGGACCGTTGACGCTCTCCCGTCACGCCTCTAACGTCTGGTCGACCATCCGCACATCGTTCGCGATATCGAACGACCGTGTGGATCACCTGTGGCCCGGAGGAGCAGCACATGGCACCGCCCCTCACCCGACGGATCCTTCTCCGGAGCGCGATGCTCGCGACGGCCGTGCCGGCGATCTCCGTCCCGGCCGCCGCGCGGGCCTCGGCGGCCGCGCTCCCGCCCTCGGCCGCCTGGTCCCTGCGGCCCTTCGGCCTCGAGGACGTCACGCTCGGCGCCGGTGTCTTCGCCGCCAAGCGGCAGCTGATGCTCGACCACGCCCGCGGCTACGACGTGAACCGGCTGCTCCAGGTCTTCCGCGCCAACGCCGGCCTCTCCACCCTCAGCGCGGTCGCCCCCGGCGGCTGGGAGGGCCTGGACGGGGAGGCCAACGGCAATCTGCGCGGCCACTACACCGGGCACTTCCTGACGATGCTCTCCCAGGCGTACGCGAGCACCGGCGAGCAGGTGTTCGCGGACCGGATCCGCACTGCGGTCGACGCCCTGACGGAGGTGCGCGAGGCCCTGCGGCACGACCCCGCCGTCCTGAGCACCGAGGGGCGGTCCGGTACGGCCGTGGAGAACGTCCGCGGCTCCTACCAGTACGTCGAGCTGCCCTCCGGCGTCCTCGGCGGCGCCACCGAGATCACCCTCGCCGCCTGGGTGAAGCCCACCCATGACGCCGCCTGGACCCGGATCCTCGACTTCGGCGACGACACGACCCGGTACCTGTACCTGGCCGCCCGCAACGCGAGCGGGGTGCCCCGGTTCGCGATCACCACCGGCGGGGCGGGCGGCGAGCAGGGACTCGACGGCACGGCCGCGCTCCCCCTGAACCGGTGGAGCCACCTCGCGGTGACCCTCGCCGCAGGCACCGGCACCCTGTACGTCGACGGCACGGCCGTGGCCCGCAACGCCGCCATGTCGCTCACCCCGGCCGCCCTCGGCGCCCTCACCGGCCACTGGCTCGGCCGGTCCCACTACGCCTCCGACGCCGTCTTCGCGGGCGCCTTCGGCGGCTTCGACGTCTGGTCGCGCGCGCTGACCGCCGACGAGGTCGCCGGGCTGCAGAACGGCCCGGCGGCCGGCGACCTCGCCTCGTACGCCTTCGGCGAGACCTCGGGAAGCACGTTCGCGGACGCCTCCGGACGCGGTCTGACCGCCACCCTGCGCCGCACCTGGGGCGGGCCCAGCCACCCCGGGTTCCTCGCGGCCTACCCGGAGACCCAGTTCATCCAGCTGGAGTCAATGACCGGCCCCGACTACACGAAGGTGTGGGCGCCCTACTACACCGCCCACAAGATCCTGCGGGGTCTGCTGGACGCGTACCTGGCCACCGACGACGACCGCGCGCTCGATCTGGCGTCCGGGATGTGCGACTGGATGCACTCACGGCTGTCGAAGCTGCCCGAGGCGACGCTCCAGCGCATGTGGGGGATCTTCTCCAGCGGGGAGTTCGGCGGCATCGTCGAGGCGATCTGCGATCTGCACGCCCTCTCCGGCAGGGCCGAACACCTCGCGCTGGCCCGGCTGTTCGACCTCGACAAGCTCATCGACGCCTGCGCGGCCGACACCGACACCCTCGACGGGCTGCACGCCAACCAGCACATCCCGATCTTCACCGGGCTGGTGCGGCTGTACGACGCGACGGGCGAGGCGCGCTACCTCACCGCCGCGAAGAACTTCTGGCGCATGGTCGTACCGCACCGCATGTACGGCATCGGCGGCACCAGCACGGCCGAGTTCTGGAAGGCGAGGGACGTCGTCGCGGGGACGATCGGCGCGACCACCGCCGAGACGTGCTGCGCGTACAACATGCTGAAGCTGAGCCGGATGCTCTTCTTCCACGAGCAGGACCCGGCCTACATGGACTACTACGAGCGAGCCCTGTACAACCAGGTCCTCGGCTCCAGGCAGGACATCGCGGACGCGGAGAAGCCGCTGGTCACGTACTTCATCGGGCTCACCCCGGGCCATGTGCGCGACTACACCCCCAAGCAGGGCACGACCTGCTGCGAGGGAACCGGCATGGAGAGCGCCACCAAGTACCAGGACTCGGTGTACTTCCGGGCCGCCGACGGCGGCGCGCTGTACGTCAACCTGTACAGCCCGTCCACGCTCACCTGGGCCGAGAAGGGCATCACCGTCACACAGAGCACCGGCTTCCCGCGCGAGCAGAGCAGCACGCTCACCGTCCGGGGGCGCCGGGCCGCCTTCGCGCTGCGGCTGCGCGTGCCGTCCTGGGCGACGGCCGGCTTCGGGGTGACGGTCAACGGGCGCAAGGCCGACGGGACGCCCACGCCCGGCAGTTACTTCACGGTGTCCCGGACCTGGCGCGACGGGGACGTCGTCCGGGTGACGATGCCGTTCCGGCTGCGGGTCGAGAAAGCACTCGACGACCCGTCCCTGCAGACCCTGTTCCACGGTCCGGTCAACCTCGTCGCCCGCAACTCCGCCACGACATACCTGGAGTTCGGGCTCTACCGGAACGCGGCCCTCTCCGGCGACCTGCTGCCCTCCCTCACGCCGGTGGGCGGGAAGCCGCTGCACTTCACCCTCGACGGCACCGAGTTCGCCCCGTTCTTCGAGGGCACCGAGGACCCGACCCACGCCTATGTGCGGCGGGCCGAGCCCAGGGTCGTCTTCGGCGAAAGCGACTCGGGCGTGCCGAACCCGGCGAAGACGGACGGCACCACCCTGCTCGACGAGGTGTGGGCGGGGGCGCCGTTCCGCGGGAAGCCGGCGCTGGTGGCGCGGGTGCGGGCGGTGGTGGCGGCCTGGGTGGCCGCCGGGCTGCTCGGCGCGGCCGACGGAGCGAA
Organism: Streptomyces sp. NPDC002884; assembly: GCF_040295245.1. Taxonomy (NCBI): domain Bacteria; kingdom Bacillati; phylum Actinomycetota; class Actinomycetes; order Kitasatosporales; family Streptomycetaceae; genus Streptomyces; species Streptomyces sp. NPDC002884. The sequence continues at coordinate 426,286 of NZ_JBEOVB010000002.1, read as the reverse complement.
GGTGGTGAGCACCGCACGCGGGGCGACCTACGTGCGCTGACGGCGAGCGAGGTCGCTACGGCCGGCGGCGAGGCTTGCCGCCGCCGGTACCGCGTCGGCCGCCGCCCTTCGCGGCACCGCCCTTGGCGCCACCGCTGCGTCCGCGGGCACCCCCGGCGGCGCCCTTGCCCGCACCACCGGAGCCCGGCTGCGGCTTACGGCGCTCGCGCTCGCCCTTGCGCTCCGTCGCCGGGGCCTGCTGGGCGCGGCCCCGGGTGCTGTTGACGGTGCGGCCGCGGACGATGCCGATGAAGTCCTCGACCAGCTCGGTGGTCGCGTCCTCGGGCCAGGCGAGGCCGATGTCCGACTGCGGGGCGTCGACGACCGTGCGGTAGGTGAGGTCCTTGCGGTGGTGGAGGCGGGCCAGGGACTGGGGCACGACCAGCACGCCGATGTTCGCCGCGACCAGCTCGATCGCGTCCTCGGTGGTCGCCGGACGCTCGAAGGCGGCCTCGCCGGGCAGCCGCTCCCAGCCGAGCACGTCGTCCAGCGGGTGCAGCACCACCTCGTCGGCGAGGTCGGCCACCGTGACCTCCTCGGCCGCGGTGATCAGGTGGTCCCTGGGGACCACGACGACGGTGGTCTCCGTGTAGAGAGGGATCGCGCTGAAGACCGTACGGTCGACCGGAAGCCGCACGAAGGCGGCGTCCGCGGCGCCCCGGCGCAAGACCTCGGAGGCCTCGGCGGGGGTCGCCTGGAGGAGGGTGAGGGGGGTGTCGGGCAGGCGCTCCGCCCAGATCCGCACCCACTTGGCGGGCGTCACTCCGGGGACGTACGCGAGCCGGAACGAGGGGGAGTCCGCCGAGTCGGTCATCCCGCCAGGCTACCGGCTGTGGTCGGAGGTCTCCGCCGCGGCCGATACCCTGGACTGTATGAAGTCCCAGCAGAGCACCCAGACGATGAAGCCCGCCACCGCGGCGAAGAAGCTGGGTGTGCACCTCCCCGCCACGCCCGCCGAGTTCCAGGAGGGCGTCGTCTCGCGCGCCGAGCTGACCGAGCTCCAGGCGAACCCGCCCGAGTGGCTGCTCAAGCTGCGCGAGACCGGCCCGCACCCCCGTCCGGTGGTCGCGGCCAAGCTGGGCGTCTCCATCGCGGGCCTGGCCCGCGGCGGGGTGACCGAGGCGCTCACCACCGAGCAGATCGAGGCCGTCAAGGACGCGCGTCCCGAGTGGCTGGAGAAGGAGCGCGCCACGCAGGCCGAGGTCCGCAAGGAGACCGTCCGCATCAAGAAGCGCAACGCGGAGCGAGCCGAGTCCTGACCCCGGTCAGCGGCGCGGCACGACGATGCTGAGGGCGTTGGCGCAGACGACGGCGGCGATCGCCGACCAGTCGGCGAGGCCGAGGTCCTGCCCGAGCCCGAACCGGCCGACCAGCGCGGCGAGCACCGGGTTGACGCTCATGAACAGGCCGAACGTGGCGGCGGGCACATGCCGCAGCGTGAACAGATCGGCGAGGCAGGGCACGGCGGAGGAGAGGACCCCGGCGGCCACGGCGTAGCCGACGGATTGCAGGGTCGGCGGGTGGCGCAGGACCAGGACGGCGCCGACCGGCAGGAACAGCACGGCTGAGACGGCCGCGGCGGCCGCCGCGCCCTGTGCCCCGGGGACACGTCGGCCGACCGTGCGGTTGAGCAGGATGTACGACGCCCAGCAGACGGCGGCCAGCAGGCCGAGCCCCATTCCCAGGTAGTCGGTGGAGGGCTGCGGGCGCATCAGGGTGACCGCGCCCGCAGCCGCGATCAGCGCGCAGCAGGCGTCGACCCGGCGGCGCGCGGCGGCCAGCGCGATGGTCAGCGGCCCGAGGAACTCCAGGGTGACGGCGAGACCGAGGCCGATGCGGTCGATGGCCGTGTAGAGCGACAGGTTCATCGTCCCGAAGACCACCGCCAGCAGCAGGACAGGGGCCCACTGCCGCCGGGTGAAGGACCGCAGCCGGGGACGGCCCACGGCCAGCAGGACGAGTGCGGCGACGTACTGGCGTACCGCGACGACCCCCGTGGGACCGAGCACGGGGAACGCGAGGGAGCCGATCGCGGCGCCGGTCTGGTTGGACAGACCGCTGCCGACCATGGTGGCCACCCCGGCGAATCGCCGCCCGCTCCGGGACCCGGGTACGGGAACCGTCCCGGGAACGGGGACCGTGGCGGGAAGGGGGGCGGTCGGCGTGGGCAGGGGGACGGTCGGCGCGGGTGCGGGTATGGGCGCGGCTGGCATACCCGGATCGTCCTCCCGGTCCGGCCTTGCGCAAAATGCATGAGCGGCTCCATCTATACGATGAAGTCATGGACAAGAGCGGTCGAGGGCCGGGCGTGGAGCTTCGGCAGCTGCGGTGTCTGGTCGCGATCATCGACGAGGGCGGTTTCACCGACGCCGCCGCCGTGCTCGGGGTCTCCCAGGCGGCGGTGTCCCGGACTCTGGCCTCACTCGAACAGGCCCTGGGCGTAAGGCTGTTGAGGCGCACCTCCCGGGTGGTGACGCCGACCGCGACCGGGCTGCGGGTGGCGGCGCACGCGCGACGGGTGCTCGGCGAGGTGGACGCCCTGGTGCAGGACGCGGCCTCCGGCCACACCCGGCTGCGCATCGGCTACGCCTGGTCGGCGCTCGGCCGCCACACCCTCGCCTTCCAGCGTCAGTGGGCGGCGCGGCGCCCGGAGACGGAGCTCCAGCTGGTGCGCGTGAACTCCGCCAGCGCCGGTCTCGCGGAGGGCGCCTGCGAGATGGCGGTGGTGCGCAGGCCGCTGGAGGACCGGCGGTTCGACGCGGCGATCGTCGGCCTCGAACGGCGCCTGTGCGCGCTGGCCGCCGACGATCCCCTGGCCCGGCGCCGCTCGGTGCGGCTGGCCGACCTCGGCGGACGGACCCTCCTGGTCGACCGCCGTACCGGCACCACCACCGCCGAGCTGTGGCCGCCCGACGCGCGCCCGCTCACGGAGGAGACCCATGACGTCGACGACTGGCTGACGGTGATCGCCACCGGCCGCAGCGTCGGGATGACCGCCGAGGCGACCGCCAACCAGTACCCGCGGCCCGGCGTCGTCTTCCGGCCGGTGCGGGACGCCGAGCCCGTCGCCGTCCGTCTGGTGTGGTGGCGCGACGACCCGCACCCCGCGACCCAGGCCGTGATCGAACTGCTCACCACGCTGTATCGCGCCCAGTGAATCCCCGGAGTCGCCCGGTGCCCGCCGCCTTGACTACGATCTGGGCAGGTTCACCGATGTGGGTGTTTCGAGGTTGCTGGGGGTTGGGATGGTTGCTGGTCGTGTGGTGCGCTTCGACAGTCAGCGGGGCTACGGCTTCATCGCGCCCGACGACGGCGGGGAGGACGTCTTCCTGCACGTCAACGACATGTTGATGCCCGAGTCGCAGGTGCGTCGGGGCATCGTGGTGGAGTTCGAGATCGAGGACGGCGAGCGCGGTCCGAAGGCGTCCGACGTCCGGCTCGCGCGGGGTGCGGACGGCAAGCCGCTGGCCGCCGACGACGACGTCCTGTGCGATGTGCTGAGCACCGAGGAGTTCACCCGGGACGTCACCGAGGCGCTGCTGACGGCGGCACCGTCGCTCACCGGTGAGCAGATCGTCCAGGTGCGGGCCGGCCTGGCGCAGTTCGCGAAGAACCACGGCTGGGTCGAGGGCTGACACCCTGGCCGGCCGAGGGCGCGTGAGGTCCCCGGCGAGGCCCGCCACAGGGCGCTGACCTGGGGTCCCGCGCTGCCGGACCCCAGGGTGCCGCCCGCCCCGCCGTCGTCCGGATCCCGTTGTCAGTGGCCTGTTCTACAGTTCCCGTCACTTGATCACTGCGGGTGCGGGAGGCACACATGGGGTGGGTGTCGGCCGGCGACTACGAAGTCGCCCTCGATGACGGCAAGGTGGTGTGCCGCAACGCGGCGGGGCGGCGGTTGAAGTCCGTACCGCCCAAGATCGCCGACGATCCGGCGGTGGTGGGCCTGCGTCAGCTCACCGAGTGGCTGGAACGGCACGAACGCCGATGCCTGGCCGACGTGGAGCGGTGGATGGTGCGCTCGCTGCCGGTGCCGTTCGCCGTGGTCGCCCAGGTGTGGCCCGACCCCGCCTGGCAGGCCGCCCTGCGTGACCTCGTCGTCACCGGGGCCGACGGCGAGGTGGCCGGATTCCTGCGGGACGCCGGCACCGAGCGCGGACTCGGTCTGGTCGATCTCGACGGCGACACCGTCCGCATCACCCCCGACCTGGTCCGCCTCCCGCACCCCGTGCTCCTCGACGACCTGGAGGAACTGCGGGAGTTCGCCGTCGAACTCGGCGTCGAGCAGCGCGCGCAGCAGCTGTTCCGCGAGGTGTGGCGGCGCCCGTCGACGCTCGACGAGGAGGGCACCGCCGTCGAGGAGTACGCGGGCGGCGTGTTCAAGGAACAGCGGTTCCTGCACGGCCGGGTCACCCAGCTCGGCTACCGCGTGCGCGGCGGCCACGCCGTCACCTCCGTCCTCGAGGAGAACCGCACCGTCGAGGCCCGGGTGTGGGTCGGCGACTACGAGGGCTACGAGCAGGCGGAGACCGGCCCCCTGGTGTTCACCGACACCGCCGGTCGGGTCCTGAAACTCGGTCTGATCGGGCCGGTGGCCTGGTCCGAGGGCATGCGCATGGCGGCCGCGCTGTACGCCGGGCGGGACATCGAGGACGAGGAGCGGGCGGCATGACGACCTACGACGAGACCACCGCGGGCGCGCTGCTCGACGCGGGCGCCGTGCTGCCCACGGGGAGCACCACCCGCGAGGACGCCGACACGCTCACCGTCCGCAGGTACTCCCACCCCGCGCTGGACGACCGCCTGATAGTGCGGCTCGTGCCGGGCACGCTGGGCGAGGCCGAGGACCTGGCGCTGGACTTCCTCGGACTGGCCCGGGACCCGGAGACGCCCGAGGTCGGTCAGGTGCGCCGGGAGACGCTCGGCTTCCCGGCCTGGGCGCTGGTCAACGACCCGGCGAACGGCCACCACGCGCTGGCGCTGGTCAAGGACGTGGAGCGGCTCGCGCGGCAGGCCAAGTCCCGCCCCGGCAACGCCAAGGACGGCTTCGAGGCGCTCGGCACCCGGCTCGGCCGCGCGGTGCCGCACTTCCTGCCCACCTTCTACGAGCAGGCCGCGCGCGTCTTCCTCCAGTACGAGAACACGACGTACGCCTCCGCCTTCTTCGGCAAGGCCCGGGAGGCCGAGCGGGTGCACGCGCTGAAGGTGGACGAGGAGCGGCAGCGGGCCGTGTTCCTGGAGTTCGCGTTCGCCGGGGCGCTCACGGTCAAGGCCCTCAAGGAGCACGTCAAGGCCCTCGCGGCACGGCTCCACGCGGCCGAGGCCTGGGCGCAGTTCCGGCAGCTGACCGTGGAGCGCTGCGCGGCCGGGATGCCGCCGTACGCCTCGCTGCCGCAGGACGCGCGCGGGCTGATCAAGGCCGCCGGTCTCGACCGGGTCACCGAGGAGTGCGGTCTGGTCGCCGACCTGCTCTCCTCGCCCGCCGCGGTCCGGGCCCCCGCGTCCTTCTGGAACGCCTACCGGGGGACGCTCGCCGTCCTCGCCGGGCGTCAACCGGAGGTGCGGGCCCGGCTGCTGGAGATCATGCCGGCCGGCCTGGGGCGGTCCGTCGAGGACGACGAGTTCTGGCTGGCGCTGCTCGCGGAGTGCGGGGCGGACCTGCTCCTCACCGGCGAGACGGCGTCCGACGTGGACCCGGCGGACTGGCTCGGCCGGTGGGCTCTGCACCGCAAGCACGGCGGCAATGTCAGCGGCCGTTCCCCGGCCACCCTCGCCCTCGTGGAGCGGATGGGGCCCCGGCTGCGTGACCTGGGCCGACCCGTCGATCTGTGCTCGGGCCGCTGGCACGCCGGCGCCGATCTCGACCTGCTCGACCTGTGCGCGGCCCAGGGGGTGCCGCTGACGCTGCCCGCCCCCGACCAGGTCGTCTACCTCTCCGTCGACCGCTGGTTGCGCGAGGCTCTGCCCGGCCGGCGTGACCTGACCGCGGTCGCGGCCGACCCCCGCCTGCGCCGCCTGCTGTACGCCGAGATCAGCACCCTCGGCGGCAACCGCCCCGCGTCCGAGGTGCTGGAGAAGCTGGCCGCCCACCCGGTGCTCAGCGAGGTGCTGCGCGCATGGCTGGACGACGCGGCCGGGGAACTGGCCTCGGCCGTCGGCCTGCCCGCCGCGCGGGCGGCGCTGGACCGGCTGCGCCCCTTCCGCTCGATCGCCGCCCGGGTCAGCCCGGCGGCCGTCGCCGTGGTCGCCGCGCACACGGTCGCGCCGCTGCTCGGGCACACCCTGCGGGCCGGCCTGCTGGACGAGCTGGGCTGGCCAGCGCTGGACGAGGCGCTGCGCCGGCTCGACGCCGAGACGAAGCGCGACCGCGACGACACGCTCGCCGTCAGCGAGGCCTGGCCCGCGCTGATCCTCGCCCGCGCGCACAAGGTGATCGTCGTCGGCCCCGAGGAGATCCTGCTCGAGCACGACCTTCGGCTGCCCGTCGCACTGGACCGCTGGCAGCGCCCGAGCTACCGCTACACGGACGGCGAACTGCTCGTCATGTGGCGGCAGGACGGCAAGCAGCACGGCTACTGGTCGGCCCGCCCCGCCGACGTCTTCCCCCTCGGCGGTGAGCAGCTTCCGCACTGGTACGGCGGCAACGACGCGGGCGAACCGTCGATCCCGGTCCCCGGCGGCGGTCGCGCCACCGGCGGACGCACACTGCACGCCGGTGACACCGTCGTGCCGCCGAGCCGCCGCATCCTCGGCGACGGCACCTCCTTCTGGCGCCAGGGCCGGCAGGGCCGCCGGCAGGTGTGGCTCGAGTACGACCCGGCGACCGGCACCCACGGGCGTGCCTCGCTGCCCGCGTTCCTGTCCTCCGGTATCCGACAGGACACGAGCCTGTTGCAGCAGCACTGCGAGGTGCTGCCGCTCCAACCCGGCCTGGAGCGGAGCCCGTTCGGTACGGACGGGACCGTGCTCGGCCGCTGGGTGCGCACCGAGGGCGAGGGCGCCGAGGCGCGCACCGTCGCCGGTACCCCGGACGGCCGCACCGTCACCCTGCCGTGGGCCGACGGGCGGGCGCCCGGCGTCCTGCTCGGCGCGCTGCGGCTGCCGGGCGGGGCCGCGCCCGTGGCCGTCGCACTGCACCGGCAGATCGCCCTCTACGCGGGCGACGACCCGTCCGCCGCCGGGGAGCTGGGCCGGGTGACACCGATGGAGCGCGGCGGCGAGTTCGCCGCCGGCACCCGGTTCGTCCCGCCGGTCGACTTCTGGCACGCCCTTCGCCCGCGCGACGAGGACGCGTCGGCGGTGCTGCGCGCCCTGACCGACGAGCGGGCGGCCGCGATGCTGGGGGCCGCGAAGGAGGCGCTGACGCAACGACAGGCGCAGCTTGCGGCGGCCAAGGTGGTCGACGGGACCTCGGAGAGCGCCGCCCTCGTGCCGTCCGCGGACCAGGTCGTCCAGGAGGTCGTGTCCCGCGCCCTGCCCTCGCTCGGCGACGGGAGCCTCGTCACGGGTGTCGCCGCCCTGGTGCGCGCGATGCTGCGGCTCGCGGAGTCGACCGCCGCGTTCGTGGCGCCGCCGGTCGAGCGGCCGAAGGCGGAGCGGCGGCGGGCCGACGGCATGTTCGCCGACCTCAAGCCCGAGCACGGCGACGACGCGACGCTGCGCGAGGCCACCACGGGGCTCACCGAGGTGCACGGCTGGTGGGGCAGCGAGGTCCGCTGGAGCACGCTGCGGCAGGTCCGCGCCGTGAACCACGTGCTGTCCGGGAAGCCGGCCGACGGCAAGGCCCTGGCCGAGGCCTCCCGGACCACGAAGGCCGCCGACGGATGGCGCAGCGACGAGTTCACCCTGCCGGGCATCGGGCTGGTGTGGACGCCGGTGCTCGACATGCTGCGCCCGCTCGCGTACCGCGCCGCCTCCGCCACGGTGACCGAGGCGCACCGCGAGGCGCTGCTGCTGCTGTTCGAGGCGATCGCGGACGGTCCGCTGGCCGCCCCCGGAGCCGCCCTGCGCGAGGTCGTGCTGAGCGAGCCGCACGAGAAGCAGGAACGCGTCGGTCAGGTGCTGCGCCGGGACGGCCGTACCGTCGTCGTCCTCGGCTGCCAGAACCTGGACCGGCAGGCGGGGCGGGTGCACTGGCTCGCCCTGGACCACGATCCGTCCGGCGTCTTCGGGGCGATCGCCCACTTCACGCTGGAGCGGGAGACCGCGCACCCGGCGCTGTTCCCCGCCGACGCGCTGAGCGCCGTCACCGGGCTCGTCCGGGACAAGGGCCCGGCGCCCTGGCAGCCGGAGGCGCCCGCCGCCCTCGCCACCGCGACCCGCGGCGGGCTGGGGCCCATGCAGGCGGCCCTGCTGCTCTCCGGCCTGCCGAAGCAGCTCACCGCCGAGGTGATCGCCGCGACCGGGCTGAAGCCGCGTCAGAAGGAGCTGGCCGACGCCCTGCTGTCCTCGGTCGGGAGCGGCGACCGGGCGGCTCTCGTCGGCGCCCTGCTGCCCGGGAACCCCGGTGACCTGTGGACGGCCGGGCCGGACACGGAGGCGGCGGGCCGGGTGTGGGCCGAGCGGCTCGGCGAGGTCGTGCGGCTGCCCGAGGACCTCGCCGGGGAACTCTCCCTGGGCGGCCTGCCCACCGGTTCCGCCGAGGAGATCCTCAACCCGGGGCTGACCCGCTGGATCAGCCGCACCACCGTCCAACGGCCGGACAAGGACGGCAACCTGGTCGCGGAGGACCCGGCGGCGCTGCCCGGCCGGAACAACCTGACGGGTGCCGTGACCGCGCTGGCCGGACTCGCCTACTCCCTGCCGTACGGGCACCCGCTGCGGGCCCTCCTGCCGGAGAGCCTCGCCGCGTTGCGCCGCCGCGTCGCCGACCGGGGCCTGTTGCTCGACCTGGACGTCGCGTGGACGGAGAAGGGCACCTCGTCCGCCGTCGAGCTGCGCAAGGCGTACGGGCTGCCCGCCACCGGGGGCGCCGACGCCCACGGCCTGACACCCGTGGGCGAGGCGCTGGTGCTGCGCCCCTGGTACGGCGACCAGGAGACCGTCCTGGTCCGGGCGGGCGCGCTCGAAGCTCCCGACGACCCCGTGTTCGGCCTCGTCGAGGGGCTGGTCGGGCACGGGCGGGGCGAGGGCATGTGGGCCCTGCGGACCCTCCTCGACGAGGGGCTGGCCCGCGCGCTCGCGGCCGGGGGCGATCCCGAGGGACCCTCCGGACACGCCCAGGACCCGGCCTTCACCGTGCCCGGCCTGGTCGCCGAGGTCGCCGAACGGCACGGCCTCGGCGAGGACGCGGCGGCGCTCTATCTCCAGCTGCTGGCCCTCCCGGACCCCACGGACCGCAACTGCGCCCGCTGGACCGGCTGGAAGCCCGCCCGGATGAAGAAGGCCCGCGCCGAACTCGCGGCGAGCGAGCTGGTCGTCGAGGCCAAGCGGGCGCGCGCCGGACGCACCCTGTTCCTGCCGTGCGGCTGGCTGGACCTGGCATCGCCCGCGCTTCCGCTGGAGATCTGGAAGGAGGGCCTCTACCCGGTCCGCTTCTACTCGCGCGTGATGCCGTTGGTGCCGGTGCCCGAACTGTTCACGCGCGCGTGGGACCGCGTCCGCTCCGGCGACGCCCCGGCCTACGAGCAGCTCACCACCCGCGCCACCCGCAAGGGCCGCCGCCGATGACCACCCTCCCGCCCGCTACGGAAGAACGCGCGCCGATGACCACGACCACCCTGTCCCTCGACTCCGGTTCCGACTCCGCCGGCTCCCCCGGCCCGGTTCGCCAGATCGTCCCGCCCGAGGACCGCTTCGCCGGCGAGCTGGCCTTCCTGGCCGCGTACGACGACGGGCCGCGCCCGCCCGCCTGGCGGCTCACCCCGCGTGCCGTCGTCACGTTCGTCATGGGCAGCGACGGCCGCGCCCTGAAACTGCCCGAGGAGGCCGGGGCGCCGGACGGGGTGCCGCGCCGGCTGGTCGTGGAGGGCAAGTTCGTCGGCGACCGGGCGCTGGTGGAGCGGTGCGTGGTCACGCTCGCCGGCGAGCGCGGACTGCTGCTCGTCGGCGAGCCCGGTACCGCCAAGTCGATGCTGTCCGAGCTGCTCTCCACCGCCGTGTGCGGGACCAGCGGGCTGGTCGTGCAGGGCACCGCGGGCACGACGGAGGACCAGCTCAAGTACGGCTGGAACTACGCCCTGTTGCTGGCGCAGGGGCCGAGCCGGCAGGCGCTGGTGCCCTCGCCGGTGCTGACCGCCATGTCGCGGGGCGCCATCGCCCGGGTCGAGGAGGTCACGCGCTGTCTGCCCGAGGTACAGGACGCGCTGGTCTCGCTGCTGTCGGAGCGGCGCATCGCCGTGCCCGAACTGGCGGGATCGGACGACGCGTTGGCGCACGCGGCCCCCGGCTTCAACCTCATCGCCACGGCCAACCTGCGGGACAAGGGCGTCTCGGAGATGTCCGCGGCCCTCAAGCGCCGCTTCAACTTCGAGACGGTCGGGCCGATTCCGGACCTCGACGCGGAGACCGCCCTGGTGCGCAGCCAGGCACGGGCCTCGGTGGAGCGGGCCGGCGCGCCCTTCCAGGTCGACGACGCCGTGCTGGAGGCGCTGGTCACCGCCTTCCGTGATCTGCGTGAGGGCCGGTCGGCGGAGGGCTGGGAGGTGGAGCGGCCGTCCACGGTGATGAGTACCGCGGAGGCCGTGTCCGTCGCGGGTGCGCTGGCGCTCGCGGCGGCGTACTTCCCCGGCGACCGTGATGTGCTCGGGCTGCTGCCGGGCCATCTGCTGGGTGTGGTCCGCAAGGACGACCCGGCCGACGCGGCCCGGCTGCGCGGCTACTGGGACGGGCCCGTCCGGCGCCGCGCCGAGCAGGGTTCCGCCACCTGGCGCACCCTGTGGGACCTGCGCACGGTCCTGGAGGGCTGACGGCCGTGTCCCCACACCCCACCACCGCGCCGGACTCACCGGGCTCCCCGGGCTCCCCGGACTTCCCGGGCTCCCCCGACTCGCCGGTTCTCCCGGACTCCGCGGGCCTCCCGGGCTCGCCCGGATCCCCGGACGAGGCGCTCGCCGCCCTCACGGACCCGGCCGCGCCCTATCTGATCGGCGTACGGCACCACGCGCCCTCGCTGGCCGCCGCCGTGCCCGCGCTGCTGGACGAGGCGAAGCCCGACGTGCTGCTCGTCGAGCTGCCGGCCGAGATGCAGGAGTGGCTGCCCTGGCTCGGGCACGAGGAGACCCGTGCCCCGGTCGCGCTGGCCGCCGCGCCCGGTGGCGGGGGCAGGGACGGGGGCGGGGGCGGCGGGGGTCCGGCGTTCTATCCGTTCGCCGACTTCTCGCCCGAGCTGGCCGCCGTGCGCTGGGCCGCCCGGCACGGCGTCCCGGTGCTCGCCTGCGACCTGCCCCTCGCGGACCGGGCGTGGGGCGAGGGGCGCGACGGCACCGCGCAGGAAGCGGTGCCCGGACTCGCCGGCGCGCTGCGGGCCCGGCTCACCGGCCGTCCCGGGGACGACCTGTGGGACCGGCTCGTCGAGGCCACCGCCCCGGGTTCGCCGCCCGAGGCGCTGCGCCGTGCGGCCCTGCTGACGGGGTGGGCGCTGCGCGCGGACGCGGCAGCGTCCGGCGGGGTGCCCGAGCTGGACCTGCGGCGTGAGCGGTGGATGCGGGCCCGGATCACCGAGGCCACCGCGCGGGGCGAGCGTGCCGCCGTGCTCGTCGGCGCCTTCCACGCGCCCGCGCTGACCGGTTCGGCCCTCGCCGAACCGGTCGACGGCTCCGCCCCGGCCGCCGTCGGCGAGCAGGGCGAGGCCGCTGCCGGGGGCGTCGGCGGGCAGGGCGACAACGGGGTGCCGGTCACCGGCGGGCGTCGCGGAGCCACGGCGGCCCCGGCCGGCAACGGACAGGGCGGCAGCAGCATGCCGGTCACCGGCGGGCAGGGCGGCAGCAGCGTCCCGGTCACCGGCGAACATGCCGGAGCCGTCGTCCCGGGCGTCGGCAAGCGGGGCGCGGAGGGCGGGCCGGGTGCCGGGGGCGGGGGCAGTCGGGTGGGGTGGGTCACCTCGCTCATTCCGTACGCCTATGCCCTGCTGGACGAGCGGTCCGGTTATCCGGCCGGTATCCGGGATCCGGAGTGGCAGGACATGGTGCTGCGGGCCGCGGGCGATCCGGCGGCGCTGGAGGAGGCGCTGACGGGGGCGGCCGTGCGGGTGTGTGCGGCGTTGCGCGACCTCGGGCATCCGTCCGGGCCGGCCGACGCGCGCGAGATCACCCGGCTGGCCTCGGATCTGGCCCGGCTGCGCGGGCTGCCCGCGGCGGGCCGGGGCGAGTTGGTCGAGGCGGTGCAGACGGTCCTCGCGCAGGGTGAGCCGTACGGGCGGGGACGGGCCGTGGCGCGGGCGATGGAGCGGGTGCTGGTCGGCACGCGCACCGGCCGTCCCGCGCCGGGCGCGCCGCGCAGCGGTCTCGTCCCGGCGGTCGAGGACGAGGTGGCGGGGCTCGGCCTGCCGGGTCCGGAGAACGCCTCCGGCCCGGCGCGGGATCTGCGGCTCGATCCGCTGCGGTCGGACCTCGACCGGCGCCGTGAGCTGCTGCTGCGCCGGCTGACGGTGTGCGGTGTGCCGTACGGCGAGGCGCGGGAGGTCGTCGGCGCGGGCGGCGCCGAGGCCCTCACCTCGCGCTGGGAAGTGAGGTGGACGCCGGCGACGGCGGCCATGCTGACCGCGGCCGGCGTGCGCGGGGTCACCGCGGCGCAGGCCGCCGAGGGTGTGCTGCGGGAGCGCCGGCGCGGGGAGCGGGACGCCGGCGGGCCGACGGCCGCGCAGGTGCTCCAGGGGCTCGCGGAAGCCGCGGAGTGCGGCCTGCCGACGCTGGCGGACGAACGGCTCGACGATGTCGCCGAGGTACTGCCCCTGGCCGGTACGCTGCCCGAACTCCTGGCGGGGCTGGCCGTGTCGGACCGGCTGCGGGCCGGTCATGTGCCGGGGCTCGGCGCCGACGCGGGCCGTACGGCGCGGGCGGCCGCCGTGGCCGAGCTGCTCACCGCGGCCGCGGTGCGGCAGGTGGACGGACTGACCGGGTCCGAGGACCCGGCCGACGCCCACGCCCTGCTCGAACTCGCGCACCGGGCCGACCTGTTGGGCGGTATCCGGCTCACCGACGCCCTCGCCCGGCTGGCCGCCGACGGCTCCCCGCTGATGCGCGGCGCCGCCGGAGCGGTCCGGGTGCTGCTCGGACAGGAGAGCGCCGGGGCCTTCGGCGACCGGGTCGCGTCCTGGGTGGACGGCGCCGTCGACCCCGACTCGCGGTCGGCTCTGACGGCCCGGCTGAGCGGCCTGCTGGCCGCCGCGGGCCCGCTGCTGGAAGCGGCGGCGCCCGCGCTGGAGCCGCTGCTGGGCCGGGTGTCGGAGCTGCCCGACCGGGAGTTCCTCGACCGGCTGCCCGCGCTGCGGGGCGGTTTCGAGACCCTGAGTCCCGCGGCCCGCGACCGTCTCCTCTCGGCCGTCGAGGAACGCCTGGGCACCGGACGCGTCGCCGACACCGACGGGCTGGACCCGGCCGCGCTCGCCGCCTGGGCCGGGGCGGACCTCGCGGCCCGCGCCGCCCTGCGGTCACTGGGGTTGCTGCCCGCCCCGGGCGGCGACGAACGGACGCCGGACGCAGGGACCGTCGCCGACGAGTCGGCGCCTCCCGGGCCGGAGCGTCCCGACCGGCGGCTCGCCCCCGCCGACCGTTGGCGGCTCCTCCTGGGCCGTCGCAGCGATCAACTCCCGGCGTCCGCACGCGCGTTGGCGACGGCTCTGGACGAGCTGTACGGCAGCGGCCGCGGCGAGGGCAGCCGCGGGGATCTGACGGGACCGGGGGCCGGCGGTGGCCGGGAGGTGCCGTATCCCGGGGTGCGGGAGTGGTCGCAGGAGCTGGCCGCGCTGTTCGGGCCGGGCATCCGGGAGGAGGTGCTGGCGGCGGCCGCCGCGTCGGGCCGCAGGGACGTGCTCTCGGAGCTGGACGCGGACAGTGTGCGCCCCTCGGTCGATCTGCTGCGTACCGTGCTGCGGCACGCGGGCGGGCTGCCCGAGGCCCGGCTGGCGGCGCTGCGTCCGCTGGTACGACGGCTGGTCGAGGCGCTGACCCGGCAACTGGCCACCCGGCTGCGCCCCGCGCTGCACGGCACGGCGCTGCCGCGCCCCAGCCGCCGTCCGGGCGGCGGCCTCGACCTCCCGCGTACGCTGCGCGCCAACCTGGCGACCGCGCGGCGCGCCCCGGACGGCACGGTCCGGGTCATCCCCGAGCACCCGGTGTTCCGCACCCGGGCCCGGCGGGCCGCCGACTGGCGGCTGATCCTGGTCACGGACGTGTCGGGGTCCATGGAGGCGTCCACGGTGTGGGCCGCGCTGACGGCGTCGGTGCTGGCCGGGGTGCCGACGCTGTCGACACACTTCCTGGCCTTCTCCACCGAGGTCATGGACCTCACGGGCCATGTCGAGGACCCGCTGTCGCTGCTGTTGGAGGTCAGTGTGGGCGGCGGCACGCACATCGCGGCGGGGCTGCGGCACGCCCGCGAGCTGGTCACCGTGCCGTCGCGGACGCTGGTCGTGGTCGTCAGCGACTTCGAGGAGGGCTATCCGCTCGGCGGGCTGCTCGCGGAGGTGCGTGCGCTGGTCGGTGCGGGCTGCCACGTGCTGGGCTGCGCGAGCCTCGACGACACGGGCCGGCCGCGCTACTCCACGGGCGTCGCGGGGCAGCTCGTCGCCGCGGGCATGCCCGTCGCCGCTCTCAGTCCGCTCGAACTCGCCCGCTGGGTAGGGGAGAAGATCGCATGAGCCAGGACCTGTTGCCGCCTGTCGCGCCGTCCGTCACCGCCGAACTCGTCGAGGCGCTCTCGCCCCGGCTGCGCAAGCGGCTGGACGCGGGCGTCGCCAAGCTGACGGCGCGTCCGGCCGTCCGCGAGGGCGACACCGTGCGGATCGCCGTCGACGACGACACCGACCTCGAACTGCACGCGCCCGGAGGCGCGGTGACCAGCGCGAACGCGATCCGCTGCGGTTGTCTGCTCGCCCCCGACTGTCTGCACCGCGCGGCGGCGGCCTCGGCCGCGCCGGTGGCCGAGGACACTCCCGACAGCACGTCCGGCAGCACTCCCGACAGCACGTCCGCGCAGTCTGAGGGCGAAGGGGCGTCGCAGCCGTCGGCCGCCGAGACCGCCCAGACCGCCCAGACCGCCGACCCGGGCCAACTCGCCGCCGCGCGGGCCGTGTACGACGCGACGGCCGCCGTACTCGAAGCCGGTGCGGACGGATCCGGTGCCGTGCTCCAGGCGGAGCTTCTGCGGGCGGCGCACACCGCGCGGCTCGCGGGGCTCCCCCGGGTCGCCGCCGCCGCGGTCTCCGTGGTCAACGGGGTCCGCGCGGCCCGCTCCGCCGACCCCGCCCACCGACTGCCCGACCTGGTCGAGGCGCTGCGCACCGTGCTCGGCATGGCGCACCGTCTGCCGTTCGCGACCGGCCAGGACCTGGCCGAACTGCGCGGCGGCGTACGTCAGCCGTACACCCCGGACGGCTCGCTGCGGCTGTACGGGCTGTTCTCGGAGCCCGTCCTGACGACGACCGGATACGCGGGAGCCGTCACCTGGACCGCCGACGCCGAGGGCCGTCTCTACACGGTCTCCGACGTGGCTCCGGGCGGCCCGGGCCGGGCGACCGGCGCCGCGGACCGGGCCGTACGGATCGGCGACACCGCTCTGACCCACCGTGAGCTGTCGCGGGCGGGCCTCGCGGTCTCCGGTGCGACGGTGTCCCCGACCGGCCGGCTCGGGGCCGGGGCCGGGGTGCGGGCGGTGCGTGCCTCCGGTGCCGCCTGGCGCGCCGAGCCGCTCGACCGGCTGTGGGCGGTGCCGGTCGCCGAGCAGGTCGCGCGCGCCCTGGGCGGCGGGCACGGCCTGCTGTTCCTCGACGTCACCCTGGCGGGCACGGTCCGGGAGGCGACGGGCGACCGGCTGCTGGCCGAGTGCGAGGGCCGCACGGTCCGGCTCGCCGTGGCCCACGACGATCCCGCGCTCCCCTACCGCGACAACCTGCGCCTCCTGGCCGCCGCCCGGGGCAGTCGGCTGCGGGTCGTCGCGCGTCTCACGCCGGGACCGCTCCCGCGCGCCCTGCTGCTCGCCGCCGAGCACCCGGCCCGGGCCGGCGACCGGGTGGATCTGGGCCTGGACCGTCTCCAGCACGCGGACCTGCCCGCGTCGACGGCCGCGCCCGCCGCCCCCGCTCCCCCGGTGGACGAGGCCCCGTTGCACCTTTTGCGCCGCCGCGTGCACCAGACCGTGTCCGGGGGCCGCCGGGTGCTGGCGTTCCCGGACAGCGGGGCGGGCGACGGCGGGCGGCTGCGTCGCGTCGGTCTCGCCACCGCGGGCGATCTGCTCGGCGAGCTCCGGTCCGCCGCGGCGGACCGCTCACGCGACGCCTTCGGCCGTCTGCTCCCGGCGGACACGGGCCGTTTCGCCGGTGCCTGGCTGGCCGCGGCCGTCTACACCGGCGAGGTCGAGCGCGCGCTGTGCGCGGCGGCCTGGGGAGCGGACGCGGAGGTGGTGGCGACTTCGCGGTGAACCCGGCGCCTTTAGGTCAGGATCTGACCTCTATCGCTCCTAACGTGGTACTCGTTCGCGGAACAGCACTCACGGAAGAAGGCGACCATGAGCAAGCCCACCCCCCTCGGCGAGACCACCGCAGCCCCCGTCGGCGGCGAGCGCTTCGATCTGCTGGAGTCGCTCGCCAAGCAGCGGCACTTCCTGCGCTTCACCACCCGCGACCTCACGGACGAGCAGGCCGGTCTGCGGACCACCACGAGCGCACTCTGTCTCGGCGGCCTGATCAAGCACGTCACCTCGGTCGAACGGGGTTGGGCGGCGTTCATCCTGGAGGGCCCCTCCTCGATGCCCGACTTCACCAGCATGACCGAGGAGGACTTCGCCAAGCGGGCCGACGAGTTCCGGATGCTGCCCGGCGAGACGCTGGCGGGGGTGCTGAAGGAGTACGACGAGGTGGCGCGGCGTACCGACGAACTGGTCGTGTCCCTGCCCGATCTGAACGCGGATCACCCGCTGCCGCCGGCGCCGTGGAACGAGCCGGGCGTACGCTGGTCGGCCCGTCGCGTCCTGCTGCACATCGTCGCGGAGACCGCCCAGCACGCGGGTCACGCCGACATCATCCGGGAGTCCCTGGACGGCGCGAAGAGCATGGGCTGAGGTCCCTCGCCAAGGGCCGTCACCGGACCTCGAGGACATGGGTCTGCCAGGCCTCCAGGGCCACGAACAGGCCGGGGTCGGTCAGTTCGCCGCCGTCACGGTCGTACGACTGTGAGGTGAGCAGGTCGGTCAGGCGGTGCTCGGGCCCGGGCAGGTCGTCCCAGGGCAGGGGCAGCCGTGCCTGGGCCGGGCGGTCGGAGTGGTTGACGACGACCAGGTGGCGTACGTCCGCGTGCGTCCAGGTCCAGGCGAGCAGGTTGCGGTGGGTGTCGTTGTCCGGCCAGCCGGTCGGGGCGAGCGGCCGCCATTCGCCCCGGCGGACGGCGGCCGCGGCCGTCAGCAGCCGGTGGTGGAAGGCGCGCAGCGGCTCGTCGACCGGTTCCTGCGGTCTGCGCGCGAGGAACACCGGCGGGCGGACCCGGCGCCCCTCGAACTGGCCCTCGTGCCAGAGCGTCGCGCCGGGCAGGGTGGCGACGGCGACGGCTGCCGCCCGCCCCCGCGCGCCGGGCAGTCCGGCGGCGGCCCGCGGCTCGTCGTGGTTCTCGAGGAACCGGACGAGGCCTCGCTGGTAGGTGAGGTCTGCCCGCAGATGGGCGCGGACGGAGTCGGCGTCCTCGTGCAGGAGCCGGTCGTGCAGCCGCTTGTCGTAGCAGTGGTCGAAACCCTGCTGCTGGAGGGCCCCTTCGAGGTCCCAGTACGCCTCCGCGACGAAGAGGAGGTCCGGGTGGCGCTCGCGGACGCGCGGGAGGACGTGCGGCCAGAAGTCCTCGGCGGGCGGCGGGCCGGCCCGGTCGCCCCACGTCTTCGCGAAGACGTCGTTCATCAGCAGCATCGCCATGTCGCAGCGCACGCCGTCCGCCTGGTCGCCGATGGACACCAGCGTGGCCACGGTCGCCGCGCGCAGGGCGTCGCCGAAGGCGTTCAGCTGCACGACGTCGGGCCAGGGCGGGAAGAACGGGTCGCGTCCCCGGGCGAGGACGCGACCACCGGACTCGATGAAGTCGCCCGGGCTCCGGGACAGGTCGTCCGCGGTGCCCTGGATCAGCCGGTCGGGGTGCCCGGTGACCCAGGGGTGGTCGGGGGCGACGTGGTTGGGGACGAAGTCCAGGATCAACCGCAGTCCCCGGGCGGCCAGTTGCCCCCGGGCCTCGGCCAGTCCCCGCGGTCCGCCGAAGGAGGCGTCGACGACGTAGTCCCGTACGCAGTAGGGGGATCCGGCGATGTCCGCCTCGGTGACGTCGGGCAGGGCGGCGCGGAACGACGTCCGCAGGGACTCGTCGCGCAGCGCGATCCGCAGTCCGGCGGGGCTGCGCTCCCAGACGCCCATCAGCCAGACGGTGTCGATGCCGGGCAGGGCGATCTCGTCCCAGGCTTCGCCGGGCACGTCCCCCAGCGTGACCAGGCGCCCGTACCGTCCGCTCAACTCGCCGAGCCAGACGGCCGTGTTGATCTCGTAGAGCACCGTCATGACAGGGGCTCCTCGCGGTCGCCGTCGCTCTTCGGCCGCAGCGACTCCCGGCCGCCGCGGTGCCATTCCTCGGCGGTGAGGGTGTGGAACAGCGATGTGGTGGCCGCCACCAGGCCGGTCCAGCCGGTCTGGTGGGAGGCGCCGAGGCCCGCGCCGTTGTCGCCGTGGAAGTACTCGTAGAACAGGATCAGGTCCTTCCAGTGCGGGTCCTTGGCGAACTGGGGCCGCGCGCCGTGCACCGGGCGGTGCCCCTCGGCGTCCCGCAGGAAGGTGGAGGTGAGCCGGTCGGAGAGTTCACGGGCGACCTCGTACAGGTTCATCAGCCGTCCGGAGCCGGTGGGGCACTCCACCGTGAAGGCCGCGCCGTGGTAGCCGTGCAGGTTCAGCAGCGCGCGGATCAGGAGCAGGTTGATCGGGAACCACACCGGCCCGCGCCAGTTGGAGTTGCCGCCGAACATCCCCGAGTCGGACTCGGCCGGCAGATAGCCGACGCCGTAGGTCTCGCCGTGCACCTCGAAGGTGTACGGGTGCTCGGCGTGATGGCGCGAGAGGGAGCGGATGCCGTGCGGGCCGAGGAACTCGTCCTCGTCGAGCATCCGGGCCAGGACGCGGCGCAGCCGGTCCTCGCCGAACAGGGCGAACAGGTACCGGCCCTCGGCGCTCGGATCCGCGCTGACGTGTTGGGAGACGAAGGCCTCGACGGCCGGGTGCCGCTCGATGAACTCCCTTGCCCCTTGGACGAGTTCGGGGAAACGCTGGTCCGCGCGGCCGCCGATCACGCTGGTCGCCGCCAGCGGGATCAGGCCGACCAGGGAGCGCACCCTGAGCGGGGTCGCGCTGCCGTCGGGCAGCCGCAGGACGTCGTAGAAGAAGCCGTCCTCCTCGTCCCAGAGGCTGGCGTTGTCCTTGCCGACGCGGTTCATGGCGACGGCGATCCACGCGAAGTGCTCGAAGAGCGACTGCGCCTGCTCCACGTACACCGGGTTGTCCACGGCCAGTTCGATGGCGATGTCCAGGAGGTTCTGGCAGTACAGCGCCATCCAGGCGGTGCCGTCGGCCTGGTCGAGGTGGCCGCCGGTGGGCAGCGGGGCGCTGCGGTCGAAGACGCCGATGTTGTCGAGGCCGAGGAAGCCGCCCTGGAAGACGTTGTTGCCGTCGACGTCCTTGCGGTTGAGCCACCAGGTGAAGTTCTTCATCAGCTTCTGGAAGGCGTTCTCCAGGAAGGCGCGGTCGGCGCGTCCGGTGCGGTGCTTCTCCAGTTCGTAGACGAAGAGGGTGGCCCAGGCGTGCACGGGCGGGTTGACGTCGCCGAAGTTCCATTCGTATGCGGGGATCTGGCCGTTGGGGTGCAGGTAGAGGCGGTGCAGCAGCAGTTCCAGCTGGCCCTTGGCGAAGCCGATGTCGACCATGGCCAGGGCGAGGGTGTGGAAGGCGAGGTCCCAGGCCGCGAACCACGGGTACTCCCACGTGTCCGGCATCGACATGACCTCGTCGTTGACCATGTGGTACCAGGCGCTGTTGCGGATCCGGGGGTCGGCGGCCAGCGGGTCGACCCCGTGTTCGGCGAGCCAGCGCTGGACGTCCAGGTAGTAGTACTGCTTGCTCCACAGCATGCCGGCCAGCGCCTGGCGGACCAGGTGCCTCTCGTCCTCGCCCATGCCGTCGGGGGTGATGTCCTCGTAGAAGGCGTCGGCCTCGGCCCGGCGTGACTCCAGGGTCGAGTCGAAGTCCCGCCAGGGGTCGGCGAGTTCGGCGGCGGTGAGGCGCAGTCTGAGGGTCGTGCTGCCGCCGCCGGGGACGGTGCGCATCCGGTGGACGGCCGCCTTGGTGCCGGTACGGGCGGGGTCGACGGCGCCGGTCTCGCCGTGCACGACGTAGCGGCCGATGCCGTCCTTGACGTAGGGGGTGGTGTTCGGGCTCCCGAAGATCCGCTCGTTGTCGGTCTCGTTTCCGGTGAACAGGAGCTCTGCCGCGCCGTCGTGGTACAGCCACCGGGGGCCGAGCTCCTCGTGGTCGGCGCGGATGCCGCCGTCCGCCGCGCGCAGGGCGGGCACGGCCGTGCCGCCGGCCCAGGACCAGGTGTGCCGGAACCACAGCGTCGGCAGCAGATGGAGGACCGCCTCGTCGGGGCCCCGGTTGTGCGCCGTGATCTCGACCAGCAGATCCTCCGGCCCGGCCTTCGCGTACTCGACGAACACGTCGAAGTAGCGGTTCTCGTCGAAGACACCGGTGTCGAGCAGCTCGTACTCGAAGTCGTCGCGCCCCCGGGCCCGGTTGGTGTCGACGAGGTCGGCGTAGGGGAACTCGCCCTGCGGGTACTTGTAGAGGTACTTCATGTACGAGTGCGTGGGCGTGTTGTCGAGGTGGAAGTAGTACTCCTTGACGTCCTCGCCGTGGTTGCCCTCGGTGTTGGTGAGCCCGAACATCCGCTCCTTGAGGATCGGGTCGCGGCCGTTCCACAGCGCCAGGGCGAAGCACAGCCGCTGTCCGTCGTCGCTGACACCGGCGATGCCGTCCTCGCCCCAGCGGTAGGCGCGGCTGCGCGCCTGGTCGTGGGTGAAGTACGACCAGGCGTCGCCGTCGGTGCTGTAGTCCTCCCGGACCGTGCCCCACTGCCGCTCGCTCAGGTACGGCCCCCAGCGCCGCCAGGGCGCCACGCCCTCGTCGGCCTCCGCCAGCCGCCGCCGCTCGGCGTCCGCCGCGCCGTCGCCGTCCGTCATCGCCCGTCCTCCTCGCCGCCGCCCGCCACCTGGCTCCACCCTCGGGCGTCCGGGGGCGGGCCGCAATGACAGGGGCGTGGGCACGGGCACGACTTGGGCCGAACGACTGACGCGCGGCGGGGCCGAACAGTCAGCTCGCCAGGCCGGCCTTCGTCAGCCACTCCTTCGCGACCGTGGCGGCGTCCTCCTTGTCGTTGACGAGCTTCTTCATCATCTCCACCAGGTCCTCGGTGGTGAGCTTGGCGGAGACGCCGTTGAGCGCCGCCTTGGCCGTGTCGTCGACGGCGGACTTGTAGACCAGCGGCGTGATGTTCTGCGAGGAGAAGAGGTTCTTCGGGTCCTCCAGCACCACCAGCTTGTCCTCGACGATGGCCGGGTCCGTGGTGTAGATGTTCGCGGCCTGCACCTTGTCGGACTTCAGCAGCTTCAGCAGGGTGCTCTGGGCGCCCGCGTCGAGCGGCTGGAACTTCCCGAACTCGACGCCGTAAACCTTCTTCAGACCGACCCAGCCCTGGGTGCGGGTCTTGAACTCCGAACCGGCGCCGATCGTCCAGTCCCCGGCGACCGGTTCGAGGTCGGCGAGGGTCTTGAGGTGGTACTCGGCGGCGGTCTCGGCGGTGACCGTGACCGAGTCCTTGTCCTGCGCGGCGGCCGAGTCGAGTATCTCCACCGAGGACGGGAGCTTCTTCTTCAGCTCGGCGTTGATGTCCTCCGTGCCCGTCGCGGTGCTGGTCTTGTCGACCGCCGTCGCCAGCAGGGCGCCGTTGTACTCGGGGAAGACGGTGATGCCTCCCTTGACCACCTGGTCGTAGTAGACCTCCCGGGCCCCGATGTCGAACTTGCGCGTCACCTTAAGGCCCTTGGCCTCCAGCGCCTCGGCGTAGATCTCGGCCAGCAGCTGGTTCTCGGGGAAGTTCGCCGAGCCGACGACGAGGGCCTTGCCGTCGCCGCTGCCGGCACTGCTGCCGCCGCCGGTCAGCGGGTTGCTGTCGCTGTCGTCGCCGCTGCCGCAGGCGGTCAGCGCGAGCGCGGCGACCAGGCCGAACGCGGCGCCCCTGGACACGCCTCTGGACATGCGTCGCACGGTGTTCATGGTGGTCACGGGTGGTTCCTTTCTCGGGCCCCGAACAGATCGGGAGAATTCAGGACTTCGACGCCGAGACCCGCAGGCCCGGCGAGACGAGGACGCGCCGCAGCGCGGTGAACGCGATCTGGACGACGAGCGCCAGCGCGACGACGACGGTGGAGCCGCCGACCACCAGCTGGTAGTCGTTGCGGGAGAGCCCGTCGACGATGAAGCGGCCGAGGCCGCCGAGACCGGGATAGGCCGCGACGGTCGCGGTGGCCACGACCTGGATCGCGGCGATCCGGAGCCCGAGGAGGATCAGCGGGAGCGCCATGGGCACCTCCACCCGCACCAGGACCTCCCATTCGGTCATGCCCACCCCTCGGGCCGCGTCCCGGGTGGCGGGATCCACGCCCCGGACCCCCTCGAAGGTGTTGATGAGGATCGGCGGGACCGCGAGCGCGACCAGGGCGATCAGCACCGGCGTGGTGCTCAGTCCGGCGATCGTGACGACGAGGACCACCAGGCCGAACGTGGGGATGGCCCGGGCGAGGTTGACCACGCCGGCCACCGCGAACGCGCCCCGGCCGGTGTGCCCGACGAGCAGCCCCAGGGCCAGCCCGATCAGCGCGGCGAACAGCAGCGACAGACCGCTGTAGGTGAGGTGTTCGACGAGCCGCCGGGGAATTCCCTCGTCGCCGTGCCACTGCTTCGAGGAGGCCAGCCAGTCCCCCACGAGCCGGACCTGGTTCAGGAGATCGTTCATGACGACGTCACCTTGCTCCGGGACCAGGGGGTGAGCAGCCGTTGCGCGAGGACCAGGAGCGCGTCGGTCGCGAGGGCGAGCAGCATGATCAGCACGATCGCGGTGACGATCGGGGTCGGGAAGTCGAGCTGGAGGCCACGGGTGATGTAGTAGCCGAGTCCGCCCTGTCCGATCAGCTGCCCCACGGCGACGAGGCTGATGGACGAGACGGCGGCGACGCGTACGCCGGCGATGACGACGGGCACGGCGATCGGCAGTTCGACCTGGACGACGCGGCGTACCGGGCCGAAGCCCAGCGCGGTGGCCGCCTGCCGGACCGGGTCGGGAACCGAGGCGAGGCCGTCCACGACATTGGGCACCAGCACCGACAGCGTGTAGAGGGTCAGCGGGATCAGCACCGTGCGCTCGGTCAGCCCCGTATACCTGACGAAGATCATGAACAGGGCCAGGGACGGTATGGAGTACAGGATGTTGGCCACGGTCAGCACCGGCGGGTACAGCCACCGCCAGCGATGGCACGCGATCCCGAGCGGCACGGAGACGATCAGCCCGAACAGCACCGGCAGGAGGCCGAGCCGCAGATGGGCGCCGGTGTAGTCGGCCAGCTCGCCCGCATGGTCGCCGATCCAGTCCCACCGGATCAGCGGCTCGCCGCCACTCATCGCTCACCACCGCCCACGCCGTCGGCACCGCCCGCTGTGCCCACGTCCGCCCGGCCCACGTCCGCCTGGTCCGGGACCGCCTTGTGCACAACCGCCTTGTGCACAACCGCCGGGTCCGGGACCACCTGCTCCGGGACCGTCCGACGGGCCGGCACCGCCGCCGTCGCCGTCGCTTCCGCCGCGGCCGTCACCGCGGACAGCTCGTAGGCGTCCGCCACCCCGATGACCGCGCCGTCCGCGTCCACGCCCACGGCGAGCCGGGAGGGCGACAGCAGCGCCGCGTCGAGGGCGGCCCGGGCCGAGTCGCCGACCAGGCTGAACGTGTGGCCGAGGGGCGTCAACGGCGCGTCGGCGAGCGTGCCGCTCTCCGGCAGGCCGGCGACCGCCGTCCAGCCGAGCGGGCGCCGGGCGCCGTCGACGACCAGCACCCAGGGCTCGTCGGCGGCCCGGGCGAGGGCCACCGCGGAGGTCGCCGGCAGCACCGGCCCGGCGCGCAGCGGCACCTCGGCCGCCTTGACGAAGGACAGCCGCCGGATGCCCCGGTCCTGCCCCACGAAGCCGGCCACGAACTCGTCGACGGGCCGGGCCAGCAGCCGTTCGGGGGTGTCGAACTGCGCGAGCCTGCCGCCGGTGCGGAACACCGCGATGTGGTCGCCGAGCCTGATCGCCTCGTCGATGTCGTGGGTGACGAACACGATCGTCTTGTGGAGTTCCTTCTGGAGCCGGAGGAACTCGCCCTGGAGCTCCGCGCGCACGATCGGGTCGACGGCGCTGAACGGCTCGTCCATCAGCAGCACCGGAGGGTCGGCGCCCAGCGCCCTGGCCACCCCGACGCGCTGCTGCTGTCCGCCGGAGAGCTGGTTCGGGTACCGCTTGGCCATCTCGGGCGGCAGCCCCACCAGTTCCAGCAGCTCCGCCGCCCGCGCCCGCGCCTTCTTCCGGCTCCAGCCGAGGAGCAGCGGGACGGTGGCTATGTTGTCGAGGACGGTGCGGTGCGGGAACAGTCCCGCGTGCTGGATCACGTACCCGATGCCTCGGCGCAGTTCGGGGGCGTGGACCTCCCGGATGTCCCGGCCGCGCAGGCTCACCGTCCCGGCGGTCGGCTCGACCATGCGGTTGATCATGCGCAGGGTCGTGGTCTTGCCGCACCCGGAAGGGCCGACCAGAACCGTGATGCCGCCCTCGGCGAGTTCCAGGGACAGCTCGTCCACGGCCGTGGTGCCGTTCGGATAGTTTTTGCTCACCGCGTCGAACTTGATCAAGACTGCCCCTCACCCGACTGCATATGGTCATGCAGAGTTACCGGTGACTGAATGGCAGTCAATGCCCGACTGTAAACGGCGCGTTACGTTCGTACGAAATCAACAAACCCCCAGCTCCGAGGCAGGTACACAACTCATGGAACCGGTCTTGTTCACGTTCCTGAACGGTGCGGACATCGAGCGGCTCGAGCTGACCGACACCGAGATACTCGACGCCGTCGAGGACGGACTGCGCGCCCAGGGTCTGGGCGAGACGGTGATCGAGCCACGTGTGCATCTCATGCCCGATCCCGCCTTCCACGGTCACTTCAATGTTCTCCGCGGCTATGTCGCCCCGCTGTCGCTGGCCGGGGTCAAGATCGTGGGCGACTACGTGGACAACTACCGGCAGGGGCTCCCCTCCGAGATGGCCATGCTCAACCTCTTCGACCCGCGGACCGGCATGCCGGTGGCCGTGCTCGACGCCACCGCGATCACCGAGATGCGCACCGGCGCCCTCACCGCACTGGGGGCACGCCACCTGGCCCGTCCGGACTCGACGGTGCTCGGGCACATAGGCGCCCGCGCCACGTCGTACTGGAACGTCCGGCTGCTCGACCGGATCTTCGACCTCACCGAGATACGCGTCCACTCGCGCCGCCCCGAGAGCCGGCGGGCCTTCGCCGAGCGGCTGGAGCGGGACCTCGGCAAGCCGGTCGTCGTGACGGAGGACTGGCGCAGCTGTGTGGAGGGCGCGGACATCGTCGTCGAGGCGTCCCGCCTGGAACGGCCGGAACCGCTGCTGAGGACCGAGTGGATCGCCCCCGGCGCGCTGGTCGTGCCCTACGGCACGAACAGTGCCGTCGAGCTCACGCTCACGGACATCATGGACAAGATCGTCGTCGACGACTGGGGACAGGCACACGCCGGACCGTTCGGCGCGCTGCGTGCGCACGTCGACTCCGGCAGGCTGAACGAGGCCAATCTGCATGGCGAGTTGGGCGAGATCGTGGCCGGCCGCAAGCCCGGCCGCGAGAGCGCGGACGAGACGAACCTGTTCTGGCACCGCGGCCTCTCGCTCTCCGACATCGCGCTGGGCGCGGCTCTGCTCAGGAAGGCCGAAGAGCGCGGCCTCGGCCAGGAACTGCGGTTCTCGTGACCGGCGTCGCGGTCACCGAGGTCCTCGTCGACGGGCGGACACTGTCGTACGACGATGTCGTCGCCGTCGCCCGCCACGGGGCCCGGGTGGTCCTCGCGGACGAGGTGCTCCCCCGGCTGACGGGCGACCGGGCCGTCGTGGACGACGTCGTCGACCGCCAGGTGCCGACGTACGGCCTGACCACGGGCCTCGGCTCCCGCTCCTCGTACGCCCTGCCGCGCGAAGAGCTCGAGCTCTTCAGTGTCCGTACGGTCCGGGGACGGGCCGACGCGGTCGGTGAACCGCTTCCGGCGCCCGTCGTGCGCGCGGCCGTCCTCGCCCGCGTGAACGGCATCGCGGGCGGCGGCAGCGGGGTACGCCCCGAGATCCCGCGGCTGCTGGTGGACATGCTCAACGCGCGGGTGCATCCCGTGGTCCCCGAGGTGGGGTCGATCGGCGCCTCCGACCTGTGTCAGATGGCCCATGTCGGCCTGGTCGCCATCGGCGAGGGCGCCGCCGAGTTCGCCGGCGAGGTGCTCGACGGCGGCACGGCGCTGCGCCGGGCCGGTCTCGCCCCGGCGGTGCTGGGCCCCAGGGACGGGCATGTGCTGTGCAGCGCGAGCCCGCTGGCCGCCGGGACGGGCGCCCTCGCCCTGCACGAGGCGGCCGCCCTCCTCACGCTCGCCCAGGCCGTCACGGCGCTCACCTACGAGGGGTTCCGGGCCAACACCAGCCCGCTCGACGCCCGGGTGCTGGGCCTGCGCCCCGCCCCCGGTCAGTCCCGCGCGGCGGCCGGCCTGCGCGCCCTGCTGGCCGGCGGCGAGCTGGTCGATCCGCGCAACGCGCGCCGGGTGCAGGACCCCGTCAGCCTGCGCTGCGCGGCCCAGGTGCACGGGGCGCTGTACACCGCGCTGGACTTCGCCGACGCCGCGCTGCGGCCGGAGCTGAACGGCTGCGGCGACAACCCTGTGGTGCTGGCCGGCAGCGGCGAGATCGTCTCGTCCGGCAACTTCCACACCCCGGCCCTGGCCCTCGCCTTCGACACCCTCGCGCTGGCGCTGACGCAGACCGCGTCGGTGTCGGCGGAGCGCATGCGTCGCCTGCTGGACCCGGCCGTGAGCGGACTGCCCGCGAACCTCTCGCCGTACGGCCCGGAGCGCTCGGGCTTCGCACCGCTGACCAAGACCGCGCAGGCCCTCGTCGCCGAGATCCGCATGCTGTCCGTACCGGTGAGCACCGACCCCCGGCACGGCGCGGATGCCGTCGAGGACGACTCGACCAACGCGGCGCTCGGGGCACGGCGGCTGACCACGATCCTGGGCCTGCTGCGGCACCTGCTCGCCGTGGAGGCCGTGGTCGCGGCGCAGGCGGTTGATCTGGCGGCGCCGTCGGCGCTCGGGCGGGGCCCGGCGCTCCTGCACCACGCGATCCGCGCGATCGTGCCGCGCCTGGACGACGACCGGCCCTGCGGGGTGGACGTGGAGGCGGTGAGCCGCGCCGTCCTGGGCCGTGAGGACCTGCGGGGCTCACTGCACACCTGGGTGACGGAGGCGGCGGCCGCGGAAGCACCGGCACCACCAGCACCGGCACCGGCACCGGCACCGGCACCGGCACCGGCACCGGCACCAACACCAACACCATCGGCATCGGCATCGGCATCGGCATCGGCATCGGCAGGAGCGTCATGACGGCCGTCGACGTCCACCAGCATCTGTGGACCCCGTCCCTGGTGGCCGCGCTGCGGTCGCGCCGCGAACCGCCCTGCCTGGACGGCTGGACGCTCCACCTGGACGGTGAACCGCCCTACGAGGTCCCGCCCGCCGACCACGACGTGGCCAGGCGCACGGAGATCGCCGCCGCCGACGGACTCGGCCGGGCGCTCGTGTCGCTGTCCGCCCCGATCGGGGTGGAATGGCTGCCCCCGGCCGAGGCGCGCCCTCTGCTCGACGCCTACCACCGGGGTGCGGCCGCCCTCCCCGAGCCCTTCGGCGCGTGGGCCGCGGCCTGTGTGCGGGACATCGACGCGCGGCTGTTGGCAGAGAACCTCGACCAGGGCTTCGTCGGACTCCAGCTGCCGGCGAACGCCCTTGCCGACGCGGCCGGTTACACGCGCTGCGCCCCGCTGCTCGATCTGCTCGAGGAACGCGGTCTGCCGCTGTTCGTCCACCCGGGGCCGGCCGCGCCCGGGGGGTCCGAGGTGCCGGGCTGGTGGCCCGCGATGGTCCCCTACGTCCAGCAGATGCACTCCGCCTGGTTCGCTTTCCGGGCCTTCGGCCGGCCGCGCCATCCGCGGCTGCGGGTGTGTTTCGCGCTGCTGGCGGGGCTCGCGCCGCTGCACGGCGAACGGCTCGCCGCGCGCGGCGGAGGGCGGGAGGAGGCCGACCCGGGCGTCTTCGTCGAGACGTCCTCGTACGGCCCCGGCGCCGTCGGCGCGATCGTCCGTGCCCTGGGCGCGAGTGCCGTGGTGCTGGGCACCGACCGTCCGTACGCGGAGCCGCCGGAGCAACCCGGCTTCGGCCTGGGCGAGGCGACGGCACACGCCTTCCGCGTCACCAATCCGCGACGCCTGCTCACCGGAAGGCGCTGACCGACCGACCACGGCCCCGCCCGGTCCCGACGGGCCTGCTCACCGGTTGGCGATGACCGGCCGACGTCGCCCCGGCCCGGTCCCGACGGGCCTGCTCACCGGAAGGCGCTGACCGACCGACGCCGACCCCGCCCGGTCCCCGACAGGTCTGCGCACCGGATAGCGACGACCGGCCGACCGCGGCCCCGCTCCTTGTCCAACGGCCTGCGCGCCGAGGGGTGCCGGCCGCGGTCGTCCGGGACCCCGCTCGAGCCCTCGCCGCCGGCTTCCCCGGCCGCCGTGACCCGGCCACTCGTCACGCTCCATTGACGGCCTCGGTACGACCGGCCAGAATCCTCGCATGGATGTGACCGGTCACACACCTCCCCCGGCAGCAGCCGCCGCGGCCGCCCCGCAGCGCCTCACCGTCGACCTCGCCGTCTCCGAAGGCCCGGTGCTGCTCGGCGCCAACGGCGCGCTGTACGGGATCGGCGACGACGGGGTGCCCAGCGACGCCGCACTCGCACCGCTGAAGATCACCAGCATCACGCAGAAACCGGAGGGCGGCGCCCAGCACCCCAACGGGGGCGCGCTCTCGGTCGCCGGGTCGTTCTTCCGCAACGGCGGCGGCGAGATCAACGTGATGATGCAGGACGTCTACGCCCGGTGGCCGTACGAGGACCTGGGCATCGACGACTACCTCCCCAAGGTCGACGAGATCGTCGAGAAGGTGTCGGCGGACCCGCACGCCGACCGCTTCGTCCACATCCCGTTCAACGAGCCCGACTGCATCTGGTACGACCTCGGCGTCCCCGACCGGGCGCGGTACGAGGCCAACCGTGACCGGTTCTTCGAGGACTGGAGGACGGTGTACCGGCGTATCCGCGCCATCGACCCCGGGGCGCGGATCGCCGGGCCCAACGAGACGGGCTACCACTCCCGTCTGATGGGCGACTTCCTCGCCTTCGCCCAGCGGGAGAACGTGCTTCCTCAGGTGGTGACCTGGCACGAGTTGAGTCCCGACTCGCTGCGGGACTTCCAGCGTCACCACGACGACTACCGTGCGATCGAACGCCGGTTGGGCATCGCACCGCTGAGGATCAGCATCGACGAGTACGCCAACCGCCGCGATCTGTCCGTGCCGGGACAACTCGTGCAGTGGGTGTCGATGTTCGAGCGGAACAAGGTGTACGCCAACCAGGCCTACTGGGACGCGGCCGGCAACCTGGACGGCAACGTGGTGCGCACGAACACACCCAACGGCGGCTGGTGGTTCTTCCGTTGGTACGCCGGGCTGACCGGCGACACCGTCGCGGTCACCCCGCCGCAGCCGCACACCGTGGACACCCTCCAGGGCCTCGCCTCCCTCGACATCTCGCGCCGTCAGGCCCAGGTGCTGCTCGGCGGCTCGGACGGCGACACGGACGTCGTGGTGCGCGGCGTCCCCGGCGCCGTCTTCGGCCGCACGGTCGTCGCCACCGTCGCCGAGGCCGCCTGGTCGGGATACGAGGGGCAGCACGCGGCTCCGCGGGTCCTCGCCCGTACCGGGCTCGAGGTGGCGGACGACGGTTCGGTGACCGTGCCGCTGCGCGGCGGGCACAGGATGTCCGCCTACCGGATCGTCCTCACCCCGGGCGGCGCCGGCACCCCCTCCACCGCGTCCGTGCCCTGGTCGGCGTCGTACGCGGCCCAGGACGCGGCGGTCACCGCAGGCCGGGTCCGCACCCCGGGGACGGTCGCCGCCGCCGACGGCTACGCCACCTCCGGCACGCAGGACGCCGGTGCCCTCGACACCGTCGCCGACCGGGTCGACTTCACGGTGACGGTCCCGGCGGACGGGACGTACGACCTGGCGGTCCTCTACGGCAACGAGTCCGGCGCCCCCGCCACCCAGAAGCTGCTCGTCGACGGCGCGGACCCGGTCACGGTGACGTACCCCTCGACCCAGAACCGGGCCTACCGAGCCAAGAAGGAGCTCGGTGTCGAGCTGTCGGCCGGCCCCCATGTGCTGACCTTCGCGAGGGACGACGCCGAGGTCTCCCTCGACCGCCTCGACCTCACCGCGCGCACCGGCGCACCCTCGGCGTCCTACGAGGCGACCCTCGCGGACATCGGCGGCAGCCCGTCGTACGACTACTCCTCGTCGGCCGGAGCGGGCACGGGCGCCCTGGTCCTGCGGGCGGGCGACCGGGCCGTCTTCGACGTCTACGCCCCTCGCGACGGCTACTGCACCGTCGTGCCGCGGGCCTCGGCGGCGGTGCGGCTCACGTTGCACGGCGAGCAGGTGACGGCGGCGCCTGACCGGCCCCTGCGGCTCTACCTGGTCGCGGGCAACAACCGCGTCACGCTGACCGCCGGGCACGCGGCCGTGCGGTCCCTCGACGTGTCGGGGGCGGGCTCGACCGCCGACACCCTCTGCTACGCCGCCGCGTCCGCCGCCCTCACCGGCGGGGCGAAACTCATCGGCTCCGCCCATGCCTTCGGCGGCTCCTGCATCGACGACCTCGGCAACAGCCCTTACAGCGCGGCCGAGTTCACGGTGCGCACGCCCGACTCCGGCCGCCATGTGCTGGTCGTCCACTACGCGCACGACGACCGCCGCGACAACGGCCACGCGTACAACACCGACATCCTGTCCCGTACGGCGGATCTCACCGTCGGCGCCGCGGCGCCGCTGAGGATCACCTTCAAGAACACCTGGAGCCGCGAGGACTACTGGACGCTGGGCGTCCCCGTCGACCTGCGCAAGGGCGTCAACAGCGTGACCTTCCGCAACGCGACGGGCCGGGCCCCGCGCATCGGCGGCATCGAACTGGGCCGGGTGTTCCGGCAGCCGTAGTCCGACGCGCGCCGATGCCCCGGGTCAGCGGCCCACGCCGATCAGGCCCGTGAGATAGCGCCACAGCGACGAGCGCTGGCGGACCGCCGGATCGGGCAGTCCGGTCCCGGCCGGTTCCTCGGCCGGGACCGGCGCGGACGGCTGCTCCGGCGTCGTGGCCAGTTCGTACCGCACGGGCAGCGAGCGCAGGCCGCGCATGAAGGGCGAGGAGCGCCACGGCAGTTGGTCGACGGGGAGGGCGAGGTCCAGGTGGGTGAACCGCTCGAACAGCCGGCCCACGCCGACCGCCGCGACCGTCGACGCGAGTTCGCGCGCGGGGCACTGGCGAGGGCCCGCGCCCCAGGCCAGATGCGCCCGGGTGCTGACGGTGGTGCCGGACTCCGCGTGGGCGGCGAAGACGGGGTCGGCGTGCGCCGCCGCGGAGGAGACCCACACCGGATCGCCGGCCCGGATCGTGTACTTCCCGAGCCGGGTGTCCTCGGCCGCGAAACGCGGCACGAAGTTCACCAGCGGCGGCTTGCGCATGACCACCCGGTTCATGCTCTCCCGGACCATCCCGGCGGACAGGCTGGCGCGTACGCCGCCCTCGCCCGAGATGACCTCGACCACCGTGTTGGAGATGAGGATGCCGACATGGTCGGAGGTCATGCCCAGCAGCATGAACAACTCGCGGGCGAGCTGGTCGAGCGAGAGTTCGGGATGCGCGGCCAGCAGGTACGAGGGGAAGTCCTCCCCCGGGTTCTCCAGCTTCCCCGCGGCCAGTTCGGCGAGCGCCGCCAGCAGCCGTTCCAGGGCGGGCTCCGCGTCCGGACCCGCGTCCAGTACCCGCCACATGTCCATCAGCGCGTCGTCGCCCTGCGAACCGGGGAAGCCGAGCAGATGGCTGGCCACCATCAGCGGCAGCGGGCGCGAGAACTGGGCGGACAGGTCCGCCCAGCCCGTGCCGCCGGCCTGCCCCACCAGGCTGATCAGTTCGTCGGCGTAGGCGCCGACGGCCGTCTTCAGCCGCTTGGCCTGCGGGTGGCGCGGGTCCTGGAACGGCTTGAGGGCGGCGTCCCACGCCGTCCGCAGCGGCCGGTAGCCGGGTCCGCCCTGGATCAGCACATGGTTGACCTCGAGGGACGGGCCGAGCGGCCAGTCGGCCGGCACCCGGCCCTCCGAGCGGGCCCGCCAGTTCTCCAGCCCCTTGGGCCACCCGGCGTCGTCCTGGAGCACCTCGAGCGACTCGCGGTAGCCCAGGACCAGCCAGGCGGGCACCCCCAGCAGGTCGACCGGCGCGACCGGACCGTGCTGCTGTCTGAGCCGTTCGTACACGAGCGAGGGGCGCGTCTCGTAGTCCCGGGTCAGCAGCGGTTGCGGAGTCATCGACTCCAGCCGCGCGCCGTCCAGGTCCACGGATCCGCCGTCGCCCACCTGCGATTCCATCGCTCTGCCGCCCTCCGACACTCCCCGTACCGGCGCGTCGTCATTCGGTAGCCGGAACCGGTCGGACCCTATCCCAGGACCCCGCCCGCGGTGAACGACGGGGCTCTGTCCCAACTCGGCCGCATCACGGGTCGGTTGACGCCGTCGGCTTCGGACCGTGCGGGTGTGCGCCGCCGTCGGCCTTGTCACGCCAGGACGAACCCGCGTCCCCGAGGACTCAACTCCCGCAAACAGAACGGTGATCCCTCCGGTTCGCTCCCGTGTCGCTGCCATATTCGAGAACCACTTCGGAGGTGGCTGTGACGCGCGAGGCGACAACATCCCTGGCTACGACGACGGCTGCGGCGACAGCGGCCGCGGCTACCGCGGCAAGGACCGCGACAGCGGCGAGCGCGGCGGAGCCCACCGCCGACCGCACGGCCGACCGCATCGCGGACCTGGCCCGCCGCCGGGCGCGGGCGGTGCTGCCGGGCACACCCAGGAGGCCCGGGGCCCTCGGTGCGCGGGCGCGGATCGAACGGTTGCTGGACGAGGGCTCCTTCACCGAGACCGGAGGGTTCGTCCGGGCCCGGTCCACGGGGGACGGCGCCTCCAGGCCCTACGGGGACGGGGTCGTCACCGGGTACGGCACGGTCGACGGACGGCCGGTCTGTGTGTTCGCCCAGGACTCCACGGTCTTCGGCGGCAGCATGGGCGAGGCCTTCGGCGAGAAGACCGTGGCCCTCATGGACCTCGCGCTGAAGACCGGCTGTCCGGTCGTCGGGCTCAACGACTCCGGCGGCGCCCGGATCCAGGAGGGCGTCGCCTCGCTCGCCCTCTACGCCGAGCTGGTGCGCCGCAACGTGCGGGCGTCCGGGGTCGTCCCGCAGATCTCGGTCGTCCTGGGCCCCTGCGCGGGCGGCGCCGCCTACTCGCCGGCCATCACCGACTTCACCGTGATGGTGGACGGCGTCTCGCACATGTTCGTCACCGGGCCCGACGTCATCGAGGCCGTCACCGGCGAGCGCACCACCGCCGAGGAGCTGGGCGGCGCCCGCGCGAGCAACTCCGTGAACGGCAACGCCCACTTCCTGGCCGTCGACGAGGAGGACGCCCTCGACACCGTGCGCGACCTGCTGTCGTACCTGCCCGCCAACAACCTCGGACGGCCACCGGAGTACGCGCCCGCGCCCGCCCCCGACGGGGCCCGGCTCGACACGCTGGTTCCCGACCGGACCGGACAGGCCTACGACATGGGCGACCTCCTGCACACGGTCGTCGACGACGGCGAACTGCTGCAGGTGCAGGAGCTGTTCGCGCCGAACATCATCTGCGCCCTGGCCCGGGTCGAGGGCGCCACCGTCGGGGTCGTCGCCAACCAGCCGGCGCACGCGGCCGGCGTCCTCGACATCGACGCCTCCGAGAAGGCCGCGCGGTTCGTGCGGTTCTGCGACGCGTTCGGCATCCCGCTGCTCACCTTCGCCGACGTCCCCGGCTACCTCTCCGGTGTCGGCCAGGAACAGGCCGGCATCATCCGGCGCGGCGCCAAGCTGCTGTACGCCTACGCCGAGGCGACGGTCCCGAAGATCACGGTGGTGGTGCGCAAGGCGTACGGGGGCGGCTACGCGGTGATGGGCTCCAAACACCTGGGCGCCGACCTCAACCTCGCCTGGCCCACCGCCCGTATCGCCGTCATGGGCGCGGAGGGCGCCGTCGGCGTGCTGCACCGGCGTGAACTCGCCGCGGCCGAGGATCCCGAGGCGCTGCGCGCCCGTCTCGTCGCCGCGTACGAGGCCGCCCACGGATCGCCCTACCCCGCCGCCGAACGCGGGTACGTCGACGCCGTCATCGCCCCCCGGGACACCCGTGCGCACCTGTGCCGTGCCCTGCGCGCGCTGCGCGGGAAGCGCGCCCCGATGCCGGCGCGCCGGCACGGCAACATCCCGCTCTGAACAGCGAAATCCCGCTCTGATCCGCCCGACCCGCCGGCCGAGACCACGCCGTGAGGAGCCACGCCCGATGGACAGCAGCCCCCCGCTCGCGCCCGCGTACCGGACCCTGCCCGAGTATCTGCGGCACTGGGCCGAAACCTCCCCCGACCGCAGGGCGTTCACGTTCGTCGACCACCCCGCCCCGCACTCGCGGGGCGTTCACCGCACGCTGACCTGGCGGAGTCTCGATCTGCGCGTGCGGGCGCTCGCGGCCCGGCTCGCCGAGGAGGCCGCGCCCGGGGCGCGGGTGGCGCTGCTGTGCCCGCAGGGCACGGAGTACGTCACCGCTTTCCTGGCCGCGCTGACCGCCGGGCTGGTCGCCGTACCGCTGTATCCGCCCGGCCTTCCCGGGCACGGCGACCGGCTCGCCGGGGTGCTGGCCGACGCGCGTCCCGCGGTCGTGGTGACCACGCGCCGGGCCATGGCGGAGGTGGCCGGGCTCGCCGCGCACGGGGGCGTGCCGGCCGTCGCGGTGGACCGGGTCCCCGGCCCCGCCGCGGACCGGGTCCCCGGCCCCGCCGCCCGGGACCGGCCGGTGACCGCGCCGGACCCCGGGGCGACCGCCTATCTCCAGTACACCTCCGGATCCACCCGCGCCCCGGCGGGCGTGCGGATCACGCACGCCAACGTGGTCGCCAACGCGCGCCAGGCGCTGGCCGCCTACGGCGCCGACGCGGACCCGGTGACCTGCGTGGGCTGGCTGCCGCTCTACCACGACATGGGGCTCGTGCTGAGCGTCGCGGCTCCCGTCGTACAGGGTCGCCCGTCGGTGCTCATGGACCCGGCCGCGTTCCTGTACGAGCCGGCCCGCTGGCTGCGGCTGCTCGCCGCGCATCCCCGCGCGCTGAGCGCCGCGCCCAACTTCGCCTACGACTACTGCGTCTCCGCCGTCACCGACGCGCAGAAGGCGGAGCTGCGCCTCGACGGGGTCGCCGCTTTGATCAACGGCAGTGAACCGGTCCGGCCCGGCACCGCCGACCGCTTCCACGCGGCGTTCGCCGCCCAGGGCCTCGCCGCGGACGTCCACTGTCCGTCGTACGGGCTCGCCGAGGCCACCGTCTTCGTCAGCGCCGCCCGGCCCGGCGAGCCGCTGCGCCGGTTCGCCCTCGACCGGGACGCCCTCGCCGCCGGGAAGGCCCTGCCCGCGCGGCCCGACGACGCCGACGCCGTGCAACTGGTCGGCTGCGGCACCCCGGCGGGCCAGCAGGTCCGCATCGTCGATCCGGTCTCCTTCGACTCCCTCAGCGAGGGGGAGGTCGGCGAGATCTGGGTGCGGGGCCCCAACGTGGGGCGCGGCTACTGGAACAGCGAGGCCCGGAGCCGGCGCGTCTTCGGCGCCCGGCCGGCCGGCGCCCCGGGCGGCTGGCTGCGCACCGGCGACCTGGGCACGGAGCTGGACGGACAACTGCTCGTCACCGGCCGGCTGAAGGACCTCATCGTCGTCGACGGCCGCAACCACTACCCGCAGGACGTGGAGGCCACCGTCCAGGACGCGCATCCGGCCGTACGGCGCGACCGGCTCGCCGCCTTCGGCGTTCCGGGCGACGAGGACGGCGGGGGCGACGCGGGTGAGCGCGTGGTCGTCGTGGCCGAGCACACCCGCGCCACCCGACTCGACGGGATCGACCTACCGGCCCTGGCGCGGGCCGTGCGCGCGGCCGTCTCCGCCCGGCACGGCCTGCGGCTCGCCGATGTCGTCCTCGTCGCTCCCGGTGCCGTGCCCCGGACGTCCAGCGGCAAGGTGGCGCGCGCCCTCACCCGGGCCCGGTATCTGGAGGGCGTCTTCGGGGCGGGGGCCACGCGATGAGCACCCTCGACGAGGGCGCCCTGCGCCGCCTGATCGCGGACCGGGTCACCGCCTGGAGCGGCACCGCCGGCGACGAACTGCCGGCGGACCTGCCGCTGGCCGACCTCGGCATGTCCTCGCGGGACGCGGTGGGCCTGGCCGGGGAACTGTCCCGGCTCACGGGCCGCGAACTGCCGGCGACCCTGCTCTGGTCGGCGCCCACGCTGGAAGCGCTGCTGGCCCAGCTGCGCGGACCGGCCGCAGGGCATCTGCCCGCGCCGCACCTCGCCGCGACGAACACGGGCCTTCCCCCGACAGCGCTCGACGAGCCCGTCGCCGTCATCGGGGTCGGATGCCGGCTGCCCGGCGGGGTGCGCGGCCCGGCCGACTACTGGCGGCTGCTGGTCGACGGGACCGACGCGATCGGGCCGGTCCCCGCGGACCGGTGGCGGGACTTCACCGCCTTCCCGCCCGCCGACGCGCCCCCGTACGGCGGCTACCTCGACGACATCGCCGGGTTCGACGCCGACTTCTTCCGCATCACACCGCGCGAGGCCACGGTGATGGATCCGCAGCAGCGGATGCTCCTGGAGGTCGTCCACGAGACGCTCGACCACGCCGCCGTCCCGGCCGTCTCCCTCGCCGGCACGGCCACCGGCGTCTTCGTCGGCGTCTGCGCCCCGGAGTACGGACAGCTCACCGGGGCCCGGGCCGCCGCCGTCGACCCCTGGGCCCCGGCGGGCGCGGCGCTCGGGGTGACCGCGGGCCGGCTGGCGTACGTCCTGGACACCCGCGGGCCGAGCATGGCCGTCGACACCGCCTGCTCGTCCTCCCTCGTCGCCGTGCACCACGCCTGCGTCAGCCTGCGCACCGGCGAGAGCGATCTGGCGATCGCGGCCGGGGTCAACCTGCTGCTGTCGCCCGTCGTCGGTGTCGCGTTCGCGCGGGCGGGCGCCCTCGCGCCGGACGGCCGCTGCAAGCCGTTCTCCACGGCGGCCGACGGCATCGGGCGCGGCGAGGGGTGCGCGGCGGTGCTGCTGAAACGGCTGTCCGACGCCGAGCGCGACGGCGACCGCGTCCTCGCGGTCGTGCGGGCCACCGCCGTCAACTCCGACGGCCGCTCCAACGGTCTCCTCGCGCCCAACCCGGCCGCCCAGCAGGCCCTGTTGAGCACCGCCTACGCGCGGGCCGGGCTGGCCCCGGCGCACATCGACCACGTCGAGGCGCACGGCACCGGCACCCCGCTCGGCGACCCGGTCGAGGCGGGCGCGCTCGGCGCGGTCCTGGGCCCGGGCCGCGACCCCGACCAGCCGCTGCTGCTCGGCTCCGCCAAGGGCAACCTCGGGCACCTGGAGTCCGCCGCGGGCATCGCGGGCCTGGTGAAGACGGTCCTCGCACTGCATCACGACCGCATTCCGCCGTCGCTGCACTGCGCGCACGGCACCGCCCTGGACGACGTCCGGCTGCGGGTGGTGACCGAGCCGGAGCCGTGGCCCCGCTACGGCGGCACGGCCGTCGCCGGGGTGTCGGCCTTCGGGTTCGGCGGCACCAACGCCCATGCCGTACTGGAGGAACGGCGTCCCGGCCCGCTGCCGCCGCCCCCGGCCGAGGAGCCGGCCGCCCTGCTGCACCTGCTGTCCGACGTCGACACCGAGCGGGTGAGGGACACCGCGGCCCGGCTCGCCGGCTGGCTCCGCACGCCCGCGGGAAGCGCCGCCCGTCCGGCCGATGTGGCCCGTACGCTCGCCGGACGCACCGGGCGCGGGCCGGTACGGGCCGCCGTCGTCGCCCATGCCCCGGAGGAACTGGCGGACGGGCTGGGCGCGTTGGCGCGGGGCCGGCCGCATGCGCGGGTGCTGACCGGTGACGGTGATCGCCTGGGGCGCGGCCCCGTGTGGGTGTTCTCCGGGTACGGCAGCCAGTGGCCCGGCATGGGGCGCCGTCTGCTGGCCGAGGAACCCGCCTTCGCGGCCGCCGTGGAGCGGCTCGACGCGCAGCTCGCCGACGTCTGCGGCTTCTCGCTGCACGACCGGCTGGCCTGCGGAGCACCGCTCGACCGGGTGGAGATCGCCCAACCGGTGCTGTTCGGGATGCAGTTGGCGCTGGCCGACTTGTGGCGTGCGTACGGCGTCGAGCCGGTGGCCGTGATCGGTCACTCCCTGGGCGAGGTGGCTGCCGCCGTCTGCGCGGGCGCCCTGGACGTGCCGGACGCGGCCCGGGTCGTCGCCGTGCGGGCCCGGCTGCTGAGCGGGCTGCACGGCGGCGCGATGGCCGTCGTCGATCTGGACGACGGCGAACTGGCCGGCCTGGGGGGCGAGTTCCCGGGCGTCCGGGTCGCCGTCCACTCCTCGCCCCGGCAGAAGGTCGTCACCGGGGACGAGGACTCGGTGACCCGGCTCGTGCGCCGCCTCGGGGAACAGGGCCGCGCAGCCCGGGCCATGCGGGTCGTCGGCGCGGGACACTCGCCCCAGGTGGACCCGCTGCTGCCGGAACTGACCGACGCCCTCCTGGACATCCGGGGCCGGCCCGCGCGCATCCCCGTCTACTCCACCGTCCTCGACGACCCACGCGGCGACTCCCGGTTCGACGCCGCCCACTGGGCCGCCAATCTGCGCCGGCCGGTGCGCCTGGACCGGGCCCTCGCGGCGGCCGCCGCCGACGGCCACACCGCCTTCGTCGAGATCTCGCCGCATCCGGTCCTGGCCCGGCCGGTGACCGACACGGTGCCCGGCGCACTCGCGGTGGGCACCCTGCGCCGCGACGCGGACGGCTGCGCCGGGTTCCTCACGGAGCTGGGCGCCCTGTACGCCGCCGGTCTGCCCCTGCCGCGTCCACGCGGCCGGGTCGTCGACGTGCCCGTACCGCGCTGGCGGCACACCCGGTACTGGTGGACGGACGGCCGGGCCCCGGTCGCGGCGACGGCAGCGCCGACGGGGCGATGGGCCGAGCCCGCCGCACCGGGCGTGGCGGGCGGCGGCACGGGCGTGGAGGCGGGCGGCACGGGCGAGGAGGCCGACGGAACGGGCGAGGAGGCCGGTGGTCCGGGCTCGGTCACCTCGCGGCTGAGCCACCACATCGCCGCCGTCACCGGCCACCCGGCGGCCCGCGTCACACCTGCCACGGCGCTGGCCGACCTCGGGCTGGACTCGTTGATGGCCGTCCGTGTCCGGACCGCCCTGGAACGCGAGTTCCGGGTCGAGCTGCCGCTGCGCGACCTGCTCGGCACCGCCACCGTCGACGAGGTGGCCGAGCGCATCCGGCGGTCCCTCCCCACGACAGCCCCGGCGACGGCGACCACGGGGGACGAGGAGGCGGGACCCTCTGCGCTGCGGGCCCTGCGCCGCACCGGCTCCCGGCCGCCGTTGTTCCTGTTCCACGCCGCCGGCGGCCGCGTCGACGTCTACCGCGCACTCGCCGAACGGCTCGGGGACGACCGTCCGGTGCACGGGCTGGAACGGCTGGAGGACGCCCGTACCGTGCCGGAGAAGGCGCGCCGCTACGCCGAGGCGATCACCGCCGCCCACCCCGACGGGCCCTGTCTGCTGGGTGGTTGGTCCTTCGGCGGCTTTCTCGCCCAGGAGACGGCACGACAACTCGCCGCCGCCGGACGGGCCGTGCCGCTGGTCGTGCTCATCGACTCGGTGCGGCCCCTCCTCCACCCCGGTCGCACCCCGGCCGACCGTGTCCGCGCGCACCTCACGGGCTTCGCCCGGCACGTCCGCGACACCTACGGGGTGCGGCTGCGGCTGCCGTACGACGAGCTCGTGGCGATGGACGACGACCGCGAGCGCATCGACCTCGTGCTGGCGACCCTGCGCGGGGCCGTCGAGATACCGGCGGCCGCGCTGGAGCACCAGAGGGCCTCCTACCTCGACCTGAGGGTCGGCGAGACCCACCGGCCGGGCCCTCACGACGGCCGCGTGGTCCTGTACCGGGCCACCGGACCGGCCCCGCACACCGTGCGCGACCCGGCCTACGAACGGGACGACGAGACCCTCGGCTGGGACGAGGTGTGCCCGCGTCTGACGGTCGTACCGGTCCCCGGACACCACCTCTCGCTGCTCGACCCGCCGCACGTCGACGAGATCGCCGCCCATCTGCGGCAGGTGCTCGCCGCGCCGAGCGGACCCGCTGAACCGGACTGAGGAGCCGCCATGCCGCGACACACCGCCCGACCGTCCCGACGCGCCGTCACCAGGGCCGCGGCGGCCACCGGCCTGGCCGCCCTGCTCGGCGCCACCGGCGCCACCGGACGCGCCCGGGCCACGACCCGGCTGGGGCCGCGGACCTTGGACGTGACCGTGTCCTCCCCCGCGCTGGGCCGCAACGCCCCGGTCCGGCTGATCCTGCCGTCCGGCTTCGACGCCCGGCCCACGCGGACCTACCCCGCCCTGTACCTCCTGCACGGCGCCCACGACGACTACACGTCCTGGACCCGGGAGACGGACATCGAGACCTTCAGCGAAGGCCGCGACCTGATCGTCGTCATGCCGGACGCGGGCCCCACGGGCATCCCCACCGCCTGGCGCGGCGGCCCCGACTACGAGACCTTCCAGCTCCAGGAGGTGCCGGCGCTGCTGGCCCGCGACTACCGGGCGTCCGGCGTGCGGGCCGTCGCCGGGGTCTCCACCGGAGGGTACGGCGCGATGGCGCACGCGGCCCGCCACCCGGGCACGTTCACCGCCGCGGCCTCCTACAGCGGCATCCTCGACACCACCGCCCCCGGCGTGCCCGCGCTCCTGGACGCCATCGTGGCCCGCGAGTACCTGGCCCCGCACTCGCTCTGGGGCAGCCCGCTGCTCAACGCCCTCACCTGGCGCGACTTCAACCCGCGCGCCCGGGCCGCCGGGCTGCGCGGCACTTCCCTGTACGTCTCCGGCGGCAGCGGGGTGGTCGGCGGCACCGGCGACTGGCTGCCCGAGGCGCTGGAGAGCACCCTGTGGCCCTCCGCGCACGGGTTCACCGACCTCCTCGCGCTCCTCGGCATTCCGGTCACCACCCACTACTACGCGGGAGGAGGACACAGCTGGACCTACTGGAAGCGGGAGTTCACCGCCTCGTGGCCGATGCTCGCCGGTGCGCTGGGGGTGCCGGAGTGATGTCGGTCCAGCCGGGGCACGGAACGGAGCGCAGGGGGCGTCCGTCCAACCCAGGACGTCCCCCTCGTCCCACGGGCAACGGTGCGTGGGCGAGCCTCCTCCGGGTGAAAGGAGTGTCCGTCGTGGCTGTCCCCACCCCGCGCGGCGTACCCACCGATCCCGGGACCGTCTCGGTTCCGCCCGATCTGGCCGAGCTACTGCGCGCCCGGCTGGAGGGCGTCGCCGACGAGGTGGAGGAGGAGGTCCGCCGGCAGGTGCCCGAGTACGCCAGGCCGGCCGACGGCACCTACGGCCGCAATCTCCGGGCGGGCGTGGTGCAGGCGCTCACGTTGTTCGTCGACCACATCGCAGATCCGCGCGGCCAGGGAGCCGCCATCGCCGCGACGTACTACGAACTCGGGCGCGGCGAGGCCATCGAGGGCCGCAGTCTGGACGCGTTGCAGTCCGCGTTACGGGTGGGCGGGCTGCACGCCTGGCGGCTGATGGCCGGTACGGCGGAGGAACTCGGGCTGGACTCGACGGTCGTGGCCACGCTCGGCGAACTGGCGTTCCGCACCGTGCACGAGGTCGCGGAGGCGGCGGCCGCGGGCTACGCGGAGGCTCGGTCGCACAGCACGGACGAGCTGGAACGGCGCCGCCGGCGCCTGCTGGATCTGCTGCTGGGCGACGGGCCGGCGTCCCCGGAGGCGGTGCAGGACCTGGCGCACGGCGCACGCTGGCGGGTGCCGTCGCGGGTCGCCGTCGTCACGCTGGCGGCCACCGCGGACCCGTACACGGCGGACGGACCGCCGGCGATGCCCGGGGCGCTCATGGACATGGGGGCACGGCCGCCGCGCGTGCTGGTGCCGGACCCGGAGGGCTCCGGGCGGTTCGGCGGCCGGTCGTTCCTGCTGGGCCTGCAGGGCCGGCCGGCGGCGATCGGCCCGACGGTCCCCGTCGCCGAGGCCTCGCAGTCGCTGCGCTGGGCCACGCGGGCGCTGGGGCTGATGGGCCGCGGGATCCTGCCCCGGCAGGGCGTGGTTCGATGCGCCGACCATCTGTCGACCCTGCTGCTGTACGGCGACGAGCCGCTGCTCGCCCACCTGCGGACGCGGGCCCTCGCGCCCCTCGACGCCGCTTCCGGGGGACAGCGGGCCCGGCTGGCCGAGACGCTGCTGGCCTGGCTGCTCAGCGGCAGCAACGTGCCCGACGTCGCCGCCCGGCTCCACATCCATCCGCAGACGGTCCGCTACCGCCTGCGCCAGCTGGAGAAGCTCTTCGGCGACGCCCTGCACGACCCCGACGCCCGCCTGGACCTGATCCTCGCCCTGCGCTCCGCGAACGGCTCCTGACGGTCACCGGCACCGCCCGGGCCTGTCCCACTCACCACGGAACAAAAGCGAGCGGAATTTCTGAATTCCCGTCCATAACACCCTGCAAGGGAACGCGAATACCTTCGGGACTGTCCTTTTCATCAGGTGCTTCACGCGCCCCACCCGCAAAGGATCCCCATGCTTATCCGCTTGTTCCTCGCCGCGCTCGCACTCGCCGGCGGGACCGGACTCGTCACGCTCTCGGCACCCGCCGCATCGGCCGCCGCCTGCTCGGACATCGACATCGTGGCTGCTCGCGGCACCTTCGAGCCGGGCACGCTCGGCCTGATCGTCGGCGACCCGGTGTTCTCCGCGCTCCAGAGGAAACTGACCGGAAAAAACCTGTCCAGCTATGCGGTGAACTATCCCGCCGACCTTTCCCTGACCTCGGCCGCACAGGGAAACGCGGATCTGGTGAACCACGTCAGGGCACAATCGGCGGCCTGTCCGAATCAGCGCTACATTCTCGTCGGCTATTCACAGGGCGCGAATGTCGTCGACAATTCCATCGGCATCAGCAGTGCGGGTGCGGTGGTCGGCAGCCCCATCGTCGCGACCCTCCCCACGGCGGTCGAGCCGAGGGTCGCCGCGGTCCTGCTGTTCGGCAACCCCATCCGGGCCCTCGGCAAGAGCGTCACCGGCACCTACCAGAGCCGCACCATCGACTTCTGCGCCACCGGTGACCCCGTCTGCGAGAACGGCGGCGACGACGTGCCGGCACATCTCGGCTACACCGCCGACGCCGGCGCGGCGGCCACGTTCGCCGCCGGCAAGGTCTGACCGCACCGGAACGCCGGCCCGCGGCAGGGCCCGGGAGGCGATCCTCCCGGGCCCCTCGGTCGTGCGCGACGACTGCCGGCGTGCGTGACGACTGCCGGGGAGTGCCGGCGAACCCCACGAGAGACGCCGGACACGGGTCCGGGCGACCCGTCGCCCGCGAGCACGGTGAGCGTGGGGCGGGCCGGCGGTGACACCTGAGCGGTCAGGCGTCCGTGACGGTCGCGGTGACGGGAGTGCCGATCTCGACGG
Organism: Streptomyces sp. NPDC002884; assembly: GCF_040295245.1. NCBI lineage: Bacteria > Bacillati > Actinomycetota > Actinomycetes > Kitasatosporales > Streptomycetaceae > Streptomyces > Streptomyces sp. NPDC002884. Next base: position 381,909 of record NZ_JBEOVB010000002.1, on the reverse strand, counting down.
TGCGGCTGACGGTGCACAACCGGTTGTGGGAGACCGCGACCGCCCGGGGCAGGATCGCGCGGGCCCGGTCGCCGGAGCCGCCTTCGGGAAAGGTGACGGAGAAGGTGACCGCGAGGCCGGTCATCCGGTTGCCGAAATCGTCGCTGATCTTGTCGCCGGTCACGGTGACGGTGAACTCGGCGGGCTCCGCGTGCCGGCCGGTGGCGACGTCGACGTCGGCGGCGGTGCAGCCGCCGATCGCCGCGAGCAGGAGCTCGACCGGGGTGAAGTCCGTACCGCCGTCGGAATCGGAGCCGGTACCGAAACCGATGGTGCCACCGCGGACGTTCGTCGCGGTGAACCGGCCTGCGCCGGTCCGCTCGATGGTGACGAGGCGCTGGGAGTCTTCGCTCATGCCGACGACACTAGTGCCGCGCACCGGGCACGCCACGCGGGCGGAAGTCCGTCACGGCGCCGCCTCGCCCCGCCCCGCCCCGCCGGGCGGCCCGGGGGACAAGGCCGACCCGAGGGGGCGCTCGGCCCGGCCCGGCGAGGGCTAGGCGCCCCGGCGCACCCGGGCGGCCGCGCGGGCCTCGGCCGCCTGACGGGCTTCGGCGGCCTTGCGGGACTCGCCACCGCGGCCGGGCCGCCCGGGGCGGGTGCCCATACCGCCGAAGGGAGCGCCGCCGCGCTTCTGACGCTCCGCGCCGGCCGGCCCGCCACCGCCGATGGGGACGCCGGAGGGGGCCTGGGCGCCGGTGATGCGGCTCAGCTCGGCCTCGCCGGAGCGGATCGGTGTGATCTGCGCCCTGATGCCCGCGTCGGAGAGCAGCCGGGCCATGTCCCGGCGCTGGCTGTGGGTGACCAGCGTGACGACACTGCCGGACTCGCCGGCCCGTGCCGTGCGGCCGCCGCGGTGCAGGTAGTCCTTGTGGTCGGCGGGCGGGTCGACGTTGACGACCAGGTCGAGGTCGTCGACGTGGATACCGCGGGCCGCGACGTTGGTCGCCACCAGCACCGTGACGCGGCCGTCCTTGAACTGGGCCAGGGTGTGGTTGCGCTGGGGCTGCGACTTGCCGCCGTGCAGCGCCGCGGCCCTGACGCCACTGCCCAGCAGGTGCCGGGTGAACTGGTCGACGGCGTGCTTGGTGTCCAGGAACATGAGCACGCGCCCTTCGCGGGCGGCGATCTCGGTGGCGGTGGCGTACTTGTCGGCGCCGTGCACCTGAAGGACGTGGTGCTCCATGGTGGTGACCGCGCCCGCCGACGGGTCGACCGAGTGGACCACCGGGTCATGGAGGTAGCGGCGGACCAGGAGGTCGATGTTGCTGTCGAGCGTGGCCGAGAAGAGCATGCGCTGGCCGTCGGGGCGCACCTGGTCCAGCAACTCGGTGACCTGCGGCATGAAGCCCATGTCGGCCATCTGGTCGGCCTCGTCGAGGACGGTGATGTCCACCCGGTCCAGGCGGCAGTCCTTGCGCTCGACGAGATCCGTGAGGCGGCCCGGAGTGGCGACGACCACCTCGGCGCCGGCCCGCAGCGCGCCGGCCTGCCTGCCGATCGACATACCGCCGACCACGGTGGCCAGCCGCAGCTTCAGCAGCCCGGCGTAGGGGGTGAGCGCGTCACTGACCTGCTGGGCCAGCTCGCGGGTGGGGACGAGGACCAGGGCCAGCGGCTTCCGCGGCTCGGCACGCCGGCCGGCCGTGCGCACCAGCAGTGCCAGGCCGAAGGCGAGCGTCTTGCCCGATCCGGTGCGCCCGCGGCCCAGGACGTCGCGGCCCGCGAGCGAGTTCGGCAGGGTGGCGGCCTGGATCGGGAACGGCTCGTCCAGGCCGTGCCCGGCGAGCATCTCCAGCAACGCGGCGGGCATGTCCAGTTCGCCGAAGGTCGCGGCGGCGGGGAGTGCGGGGGTGACGGTGACCGGGAGAGCGAACTCGGAACGGTCATTCGTGCGAGCTGAACGGTTCAAGGGAGAACCTTCCTCGACGGGGCACGCATCGAGGAATTCCCGGCAGGAGTGCGAATGAGCCGGATGAATTGCAAGCACGAGCCGAAAATGAGACTGAAAGAATTCCATCAAAATCTTCGGAATCCCTGGAAAGCAGCAAGCTGGGGCCCGCACCACGTGGTGCGGGCCCCAGCTGCCTCATACGCTTTCGCGTCAGGCGGGCGTGATGTTCTCCGCCTGCGGGCCCTTCTGGCCCTGCGTGACGTCGAAGTTCACCTTCTGGCCTTCCTGAAGCTCACGGAAGCCCTGGGTGGCGATGTTCGAGTAGTGAGCGAAAACGTCGGGGCCGCCGCCGTCCTGCTCGATGAAACCGAATCCCTTTTCCGAGTTGAACCACTTGACGGTGCCAGTAGCCATGTCACATCTCCTTCGGGGCAGTGCCCAGAGGTCCACACCGTGTGGACCCATGCGTTGCCACAATGAACCCCGTCCGGATAAGCACCGGAGATACAAAAATGCCCGGCGACCAGACAGCCGCCGAGGCACTTGAAGTTTCGGGAACCACAACTGCAACTAGCTTGAAGCCTAGCACGGTACATACAACCGCACTACCTTTCGCCCACGCGGCACCGGATCGGGCGCGCAAGCCTGTACGAAGTCAAATACACGCGAAAGGTTAATTTTCAGATTACACAAGGTTCGCTCCAGGAGAACACGACCACGGCTCGAGCCCGCCCCGGCGATCGGGTCGGCCGGTGAGCACGGCCGTGACCACCTCGGTGCGGGACCGCAGTCCGGTGCGGGCGAACAGCCGGGACAGCCGGTTGGCCACCGCGTCCTCACTGACCCGCAGCACCATGGCGATCTGACGGTTGGTGAGTCCTTCGGCGATCAGGGTGGCGAGCAGTTGCTCGTTCTCGGCGGTGGCCTGTCTGCGCCCCGGAACGGTGATCCCGGCCTCCCGCATGGCGGCCCTGGTCCGGAAGCGCGCCAGTGCGGAGCCGGTCCTCCCGAACAGTTCGTACGCCTCGTGCAGCAGCGTGGGCGGCCCGGCGCCCGCGTCGGCCGCGGTGACGAGGGTCACGGCCGTCTCGTACGGCTGACTGCGCGAGCGCGCCAGGTCCACCGCCTCCCGCAGGCCGTCCCGGGCGGTGCCGGGAGAGTCCTGCCGCAGCACGCGGGCCGACGCGAGCAGATATCTCAGCCTCGTCCTTCCGCTGCCCGTCCGGTCGGAGATCCGCGCGAGGCGTTCCAGGCAGGTCACCGCCTCGCCGGTGTGTCCCGTCTCCGCGTGCACCTCGGCGAGGGCGGCCCACAGTTCGTCGGTGCCCGCGACGTGTCCGTGGGCGTCCGCCGCGTCCAGTCCGCCCCGCAGCGTCTTCTCCGCCCCGTGCGGATCGCCGAGGGTCCGCAGCACCTCGGCCTCCACGGCGTCCAGCGAGTACTCCAACCGGCCCTCACCCCGGTCGCGCACACTGTCGATGAGGCGGCGGGCGCTGGTGGTGCGGCCCCGGGCGAGAAAGACGGCCGCGGTGCGGGCGGGAATCAGACAGCCGTCCGCCGCGGGCGTGTCGATCCGGTTGTTCGCCAGCATCCACCGGGCCTGCTCCAGTGCCTCGTCCCAGCGGCCCTCGAGGTGGCGCCAGAGGAACACGCTGTGCGGGGGCAGCGAGTCGGGGCTCAGGCCCTGGGCTGCCAGCAGGTTCTCCGCCGCGTGCAGGTCCCGGCCGCTGAGCAGCTCGTCGAACATGGTGGTGGCGAGGGCGTACACGTGCTCGGCACCCAGGTGCGGGGCCTCGGAGAGGGCCAGTGCGCGTCGGAACCGCTCCGGCCGGCCCAGCACCATCTCCGCCACGGCCCGGAAGTAGTCGGGCTTCACCCGGCCGCGGACATCAGTGGTCCACACCGGTTCCGTCCGGGCCAGCAGGTCCAGCGCCTCCTGCCACCTCGCCAGTCCGCACAGGGCCAGCACCCGGCCGGTCACCGGTGCCAGGGCGGGCAGCCGCAGTTCGTCCCACCACTCGGCCGTGGCCAGCCGGGACAGCGCCCGCCAGTCCGCGTCGTTGGCGGTCGCCGCGGTGAAGAGGTTCGCGGTGTCCTGCAGGGCCAGTGGGCCGAGGACGTCCGCCATGTTGCGCAGGATCGACTCGGCGATGGTCCGCGCCGTCCGGTAGTCGCCCGCCTGGTAGGCGGCCTTGGCGTACCGCTGAAGGGCCGGGACGCGGTCGACGGACCGCTCGACGAGGTGGCCGGCCGCCCGGCACCACCGGAGCACTCCCCTGCCCTCGGAGTCGGGATGGAGCCTTTTCGCGGCAGCCGTCAGTTCCGTCACCGCACGGTCGCGGTCGACGAGATGTCCGGCTTCCGCGATCCGGTCCGCCAGGTAGGCCACCGCGTCCGCCTCGTCGGGCAGCGCCGCCACCTGCGGTCCTGTCGCGCACCCGGTGCCCGCCGCGTCCCGGTCCGCCCACAGGGCCTCCACCGCCGTGGCGGACAGCCGGCTGCGTTCCAGCGGCCCCAGGCGCTCGCGGACGGCATGTGCCGTCAGCGCCACGACGAACGTCCAGCCGCCCGCCGCGGCGCCGTCGGGCCCGGCCTCGTCCTCGGGCCGGACGGCGACGATCTCCGCGTCGATCAGGTCGCGGATCCCGTCGCCGACCGCCTCGGCGGACAGTCCGGTCGACGTCGCGATCAGCTCCGAGGCCCGCCCGCCGAGCGGCCACAGGATGCTCAGCGCTCCGGCCACCACGCGGCCCGGTCCACTCAGCGCGTCGAGCGCTCCGACGAACCGGTCGCTGTCCGGCAGCACCGGCGCCGGCGTCCGCACCCCGACGAAGGCGTGACCGTCGGCCACCCTGATCGCGCCCTCCCGCGTCCATCCGGCGAGCAGGGCGTCGATCGCGCCGGGGACCCCGTGCGTCAGCTCCCGCACCCGCCGGGACAGACTGCTGTCGGGTGTCGCCCGCAACCGCCGCGCCACCACCGCGGTCGTCTCGTCCGGCCCGAGTCGGGGCAGCACGATCGTGTGCGCCCACGGCACGTCTCCCCGCAGGTCCGGGGCTCCGGCGGCAGCGTGGCGCGGTGACGTCCGGTCCGCGTCGTCCACGTCGTCCGCGTCGTCCGCGTCGTCTTCGTCGTCCGCGGCGCTCCGGGCACGGGAGGCCGTTTCGTCCCCGTTCCCGCCGCGCGTGTTCCGCTCGCCTCGTCCCGCGGCGGAGGCCAGCAGCCGGACTCCGGCCGGCAGCCGCGCGAAGTCGGTCCCGCGGAGCACGGCCAGCGAATCGGCGTCGGCGAGGTGGAGGTCGTCCAGCTCCACGACCACGGGCGTGGACCGCGCCAGAGCGGTGTGCAGCAGTCGGGCCATCGCGGTCCCGTCGCGCCGCTCGGCCGCGTGCAGGGCCTCGGTGACCGGCTTCGCCGCGCGCTGGTGTGCCGTGCCGGAGTGGTCCGTACCGGAGAGGTGCTCCTCCAGCGCCATGACCAGCCGCAGCGCGAGCAGCAGCGGCCGTGCGTCGTCGCCCGGCACGCAGCCCACCGCGAGCACGGACGTCCCCTCGGCGCGCAGGCGTTCGCCGAGTGCGTGCAGGAACGCGCTGCGCCCGGCTCCCCGTTCGCCCCGGACGAGCACCAGGCGTGGTCCGGCCGGATCCCCGAGGCGGTCCTGGACCTCGTCCGACTCCCGCTCGCGGCCGACCGGGCACCCGGTCGTGCGGTCGAGGCTCGCGGCCGTGCCCCCGTGGACCAGCCAGGGGCTTTCGGACGGAACAGCCATGGTCCACCGCGTTCTCTTCGACGACATGTGCGAGGCGGGCGGCACCGGACCCGACCGCGTCGAGCGTCTCCGGCGGCCCCGTGGCCGGGCCGTCAACACTGCGAGCCATTATGGCCATTTCCGTATAATCATGTTCCGTCGGGCGGTGGGTTCCGAAAGCACCGCGCCGCGAACGTTCCTGCTCCGGTCGGCCGTTCACCCGCGCAGTACCGGACCAGGAGGAGTGGGCGTGCTGGAGTGCGGGCCTGTCATCGGCAGGGACAGCGAGATCCGGGAAGTGGCCGGGACCCTGCTGTCCACCGGTGCCTCGGCGCGCACCCTGCTGCTCGTCGGCGGAGCCGGGACGGGCAAGACCGCCGTGCTGGAAGAAGCCCGGCGAGCGGCGGTCGAGGACGGCGCCACGGTCCTGCGGCTGCGCTGCGACGACGGCGGGCACCCGCCCGGCGCGGCCGCGCTGGCCGATGGCGTCCACCATGTGCTCACCAAGGTCCACGACCGCCGGAGCCCGGCCCGTACCAGTGCGATCCGCCGGATCCGGCTGCGGAACACCGGCCGGGACGGCGAGTTGACCCTGCTGGCCACCCTCGGCGAGGTGGTCGCGGACGCGGCCCGTCACCTTCCCTTCGCGCTGGTGGTCGACGACGTCGAGCGGATGCCCTCGGCGACGGCATCCGCCCTCGGCCTGCTGCTACGCGTCTTCCGTCCCGCCGGCGTGCCGATGGTGATGGCCGGCCGCCTCACCCGGCCCGGACACCCCCGAGACCCCGGACACCCCGGCCGCCCCGGAGACGACGGTGGCGACGGTGGCGACGGCGTCCGGCAGCTCGCGACGGCGGCCGACCGGCTGCTCGAACTGCCGCCGCTGCGGCCCGCCGACGTGGAGACCCTCGTGGTCCGGCGGCTCGGCCGCCCGGTCGAACCGGCGCTGGTGACGGCGGTGCTGCGGGCGCTGGGCCCGATGGCGGGCACCCCCGAGGCCGTGCTGTCGGTGCTCGACTCGATGGCGGAGCGCGGCGACTTCCTGGAACTCGACGGCCATGTGTGCCTGGTCGAGCCGGAACAGGCGCTGCGGCTCACCACGGACGTGGCCCGGCTGAGCCGGCTCTGCTGGCCGGCCGGGCCACCGGACGCCGCCGCCCTGGACGCGGCGGCCGCCGTGGCCCGCAACCTCGAGCACACCGAGATACGGCTCGACGATCTGCACCGGCTGAAGCCGGGCGGCCCACGCCGGGCCGGCCTCGTCGACCGCACCCTGACCCCGCTGGTCGGGGACGGGATCCTGACCGTGGACGAGGACCGCCGGATAGCGTTCGCCGTTCCGGCCCTCGCGGCGGCGCTGCGGGCGCTGCCCACGCGGCACGCCGTGTCGTCGCTGCACGCGCTGATCACCAGATCGCTGACCGATCGGCTGGGCGCGGAGACGGCGGGGGGCGGCTACCCCCGACTGGCCGATCACGTGGCGGCGGCCGGGGCCGAGCTGGACGACGCCCTCGCGGTGGACGTACTGCTGGCGGCGGCCCGCACGGACGCCAGGTCCGACTGGTCCCGATCGGTCCGCGCCTACTCCTGGGCGCTTCGGCGACTGCCGCCGCACGACCGCAGGACGCCCGGCGTGCTGGGCGAGTCCGCCGAGCTGAGTCTGCGGCACGCCGACCACCCCGGCGCGCTGGCGCTGGGCGCACCGCTGTTCGCCTGCCTGGACACGCCGTCCGCCGAGCGGGACCGGGAAGGTCTGGATCATGTCGCCGGGGTGTGGGCTCTGGCGGCACTGCACGAGCACCGGTGGCCGGACCCCCTCGACGCCGGACCCCGGGGCCGTGCCGTGGTGGAACGCACGCCCGCCGTGGCCGGCTTCGCGGCGCTCGTCGGTCCGTACGGACTGGGCCCGGTGACGCGCCGTCCGGATGCGGAGGACCACCGCGGCGCTGCCGCCGCCGACCCGCGGCCCCGGTCAGGACCCCTGCCCTCGGCCGCGGAACTCCGGCTGCTGGCCGGGGCCGCGGGGAGCCGCGCCGGACTGCCGGAGGTCCTGCCGCCCGACACGGACGGTGCACGGACCCTGGAAGGGCTCCGGAACGCGACCGCCCACGCGGACCTGGCCGGCGCCCTGGCCGCCGTGCTCGGGGACCGTTACACGGGCGCGGGGGACAGCACGGCCGCGCTGTACCACGTCATGGTGCGCGAGTACCTGCAAGGGGACTGGGACCGGGCCCTGGCTTCCGCCCGCCGGATCGAGGCGCGCAGCAGGACCCGCGGCAGCGCGGCCGGCCCGGCGCAGCCCGCCCGCGCGCTCGCGGCCGAGATCCACTGCGCGCGCGGGGAGCCGGGGTACGCCCGGGCGTGGCTGGAGCCGATTCCCGACACCGTGACCCACCCGCTCGTCGCCTGGGCGAGGCTGGGGCTGCGGTACTGGTCGGGCCAGGTGGAGGAGGCGCTGGAAGGGGCGCTCGACGAGGTGCGGCGGGCTCGCCGGAGCGGCCTGCTCTCGGGCATCGAGAAGGTGCTGCTGCGGTATCTGTCGTTCGCCCTGCTGGAGGCCGTGCCCTCGGCCATGGCGGAGGCGCTGGACGAACTGGAGGCGCTGGACGAGGAGGTGGGCTCCCCCATGACGCGCGAGGCGGTGCTCCTCGGCCGGGGTCTGGTGCGGCGCGACGTGGACAGCGCGCTGGCCGCTCTCCGGGCGGTGCGCGGACGGGGCGACGCGTATCTGGAACTGCTCTGCTGCCTGGGCCTGGTGGAGATCGGCGACGACTCCGAACGGTGGCTGGCCGAGGCCACGCGCGGCGCGCGGGCGCTGGGCATCGGACGCGCCACCCGTACGTCGCTCGGCCATATGACACGGCGCCGTAACCTCGTCCTGCCGAGGGTGCGTCCGGCCGAGGCGGAGTTGAGCGCGGCGGACATCGAGCTGACCGCGATGGTCAGCCATGGGGCGACCAATCGACAGATCGCGGCGCGGCTCGTGTGGAGCGAGAAGACCGTGGAGCGACGGCTGACGCGGCTGTTCCAGCGCACCGGTTGCCGCTCCCGGGTGGAGCTGGCCGCGGCCTGGCTGGACGGCAGCCTCGCCCACCGCGACCTGGTGCCGGACGGCGTGCGCGGCACGGCCGGTGGCTCGCTCCCCGTCCGTGCGCCCCGGACGCCGTCGAGCCGACGCCGCTGACACGTGCCGCGCCCCGGCCGCGGCCCGCCCGGCAGCTGTCTCCGGCCGTCGCCCGGCCGCGTCCGGTTGCGCTCCCCGCCGCACCCCGGTGCACAGCCGGTCAGCGGGTCAACCGGTCAGCCGGTCAGCGGGTCAGTCGGTCAGCGGGTCAGTCGGTCAGCGGGTCAGTCGGTCAGGAGAGGCGGGCGGCGTGGGTGTCGACGGGCAGGCCGAGTCGGCCGGTGTCGAGCGAGCCGTCGGCATTCACCTGGAAGTTCCAGTCCGCGCCGACGATGTAGCCCAGCACCAGGAGCGCGTCGGTGTCGCGCATCGCGGCGTCCCGCCATTGGTCGTCGCGGAACTGAGCGGCGGTCACCACGAAGAGGCGGCGGGCGTGCGCCTTGGCGGCCACCAGGGCGATGCTGTCCTGCCGCACGGCCTGCGGGGCCGGCGATCGCCGGTCTGGCCCCCACGGCATGTTGTCCTGGCAGGCCAGAGCCTCGTCACGGGTCGCCGCCGTGCGCAGCCGCGCCGACCGCGCGCCCAGTCCGTCGGTGACCGACGCTGTGGCCGCCGAGCCCACCAGGACGACCGTGGCGAGCAGCCCGACCGGACCCGCGATCAGTTCCGTGATGAGTGCCTGGGCCAGGCACCGGACATCGTTGTCCTCACCTGTCAGGGCGATCGCCCCCGACAGCCGTGAGAGGTCGACGAGCACCCTGTCGCCCCGATGGCGACCGAGGGTGACGGCCAGGGAGTAGGGGTGCGCGACCTCGGCGCCCCCGTCTCCCGGACCCGTCAGCTCCTTCGGTTCCACCCACCACTCCTTGCCCGAGAGGTCCGCGGTCCAGGGCGCGGGCGCGGGGGCGTCGGCACCGGCGAGCAGCAGCGTCAGCCGCTGTCCCGAGTGGATGACCGCGTGCACCTCGGGCAGCGCGCGGGCACTGTGCGCCCGCCCTTCGGCCACGGCTCGCAGGCCCAGGGCGACCGCCTCGAGTTCCTTGCGACGGGCGCTCGGTCTCGCACCACGGACCTGCCCGGGCCAGGGGTCGCGTCTGCGCAGGATCCATGCGGCGGCGGCCCCGAGCAGCACCAGGACGAGCACCACGGACAGGACAATGGACGCGATCATGCGGCCACCTTTGTACTAGAAGTTGCCAGAACTGGTCACCGGCTCTGCGGCAACACCGCCCGCGGCGCTCCGCGGTCGCATCGCCAGGGGCCCGGTGGCACCCGGGGGAAACGCGCCGCCGACCGACGGACAGCCGATGGACAGCCGATGGCAAACGTCGGAACGCGCTCTCCACGCCATCGTGGTGCTTTCCCCGCTGCCGGTGGAAGGCGAGACCGCGAACCTTGCCGGTCTGTACAGGGAGGACGGACCGGCCGCTCGCGCCAGGTTTCCCTCGGTCGGCGGACGTCGGGCCCGTGGCACGGATGTCCGGTCTTCCCCGGTGGCAGCATCGCCCTCCTGAACCTCGTGGAAAACCTGTGTGAATTGGGGGGCGCATGCCTCATCAAGTACTCGGCGAGACCGTGCGCGTGGCCATTCACGCGCCCGCCCCCCTGGTCCGCGCCGGACTGGCCGGCTTCGTCGCACTGGACCCGCGTCTGCACGAACTGCCGCAGGACAGGATCCGGGAGGCCGACGCCATCGTGGTCGCCGTGGACGTGGCGGACGCCTCCGCCCTGGACCTGCTCCACCGCCTGTGCGACAAGCCCGGCGCCCGCTTCCTCGTGGTGGTGGGCAAGAAGTGGCGGGCCGACCTGTCGGCGGCGCGGAAACGGGGCGTCCGCGCCGTCGTGTGGTGGGACTTCTGCAGCCCGGACGTCTTCGCCCGATCCGTGCGCGCGGTGGCCGGCGGCGAGGAAGGCACGCTCTCCCCCCGGCTCGCTCCCGAGGATCAGCCGACGGACTCCGAGCGGGCGGACCCTCACGCCGCCGCCTCCCGAGGGCGGGCCGTACCCAGACTGAACCCTCGTGAGGTGGACGTACTGCGCCTCATCGCCGAGGGAAAGCAGTGCGACGAGATCGCGATCGAACTCTCCTATTCCGAACGCACGGTGCGCTACATCCTGTACGGCGCGATGAAGCGGCTGCGGACGCGCAACCGTGCGCACGCCGTCTCCCGTGCCATCCGGGCCGGGCTGATCTGAGCCGCCGTCCGCGGGGGAAATCCCGTCGACAGCGGGCCGTCGCGCCCGGCAGAGTGGCCGCTCGTGACGAGCAGCGAACTGTGGACGCGCGCGACCGCCGACCGCTACGACGCCGAGGAGGGCGAGATGTCCTCGGCCGCCGTCCTCGGACCGACCCTCGACTTCCTCGCCGGACTCGCCGGCGACGGCCGGGCACTGGAATTCGCCATCGGCACCGGCCGCGTGGGTGTCCCGCTCCGGGAGCGCGGCGTGCCCGTGGTGGGCGTCGAACTGTCCGAGCACATGGCGGCGGTGCTGCGGCGCAAGATCGACGAGGACACCCTCCCGGTGGTCCTCGGGGACATGGCCACGACCGTCGTGCCCGGCGAGTTCGCCCTGGTGTACCTCGTCTACAACACCATCACGAACCTGCTCACGCAGGACGAGCAGGTCGAGTGCTTCCGCAACGCCGCACGTCACCTGTCGCCCGGCGGCCGCTTCGTCATCGAGCTGGGGGTGCCGCCGCTGCGGTTCCTGCCGCCCGGGCAGGTCGCGGTGCCGTTCGACGTCTCCGAACGGCATCTCGGCTTCGACACCTTCGACCTGGTCGAACAGATCCTCGTCTCGCACCACTTCACACGTGACGCCGACGACGGCAGGTACCGCCGCGGAGACTCCCGGCACCGGTACGCGTGGCCCGCGGAGCTCGACCTGATGGCACGGATCGCGGGACTCGAACCGGAACGGCGTGTCGCGGACTGGGACGGCGCGCCGTTCACCCAGGACTCCACGAAGCACGTCTCCGTGTGGCGCAAGCCGGCCTGACCCGCCCTCTGCCCGCCGAACCCGCCCCGACGTGTGCGGCGACGCCGACCGGTGATTGGCTGTCCCCGGTTCCGGCAGTCGATCCTTCCGGTTCCATGCGGTTCCCAACGGTTCCATGCGGTTCCATCCACAGGAGGGCCTCTTCATGACCAGTCCCCACGCACTCGAGTACAAGGTCGTCACCTTCCGCGAGTCACTGATCGGCGACGCGCTGGACAGCGACAAGCTGGAGAAGGTGCTCAACAAGCACGCCGAGGACGGCTGGGCCCTCAAGGCGATCACGTCCGCCGACGTCAAGGGCCGTATCGGCCCCGGTGCGGTCGAGGGTCTGCTCCTCACGCTGGAGCGTCCGCGCCGCTGACACCCGCGGTCCCGCCCACAGGTGCCGTTCCGCGGAAGGTCGTGGAGCGGCACCGGACCGGCCCGGCATGGCTCGGGTCCGGGTCCGGGTCCAGGTCCGGGTCCAGGTCCGGGTCCAGGTCCAGGTCCGGGTCCAGGTCCGGGTCCAGGTCCGGGTCCGGGTCCAGGTCCGGGTCCGGGTCCAGGTCCGGGTCCGGGTCCAGGTCCGGGTCCGGGTCCAGGTCCGGTCCAGATGCGGATGCCTCCGGTGTTCCGGCGGTGACACCCATGGCCAATCAGCCCTCAAAGACATGAAATGTCCTAAAGCTCCCTGTTGTATGGCTTCACGCACAACCGGAGCGAGGGAACATGGCCAACGACACCACCGGCGAACGTCCACCTGACGGGTTGAAGGCCAATGCGATCGGCTTCGTCGACGCACTCGTCATCGGGCTCAACGCCACCTCACCGGCGTACTCCCTGGCGGCGGTCATCGGTCCGATCGTGGCGCTCGTGGGCATCTACGCCCCCGGCGTGCTGGTCGCTTCGTTCGTTCCGATGCTCCTGATCGCGTCGGCGTTCTACTACCTCAACAAGGTCGACCAGGACTGCGGCACCACCTTCTCGTGGGTCACCCGGGCCATGGGGCCGTGGGCCGGATGGCTGGGCGGTTGGGCCATCACCATGACCGGAGTGCTGGTCGTCGGGTCACTGGCGGACGTGGCCGTGAGCTTCGCGCTGCTCGCCTTCGGCCTCGACAGCTGGGTCGACAACGACTTCGTGCGCCAACTGCTCGCGGTGCTGCTCATCCTCGTGATGACCGCCGTGTGCGTCGTCGGCACCGAGGTCTCCGCCAAGGTGCAGAACGTCCTCATCCTCGCCCAGGTCGTCTGCCTGCTCGCCTTCGTCGTCGTGGCGCTCTACCGCGTCTACGCGGGCACCAGCACCTTCGATTCCGTCGAACCGGCGATCGGTTGGCTCAACCCCTTCGGCGCCGGCGGATCGACGCTGACCGGAGCGCTGCTGCTGGGCGTCTTCATCTACTGGGGCTGGGAATCCGCGGTCAATCTCACCGAGGAGGTCGAGGACTCCGCCACCGCCCCCGGCAAGGCGGGCGTCTGGTCGACCATCATCCTGCTGGTGACCTACGTCTCGGTCGGCTTCGCCGTCGTGGCCTACGCCGGAACGGCCTTCCTGGCCGAGAACGCCGACGAGGAGGAGTTCATCTTCGCCCTGCTCGCCGGCAAGGTGATGGGCGGCTGGGACTGGGTCGTGCTGCTGGCGGTCTCCACCTCGGCGCTGGCGTCGACGCAGACGACGATCATCCCGGCGTCCCGCACGGCGCTGTCCATGGCACGCCGGCACGCGCTGCCCGCGCACTTCGCCCACATCCATCCGCGGTTCCGCACGCCCGACGTGAGCACCTGGTGGGTGGCCGGCATCGCCATCGCCTGGTATCTCGTCGTCAACCAGATCAGCGCCAACGCCCTGTTCGACTCGCTCACCGCGCTGTCGTTGCTGATCGCGTTCTACTACGCCCTGACCGGTGTGGCCTGCGCCGTCTACTACCGCCGCCATCTGACGGAAAGCGTCCGCCACTTCATGCTCATCGGCCTCGGTCCACTCGTCGGCGCCGGGCTGCTGGCGTGGCTCCTCGTGGAATCGGTCTCCGACATGTCCGACCCCGCGAACTCCTACACCGGCACCTCGTGGCTCGGGGTCGGCCCCCCGCTCGTCATCGGCGTCGGCATCGCCGTCGCGGGAGTGCTGCTCATGGTGCTGTGGCGGCTGAGGTCACCCGTCTTCTGGTCGGAGCGAGCAGGTGTGGCCGACCCCGATCTCGTCCACGGCGTCCACGGCGTCCCCGGCAAGGAGTCCTGAGATGACGGTTGTCCTCGGCTACGACGAGTCTCCCGGCGCGGTACGCGCCTTGCGCATCGCGATCCAGACGGCGGCCGCGTTCCGTGAGCCGCTCGTGCTGGTCTACGGCGCGGCGGCCCCGGGGTCGGGGGGCGAGGAGTACCGGGCCCACCGCGAGGCCGTCCGCGAGGCCGGACGCGTCGCCCTCGATCACGCCGTCACGGCGGCCGAGGCGGCGGGCGTGTCCACGACCGTCGAGATCATCGACCAGAAACCGGCGCAGGCGCTGATCGACGCCGCGTCACGCCACGAGGCGAGGTTCATCGTGGTGGGGAGCTGGGGCGAGAGCCCTATGCGCGGGGCGCTGCTGGGCTCGACCCCTCACAAACTCCTGCACCTGTCGACCATCCCGGTGCTCTGCGTCCCGACCGAGGAATGAGCTGCCGCACCTCACCCTCACCTCGCCCTCGCTCGCGCCCTCACCTCGCCCTCACCCTCACCCTCACCCGAGGAAGCTCAGGCGCACCTGACGGTCGGGGTTGTCCTTGTTCGTGTCCACCAGGCACACCGACTGCCATGTGCCCAGCTCCAGCCTTCCGTCCACCACCGGCAGGGTCGCGTGGGGCGGGACGAGGGCCGGGAGGACGTGGTCGCGGCCGTGGCCGGGGCTGCCGTGCCGGTGCTGCCAGCGGTCGTCGGCGGGGAGGACGGTGTGCAGGGCGGCCAGGAGGTCGTCGTCGCTTCCGGCGCCCGTCTCGATGATCGCGATCCCGGCCGTGGCGTGCGGGACGAAGACGTTCAGGAGGCCGTCGCGGCCGGCGGCCACTTCGCGCAGGAACGCCTCGCAGTCGCCGGTGAGGTCGACGACCCTCTCCCGGGAGCCTGAGGCGATGTGCAGAACTCGGGTGGTGAACGCATCTGACATGCCCCCATCCTGACCCATACGCCGGGTTCCGTACCCGATCTCACACCCGCACCGGGAAGATCCACGCCGGCCCTTCCGTTGGTAGAGGCGTGAACAACGTGCGTGAGATCGAGGTGGTCGTCATCGGCGCCGGCCAAGCGGGTCTGGCGGCCGCCCATCACCTGCGACGCACCGGTTTCGAGCCGGAGCGCGACTTCGTGGTGCTCGACCACGCCCCCGCCGCCGGGGGCGCCTGGCAGTTCCGGTGGCCCTCACTGACGTACGGCAAGGTGCACGGGATGCATGCGCTGCCCGGCATGGAGCTGACGGGCGCCGATCCCGCCCGGCCCTCGTCCGAGGTCGTCGCCGAATACTTCGCCGCCTATGAGCGCGCCTTCGACCTGCGCGTACGGCGCCCGGTCGATGTGCGGGCCGTGCGTGAGGGCACCGCGGGGCGGCTGCTCGTCGAGACCTCCGACGGCACCTGGTCCACGCGGGCCCTGATCAACGCCACCGGCACCTGGGACCGGCCGTTCTGGCCGCGCTACCCCGGCCAGGAGACCTTCCGCGGCCGGCAGCTGCACACCGCGCGGTATCCGGGTCCCGAGGCGTTCGCCGGGCTGCGGGTGGTCGTGGTGGGCGGTGGCGCGTCCGGTACCCAGCACCTGCTGGAGATCGCGCCGTACGCGGCTCGGACCACATGGGTGACGCGGCGTCCCCCCGTCTTCCGCGAGGGGCCCTTCGACGAGGGTGCGGGCCGCGCGGCCGTCGCGCTCGTGGAGGAGCGGGTACGCCAGGGACTGCCGCCGAGGAGTGTGGTGTCCGTGACGGGACTGCCGCTCAACGACGCGATCCGCCAGGGGCTCGCCGACGGGGTGCTGGACCGGCTGCCCATGTTCGACCGGATCACTCCGGACGGCGTGGAGTGGGACGACGGACGGCGGGTCGCCGCCGACGTCATCCTGTGGGCGACCGGGTTCCGGGCTGCCGTCGACCATCTCGCGCCGCTGCGGCTGCGTGAGCCGGGCGGCGGGATCCGGCTCGAGGGCACGCGCGCCGTCGCCGACCCGCGCGTCCATCTCGTCGGCTACGGGCCGTCGGCCAGCACCATCGGCGCCAACCGGGCCGGCCGTGCGGCCGTACGGGACATCAGGCGGCTGCTCGCGGGGGAGCCGGTCGCCGCCTGATGCCCTGCCAGGTCACCCGGCTGCCGCCGACTGGCTCTTGGGGCTCTTCGAGCTCGTCGGGCCTGCCGGACTCGCCGGGCTCGCCGGGCTCGCCGGACTCGTACTCGTCGGGCCCGTCGCGCTCTGCTGGTTCCGGTTGAACTCGGCCACGTTGCGCTGGTGTTCCGTGTAGCTCGCCGTGAACCGTGTGTCGCCCGGCTTGACCGTGACGAAGTACAGCCAGTCGCCCGGGGTGGGACTCACGGCCGCGCGCATCGCCTCCTCGCCGGGGTTGTCGATCGGCGTCGGCGGCAGGCCCATGCGCTGGTAGGAGTTGTAGGGGCTCTCGACGCGGGTGTCGTTCTCCGTCGTCTTCAACGTGAAGCGGTTCAGTGCGTAGTTGATGGTGGAGTCCATCTGCAACGGCATCCCGCGCTCCAGCCGGTTGAACACGACCCGGGCCACCTTGCCCATGTCGGCCCTGGTGGCGGCCTCGGCCTGCACGAGGCTGGCGATGGTGACCGCCTGATAGACGTTCATGGCGTTGTGCTGGGCGCCGGCCGCCGTCGGCGCCCCGTTGAACTTCTTGTTGGCGGTGTCGACCATGTAGGACAGCAGCGTCTGCGGCGTCGCCTTCTTGTCCAGCGGATACGTCGCCGGGAAGAGGTAGCCCTCCGGATTGCCCTCGGCGTCGTTCGGCAGCTTCAGCCCGGCCTTCGGCAACGCCTTCCTGGTGGTGCCGGCCGGCAGGGCGAGCGCCTTGTCGACGGCTTCGTAGACCTGGCTCGCGCGCCAGCCCTCCGGGATGACCAGGGTGGCCGGCTTCGGCTTCTCCTTCGGACTCTCCAGGCTCAGCAGCGGCACCGCCACGGCGGTGCCCGCCACGACGGCTCCGGTCGCGATGAGGACGAGACGGCCCCGGCGCGTCAGTCGAATCGTGCTCCGTGGCGGAGTGTTCATCTGCATGCGGGCACGGTAACCCGCATATCGTCACAAACACGGCATAACTTGCCATACTGTCATCTTGTCGGCTCCAGGCGGGCGTCCCGTCGCACCAGGGCCGCGTATCGCCCGTCGCGCTCCAACAGCTCCTCGTGCGTGCCCCGTTCGGCCACCTGGCCGGAGTCGAGGACCACGATCTGGTCGGCACCCCGAATGGTGGACAGCCGGTGGGCGATGGTGAGCGTGGTGCGGTTGGCCGAGAGCGCGTCGATGGCCTCCTGGACGGCCTGCTCCGTACGGGTGTCGAGGGCGCTGGTCGCCTCGTCGAGGATCAGCACCGGCGGGTCGCGCAGGATGGTCCGGGCGATGGCCAGCCGCTGCTTCTCGCCACCGGAGAACCGGTGGCCGCGCTCGCCGACGACCGTGTCGTAGCCGTCGGGCAGGCCGGCGATGTGGTCGTGGATCTGCGCCGCCCGCGCCGCCGCGTGCAGTTCCTCGTCGGTGGCGTCCGGCTTGGCGAAGCGCAGGTTGTCGGCGACCGTGGCGTGGAAGAGGTACGTCTCCTGCGAGACGACGCCGACCGCGCGCGCGAGGGTGTCGAAGTCGAGGTCACGGACATCGACGCCGTCGAGCGTGACCCGGCCGCCCGTCACGTCGTACAGGCGCGGCACCAGATAGCCCAGCGTGGACTTTCCGGCGCCGGTCGGGCCGACCACCGCGAGGCTGCCGCCGGCGGGGACGTCGAGGTCGATGCCGTCGAAAACGGGGCCGCCCTTGTCGTCGTACCGGAAGGCGACGTCCTCGAAGCGGATCTCGCCCTTGATCTGGTCGATACGGACCGGGTCGGCGCGCTCGGTGATGTCGATGGGGAGGTCGAGGTACTCGAAGATGCGCTGGAAGAGCGCGAGGGAGGTCTGGATCTGCACGCCGGTCGACAGGAGGCTCACGGCCGGGCGGAACAGGCCCTGCTGGAGCGAGACGAAGGCGACGATGGTGCCGAGCGAGACATCGGGGCCGCCCAACTGGAGGGCCAGACCCGCGGTCCAGTAGATGAACGCCGGCATGGCGGACATGACGATGCCGATGACGGCCATGCGCCAGCGCCCGGCCATGTTCGACCGCACCTCGAGGTCGACCAGTTGTTCGGACTCGTCGGCGAAGGACCGCGTGAGGGAGTCGGAGCGGCCCATGGTTCGGCCGAGCAGGATGCCGCTGACCGACAGCGACTCGGTGACCGTGGCGGCCATCGCGGCCATCTGCTTCTGACGCTGGGTGGTGATCTTCTTGCGTTCGTTGCCGACGCGGCGGCTGATCCACACGAACACCGGCAGCAGGAGCAGCGAGACGACGGTCAGCCGCCAGTCGAGGGCGACCATCGCGATGATGGTGGCGACCACGCTGGTGAAGTTGGAGACCAGGGAGGTGGCGGTGGAGGTGACGGTGGCCTGCATACCGCCGATGTCGTTGGCGATGCGGGACTGGACCTCGCCGGTACGGGTGCGCGTGAAGAAGGCGAGGGACATCCGCTGGAGGCGGTCGTAGACGGCCGTCCGCAGGTCGTGCATGACCCGCTGGCCGACGGTCGTGGAGATCAGGGTCTGCAGGACGCCGAAGACGCCGCCCAGGACGGCGCTGAGGATCATGCCGAGGGCGAGCAGGGTCAGCAGACCGGTGCGCCCCTCGGGGATGGCGACGTCCAGCGTCTCCTTCAGCAGGAAGGGGGTGGCCACGGTGACCAGCGAGGCGGCGGCGACCAGAACGCCGACGACCGCGAGCCGGGCACGGTAGGGCTTGAAGAGCGTGAGGATGCGGCGCACCTGCCGGGGCTGTTCGGTCGAGGTGCCGGGCGTGGGGGTCCAGTCGATGTGGTCGCGGGGCATGGCTCCTACGGAGGGTGAGACGGTGAGGACTGACGGAGCATAGCTCATTGTTACCTATACTCACAATGAACGGCGTCCTGATATTGTTCCCGTATGACCACCCCCGATTCCGACAGCCTGCTCGCCGAGCAGCTGCTGCGGCTCACGCGCCGGGTGCACCGCATCCAGAAGCACCACCTGGAGCGGAGCGGGCTCGCCGTCACCCCGGCCCAGGCCCGGTTGCTGCGCACCCTGGCGCACTGTGACTCACCGCCGCGCATGGCCGACCTCGCCGAGCGGCTCGAGGTGGTGCCCCGGGCCGTCACGACCCTGGTCGACGGGCTGGAGGGGAGCGGCAAGGTCCGGCGCGTGCCGGACCCCACCAACCGGCGGGTGATCCGGATCGAGCTCACGGAGGACGGCCGCAAGGCCCTGCGGCAGCTACGGGGCGCCCGGGTGTCCGCCGCGGAGGAGATTCTCGATCCACTGACGGACCTGGAACGCCAGGTGCTGAGCGGTCTGCTGGACGCGCTGGTGGACGGCACCCCGGACCGGACGCCGAAGCACGGACAGGGACCGGACCAAGGGCAAGGGCAAGGACGAGAGCGGGGACGAGAGCAGGGGCACGGCCGGGGGCAGGGGCACGGCTGCTGAACTCGCGAGAACGGGCCGTGGCCGCCCCTCCGTCATACGGGAGAGGCGGCCACGGCCCGTTGCGCCGGCGGCGTCCGGTCAGCCGGCCTCGGGGACGGTCTCCCCGGCGGGCCCGGCGGCGACGACCACCGGGATCCCGGCCGCCGCTTCCGGACTCTGCGAACCCCGCGACCGCTCGGTGGCCTCCGACCGCTCGGACCCCTCTGGCTTCGCGGGGCCTTCCGGCTTCGCGGGGCCTTCCGGCTTCTCGTCCGGCAGGGCGACGGTCTCGCCGTCGAGGACCTTCCTGGCCCGTTCCAGGTCCAGCGCGCCCTCCCAGCGGGAGACGGCGAAGACCGCCACACAGTTGCCGAGCAGGTTGGTGACGACGCGCATCGAGTCCATGATGCGGTCCACGCCCAGCAGCAGGGCGACGGCGCCGGCGGGGATGGCCCCCAGCGAGGAGGCGGTAGCGGACAGGGCGAGGAAGGCGGAGCCCGGGATGCCGGCCATGCCCTTGCTGGTGAGCATGAGCACCAGGATCACGGTGATCTGCTGACCCGGGCTCAGGTCCACGCCCACCGCCTGGGCGATGAACAGCGTGCCGATGGACAGGTAGAGCGAGGCGCCGTCGAGGTTGAAGGAGTAGCCGGTGGGCAGCACCAGGCCCACGGCGTCGTCGCGGGCGCCGGCCCTGCGCAGCTTCTGCATCACGCGCGGCATGACGGACTCGGTGGAGGCGGTGCCGAGCGCGAGGAGCATCTCCTCACGGATGTAGCGCAGGAACTTCCACAGACTCAGCCCGGTGACCAGCCGCAGGGCGACGGCGAGCAGCGCGATGAACAGGGCGGCGGCCGCGTAGCACAGGGCGATCAGCTTGCCGTAGGTCTCGATCACGCCCAGGCCGTAGTTGCCGATCAGGACGGCCGTCGCCCCGAACACGGCGATCGGCGCCAGCCGCATGACGAAGCCGACGATCGCGAAGATGACCTCCTGGGCCTGTTCGATGGCCGGCAGGACCTTCGGCGCCCTGGTGTGGCCGAGGTGCAGCAGCGCGGCACCGACCAGGCAGGCCAGGATGAGCACCTGCAGCAGCGAGTTCTCCGCGAAGGCGCCGATGAAACTGGTGGGCAGCGCGTTCACGACGAACTCGGTCGTCGAGGGCAGCGAACCGCCGCCCGTCTTGGCGTCGACCGCCGAGGTGTCGAGCGTGGACGGGTCGACGTTCATGCCCGAGCCCGGCTGGACGATGTTGGCGGCGAGCAGCCCGATGACCAGGGCGAACGTGCTCGCGACCTCAAACCAGACCAGGGCCTTGAGCCCGATCCGGCCGAAGGCCCTCAGGTCACCGGCCTTGGCGATGCCGACGACGACCACGCAGAACACCAGGGGCGAGATGATCGTCTTGATGAGCCGGGTGAAGCCGTCGCCGAGCGGCTGGAGATCCGTGGCCACGTCGGGCCACAGCTTCCCGACGACGATGCCGAGTACGAGCGCGCAGGCGACCTGCGCGAAGAGTGAGGTACGCAGTATGCGTGCGACGCGTCGCGGCAGGGACGGGACGGACGGCGGCACGGGCACTCCTTGGGGGGATGGCGGCACGCGGGAGCCCGATCGGGGACGGACAGGACTTCTGCGATGCGGAAAGCGGTTTCCGTAGTGATCACTGTGAAGGTGTCGTTGATCGCTCACGAGACCTGCGCGTTTCCGCTGTGTAAATCCCGCCACGAGTGACGCGTCGCACGCGTTGCGGCTCAGCAGCCTCGGTGATCCTCCGTCAGCACCCCCTGCGCCGTGGCCAGTCGCCGGTCGTAGCAGCCGGCCGAGCCGTACAGCCGGTAGCGCTCACTCGTCGCCCCGACGGCATGACGCTGGTCCCGGGGCACGCCGACGGTGAAGGTGGCATCGCCCGTGTAGGTGTCGTCGAGCCGTGACCAGGACACGCGTCGGCCGTTCCGGGTCGTCACGGAGTCGGCCCGGTCGCCGAGGGCCAGCACGGTGCGGAGCCGGTCGTCCGCGCCGAGGGTGGTGGTGCCGTTCATCGTGTAGGTCCGCTCGGTGCGCGTCGTACGGGCCGGTCCGAGGCCGTCGACGGTGACCGACTCGTCGTCCGTCCAGGAGGCGTCGAGGCCGTCCACGGTCTCACCGTCGGTCCAGCGGTGCGCGGAGGTGTTCGCGAGGACCCGGGTCACGGAGGTCCGGACGCGACCGTGCGAGGTGTCGAGATACCCGGCGACGGTCAGTCGGTGCCCGCCCTCGGTGTCGACGCGATGTTCCGTGCCGGGCGTGTAGGCGGCGGAGTCGGCGAGTTCACCCGCCGCGTGCGTGAGGAGTCCTCCGCCGACGACGGTCTTCCCCGGGTCCTGCCAGACGAGCACGTTGACGGGTGTGCTCCAGCCGCTCTGCCCCTCGGACACCCCGACGACGGACACCTCCACGCGGTGCGGACGGCCGTCGTTGAGGATCCCGGCGAAGGGGGTCAGGTCGTATTCGATCGGCTTGATGTCGAAGGCCCGGGGGCCCGGAACCACGTACCAGAGGAAGGGGTTGGACCAGCCGCCGGTCCAGACGGTCGGGAAGGGGGCGGCGATTCCGGCCAGTTGCCCGTCGACCTCGACCTGCACCTCCCGATAGGGCCCGCCGTCCGACCGGCAGGAGTAGGGCGCGGTCGCGGGGACGGTCAGGTACCAGTACTCCTCGCATCCGCCGCCGGAGCCGGTGGCGTACACCTCGGCGACGACGCGTTCGCTGTTGCGGGGCGTGGTGAGGGTCGTGCCGCCCGAGCCCTCGGCCAGGGTGAGAACGCGGTCGGGGGTGGCGGCGGCCGGTTTCCCTTCGTAGAAGGTGAGCGTCACCTTGACGTCGATCACGCCCGTATAGGTGTCGTCGACGACGTTGCCGACGAGCATCTCGACATCCCGGGCGGAGCGGAACGTCTCGGCGTAGCGGGTGACGTCCTTCTCGACGGACCACTCGATCCCGTCGGGCGACGGCTCGGGCGTCGACGTACGGAAGATCTCCACCCCGCCGACGTGCAGATAGCCGAGCCGGTCGAACTGCCGCCCCTTGACCTCGCCGTCGAGGCGCAGCACCACCTTGCTCCAGCGGTCGCCGCAGCCGTCCGGCGGGGTGTACGCGCCCCGGTACGGCGTGAAGTCGCGGAACTGCGCCTCGGCGAGGGTGACCTGACAGCTCTTGGCATGGGGCCTGGCCACGGGCGGGGCAGCCGTGAGGGGGTCGTGCCAGTCGGTGCCGAACTCGGCGGGGACGTCGACCGACGCGGACACGGACGACGGCGAGGACGAGGGTCGGGACGGCGAGGACGCGGACGACGGCGAGGACGGGAAGGGGGACGGGGTGGGTGACGGCGAGGCGTCCGCTCGTGCCGTGCCGCTCCCGAGGGCCGCGCTCGCCAGGAGGATCGCCCCCGTGAGCCCTCTGAGCATGGACATGCTAATCCGGCTTCTCATGGCCGGTGTTCTACGGGCAGTCGGCCCCTCCCCGCAATGACGCCTCCACCGCGAGGGCTACGCCTTCAGCGCGTCCCTGTCCCCCATGACCACCACGGGATGCCGAGCCGGGTCGAGAGTGCGCAGCAGGTATTCCATCGCGGCCCGGGACAGGCTGACGCAGGCCGACGTCCCGCTGCCGTGATCCATGTGCAGCCAGATCCCCCCGCCCTTCTCCTCGCCCTCGGGTCGCGCCGGGTCGTCGGGCGGAGCCCCCTTGACGCGGTTGTAGTCGATGGCGATGACGTAGTCGAAGTCGTGCCAGTGAGACCTCGCCCACCAGCGCGGCGCGGCGAAGGAGGCGGAGCGGGTGTACGGCAGCCTGGTGCCGGGATCGGCCAGGACACCGCCCGCGTCGGTGAGCGTGAACACGCCGACGGGACTGCGGTTGTCGCCGGCGTGGTGCTCGGCGGTCCAGCCCTTCTTCCCGTTGTGCCCCCGCCAGCTCCGGACGCGCTCCCAGGCCGAACCCCTCCCGGCGTAGAGCACGACGGTGGCGTCCGCGGAGTCCTTCCCGTCGCCGTACACCGCCACAACCTGGCGTGAAACAGCGGGGATCCGCCGCAGCAGCCGGTCCCCGACACCCGGCACGCCGGCCGCCGCGGCCGCGCTCGGCGAGGTCCCGCCCCTCCGGCCGGCCGCTCCCGACGTCCCGTCACTCCCCTGGTGCACGGCCGCACCTCCACACGCGGACAAGGCCGCGAGCAGGAGGCCGCAGATCACCGGCGCGGCTCCCGCGCGCCGCGCATAGCCCTGTCGCATCGGCCCATGCTCGCACCACTTACCGTGCGTCAGCGCCAGGTTCCGGACATCCGGGCCGTGTCGGACACCTGCCGGATCCGGCCGCCGCCATGGAAAACCGGTTGATTTTGACCACGCTGCGACGCGAACCTTGCACGGTTTGTTGCCGCTCCCCGCGGACCCTCCCGTTCGTCCGCCGCTCCCCCACCCCGTCTCCTTCCGCCTGCCCCGCCGAATCCTTCTCCTTCCCTTTCACCGTCTCCCCCTCCCCCTACCGCTGACTCGAGCCACTGGGACGTCATGCAGATCCAAGACCTTCCGTACCCCGACCCGGGTGTGCCGGACGCACGCTCGGGACCCCGCTTCCTGTGGTGGCTCGGCCGTAACCAGCTGGGCGGCCAGCTCAAGGCCCTGGCCTGGGGGCTGCTGCACTTCGTCGCCGTCTCGGCACAGCCGTTCTGCGTCGGGTTCGCCATCGAGGCCGTCGTGGACCGTTCCGGCACCCGGCTCGCCCTCACCGGCGGCGTGATGGCCCTGTGCGGTGCCGCCACCGCGGTCGGGGACACCTTCCTGCACCGCGCCGCCGTCACCAACTGGATCACCGCCGCCGCCCGGGTGCAGCAACTGCTCGCCCGCAAGGCCTCGCAGCTCGGCTCCGGGCTGACCCGGCGGGTCGCGGCCGGTGAGGTCGTGGCCGTCTCCACGGGCGACGTCGAGAAGATCGGCTGGCTCGTGGAGGCCGTGTCCCGCTTCACCGCCGCGGCCCTCACGGTCCTGCTGGTCTGCGTCGGTCTGGTCGTGTACCAGCCGGCGCTCGGCCTGGTGGTCGCCGTGGGCCTGCCCGTTCTCGCGCTCGCGGTGCTGCCCCTGCTGCCCCCGGCCACGCGACGGGCCGACTTCCAGCGCGAGAAGGCCGGACGCGCCACCGAACTCGCCTCGGACACCGTGGCCGGCCTGCGGGTACTGCGCGGGATCGGCGGCGAGGAACTGTTCCTCGACCGCTACCGCAGCGCCTCGCAGGAGGTCCGGCACGCGGCCGTGCGCAGCGCCCGCATGTGGTCGCTGATCAGCGCCATCCAGGTGCTGCTGCCCGGCCTGCTGCTGATCACGGTCGTCTGTTACGGCGTCCATCTGGCCCGCGAGGGCCGCATCACCGTCGGCGAACTGGTCACGGTCTACAGCTCCGTCATGGTCCTGGCCTATCCCCTCAGGCACTTCGAGGAGATCGCCATGGCCTACTCCTTCTCGCGCCCGTCGGCCAAACGCGCCGCCCGTGTGCTGTCCCTGGAGCGGGTCACCGACATCGGCGGATCGCGCGCGGCCGACGCTCCCACGGGCGACCTGTACGACCCCGCCACCGGGCTGCTCGCCCCGAGCGCCCGGCTCACCGCCGTGGTGTGCGGCGACCCGGACGCCGCCGGAGAGCTGGCGGAGCGGCTGGGCGGACATCCTCCGGAGGAGAGTCCTTCGGTACTGCTCGGCGGGGTCCCGCTGAACGAACTGCCGCTGGACTCCGCGCGCGCCTCGGTCCTCGTCCAGGACAAGGACCCGGTGCTGCTGTCCGGTTCCCTGCGCGACCTGCTCGACGTGCCCGCCTCGGGTGCGGTCGACGCGGGTGCGGCGCTGGCCGCCGCCCAGTGCGGGGACGTCCTCGACGCACTCGTGCAGGGTTCGCTGGACGCCGACGATCCGATGGACGCCCGCATCACCGAGCGCGGCCGGTCCCTCTCCGGCGGCCAGCGGCAACGGCTCGCGCTGGCCCGCTCCCTGTACACGGACCCCGAGGTCCTCGTCCTCGACGAGCCCACCTCCGCCGTGGACTCGCACACCGAGGCGCGGATCGCCGAGGGGCTGCGCGATCTGCGGGCGGGGCGCACCACGGTGGTGTTCACCTCGTCCCCCCTGCTGCTGGACCGCGCCGACCGGGTCGTGCTCGTGCACAAGGGCGAGGCCGTCGCGGTGGGCGGACACCGCGAACTGCTGCGCTCCGAGCCCCGGTACCGAGCCGTGGTGACCAGGGAGACCGACGAGGAAGCGGCGCCGCGCCACGCCCTCAGGGACGACGAGACCTCCCTGAACGGTGTGCTGAAGGACCTGGAAGACAACCGACTCGCAGAGATCGAACACGGACGGATCGAACGCGAAGAGATCGAGGAGACCGCATGATCGGCGTGGCGCCGCCCGCGTACGACCCGGCGGCACCGACGACGGCGAACACGCTGCCCGTCGGCGCCCCCGCGACCGTCCGCGCCTACGTGGCCGAACTCCTGCGCCGGCACCGCCGTGCCTTTCAGCTCCTCCTGCTCGTGAACACGGTCGCCACGGTCGCCTCGATGGTGGGTCCCTGGCTGCTCGGCGACCTCGTGGAGCGATTGTCGGAGGGCGCGCGCGAGCTCCACCTCGGGCTCATCGCCACGCTGTTCGTGCTCGCCCTGGTCGTCCAGGCCGTCTTCGTACGGCAGGTCCGGCTGCGTGGCGCGATGCTCGGCGAGCGAATGCTGGCCGATCTGCGCGAGGACTTCCTCGTCCGCTCGGTGCGGCTGCCGCCGGGCGTGCTGGAGCGCGCCGGGACGGGCGATCTGCTGTCCCGCATCACCACGGACATCGACCGGCTGGCCAACGCGATGCGCGAGGCCGTGCCCCAGCTGACGATCGGCGTGATGTGGGCGCTGCTGCTGCTCGGCGGGCTCGTCGTCACGGCGCCGCCGCTGGCGCCGGCCGTCCTGGTCGCGGTGCCCCTGCTGGTGGCCGGGTGCCGCTGGTACTTCAAGCGGGCGCCGGCCGGCTACCGCTCGGAGGCCGCCGGCTACGCCTCCGTGGCCGCCGCCCTCGCCGAGACCGTGGACGCCGGCCGCACGGTGGAGTCCCACCGGCTGGGCGAGCGCCGTATCGCGCTCTCCGAGCAGCGCATCCGGCAGTGGACCGCCTGGGAGCGCTACACCCTGTGGCTGCGGTCGGTGCTCTTCCCGGTCATCAACCTGGTGCACGTCACGGTGCTCGGCTCGGTCCTCATGCTCGGCGGGGCGTTCGTGCTGAAGGGCTGGATCGGGGTCGGTCAGCTGACGACGGGCGCGCTGCTCGCGCAGATGCTCGTCGACCCGGTGAACCTCATCCTGCGCTGGTACGACGAGCTTCAGGTGGCCCAGGTGTCGCTGGCCCGCCTGGTCGGAGTGCGTGACATCGAGCCGGACGGCGGGGACTCCGGGCTCGTGCCGGACGGGCGTGACGTACACGCCGACCGGGTCCATTTCGGCTACCGGGAGGGCGTCGACGTGCTGCGCAAGGTGACCCTGGAGGTCTCCCCCGGCACCCGGCTGGCCCTGGTCGGACCCTCGGGTGCGGGTAAGTCCACGCTGGGGCGGCTGCTCGCCGGGATCTACGCGCCGCGCGACGGCCGGATCACCCTCGGTGGCGCCGAGCTGTCGCGGATGACCGCGGAACGCGTCCGCTCCCATGTGGCGCTCGTCAACCAGGAGCACCACGTCTTCGTCGGCTCCCTGCGCGACAACCTCCGGCTCGCCCTCCCGCACGCACGACTCCGCTCGGGCGAGGAGACCTCGACGTCGACGGTCTCGGCGGTCCCGACGGTCTCCGATGATGTCGAAAACGCCGAGGACGCCGAGCTGTGGGCGGCCCTGGGCGCGGTCGACGCGGACGGCTGGGCCCGGTCCCTGGACGGGGGCCTCGACACCGAGGTCGGCTCCGGCGGTGTCGCGCTCACCCCGGCGCAGGCCCAGCAGGTCGCCCTGGCCCGGCTGGTCCTGGCCGACCCCCACACGCTGGTCCTGGACGAGGCGACCTCGCTGCTCGACCCGCGTGCCGCCCGCCACCTGGAGCGGTCCCTCGCCCGCGTCCTGGACGGCCGCACCGTGGTCGCCATCGCCCACCGCCTGCACACCGCCCACGACGCGGACGTCATCGCCGTCGTCGAGAACGGCCGCATCAGTGAGCTGGGCAGCCACACCGAGCTGGTCGCGGCGGACGGGGCGTACGCGGCGCTCTGGCGATCGTGGCACGGCTGACGACACGGCTGAGGACACAGCTGAGGAGCGGAACAGCGGTGGCAGCGGGCCGGCACCGGTGCGAGGTCTGAAAGCGCCGGTGCCTGTGCCCCGGCCTGTACCTGGGGCAGCGCCGGTGCCTGTGTCCGGGCGGGCGCCGACCCCGGTGCTCCGGCCGACCCTTGCACTCGGGGCGGCCCTGGAGCTTGGGCCGACCCCGGTGCTCGGGCCGACCCCGGTGCCTGGTCCGGTACCAGTGCCGGCGCCCGTGCCTGGTCCGGTGCCCGTGCCTGGTCCGGTGCCTGCTGCCGCCCTCTCATCGGGCAGCGACCCGCGTGCCCCGGGGACGGGAACGGCCTCGGACAGCGGCCGCCGCGCCGGGGTGGAGGCGGCCCGCCCCGGCCTTCGCGCGTGCTCTGGCGTTGCGCGCTCCCGAAGCGGGGTGGAACGCTGGATAGCGGCACCCGCGCGGAAGGCAGTCGGGATCCCTCCGGAACACACCGCGCCCGACCGGTGCCCCGTGCGGCGGCACCCCGCCGCCGACCGCGAAGAGTACGGGGCCGTCACCCCCTGGAGGTACCCGTGAACAGTGCCGACGGATGGGGGGACGACGTCTACCAGCCCGACGCGTCCGACATCCAGGAAGACTCGGGACTGCTCGACACCGAGGACACGCTGGAGAACGACGGCGTCGAGGACCCCCTCGACCGCGGCTGGTCCCCTCCGGACCGCCCCTGGGCGGTGGAGCACGACGGTGTGACCGCCGCGGAGCGCCGACAGGGCGAGAGCCTGGACCAGCGGCTCGCGGAAGAGGTCCCGGAGCCGGATGCGCCGGACGGCGACGGCCTCGGCGATTGCGACGGCACCGACGGGGAACTCCTCGACAACGAGGTCGGCTCCGCACGCTCCGGCAGGCTCGTGGCACCGGACGAGGGAGCACACGAGGACGAGGAGAGCGCACTGATCGCCACGGACGTGGGCATCGACGGCGCGGCGGCCTCCGCCGAGGAGGCCGCGATGCACATCGTCGACGAGGACGCCCTGTCCGGCTGACCGGCCAACGGCCGCCCCGCCCGTTCCCGGCCGACGGCCGCCGCCCTCTCCCTCTCCATTGCGCTCGCGTTCGCGTTCGTCACAGCCATCGCACGAGGAGCTCTCATGCAGCAGGACAAGCAGCCCGACTACCACGCGGTCGTGTTCCGCGACCGGACCGCCGGTTACGCCTTCCTGACCCGGTCCACCGCCACCAGCGAACAGACCATCGAGTGGGACGACGGCGAGACCTACCCGGTCGTGGACGTGGAGATCTCCTCCGAGAGCCACCCCTTCTTCACCGGCAAGGCGCGCACCGTGGACACGGAGGGCAGGGTCGCCCGGTTCGAGCGGCGCTACGGCGACGGCGGAGCGATGACCTGAACCGGTGCCGTCGCCAGCGTCGACGGCAGCCGTCGGCCCGCTCGTCAGATGTAGTTGAGGGCGGCCGCGCCGCCCACTCCCCCGAGCACCATGAACACGGGCATCAGCACCTTCAGCTCGACCCAGCTGCCGGCCCGGAACCGCATCACCTTCGGCGGACCGATCGGGTACCAGCGCTTGCGTCCGATCGGGATGGGCCACAGGACCGGGCAGCCCGAGACGGTCAGCGCGTCGCCGATGTCGTGGACCAGGGCGCCCAGCACGATCGGGAGCCCCAGCCACAGGTACTGCTGGCCCGGGTCCGTGAACAGCCAGTCCGAGCCGTTGCCGGGCTTGTCCAGGACACCGGCGAGGATCCAGGCGCTGGTGGCGGCCAGCAGCCACACCAGCACGTCGCTGCTGGATCCCCGGGCCGCCCGCCACAGCAGCCCCTCGATCGCCAGCACCATGTGCACGAAGAGAAGGGCCAGGACCGCCCAGCGGCCACCGGTGATCGCCAGCGCCGAGGCGCCTCCCCCGATCATGACGGCCCACAGCCAGGTGTGCGTCAGGGTCCGGTGGCCTCCGGAGCGGCGCGGGTCGCCCTGCTTCCTCGTGCCCTTGTAGACGGCGTAGGACAGCTTGTCGACGATCTCGCACAGCCAGCGCGAGACGGGTCCGAAGGCCCGCGAGATGGTGGCTGCCTTGTGGTCGAGGTCCGGGGCGAGCGCGGCTCCGGCGCAGATCAGCGCACCCGCGAGCAGGACCGGCCAGGGCATCGTGTGCCCCGCCGCGGCGGCGGCCGCACCGACGCCGAGCCAGGCGGCCGCGCCCGACAGTGAGTGTGCTGGTCCCATCATGGCCGGTGCCCGCCCTATTCCTCGAAAGTCGCTGTCCAGTTGACCGGGTGCGTTGACGCTCCGTCGGCGACACAGCGTAGCGGTCGTGATCTTCGGGCCGGCAGCCGATTCCCCCATCAGGGTCGAGGGCAGGCAAGATGGGGTCGTGACCCTCATCGATCAGTTGCCGCCGACCGCAGATCCCGACGCCCTGTACGAAG
This sequence comes from Streptomyces sp. NPDC002884, assembly GCF_040295245.1. Taxonomy (NCBI): domain Bacteria; kingdom Bacillati; phylum Actinomycetota; class Actinomycetes; order Kitasatosporales; family Streptomycetaceae; genus Streptomyces; species Streptomyces sp. NPDC002884. Next base: position 351,695 of record NZ_JBEOVB010000002.1, on the reverse strand, counting down.
CCTTCGAGTCCTGGGCGCAGGAGCGTGGTCTGACGCTCTACCCCCACCAGGAGGAGGCGCTGATCGAGGTGGTCTCCGGGGCGAACGTGATCGTGTCGACGCCCACCGGCTCCGGCAAGAGCATGATCGCGGCGGCCGCGCACTTCGCGGCTCTCGCCCGTGACGAGGTCACTTTCTACACGGCTCCGATCAAGGCGCTGGTGTCGGAGAAGTTCTTCGAGCTGTGCAAGATCTTCGGCACGGAGAACGTCGGCATGCTGACGGGCGACGCCTCCGTGAACTCCGACGCCCCGGTCATCTGCTGCACCGCCGAGGTGCTCGCCTCGATCGCGTTGCGCGACGGCAAGAACGCGGATGTCGGCCAGGTCGTCATGGACGAGTTCCACTTCTACGCGGAGGGCGACCGCGGCTGGGCGTGGCAGATCCCCATCCTGGAACTGCCCCAGGCGCAGTTCGTGCTCATGTCGGCCACGCTCGGCGATGTGTCCTTCTTCGAGAAGGACCTCGCCCGGCGCACCGGCCGCCCCACGTCGGTGGTCCGCTCGGCGACCCGACCGGTGCCGCTGTCGTACGAGTACCGGTACACCCCGATGACGGAGACGCTCAGCGATCTGCTGGTGACGAAGCAGGCGCCCGTCTACATCGTGCACTTCACACAGGCGCAGGCGGTGGAGCGGGCTCAGGCGCTGATGAGCATCAACATGTGCTCGCGCGAGGAGAAGGAACGGATCGCCGACCTGATCGGCAACTTCCGCTTCAGCACGAAGTTCGGCCAGAACCTCTCGCGCTACGTACGGCACGGCATCGGCGTCCACCACGCCGGCATGCTGCCCAAGTACCGGCGTCTGGTGGAGAAGCTCGCCCAGGCCGGCCTGCTGAAGGTGATCTGCGGTACGGACACCCTCGGCGTGGGCGTCAACGTGCCCATCCGTACCGTGCTGTTCACGGCGCTGACCAAGTACGACGGCAACCGGGTGCGTACCCTGCGGGCCCGTGAGTTCCATCAGATCGCGGGCCGGGCCGGGCGGGCCGGCTTCGACACGGCGGGTCTGGTGGTCGCGCAGGCTCCCGAGCATGTCATCGAGAACGAGAAGGCCCTCAACAAGGCAGGCGACGACCCGAAGAAGCGTCGCAAGGTGGTGCGCAAGAAGGCGCCCGAAGGATTCGTGGGCTGGACGGAGAACACCTTCGACAAGCTCATCGAGTCCGATCCGGAGCCGCTGACGTCCCGCTTCCGGGTCACGCACACGATGCTGCTGTCGGTGATCGCCCGGCCCGGCAACGCCTTCGAGGCCATGCGGCATCTGCTCGAGGACAACCACGAGCCGCGCAAGCAGCAGCTTCGGCACATCCGGCGCGCGATCGCGATCTACCGCTCGCTGCTGGACGGCGGAGTCGTCGAGAAGCTCGACGAACCGGACGCCACGGGCCGCATCGTCCGTCTCACCGTGGACCTCCAGCAGGACTTCGCGCTGAACCAGCCGCTGTCCACCTTCGCGCTCGCCGCGTTCGAACTCCTCGACCCGGAGTCGCCCTCGTACGCGCTCGACATGGTCTCCGTCGTGGAGTCCACGCTGGACGACCCGCGTCAGATCCTGGCCGCCCAGCAGAACAAGGCGCGCGGTGAGGCGGTGGCCGCGATGAAGGCGGACGGCGTCGAGTACGAGGAGCGGATGGAGCGCCTCCAGGAGATCTCGTACCCGAAGCCCATGGAGGAGCTGCTCTTCCATGCGTACAACACCTACCGCAAGAGCCACCCGTGGGTCGGCGACCACCCGTTGTCGCCGAAGTCCGTCATCCGGGACATGTACGAGCGGGCGATGTCCTTCACCGAGCTGGTCTCCCACTACGAGCTGGCCCGCACCGAGGGCATCGTGCTGCGCTACCTGGCCGGCGCCTACAAGGCCCTCGACCACACCGTCCCGGACGACCTCAAGTCGGAGGACCTCCAGGACCTGGTGGAGTGGCTGGGCGAGATGGTGCGCCAGGTGGACTCGAGCCTGCTGGACGAGTGGGAGCAGCTCGCCAACCCGGCGGAGATGACCGCCGAGGAGGCCCAGGAGAAGGCCGACGAGGTCAAGCCGGTCACGGCCAACGCGCGGGCCTTCCGGGTCCTGGTCCGCAACGCGATGTTCCGCCGTGTCGAGCTCGCCGCTCTCGACCACGTCAACGAACTCGGCGAGCTGGACGGCGAGTCCGGTTGGGACGCCGACGCGTGGGGCGACGCGATGGACAAGTACTGGGACGAGTACGACGACCTCAGCACGGGCCCGGACGCCCGGGGCCCCAAGTTGCTCATCATCCAGGAGGAGCCGCAGAACGCACTGTGGCGCGTCCGCCAGATCTTCGACGACCCGAACGACGACCACGACTGGGGCATCAGCGCGGAGGTCGACCTCACGGCCTCCGACGCCGAGGGCCGCGCTGTCGTCCGCGTCACGGCCGTCGGCCAGTTGTGAGTACCGAAGAGGGCACAGGAGAAGCGCACCGATGACGAATCCGGCCGAGAGGCTCGTCGACCTGCTCGACCTCGAGCAGATCGAGGTCAACATCTTCCGCGGCCGCAGCCCGCAGGAGTCCCTGCAGCGGGTCTTCGGCGGGCAGGTGGCGGGCCAGGCGCTGGTCGCGGCCGGCCGGACCACCGAGGGCGACCGGCCCGTGCACTCGCTGCACGCGTACTTCCTGCGTCCGGGCCGGCCGGGCGTGCCGATCGTGTACCAGGTCGAACGGGTCCGGGACGGGCGGTCCTTCACGACCCGCCGGGTCACCGCCGTGCAGCAGGGGCGCACGATCTTCAATCTCACCGCCTCCTTTCACAAGCCTGAGGAAGGTCCCTTCGAGCACCAGCTGCCGCCGGCGCGCGAGGTCCCGGACCCGGAGTCCCTGCCGACGGTCGTCGAGGAGATCCGGAAGCATCTGGGCGAGCTGCCCGAGCAGTTGGAGCGGATGGCGCGCCGTCAGCCCTTCGACATCCGGTACGCGGACCGGTTGCGCTGGAGCGCCGAGGACGTCAAGGAGGCCGAACCGCGCAGCGCGGTGTGGATGCGCGCGGTCGGGCCGCTCGGCGACGATCCGCTCGTCCACACCTGCGCGCTCACGTACGCCAGCGACATGACTCTCCTGGACGCCGTCCGCCTTCCGGTCGAGCCGTTGTGGGGTCCGCGGAACTTCGACATGGCGTCGCTGGACCACGCGATGTGGTTCCATCGGCCGTTCCGCGCGGACGAGTGGTTCCTGTACGACCAGGAGTCGCCGATCGCCACCGGCGGACGCGGGCTGGCCCGCGGGCGGATCTACGACCTGGAGGGACGCCTGCTGGTGTCCGTCGTCCAGGAGGGGCTGTTCCGGGCGCTGTAGATCCGGCGCGTCACCAGGCTCCGGGCGTCAGCCGCTCCGGCGGCGTAGCCGGTTCAGCAGACCGCGGGTCGGCCGGTCGGGCTCTTCGGGCGCGCCCGGGGGCATGGCCGGGGGCGTCGGGACCGGCTTGGGGAAGGGCCGTGGCGCGGGCTGCTCGGCTCGTGCCTCGTCCAGGGTGCGAGCCAGGTCGTACCCGAGCCAGTCGATCTCGTCGGGATCGTCGGCCGTCATGATCTTCTCCACGAGGTGCGCGGCCGGTGTGCCGGGCGTTCCGTGGGCGGGCGGTCCCGGCCGGAACCTGTTCAGGTGGGAGCGTTCGTAGGGGTCCTCGACGATCTCCGCGACCTTCAGAGGGCCGAGGAACCCGGCGAGGACTCCGGCGCGTTGCCAGGGGCCGTCGGCCTGTCGGTGCAGGAAGCCCAGGTGGCGGCCCCGCCAGTTCCGGGGCCGAAGGTCGACGCCCGCGGCAAGTTGGCTCCGCAGCACCTCGGGTGTGCGACCGCTCAGCAGGAAGGCGTTGGTCCCGTCGGCGGCGAACTGTTCGAGTTCGTCGGCGAGATAGAGCCAGACGACGACCCGATAGCGATTCAGGTAGAACCTGACCGGCACCACCAGTCCCAGCCGCGCGAGGCGGGTGAACCGGGCCGGGGGCACGCCCATGACGGCGGCACCCTCGGTGGTCCCCACGGCCAGCACGCTCGCGCGCAGTGTCTCGGGGAAGCCGGGGTCCGAGCGCAGACGTTCGATCTCCTCCCGGGCCACCCGACGGCCCCCTCCGCCTTCGTCGGGCACGGTCCTGATGCGCCCGAGGTGCACGGCGAGATCGAACTCGCTTCGCTTCAGATCCAGTTCCCGCGCTGCCCGGCTCGGCGCGCAGGAAACGGAGTGTGGTCGCGTGACGGTGTTGCCGGACATGGTCGTCTCCCCCGTGGAGTGAAGTGGAGTGAAGCAGGCCCGCACGGTCCGCGGTGGCCTCGGAAAAAACCGTAGCCGGAATCGCCGACATCGACGTGAGCCTGTGGATAACTCCACGGAGGAAGGTGAAACAGCAGGTCAGAGGTCTTCCAGCGGTGCGCGGTCGGGCTGCCGGGCGTCCACGGTGAGGTGCTCTCCGACCCGGTTGACGAGCAGGGTCATCTCGTAGGCGATCTGGCCCATGTCGGCGTCCGCCCCGCTGAGCACGCACAGACAGCTGCCGGTGCCCGCGGCGGTGACGAACAGCACCGCGTCATCGAACTCGATCATCGTCTGGCGCACGCGGCCCGCGCTGAAGTGACGCCCCGACCCCTTGGCCAGGCTGTGCAGTCCGGACGAGACGGCGGCGAGGTGCTCCGCGTCCTCCCGGGGCAGTCCCGCGCTCGCACCCGCCACCAGCCCGTCGTTGGACAGGACCAGTGCGTGCCGTACATGGTCGACGCGCTCGGTCAGGTCGTCCAACAGCCAGCCCAGCCCCTGGTTCTGCGCCATGTCCCGCTCCCCGTGTGACATTCCCCGTGTGACCCTCCGCGTCGTCGGAGAATCTGCCCGCCAGCCTTCCGCAGGAGCGGCCGCGGGAGCAAGGAGGATGGCGGCATGGCACAGAAGATGACCGATGAGGAATGGCGGGCCTTCGTCGCGGACGGAACCCGCACCGGAAAGCTGTCCACCGTACGGGCCGACGGAAGTCCGCATGTGGCGCCGATCTGGTTCCTGCTCGACGGGGACGAGGTGGTGTTCAACACCGGCAAGGACACGGTGAAGGGTCGCAATCTGGCGCGGGACGGCCGGGTCGCCCTGTGTGTGGACGACGACCGGCCGCCCTTCGACTACGTGGTGCTGCGGGGCCGGGCCCGCGTCTCGGAGGATCTCGACGAGGTCCGGCACTGGGCGGCTCGTATCGCGGCGCGGTACATGGGTGAGGAGCGCGCCGAGGAGTTCGGCGCCCGGAACGGGGTTCCGGGCGAACTGCTCGTGCGTGTCGCCATCGACAAGGTCCTGGCGCAGAAGGCCGTCGCGGGCTGACGGGGCCGAGGCCGGCCAGGTCAGCCCACGGAGTCGAGCAGCCGGGCGGTGTGCATCCGCCCGGCGTACTCGACCAGCCGGATCAGCACCTCCTTCCCCGAGTCGCGGTCACGGGCGTCGCACAGGACTACGGGGGTGCCGCCGTCGAGGTCGAGGGCGCGCGAGACGTCCTCGGCGCCGTAGGTGCGCGTGCCCACGAAGCAGTTGACGGCGACCACGAACGGGATGTGCCGGTGCTCGAAGTAGTCGACCGCGGGGAAGCAGTCCTCCAGACGCCGGGTGTCGGCGAGGACCACCGCGCCCAGGGCCCCCTGGGACAGTTCGTCCCACAGGAACCAGAAGCGGTCCTGCCCGGGGGTGCCGAACAGATAGAGGGAGAGGCCGGAACGGATGGTGATCCGGCCGAAGTCCATGGCGACGGTCGTCGTGACCTTCTGGTCCACGCCGTCGGTGTCGTCCACCGACTGTCCCGCTTCACTGAGCAGTTCCTCGGTACGCAGCGGCTTGATCTCACTGACCGCGCCCACCATGGTGGTCTTGCCCACGCCGAACCCGCCGGCGACCAGTATCTTCAACGCCAGGGGGGTCGTGTCGCCGCCCGTGGTGTCGGAGTCTTCGGTGACCATGGATCACTTCTCTCGGGAGTGTCGGCAACGGTCGAGGTCGGTACGGCGGTGCCGTGGCCCGACGCGGCGGTCGCGCGGGGTCTCGGCGCCGGAGTGCGAAGTCAGCATCATGACAACCAGGGCCCCTTTCCGAGGGGTTCGACCGCTATCTGCCCGATGTGACCGACTCTTGCGCGTTCGGTGTCCGAAGGCGCGCACGAGTCGGTGTGCGGTGGTTCCGTACGCGCCCGGGTGCGTCTGATGGTTCATCTACAGCGCTCGCAGCCCCTCGATCACCTCGCGCAGGATCCGTTCGTCGGGCAACTGCGCGGGCGGGACCGGGCGGCTGACGGTGACACAGCCGAGTTCCAACAGGTCGCCGAGGAGCACCCGTACCACTCCCACGGGAAGGTCCGCGCCCGCCGAGAGTTCGGCGACGGACTGGGTCTCCGGGCGGCAGAGCCCTATGAGGGCACGGTGTTCCGGTCCGAGCGCCATGCCGTCCGTGCCCGGCGCGCTCGGATCCAGGGTGACCAGGGCGATCAGGTCGAAGCGCACTCCGGTGGGTCCCGGTTTCGTGCGCCCGCCCGTCATGGCGTACGGGCGGACGAGCGGTCCGGCCTCGTTGTCGTACCACTGGCTGCCCAGCTCGCGGGGGGTGCCGGTCATGTCCTCGGTCATCTGCGTGGGTCGCTCTCTGGCCTCATCCGGCGGCGGGCGGGCGCGCGGAGAGCCGTGGCGCGCTGTACAGGTGCTCTCCTACGCGCTTGACCAGCCGCGCCATCTCGTAGGCGACCAGGCCGATGTCGGCGGTCACCGCGGTGAGGACGGCGAGGCAGGAGCCGTCGCCCGCGGCCGCCACGAACAGGAAGCCGTCGTCCATCTCCACCATGGTCTGGCGCACTCCGCCGGCGCCGAAATGCCGGCCCGCGCCCTTGGCGAGGCTGTGGAAGCCGGAGGCGACGGCGGCGAGATGCTCGGCGTCCTCCCTCCTGAGGTCGGTCGAGGCACCGACGGCGAGTCCGTCGTTGGACAGCACCACGGCGTGCCGTACCTCGCTCACGCGCATCACCAAGTCGTCCAGCAACCAGTCGAGTTCGCCGGACCGCTGGCCCGACCTCGTGCTCGGGTCCTGGATCATCTGGGGTCTCCTTCGCTGCTGTCACTGCCCGGTTCGGGTTCCGGGGCGGCTCCGTGGCCGGGCTGCCTGCCGCCGCCCCGTGCCCAGCCCTTCCGGTACGCGGACATCCGGTCCCGTACGAGCTCGGGGGTGCGCTCTTCGTCTGCGCGCGGGCCGGACGGCCGGGCCGGTTCCTCGGCGAGTGGCCTGCGCAGTTGGGGGGCGAGGTTGGCCTGCCGTACCCGGCGCGGGAGGTCGTCCGATCCTTCGGCGTCGTCCGGGGGGCGGTGCAGGCGCAAGGCGGTGACTCCGGGAGGCGGGGGGTCGGCTGCCGCCGGTCCGGCGGCGTCCACGGGAGCGGTGGTTCGCACGGGAGCGGCTCGTACCGGCGCGGCTCGTACGGGAGCCACCAGCGCGGGACGGTCGGCGGAGGCGGGAACGGCATCCTGGCGCCGGTCGGCGGTGTGCCGGTCCGCGGCGGACACGCGCGCGTACACGCGTTCCGCGGGCTGCGGCTCGGCCTCCGCCACCTCACGGGCGGAACGTTCCGGCTTGCCGCTGTGCAGCAGCGCCGTCGGCAGCAGGACCACCGCGGTGGTGCCGCCGTAGGGCGAGGTCCGCAGATGGACCTTGATGCCGTGGCGGGCCGCGAGCCTGCTGACCACGAACAGGCCGAGCTGGTCGCTGTCGAACAGGTCGAGCGCCTCGGACTGCGCGATGCGCCGGTTGGCCTCGGTAAAGGTCTCCTTGCCCATGCCCAGGCCCCGGTCCTCGACCTCCACGGCGTAGCCGTTGCCCACGGGTTCACCGGTGACCCGCACGCGCGTGTGCGGGGGCGAGAACTGGGCGGCGTTCTCCACGAGTTCGGCGAGCAGGTGGGTGAGGTCGGCGACGGCGGTGCCGATGACGGCTGCCTCCGGGAGCTGCCGTACCTCCACGCGCGCGTAGTCCTCGACCTCGGAGACGGCGGCACGGATCACGTTGGTGAGGGACACCGGCATGCGCCAGGCCCGGCCGGGCGCCGCCCCGGAGAGGATGATCAGGCTCTCCGCGTGGCGCCGCATGCGGGTGGTGAGGTGGTCGAGCCGGAAGAGGTCGCTCAGCTCGTTCGGGTCGTCGGAACGGCGCTCCATGCTGTCCAGGAGGCTGAGCTGACGGTGGACGAGGACCTGGCTGCGGCGGGCGAGGTTGACGAACACCCCGGAGATGCCGCTGGCGAGTTCGGCGCGTTCCACGGCGGCCCGCAGCGCCGCGCGGTGCACGGTGTCCAGGGCCTCGGCGACCTGGCCGGTCTCGTCCTCGGACGGAGGTCCCGGCGGCGCTTCGGCGCGGACGTCGATCTCCTCCCCCGCGCGTAGCTTCCGCATGGCCTCCGGGAGCTTGCGCCGGGCGATCTCCAGGGCGCTGTTGCGCAGACTGACCAGTTCGACGACGAGGCCGCGGCCGATGCGCACGGAGATGACGAGCGAGGCGACGACGGCTGCGAGGCCCAGCAGGACGGCGGCGCCGGCCGAGGTGAGCAGACCGCGGGTGAACGGGTCTGCGCGGTCGGCGACGCCACGTCCGGCGTCCGCCTCGATCGTCCGCATCGCGTTCTGCACGCGCGCGTGCGCCTTGTCCCAGACGTCCGCGGGTGCGGCGGCGATCGCCTTCACGCCGGGCCCGCCGACGAGGGCCTTGTCCTCGGCTGCGTACAGGTCCGCGTAGGCGCTGCCGCCGGCGAGGCGCTGCCAGGCGGTGCGTTCGGGCCCGCGCAGGTCGGCGACGGCCGATTCCGTCAGGACGCGGCGGGTGTCGACGGCGCCGGTGAAGAGCCGCAGGCGCTCTCCGTCGAGTCGTCCGGCGAGGCGCGCACCGGCGAGCACGACGCCTTCCTGGGCCAGCGCCTCTCCCGCGCGGGAGAACTCGAGCAGCACGCGCGCGTCCGAGCCGAGTTCGGCGTCCTGGACGCCGGAGAGGGCGCCGCCGACCGAGAAGGCCGCCGAGATCGTGCTCGTGTACCGGCCGTACGTCACCTCCCAGCCGGCGTTGCCGTCGAGGACCGCGGTCCGCAGCGCGGTGAGCCCCTCGGCCCCGGAGACGAACGCCTCGAGCCGCTGGGCCACCCCCGTGGGCAGTTCCTGGCCGTCGGCGACGGTGCTGTCGTCACCGAGGCGCAGCCGGCCCACCGCGCGGTCCGTGCGTTCCGCGAGCGTCTTCAGGTCGCCGGCCTGCCCGGGAGCGGGGTCGGTCGCGTACCGCACGGCGGCCGCACGCTCGGTCTGGAGAGCGGCCACCGCGGCGGCCACGGGGGCACGGACCTGGGAGTCCACGCGCTGCAACTGGCGCAGTCCGGACACGTTCTGGGCGGTGCTGACGGTGGCGTACGCCCACAGGGCGAGCAGGGAGACGACCGGCACCATCAGCAGGCAGACGATCTTGGCGCGCACGGTGCGCGGCCTGATGCGCCAGCGCTCCGCGCGCGGGGGTATCGCGTCCGCCGGTGTGTCGATCTGCTCGTCCGGGCCCTCGTCGGCGGGGGGTCCGGCGTGGGCGCGGCGCCCGCGTGTGGGGGGCGGCGCGTCGGCGCCTGCCGTGGGGGTCCTACGGGGTGTACGCATGGCCTCCTCGCTCTGAAGGGGATGGGGGGCGGACCGGCCGCGTCAGGCGGGCCGGGCCTGCTGTCGGACGGCGAGGCCGTCCTCCGGTTGCTGGGCCGAGGCCGACGCCTCGCGCTCCCCCGTGGTGGGCGAGAGCGCGACGAAGGCCGAGGTCAGGAAGAGATAGGAGCCGAGGCCGACCGCGAGGGGGAAGATGAACTGCATCGCCGTGGCCCCGGGCAGCGCCTCACCGGAGGGTGTGACGTGGACGCTCACGGCGAACATCGCGGTGTAGTGCATGCTGCTCACCGCCGCACCCATGACGAGGGAGGCGAGGGTGACCGCGATCGGCGAGCTGATGTTGAGCGCCGCCCAGAGGGCCGCGGTCGCCGCGACGACGGCGATCACGACGGACAGTCCGACGCGGACGGGGTCGTAGGTCACGTCGGCGTGCAGCCGGACGGCGGCCATGCCCAGGTAGTGCATGCTGGCCACCCCCAGGCCGGTGGTGAGTCCGCCGATCAGCAACGCGCGCGTGCGGTCCCGGCTGTAGCCGACGGCGAAGACGCCGGCGCAGACGACGACCATGGCGACGAGAAGGCTGAGCACGGTCAGCGGAACGTCGTAGCGGATGTCGGTGCCGCTGACGGCGAAGCCGAGCATGGCAACGAAGTGCATGGTCCAGATTCCGGTGCCGATCGCCGAGGCGGCGGTGATCAGCCAGTTGCGGCGCGAGCGTCCGGTGGCGCCGAGCGCGCGCACGGTGCAGCGCAGCCCGAGGGCGGCGCCGACGCAGGCCATCACGTACGACAGCGCGGGGGTCAGCCAGCCGAAGGCGGCGTGGTCCAGGTGTCCCATGGCCACGGGAGGCTAGTCGGGGCACAGGAGCACAAAGGGGGCGCATTTCGAAAGGTGTTGAAATGTGGCGCAGTAGTGCACCGGAACGATCGGGTCACGCTCGAACGTGTGCACCGAGGCGTCGTCCGTGTCGGTGAGGGATCATGCGGAGCATGAGCGACGACCACACACACGTTCAGGAGTTCTTCGGCGCACGGGCCGCGGACTGGGACAGCCGCTTCCCGGACGACGGTCCCGCCTACGCCGCCGCGGTCGGCCACCTCGGCCTGCGCCCGGGAGACCGTGTGCTGGACGCGGGCTGCGGCACCGGGAGGGCCCTGACGCCGCTGCGTGCGGCCGTGGGGCCGTCAGGAGTGGTCGTCGGGGCGGATCTGACTCCGGACATGCTCGCGGCCGCCGTACGGGCCGGACGCGACGGTGCCGGGCGACTGATGCTCGCCGACGTGACCGCGCTTCCCTTTCGCTCCTCGTCGCTGGACGCCGTGTTCGCGGCGGGCCTCGTCGCCCACCTGCCCCGGCCGGCCGAGAACCTGCGGGAACTGGCACGGGTGGTACGCCCAGGCGGCACGCTGGCGCTGTTCCACCCGATCGGCAGGGCGGCGCTCGCAACCCGCCAGGGGCGGCAACTCACACCGGAGGACCTGCGCGCGGAACCCAATCTCCGCCCGATGCTGGCCGGTTCGGGCTGGCGCATGACCTCCTATGCCGACGAGGACGCCCGCTTCCTGGCCCTCGCCGTCCGCGAGGCCTGAGGGCTCACGCCTCCCCGGCGACCGCCCGCACGAAGGCGTCGGTCTCGCGCATCACCGGATCGGACCCGCGCCCGAGCCCGACCGCGGCGCGATGCAGAGCCCGCGGCTTCGGCCGGCAGCATCGTCGCGGCCCATCCGCACCGTCCCCCTTCTGCCGACGGAACTCCAACCCTAGGTTGAACAGCGGAAGATGAACGATCGGTCGGGGCGACGCAGGGGGAAGGCGGTCGGCATGTTCGGCAAGGCTTACGGGAGAGTCCGCGACGCGATGCGCGCGCGGTCGCGTCCGGGTGCGGGTGCGGGTGCGGAAGGGCGTTCCGACAAGGAGTCGCGTGACGGTGGGAAACGGAAACGCACCCACAATCTGTTCGAGGCCGCCGCCGCGTACGTCTCGGCGAGCGCGGAGGACGATCAGGAGAGGATCGACGAAGCGGCGGGCTGGGTGTCGCCGGAGGCCCTGTCCTTCGGGGTCAACGAACTGGCCTGTCGCGCGGTCATCGCGCTCGCCCGGGAGCGCGACGAGTCGCCCCGTACCGTGGCTCGTGCGCTCCTCGGACTGCCGCCTGCGTGACGCATCCAACGGCCGGGGGTGGTCGATTCGCCCCGTCCGACCGGAAAGCCGCAGCTCCGGGTGTGTCGGGGAGTCGTGACAAGCGGCTTCCCGCCGCACTAGGGTGCGCGCCGTTGGACAAACCTATGGGGAGGCTGGGATGGCTGGGACGGACGAGGACGCCGTCGCCGCCGCGGACGATGCGCTCTATGTGCTCACGGCGGTACTGCTGACGCCGGCGAAGTTCCCGAGCGCGCTGGGCGACGACTACCCGGAGGCCTGTGCGGCGCTCGGCCTCCCGCCGCTCGCCGACGGGTACGGACTGGTGCTGGGCCAGGACGGCGAGGGCGCGCGGTGGACGGTCGTCATCGACGACGTGTCGCTGGTGGCCGTGGCCATCGCGTCGTGGGACTGCGGGATGGAGTACGACCTGTCGCCCGGCGAGCGGACGGTCGTCGCCGCCCTGCCCGGCTGGCCGCTGGCGGTCGCCGTCGCGGCCCCCGGCGTGCCAGCGCCGCACGATCCCGCCGCCGAGATCGCGGACGGCCCCGCGCTGACGCCGCCGGACACGACCACCTGGGGTCCGGCCCAGCGCCGGCTGGGGGCCGACGAGATCGCCCTCCAGTGGGCCCTGTGGCGTGAGCAGATCGACGACGCGGACTTCGCGCGCCCTCAAGCGGGCACGGCCGCGGACGCGGGAGACAGCGCCGACGACACCGACACCGACACCGGCCAGGGGGTCCGGGACGGCGAGCCGCGCGGGTCCGACACCGCCGACCGGTCCGACACCGCCGACCGGTCCGACTCGGCCGGCGGGGCCGAGAAGGGCACGGCGGAGGGCCACAGAGGCATCCGCCGCGTCCTCGCCGAGGTGCGCGCCTACGTGGACGCCCCACCTCCGCTGGGGCGCGTCCGTTCGTCGTTCGCTCCCGGTGACGCGCGTACCCTGCGCGCCGACGGCCCCGGCTGGTCGCTGGTGGCCAGGACCGACGACATCGCGTTCGTCCTGCTCGACGACGAGCCCGGCGAGGTGCTGCCGGTCGGTCGCGGACCCGAGCTGCCCGGGCTCCTCGAAGCGCTGGACAGAATGGCCGTACGGCCGCTCTGAGGGCTCACAGCAGCCCTCTGCGCGGCCGTTGGACGCCCGTCCACGGGCCCGGGCGGCTGGATGTGCGGGAGGACGGGGACCGCGACGCGGTCCCCGTCACTCAGCGGCCGAGCTCCTTGCGTGTGACACGGCGCAGCCTGCGCCGCTGAGCGGGATCCAGCGTGAGGTAGGCCGCCGCCGGAACCCCCAGGACGATCAGCAGGGCAGCCCACCAGGGCAGCCAGATCAGCAACAGCAGTCCGACCGCCACACCCCCTGCGGCGATCTTCGCGTTCTTCGACATGTGCGTCGCCTCCTTCGCGGCCACTGCCGCTCTCTGCCATGAAAACGGCTTCGCGCCGCCCGCGGTTCCGGATACGACCCTGAGACGTCCCTGAGGTACTGCCCCGAGACACCCCTGAGAACGCGCACTCCAGGGGGCGGACCGGACCGATCCGGACCGGGTGCGCGTTTCCCGTCGAAGTGTTGTACCCTCGGCGACCCCGCCCCTGGTAGTCAAGTTTGAGGAGCAGTTTCATCGCCGTACAGAGGGTTCTCGTGGAGACACCGTTCGACATCTCCGAACTGGCACGTCGCTCCGCCGTGTTCGTGCCCGGTACTCCGTCTCGCGCCGACGGCGTCGCCTTCTGGAGACCCGACGACGCGCTTCCCGCCGTAGCGGGCCTGCGGACGGAGGACCTGCCTGTCGTTCTGCCTGCCGGCGCCGGTGTGGCGCTCGCGCGCGTATCCGCCGTTCTGCTGCCGGTGGAGGAGGCACTGCCTGTCCTCACCCACGCGCGTGCCGTGCCGGACGGACACCGGGCCGCCGCGTTCTGGGGTGCGGCCGCCCTGCTGGCCCTGAGGTGTGTGGCGCGCGGTCTCCTGCTGCCCGGCCTGTCGCCGGAGGACCACGACGCCTGGCGGATCGGCCCGACGGCTCCGGAGGACCTCGAGCAGGTGCGCCGGCTGGCCGCCTCCATGCCGCCCGAGGCACACGCCGTGCCGGTGGACGAAACCTTGCCGCTGCGCCTTCCCGACCCCGAGCGGCTGCTGCGCGCCTTCTTGGACGCCGTGGCGGACGCGCTGCCCCGCACGCCCGCCGCGTCCCTCCTGACGGGAGGACCGGCCTACGCGGCCCCGCAGCCCCGGCACCTGCCGGAGCTGCGCGCGTGGGCGGCCGACGTCGCCGCGGGCCACGACGCCGGCGTACGGATCTCGCTGCGGATCGAGGTCTCCGGGCTCGGCGTGCCCGAGGTCGACGGCCTCGCGGCCGGCCGGGCGGCGCCCAGGTTCCGGGCCGTGCCGCAGGTGCACAGTGTGAGCGACCCCGCGCTCGTCGCGGACGCCGCCGACGTCTGGGCGGACCCCGGTGTCACGCACGGTGCGTTCGGCCCCCGCGCGCGGATGGACGCCCTGCTCGCCCTGCGCCGCGCGACCCGTGCCTGGCCCGCGCTGACACCCCTGCTGTCGGCCACCGTGCCGGACGCCGTCGACCTCCTCGACGAGGAGGTGTCCGAGCTGCTGGGCGAAGGCTCGCGGGCCCTGGCGGGCGCGGGGATCGAGGTGCACTGGCCGAGGGAGTTGGCCCGCACCCTGACCGCCCGCGCGGTCGTGGGGCCGCCGCAGGAGGTGAAGGGGCCCGACCGGCTCGGCGCGGACACGCCCTCCTTCCTGTCGGCGGACTCGCTCCTGACGTTCACCTGGTGGTTCGGGCTGGGCGACCGGCAGCTGACGCGCGAGGAGCTGGACCGGCTGGCCGAGGCCAACCGTCCGCTGGTGCGGCTGCGCGACCAATGGGTTCTGATCGACCCACGGGAACTGCGCCGGGCCCGCGCTCAGCAGGACCGCAGGATGACGCCCGTGGACGCGCTGGGCGCGGCTCTGACGGGCTCGACGGAGGTGGACGGCCGACGGGTCGACGTGCGGCCCACCGGGTGGCTGGCGGCCCTGCGGGAGCGGCTGACGCTTCCCGGGACGCAGGAGCCCGTGGTGGAGCAGCCCGCGGCTCTCGACGCCACGCTGCGCGACTACCAGCGGCGTGGCCTGGACTGGCTGGCCCGGACCACGGCCCTGGGACTGGGGTGCTGTCTGGCGGACGACATGGGGCTCGGCAAGACCGTCACGCTGATCGCCCTGCACCTGCACCGTCAGACGGACGCCTCGGCGGCGGGTCCCACCCTCGTGGTCTGTCCGACGTCCCTGATGGGCAACTGGCAGCGGGAGATCGAGAGGTTCGCGCCGGGCACGCCGGTGCGCCGCTTCCATGGGCCGCGACGCGATCTGGAGGAGCTGTCCGACGGGGAGTTCGTCCTCACCACCTACGGCACCCTGCGCCTGGACGCGGGGCGGCTCGGCGAGGTGCCGTGGGGCCTGGTCGTGGCGGACGAGGCTCAGCACGTGAAGAACCCGTACTCGGCGACCGCGCGGGCGCTGCGCACCATCGGCGCACGCGCGCGTGTGGCGCTCACCGGCACCCCGGTGGAGAACAACCTGTCGGAGCTGTGGGCGATCCTGGACTGGACGACACCCGGTCTGCTGGGCCGGCTCGGCGCCTTCCGCACGCGGTACGCGCGAGCCGTCGAGAGCGGCGGGGACCCCGCCGCGGCGGAGCGACTCGGCCGGCTGGTGGGACCCTTCCTGCTGCGCCGCCGCAAGTCGGACCCGGGGATCGCCCCCGAGCTGCCGCCCAAGACCGAGACGGACCGGCCCGTGGCTCTCACGAAGGAGCAGACCGGCCTGTACGAGGCCGTGGTGCGCGAGACGCTCGCGGCGATCGCCGAGGCCGACGACATGGCCCGGCGCGGGCTGATCGTGAAGCTGCTGACCGGCCTCAAGCAGATCTGCAACCATCCGGCGCAGTACCTCAAGGAGGAACGGCCGAGGACCGCCGGACGCTCCGGGAAGCTCGAGCTCCTGGACGAGCTGCTGGACACCCTCCTCGCCGAGGGGGCGAGCGTGCTGGTCTTCACGCAGTACGCGCGCCTGGCGCGGATCCTCGAACAGCATGTGGCGGCGCGGGGCGTACCCACTCAGTTCCTGCACGGCGGTACGCCCGTCGCCGCGCGCGAGGACATGGTCCGGCGTTTCCAGGACGGTGAGGTCCCCGTGTTCCTGTTGTCGCTCAGGGCGGCGGGCACGGGCCTCAACCTCACGCGCGCGGAGCACGTCGTGCACTACGACCGCTGGTGGAACCCCGCCGTCGAGGCGCAGGCCACGGACCGGGCGTACCGCATCGGCCAGACCCGGCCCGTGCAGGTGCACCGGCTGATCGCCGAGGGCACGATCGAGGACCGCATCGCGGACATGCTGCGCCGCAAGCAGGATCTCGCGGACTCCGTCCTCGGGGCGGGCGAGGCGGCGCTGACGGAACTGACGGACGCCGAGCTGGCGGATCTGGTGCAGCTGCGAGGGGACACGCGATGAACCGGCACGACAACGTCGAGGAACGGACCTTCGCCGCGTTGCCTCCCGCGCACGGGAGGGGCTTCGCGCAGACGTGGTGGGGGCGCGCGTGGCTGGCCGCGCTCGAGGACGGCGCGCTGGACGGGGAGCAGGTGAGGACGGGCCGCCGACTGGCGCGCGCGGGCGCCGTGGGCGCGGTGTCGGTGCGACCGGGGCGCGTCACGGCCGTCGTCCAGGACCGCGATCACACGCAGCACCGGGCCGACGTGCTGCTCGACAGGCTCTCGGACGACCAGTGGGACCGCCTTCTGGACCTCGCGGTGGAGCGGGCGGGGTACGTCGCCGCGCTGCTCGACCGGGAGATGCCGCCCCATCTGGTGGAGGACGCCGCGTCGGCCGGCGTCGACCTGCTGCCGGGGCTCGGTGACCTGGAGGCGCGGTGCGACTGCGACGCCTGGGACCACTGCGGTCACACGGCGGCGGTCTGCTATCAGGTGGCGAGGCTGCTCGACCAGGATCCCTTCGTGCTCCTGCTGCTCCGGGGCCGTGCCGAACAGAGCCTGCTGGACGAGCTCCAGGCGCGCGGTTCCGCCGCCCGGTCGGCCGATCTGTCCGATGCCCACCCGCTGCGGACCGAAGGGGTGGACGCGGCGGAGGCGTACGCGGCCGGGAACATCCTGCCGCCGCTGCCCGCCGTGCCTGACCTCCCGCCGGAGCCGGGTGTGCCGCCTTCGCTGGACACGGATGCCCCGCCCCCGGCCGGGGTCGAACCGGCGGCGCTGGAGATCCTGGCCGCCCGGACGGCCGTCGCGGCGCACCTGCTGCTCGCGGAGGCGCTCCGTGAAGGAGCGCCGGGACGGCGTACGCCGTCGGCCCGGCCGACCGTGGCCCAGGACGCCGTACGGCTGGCGGAGGGCGTTCTCGACGTGCCGGGGACGGTGGATCGCACCGGCGAGGCCGTGGTGGGCCGCCTCGCCGCCGGATCGGGGCGCGACCGGGCGGAACTGGCGGCTGCCGTCCGGGCCTGGCGACACGGCGGGGTGGCCGCCCTGTCCGTGTTCGAGGAGGAGTGGACCGTGGAGGGCGAGGCGCTCGCACGCGCGCGTACCGCGCTGGACTCGGCCTGGGAGGAGGACGAGCGGCCGGTGCTGCGGGCACGGGCGAACCGGTGGACGGCCGTCGGGACGGCCTGCCAGCTGCGACTGGGGCGGGACGGCAGCTGGTGGCCGTACCGCAAGGAGGGCGGCCGCTGGATGCCGGCCGGGGATGCGGCCCGGGATCCGGCGACGGCTCTGGCCGTGGCCCGGCACACCGGCGAGTAAGCGCTTTCCCCTGCCTGGGCTCCGTACGGTGCCGCACGGAGTGTCGGTCCGACGGGCGGCCGACGCCCCGTGTTCACCCGGAGGTCGTACGACGTTCGGCGCGAGCCCCAACTCTGGCCGCTGTCATCGAACTTGCCGCATCTTCTCCTCAGGAGGCCAGATGTCCCCGCACGCCACCGGTCGGCGCCGCGTCCACCGTTCCGTCGCGGCGGGCGTACCGCTCGCCGTGCTGGCCGCGCTCGTCACCGCCGGACCGGCCGCCGCGGGCACGCCGGCCCGGGAGGCGCACGTCACGCGCACCGCGACGCTCGGCGACATCCCCCTCGGGACGTTCAGCGACGCGCTGCTGCCCGGCACGGTGGCCGACGACCGGGGCGTGGACCTCGGCGGCATCGGCAGCGACATCTTTCCGGCGGGCCGCAAGGGCGAGTTCTGGACGGTCACCGACCGCGGCCCCAACGGGCAGATCAAGGTGGGCGGCACCAAGCGCCGCACGTTCGCCGTGCCCGGGTTCGACCCGGCGATCGTGCGGATCCGGGTGTCCGGGGACACCGTGAAGGTGCTCCAGGCGATCCCGGTCACGACGAAGTCGGGGAAGCCCGTCACGGGCCTGTCGAACCAGGCGGGGCGCGACGAGGCGCCGTACTCGTACGACGCGCAGACACCGCTGGCGTACAACCCGAACGGGCTGGACACCGAGGGCATCGTGCGGGCGGCGGACGGGAGCTTCTGGCTCGTCGACGAGTACGGGCCCTCGCTGGTGCACGTCTCCGCGCGCGGGAAGGTCCTGACGCGCTACGTGCCCCAGGGGCTGAAGCTCACGGGGACGGACTACCCGGTGGTGGAGGCGCTGCCGGCGGTCCTGCTGCACCGGAAGGTCAACCGCGGCTTCGAGGGCCTCGCCCAACTCCCGGGCGGTGACCTCGTCCTGGCGGTGCAGAGCCCGCTGTCGCTTCCGGACACGGCCGCGGGAGAGGCTTCGAGGACCGCGCGTCTGCTGCGTTTCTCGCCGCAGAGGAAGGCCGTCACCGCCGAGTACGCGTACCGCTTCGACCCGGTCGACGTGGTCGACCCGAGCGAGGACGACACCTCCGAGCTCAAGATCTCCTCGGTGGTCGCCGTGGGCGGCGACCGGCTGCTCGTGGAGGAGCGCACCGACAAGGCCGCACGGCTGCACCTCGTACGGCTGAGCCGGGCGGCGAACATCCTGGGCAGCCGCTGGGACGACGACGCGACGTCCCCGTCGCTGGAGCAGCTGGACGATCCCGCGGCCTCGGGAGTCCCGGTGCTGGCGAAGCGCCTGGCCGTCGATCTCGGCACGGTCGCCGGGGTGCCCGGGAAGATCGAGGGCGTCGCGCTCGTGGACCACTCCACGCTGGCCCTGATCAACGACAACGACTTCGGGATGACCGACGGCGCCGGCGCGTTCGACGCGCAGGGCCGGCTCGTCGACAGCGGCATCGAGACGACGGTCACGTACGTACGGCTGCCGCGGGGCGTGTGAGAGACGGCGCCTCGGCACGCGCGCGTAGCGGTCCACGCGCGCGTGGCCGCTAGGGGAGCAGCTCCTCCAGGGACGGCAGCAGCGACTCGAGATCACTCGGCAGATCGCTCGGCAACGCGGTCGGCAGTTCGCTCGGCAGCCGGGTCGGAAGCTGTGACGGCAGTTCGGTCGGCAAGCCGCTGGGCAGCTCGACCGGAAGACTGAAGGACGGGGCGGGAGTGGTGTCGGTGCTGTTGCCGCCGTTCGGCTCGTCGGCCGGCGAATCGTCGCCTCTCATCAGTACGACGGCGACCACGGCCGCTGCGGTGACAAGCAGCGCAAGGACGACGAAGAGGGGGTTCCTGCGCCTTCCGGACCCGCCCGGCGGACCCGACGGAGGCGGGGGCGACCAGCCACCCCCGCCCGTCCCGTCGTCGGGTCCGTAGCCGGAGCTGGGCGGTCCGAAGCCGCCCGGAGGCGGCAGGTCGCCCGGCGGTCCGGGCGGTCGGGGCGGTACGGGCGGCATGGCCATAGCGACCAGCGTCGCGGCGAACCGCTCGCAGCGCGAGCCCCGCACGGAAGTTGGTACCGACCCATGTCATGGAGCGCATGATTCCGGCGTATTCCGTACGGAGACCGTTCGAAGACCGGGCCGAGGCCGAGCGAATCCGAACGAGGGCCGATCGTTCGACGGCACGCGTGTGTGCACACTCACCGGTGCACACACGCGTGCGTGCCGGTTCAGCCCCGGGCGCCGAGGAGGTGGTCCATGGCGAGCTGGTCGAGGTGCTCGAAGGCCATGCCACGGGCGGCGGCCACCTCGGGGTCGAACTCCTCGAAGGCGGTGCGGTCGGCGAGCAGGCTCTCCAGGCCGTCCGCGGCGGTGGCCTGGGCGAGCTCGTCCAGGCGGGAGGCGCGCAGGGCCTCCTGGACCTCCGGGTCGCCGCGGAACGCGAGCGCACGCTCCTTGAGGATCAGGTAGTTGCGCATGCAGCCGGCGGCCGAAGCCCAGACGCCGTCGAGGTCCTCGGTGCGCGGCGGCTTGAAGTCGAAGTGCTTCGGGCCCGCGTAGCCGGCGCTCTCCAGCAGGTCGACCAGCCAGAACGCGGAGCGCAGATCACCGGCGCCGAAACGCAGGTCCTGGTCGTACTTGATGCCGGACTGACCGTTGAGGTCGATGTGGAAGAGCTTGTCCGCCCACAGCGCCTGCGCGATGCCGTGCGGGAAGTTCAGCCCGGCCATCTGCTCGTGGCCGACCTCGGGGTTCACGCCGTACAGCTCCGGACGCTCCAGGCGCTCGATGAAGGCCAGGGCGTGACCGACGGTGGGGAGCAGGATGTCGCCGCGCGGCTCGTTCGGCTTGGGCTCGATGGCGAACTTCAGGTCGTAGCCCTGGGAGGTCACGTACTCGCCGAGGAGGTCGAAGGCCTCCTTCATGCGGTCGAGGGCCACCCGTACGTCCTTGGCGGCACCGGACTCCGCGCCCTCACGGCCGCCCCAGGCGACGTAGATCTTCGCACCGAGCTCGACGGCCAGGTCGACGTTGCGGATCGTCTTGCGCAGGGCGTAGCGACGCACGTCACGGTCGTTCGCCGTGAACGCGCCGTCCTTGAAGACGGGGTGCGTGAAGAGGTTCGTGGTGGCCATCGGCACGGTCATGCCGGTGGTGTCCAGGGCCTGGCGGAAGCGCTTGATGTGCTCCTCGCGCTCACTCTCGGAGGATCCGAAGGGGATCAGGTCGTCGTCGTGGAAGGTCACGCCGTAGGCGCCCAGCTCGGCCAGGCGCTGCACCGACTCGACCGGGTCCAGGGCACGCCGCGTGGCGTCACCGAACGGGTCCCTTCCCTGCCAGCCGACGGTCCAGAGGCCGAAGGTGAACCTGTCATCGGGGGTGGGCTGGTAGCTCATGTCGCGGCTCCTTGCTTGAAGACTGTGTCACCGACTATTTCGTCATGGCAGTTTACAAATTAGTATGCGGACGCATCTCGTGGGAAGACAGATCCCGCAGAGCCGCGGAAAAACTTGAGGGAGAACCCGATGTCAGCAGCCGAGGGTCCGCTCGTCGTCGGCGTGGACACGTCCACCCAGTCCACCAAGGCGCTGGTCGTGGACGCGGCCACCGGGGAGGTCGTCGCGAGCGGCCAGGCGCCGCACACGGTGACCTCCGGGGCCGGCCGTGAGAGCGACCCCCGCCAGTGGTGGGACGCCTTGCGGGAGGCCCTGCACCAGTGCGGTGACGCGGCCCGCGAGGCCGCCGCGGTATCGGTCGGCGGGCAGCAGCACGGGCTCGTCACCCTGGACGAGCGCGGCGAGCCGGTGCGCCCGGCGCTGCTGTGGAACGACGTGCGCTCGGCCCCGCAGGCCCGTCGGCTGACCGAGGAACTGGGCGGAGCGAAGTTCTGGGCGGAGCGCACCGGGTCCGTCCCGGCCGCTTCCTTCACGGTCACGAAGTGGGCCTGGCTGGCGGAGCACGAGCCGGAGGCCCTGCGCGCCACGAAGGCCGTGCGCCTCCCGCACGACTACCTCACCGAGCGCCTCACGGGTGAGGGCACCACCGACCGCGGTGACGCGTCGGGCACCGGCTGGTGGGCGTCCGCGACCGAGTCGTACGACGCGGAGATCCTCGCCCACGTGGGCCTCGACCCGGCGCTGCTGCCCCGCGTGGTGCGGCCCGGGGAAGTGGCGGGCACCGTACGCGACAGTCACGACCTGCCCTTCGCCAAGGGCACCCTGGTCGCCCCGGGCACCGGGGACAACGCCGCGGCGGCGCTCGGCCTCGGGCTCCGCCCCGGCACGCCCGTGCTGAGCCTCGGCACCTCGGGCACGGTGTACGCGGTCGCCAGGCACCGCCCCACCGACCCCACCGGCACCGTGGCCGGCTTCGCCGACGCGCACGGCGACTGGCTGCCGCTCGCCTGCACCCTGAACTGCACCCTCGCCGTCGATCGCGTCGCCGCCCTGCTGGGCCTGGACCGCGAGGCCGTGGAGCCCACCTCCGAGCTCACGCTGCTGCCCTACCTGGACGGCGAACGCACCCCGAACCTGCCGAACGCCTCGGGCCTCCTGCACGGTCTGCGCCACGACACGACCGCCGGCCAGCTGCTCCAGGCCGCCTACGACGGCGCCGTGCACTCCCTGCTCGGCGCGCTGGACCTGGTCCTCGACGAGGACGCGGACCGCTCGGCCCCGCTGCTGCTGATCGGCGGTGGCGCCCGGGGCACGGCCTGGCAGCAGACCGTGCGCCGGCTGTCCGGGCGGCCGGTCCAGGTGCCCGAGGCCAGGGAACTCGTCGCGCTGGGTGCCGCGGCACAGGCGGCGGGCCTGCTGACCGGCGAGGACCCGGCCGCCGTCGCCCGCCGCTGGAACACCACCCGGGGTCCGGTGCTGGACGCCGTCGAGCGGGACGAGGCGACGCTGGCCAGGATCGCCGGGGTACTCTCCGACGCGGCCCCGCTGCTGGACCGGAGCACGGACGCCCACTGAGCATCGACGAATCGACGGAGGCATGACCGCACCGCTGCACGAGGCCCGGCCGACCGGCCCGGGGCGCGCACTGCCCGACACCCAGCAGGGCATGCGCCGCCGCAACCTGGCCCGGGTGATGCACGCCGTCAGCGCCGAGGGACCGCTCTCGCGCGCGGCGGTCGCCTCACGCATCGGCCTGACCCGGGCAGCGGTCTCGACCCTCGTCGACGAACTCATACGCACCGGACTGCTCGAGGAGCTGGGCCCCGAGCGGCCGGGCCGGGTGGGCCGCCCCGGTTCGGCGCTGGCGGTCAGCGGGCGCGGTCCGTCGGGCATAGGCGCCGAGATCGGCGTCGACCACCTGGCGGCCTGCGCCGTCGATCTGCGCGGTGAGGTGCGGGCGCGCGCCGTGCGGCACGGCACGAACCGGGGCCGCTCCCCCGAGCCGGTGGTCGAGGAACTGACCGGGCTCGTGCGCCAGGTGGTCGCCGAGGCCGAGCGCGAGGGGCTGTGGCCTGCCGGACTCGCCGTGGCCGTCCCCGGCCTGGTCGCCCGCGACGCCCGTACGGTCGTCCGCGCGCCGAACCTCGACTGGCAGGACGTCGACCTCGGCGCGCTGCTGCCCGGGGAGTTCCCGCTGACCGTGGACAACGAGGCCAACTTCGGCGGACTGGCCGAGCTCTGGCTCGGCGCGGACACTCCGGGGGACTTCCTGCACGTCTCGGCGGAGATCGGCATCGGCGCCGCGCTGGTGGTGGACGGCAGCCTGCTGCGCGGCACCCGCGGCTTCGCCGGCGAGCTGGGTCATGTGCCGGTGCACCCCGACGGACCGGAGTGCGTGTGCGGCGGGCGCGGATGCCTGGAGCAGTACGCCGGCGAGGAAGCGGTGCTGCGCGCCGCCGGGCTGGAACCGGGCGAGGACCGTGTCGGACTCCTCGCGGGACGCGCCGCGGACGGCGACCCCGACGTACGGCGGGCGCTGCGCGAGGCGGGAACGGCCCTCGGCATCGCTCTCACCGGGGCGCTCAATCTCCTGGACCCTGAGGGCGTCGTGCTCGGTGGCGCCCTGGCCGGGCTCGCGCCGTGGCTGCTGCCGTCCCTCGAGACCGAGCTCTCCCGGCGCACGGCGGGTCCCGCCCGTCCCGTGTCCGTCTCCCGGCTGGGCCCCGAGGGCCCGTTGCTGGGAGCCGCGCACTCGGTGGTGCGGGCCGTGCTGGACGACCCCGCGGCGGTGGCGGAGCGGGCCTGAGCGGCCGGGGCCGTGGCCCGGCCGGGTCACCGACTGGGTCACCGGCCGGCGTCCGCCCTCGTGTCGGCCGAGGTGCCGACCGGGCTGGAACTCCCCGTTCGGGTGAGCGAGTTGTCCACAGTTCCGCGCTCGTCCACCGGCTCCCGGCGTGTCCTCCTGCCTGACCGGCCGGCGTCGTAACGTGATGTGTGCGGGCGCAGTCGCCGAGTGACGACGGCAGCGGCCGGCCGGTACGGGATCACGGGTTCCGCGAGTCGGACGCGTCCTGGATCGACCGGCGCCCCGCGCACGGCCGGTGCCGCCTGCCGGACGTCCGAGACCTCGAAAGGCAACCCCTGTGGAACGCACTCGACCCCTCCCCGGCCGACGCCGGATCCTGAAGGGCGCCGCCCTCGCCGCCGTTCCGTACGTACTGCTGCCCGACGCGCAGGCGGGCGCCGAGCCCCGGACCGTCGACTACCCGCTCGCCGAGTGGCAGCCCGCGACCGCCGCCAACCGCACGGCGGCGAACCGCCCCGCCACCCATCCCGTCGACCGCGTCGTCATCCATGTCACACAGACCCTGTACGCCAAGGCCCTGACCGTCTTTCAGAACCCGCGCAAGAAGGTGTCCGCCCACTACGTCGTGCGCTCCGTGGACGGTCATGTGGCGCAGTGCGTGCGTGAACCGGACATCGCCTGGCATGCGGGGAACTGGGACTACAACACCCGCAGCATCGGTATCGAGCACGAGGGCTGGGTGGACAGACCGGCCTACTTCACCGACGCCCTCTACGAGGAATCCGCCCGGCTGACGGCGTCGGTCTGCGACCGGTACGGCATCCCGAAGGACCGGGCCCACATCATCGGCCACTACGAGGTGCCGGGCAGCGATCACACCGATCCCGGTCCGAACTGGGCTGGGGCCGCTACCTGAGGCTCGTGGGCAGCACCTGACCCGCACCGGACCGAAAGCAGACGGCCGGCTTCGGGGCGACGTCGTCCAAACGGTTGTCGGTCCGCGTACCCGGAGTGACGATGTCCCCAGCCCTATCGCCTTCCGGGAGGACGAGTTGACCGATCCCTGGGTCGCCCTGGAACCGGGTGCCGACCCCGCCGAGCGGGTACGGGCCCTGCGGCGGGCGCATGAGACGTTCACCGAGGCGGGCACCGTGCCGCGGCCGGTGCGTGCCGTCGTGGCCGACTCCTGGCGGCGTTCCGCGCGGGCCGGCGTCGGTCCCGACGGCACGGCGAGCGTCGAACTGACCGACGGCGATCTCGGCGCCTACCGGTCGGAGCATCCGCTGGCGCGGGTGATGCCGCTGTTCCGTGAGCTGATGGGCACGTTCGCCGCCGACGGAGAGCACCTGCTGGCGGTGTGCGACACGCGCGGCAGGCTGTTGTGGGTCGAGGGTCACGCGGCGACCCGGCGGCAGGCGGGGCGGATGAACTTCGTGCCGGGCGCGCGCTGGGCGGAGAGCGCGGTCGGGACGAACGCGCCGGGCACCGCGGTCGCCCTGGACCGGCCGGTGCAGGTGTTCGCGGCCGAGCACTTCATCCGGCGGGTGCAGCCGTGGACGTGCGCCGCCGCTCCGGTACACGATCCGCGGACCGGGCGGGTGTTGGGCGCCGTGGACATCACGGGCGGGAACGGGCTGGCGCATCCGCACAGCCTGGGCTTCGTGCAGGCCGTCGCGCGGGCCGCGGAGGCGCACCTGGCGCTGCTCGCCCCGGAGCGGCCCGCCGTCGACGCACCGCAGCTCACCGTGCTGGGCCGGGACGAGGCTCGTCTGGTCACCGGCGGCCGTGACATCAGGCTGAGCCGTCGGCACAGCGAGATCCTGGTGCTGCTGGCCCGCCACCCCGAGGGCCTGACGGGCGACGAGCTGCTGTGCGCGCTGTACGAGGACGAGTCGGTGCCCCCCGTGACACTGCGGGCCGAACTCGCCAGGCTGCGTGGGGTGCTCGGCCCCGGGCTGCTGGCCTCGCGCCCCTACCGGCTCACCGTGGCGTGCGAGTCGGACGTCGCCGTCGTCGAACGAAGGCTGGCGGCCGGCGCGGTCACGGCGGCCGTGGCCGCGTACACCGGGCCACCGCTGCCGTCGTCCCAGGCACCGGCGGTGGCACGGCTCAGACGCCTGCTCGCCGAGGGCCTGCGCGCCGCGCTGATCGCCTGCGGCGACCCCGACCTGCTGGCGGACTGGGCGCACGCGCCGTGGGGCGAGGACGACCTCGGCGTCTGGCGGGCGCTCGCGGCGGCCCGCCCGACAGCCGCGATACGGGCCCGTCTCGCGTCCCTCGAATCGGAGCTGACGGCACCGACCGGATGGCCGCACCTGTAGGCCGGACCCCTGGCCCACAGGCGAGGCATCGCCCAGCGAGACATCGCAAAGCCGAGCCGGACGTCGAAAGCCAGGCGCCGGAAGCCGGAAGCCGGACGTCGGACGCCGGAAGCCAGGCGTCGCAAAGCCGAGCCGGACGTCGGAAGCCAGGCGCCGGAAGCCAGGAGTCGAACAGCGAGGCGTCGGGAAGCGAGGCGCCCGCAGGAAGGAGGCCGTCCCGGCGGGCGGCGCAACGTGGATGCAACGTCCGCCTTCCTAGCCTCCCGCGGAGAGCTGCCCAACGGCGGGCAGCGCTGCTGAGGGAGGCAGAGCAGGATGACCCGTTACGCGGCGCCCGGCACCGAGGGCGCGATCGTCTCCTACCAGACGCGTTACGACCACTTCATCGGCGGCGAATACGTGCCCCCGGCGCGGGGGCAGTACTTCGACAACCCGTCTCCGGTGAACGGCGAGACGTTCACCGAGGTGGCGCGCGGTACGGCGGAGGACGTGGAGCGGGCACTCGACGCGGCGCACGCGGCCGCGCCGGGCTGGGGCCGCGCCTCGGCAACCGAGCGCTCCGACATCCTGCTGAAGATCGCCGACCGGATGGAGGCGCATCTGGAACCCCTGGCGGTCGCGGAGAGCTGGGAGAACGGCAAGCCGGTCCGCGAGACGCTGGCCGCGGACATCCCGCTGGCCATCGACCACTTCCGCTACTTCGCCGGCGCGGTCCGGGCCCAGGAGGGTTCGCTCAGCGAGGTCGACGACGACACGGTGGCGTACCACTTCCACGAGCCGCTCGGCGTCGTCGCGCAGATCATCCCGTGGAACTTCCCGATCCTGATGGCGACATGGAAGCTCGCGCCGGCGCTCGCCGCGGGCAACACGATCGTCCTCAAGCCCGCCGAGCAGACGCCGGTGTCCATCCACTACTGGATGAGCCTGATCGCCGATCTGCTGCCGCCGGGTGTGGTGAACATCGTCAACGGCTTCGGCGAGGAGGCGGGCAAGCCGCTCGCGTCCAGCCCTCGGGTGGCGAAGATCGCCTTCACGGGCGAGACGTCGACGGGGCGGCTGATCATGCAGTACGCCTCACAGAACCTCAAGCCCGTCACGCTGGAACTGGGCGGCAAGTCGCCGAACATCTTCTTCGACGACGTGTGGGAGAAGGACGACGACCTGCGCGACAAGGCCCTCGAGGGCTTCACCATGTTCGCGCTGAACCAGGGCGAGGTCTGCACCTGCCCGTCGCGCGGGCTGATCCAGCGCGGCAACTACGGCGACTTCATCGAGGCGGCCGTCGCCCGTACCGAGCTGATCAAGCCCGGCCATCCGCTGGACACCGACACGATGATCGGCGCCCAGGCGTCCAGCGACCAGCTCGCCAAGATCCTGTCGTACATCGACATCGGCCGGGAGGAGGGCGCCAAGATCCTCACCGGTGGCGAACGCGCCGAGTACGAGGGGGACTTGAAGGGGGGCTACTACGTCCGCCCGACGATCTTCGAGGGCGACAACCGTATGCGGGTCTTCCAGGAGGAGATCTTCGGACCGGTGGTCTCCGTGGCCTCGTTCGACGACTTCGACGACGCCATCAAGATCGCGAACGACACGCTGTACGGCCTCGGTGCGGGCGTGTGGACGCGCGACATCAACACGGCGTACCGCGCGGGCCGGGCGATCCAGGCGGGGCGCGTCTGGACGAACTGTTACCACGCGTACCCGGCCCACGCCGCCTTCGGCGGCTACAAGCAGTCGGGCATCGGCCGCGAGACGCACAAGATGATGCTGGAGCACTACCAGCAGACGAAGAACCTGCTGGTGTCGTACTCGCCGAAGAAGCTCGGCTTCTTCTAGAAGCCACCAGCATGGAGAAGGGCGTCCGAGCCGGGAGAACTCCCGCTCGGACGCCCTTCGTGCCCACTCGGCGTCCACTCCCGAAAGCGGCTCAGCGGCGCCGTGCCGGAAGGGACAGCGTTCGCGGTTTGAACCCTGGGCAGACCGCCCCCATGTCGCTGCGGGAAGCTCGGCCACACAGGCAGCCGCGTCACCGTGGTGGTGACGTCGGTGGCGCCGCCTGGAGGAACAGGCTCGTCCGCTTGTGGTCGTGCTCGTGCTCGTGGTGGCTGTCGCGGTCGCTGTCGTGCTCGTGGTCGTGGTCGTGATCGTTGTCGTGGCCGTCGTCGCCGGTCGTCCGGTTGTCCGGTCGGCGCAGCCGTCCCGGTCGGTCGGCTTCGCGGGTCAAAACAGTCCAGGATGTCTGTCAGGCACCCTCACACCAGCCGAATTCCGTCGTCTGTCGACGGTCGAACCCCGCCATCGCTGCGAACACCCTTGGCCGGAAAGCCGGCCCAAGATCCCCGCTCCCCCGGCGGGCACGCCTTTCGCCGCGCTCTCCACCGCCGAGCCGTTGACCAGGAGAGACGTCCGGCTGACGTACGTACGGCTCGAGAAGCTCGCTCCGTACGAGCCTTGAGCCGGCTCGGGCGTCGTCCGCTCTCGGCGCCCGGTCGCCTCCTGCCTCCCGAAAGGCTCTTTGGCCTGTGCGAGAAGGAGTCTGACGTCTCATCAGATCGCCCGCCGACGGGGCTCATCACCGCGTGGAAAACGCGCCCGGGAGCCGGCTGAGCCGCCGGCGCGCGCGGTGGCGCAAAGGCACCGGTAGGCGTCACCGATCGGCGGTTCCTGCCCTGAAAACGTTGAGCACAAATTACACACAACCCTCTCTTCATACTGGCCCCGATGGTCTAGATTGACCATGCTTCAGCTGTTCGAACACCAGGCGTCCAGTAACGATCTTTTGGTCCGGCGCTACGGAAAGCCGGCAGTCGCGGCCCCGGCGCCAGGCGTGGGGGTGATCAGCTCTTGGAGCCCGAGAGGGGCGTTGGGTGCGGGGAGCACCTGGGGTCTCGACGGGTTCCCGTACACCTCGTGAGTCGGCAGGACATACAAGTCCGCTGCCGCCGGGGTGGGTTGCTCAAATAGCTCTGTCATGGGCGGAGCTGTCATGCGCGGGAGGCGGGGGCCTCCCGAGGGGGGAACAGTGCGGGGGGCGGGGGCCTCCCGGGGGGAGGAACAGTGTTGGGCGAACACGTCGAGCCACTGGGGACCTGGGGGGTTCTGTGCGGCAAGGGGGACTAGTCAGCCCGTTTCCGTCAGCGCGCGAGCGTCTGGCGAACGGCGCGACAAGACAGCCCGCGATCGAGTGGGAGCAGCGGTACCGCCGTGCCGTGGTCACCAGCGACACCGTGGCAACCGCCGTCGTAGTAGCGGCGATCGGCAACTTCTTCGGGGCCCGGGACGCGGCCAACTGGCACGAGAAGTGGGGGATTCTCGCATTCGGCACCGAGCTGCTGGTGCTGGGGGCGCTTGCGGTGAGCCGGTCGTGGGCGCCTGCCGTGCTCGGCCAGGGCGCCGAGGAATTCCGCCGGCTCGGACGCTCCCTGTTCACGGCCACCGTCGTGCTGGCGCTCGGCGGGATCGCTCTCACCTCGCGCAACATCAAACTCTGGATCTTCGTCGCGATCCCGGCGATCGCGATCGTCACCATGACCGCGCGGTATTTACTGCGCCTCTGGTTGCACAAACAGCGCAAGGAAGGCCGGTGCCTGCGGCCGGTGCTCGCGGCCGGGAGCCCGGCCACCGTGCACGACCTGATCACCCGGACCCGCAAGTTCCCGCACCTCGGCTGGCGGGTGGACGCCGTCTGCACGACGGACGTCCGCGGGCTCGACGGTGACCAGCTGGACGGAGTGCCGGTCGTCGGCCGGCTGGCGGACGTCGCGGGCCACGTCCACCGTGACGGCTACCGTGTCGTCGCGGTCACACCGGACCCGCACTGGTCACCGGACCGGCTGCGACGGCTGGCCTGGAACCTCGAAGGCAGCGATGCCGAGATGGTCGTGGCCCCCGTGCTGATGGAGGTGGCCGGTCCCCGGCTGCATGTCGACGCGGTGCTCGGGATCCCGCTGCTGCGGGTCAGCATGCCGACCTTCACCGGTGGCCGCCGGGCGGTCAAGGGGGTCGTCGACCGGATAGGCGCAACGATTCTGCTGGTGCTGTTCGCGCCGCTGATGGTGTGCGTCGGGCTGCTCGTGCTGATGGACAGCCGGGGTGGGGCGTTCTACCGCCAGCGCAGGGTCGGCAAGGACGGACGCGAGTTCACCATTCTCAAGTTCCGCACCATGGTCGCCGGGGCCGACAGGGCGCGTGCCGGGCTGGCCGACCGCAACGAGGGCGCCGGCCTGCTGTTCAAGCTCCGCCGGGATCCGCGGGTGACCCGGGTGGGAGCAGTGCTGCGCCGGTACTCGCTCGACGAGCTCCCGCAGCTCTTCAACGTGCTCACCGGATCGATGTCGCTCGTCGGTCCGCGGCCCCCGTTGCCGGAGGAGTCCGCCGCGTACGGCCCGGACATCCGGCGGCGGCTGCTGGTCAAGCCCGGACTCACCGGCCTGTGGCAGATCAGCGGACGCAGCGACCTGTCGTGGGAGGAGGCGGTCCGGCTGGACCTGCGGTACGTGGAGGACTGGTCGCTCGCCCTGGACACGGTGATCTTGTGGAAGACGCTGCGTGCGGTGCTCTACGGGCAGGGGGCGTACTGATGCGCGGGGGTCTGCAACTCAACGGTCCCGCCGACGCGCGGACCGCAGGCCGGAACGGCCTGTCTGGGGGGAGGAACGGGTCATGAGAGTCAGCGTTTTCGGGCTCGGCTACGTGGGCTGCGTGTCGGCCGCGTGCCTGGCCAGCATGGGGCACGAGGTCATCGGGGTGGACGTGAACCAGGTGAAGGTCGACCTGGTCAACGAAGGAAAGGCCCCGGTGGTCGAGGAGCGGATCGGCGAGCTCATCGCCGAGGTCGTGCGGACCGGAGCGTTGCGCGCCACCGGCGACGTCCGCGAAGCGATCATGGACAGCGAGATGTCGCTGGTCTGCGTGGGCACGCCGTCGGAGCCCAACGGCAGCCTGTGCACCACCTACTTGGAGCGGGTCACCGAGGAGATCGGCGCCGTGCTGGCCGAGGGGGGCAAGCAGGGAGGCCGGCACACCGTCGTGTTCCGCAGCACCATGCTCCCGGGCACCTGCCTGAACCTGCTGGTACCGATCCTGGAGAAATACGTCGGCGGCACGGCCGGAGTGGACATCGGGGTCGCGGTCAACCCGGAGTTCCTGCGCGAGGGCACGAGCGTGCGGGACTTCTTCGACCCGCCGAAGACGGTCATCGGCGAGCTCGACGCGGCGAGCGGCGAGGCGGTGTCGGCGCTGTACGACGGCCTGCCCGGCGAGGTGTTCCGGGTACCGGTCCCGACGGCCGAGGCGATCAAGTACGCGGACAACGCGTTCCACGGCCTCAAGATCGGCTTCGCGAACGAGCTCGGCGCCGTGTGCCAGGCGCTCGGGGTGGACTCGCACCAGGTGATGGACGTGTTCCTGGCCGACCGCAAGCTGAACATCAGCCCCGCCTACCTGCGGCCGGGCTTCGCCTTCGGCGGCTCCTGCCTGCCCAAGGACCTGCGCAGCCTGGTCCACGCGGCGCAGCGGGCGGACGTCTCGGTGCCCATCCTCGCCCACGTGCTGCCCTCCAACTCCGACCATCTGCAGCGCGCGGTGGAGCTGGTCGAGCGCACCGGCAAGCGCCGGGTGGGGATGTTCGGGCTGTCCTTCAAACCCGGCACCGACGACCTGCGCGAGAGCCCGCTCGTCGAGCTGGCGGAGAGGCTCTTCGGCAAGGGGTACGACCTGCGGATCCACGACGCCAACGTGAGCCTCTCCCGGCTGCTCGGCGCGAACCGCGAGTACGTCGAGACCCGGCTGCCGCACCTCGCGCAGCTGCTCGCGGATTCCGTCGAGGAGGTGCTCGATCACGCCGAGGTGTGCCTGGTCGGGACCAGGGATCCGGACGTGCTGGCGGCGCTGCCCCACGGCGGCGACGGCCCGGTGATCGTCGACCTCATCCACCTTCCCGACGCCGACGCGCGCCGGGCCGAACCGGGGTACGTGGGCCTTGCCTGGTGACATGACCAGCGGCGACCGGCACGACCGGCGCGCGCTGATCCTGGTGGAGAACCTGTCGGTGCCGTTCGACCGGCGGGTGTGGCAGGAGTGCACGACCCTGCGCGACGCGGGCTGGGAGGTGCACGTCATCTGCCCGCAGGGCAGCAAGCGGGACACGGAGCCGGAGGCGGAGATCGACGGGGTGCGGATCCACCGCTATCCGTTGCGCGCGGCCACCGGCGGGCCGGCCGGCTACCTGCGGGAGTACGGATCGGCGTTGTGGCACACGGTAAGGCTGGCCCGGAAGGTCGGCCCGGTCGACGTGGTCCACGCCTGCAACCCGCCCGACCTGCTGTTCCTTCCGGCGCTGTGGATGAAGCGGCGTGGCGCGCGGTTCGTCTTCGACCAGCACGACCTGGTACCCGAGCTGTACCTCTCCCGGTTCGACCGCGGCGAGGATCTGCTCTACCGCGCCGTGTGCGCACTGGAACGGCGGACCTACCGGGCCGCGGACGTCGTGCTCGCCACGAACGAGAGCTACCGGGACGTCGCGGTGAGCCGTGGCGGTCAGCGGCCCGAGGACGTCTTCGTGGTGCGCAGCGCGCCCGACATCGACCGGTTCCACCCCGTGCCGCCCGAGCCGGAGTTGAAGCGGGGCAAGCCTCATCTGCTGTGCTACCTGGGCGTCATGGGCCCGCAGGACGGCGTCGACTACGCGTTGCGGGCCCTCGCGAAGCTGCGCGACGAGCTCGGGCGGACCGACTGGCACGCGGTGTTCGTCGGCGCCGGCGACACCTTCGACGCGATGGTGGAGCTGTCCCGGCAACTCGGGCTCGCGGAGCAGGTGCAGTTCACCGGGCGCATTCCGGACGCCGATCTGGT
This sequence comes from Streptomyces sp. NPDC002884, assembly GCF_040295245.1. Lineage (NCBI taxonomy): Bacteria > Bacillati > Actinomycetota > Actinomycetes > Kitasatosporales > Streptomycetaceae > Streptomyces > Streptomyces sp. NPDC002884. The sequence goes on along the minus strand of NZ_JBEOVB010000002.1, from coordinate 318,689 downwards.
GCGCTACCTGTCCACCGCGGACGTGTGTCTCTCCCCCGACCCGCACAATCCGCTCAACGACGTGTCGACCATGAACAAGGTCCTGGAATACATGGTGATGGGCCGGCCGGTCGTCTCGTTCGACCTCCGGGAGGCGCGAGTCTCCGCCGGCGACGCCGCCGTCTACGCGCCCGCCAACGACGAGGCCGCGTTCGCCGAGCTCATCGCGACGCTGCTGGACGATCCGGAGAAGCGGGCCCAGATGGGCAAGATCGGCCAGGAGCGGATCGGCGGGCCGCTCTCCTGGCGCAACTCCCAGCAGTCGCTGCTCGCCGCCTACGCCGCCGCCTGCCGGGACCACACCCCGGTGTCGGCGGGCGACCCGGACAGGGCACAGGGCGGAGGCCGCACCGTTGAACGATGACACGATACGCCTGGTCACGATCGGGCGGATTATCCGTCGGCGCTGGCGGCTTCTCACCATCCTCGCCGTGGTGGGTGCGCTCGTCGGCTTCGGCGCCTCCCTGCTGTTCCCGCCGCGGTACACGACGTCCGCGTCGGTACTGCTGCCGGGGGCGTGGGAGGAGCGCGAGCTGCTGACCCAGGCGGAGATCGCGACCAGTTCGGTGGTGGTCGACCGCGCGGCCGCCACGCTCGACTGGACCGGGGTCAGCGGCGGCGAGCTGCGGGATCAGGTGAGCGCCAAGGCCGCCGACGGGAACATCATCAAGATCTCGGGCACGGCCGACACCCCGGAGCGCGCACAGCAACTCTCCGACCAGGTGGCCCAGCAGTTCGTCACCTTCGCCGCGCGGATCGTGGACGACAACACCGATCCCGAGGCGGCGGCACAGCTCGAGGAACTGCAGCAGATGGTGGTGCAGACCAACCGCCGCATCACCGAGCTGGCCGACGCGACCGATCCGGGGCAGACCGTGGAGAGCGTCCAGACCCGCACCGAGCTCGCGAAGCTGCGTACCGCGCTGCAGGAGGCCATCAACAAGCTGGACCAGGCCGACCCGGCCGCCAACCAGGCCAACATGGTGGTCATGGGACCGGCGGGCCGGCCGGCCGGCGAGGCGCCGCCGACGAGGACGCAGCTCATCGTCGCCGGGGCGCTGCTGTTCTTCCTGCTCGCGGTCGTCGGCCATCTCACCGCCGCGCGGATGAGCCGCCGGCTGCGCACCGAACCGGAGATCGCCGCGGCGCTGGGCTCGGCGCTGCTGGGTACCGTCGACGTACCGGGCGAACGGCCCGCGCGCCGGCCGGAGGACCGTGGCCCGCGGGCCCGGATCCGCCGGCTGCTGGGCGTCGACGTCCGGTGGGACATCCCGACCCCGCAGACGTCCGGCGACGAGGCCAGCAGGCAGATCCGCTACCGACGGGTGTACGCCCGCCTCCGGGACCGGCTGCCGTCCCCCCGGCGGCTGCTGGTCGTCGTCCCGGACGGCGACGAGATCGCCCGCCGGGCCGCCGACCAGCTCGTCGCCGCGGCCGGGAGCGATCCGCTGCTGCGGGTGGTGGAGGTCTCGGTGTCCGAGCCGATGGTGCCGGACCACGACGACGGCGAGTCCGGGGCCCTGGTCGTGCTCAGCGCGGGCAGCTGGACCGCGGGGGAGCTCGCCGGCATCGCCGACGCGTGCGCGGACGCCAAGCACGAGGTCGTCGGCATCGTCCTCGCCGGCACGGCCTGGGCCCGTCCCACGCCGTCTGCCGACCGTCCTCGGCATGCCGCCGCACCGGCGCTAGCGGTGGGCCACGACACGACGGGAGGTGCACAGTGACGACGCGTACGACTTCGGAGCCGTCGGCCGCCGCTCCGCTGCTGGACCTGCAGGTGCTGGTGGTGGCGGTGCGCAGGCGGCGGCGCCTCTGGTGCTCCCTGGCACTGCTGGGGCTGCTCGCCGGCGCGGCGATGGCGGTCCTGCTGCCGCCGCCGCCGACCGCGGTGACCAAGGTGCTGGTGGCGCATCAGGAGGACCAGCCCAACGACCCCGGAACTCTGATCCGCACCGATGTCGCGCTGCTGCACACCACGCGGATCGCGAGCAAGGCGCTGCAGGCCCTCGGGTCCTCCGAGAAACCGGAGGACTTCATGCAGGACTACGGGGGTATCGGCCTGACCAACAACCTGCTGCAGATCACGGTGACCGGTGACAGCGACGCGGAGGCGGTGGCCCGCGCCGAGGCGCTGGCCGACGCGTTCGTCGCGGACCACGTGAGCCGGATCCAGCAGGCCGCGAACGCCGAGGCCAAGGCGCTGCTCGACCAGCGTGACCGCATGCGGGACGATCTCGCCCAGGTCGACAAGGCGATCGGGGACGGATCGTCGGAGACCGGGCCGAAGGCGTCGGCGAACATGGAGTCCCTCTTCGCCCGCCGGGCCGAACTCACCTCGCGGATCACCGATTTCGGCCAGCGCGCCGCGGAGGCGCGCATCGGCACGCCCCAGCTCGTCGCCGGCACACAGATCGTGGACGCCCCGCGCGCGGTACGGCACTCCCTGCCCAGGACCGCCGCCACCGACGCCGCGATCGGGTTCGTCCTCGGACTCGCCCTCGGACTCGCGGTGGCCGCGGTCGGCACGGTGGTGGCGGACCGCCCCGTACTGCGCCGGGAGATCGCCGCGAACCTCGGCGCCTCGGTCGTCGCGGAGCTGCCCCGCCGGTCGGCGAGGCGGTGGCAGCGCCGACGGATCCGGGCGGCACGCGAACGGCTCACCGCGTCCCTGGCCCGCACCGTGCGCAGCTCCGCGGAACCGGTGTCCCTGCTGGAGCTGGGCTGTGCGCGCAACACGAGCGTGCTCGCCCTGGACCTCGCCGGGGCACTGGCGGCGGAGGGGCCGGTGGTCGTCGTCGACGGTCTGCCCGGCCCGCAGCTCGCCAAGCGCCGCCCTAAGCCGGGAGACCCGACCGTCGTCAGCGGCGGGAGTGCAGCGGCCGAGCCGCATCAGGAACTCCGGCTCGGCGTCGGCTCGGTGGCGCCCGGCGCGGCGTGGACCGACCTCCAGTACCTCGGCACGCGGACCGTGCTCGTGGTGCGTGCCGGGCACGGCAGCGCCGCATGGCTGCACACCGTGGCGCGGCAGCTCGCGGACCAGCGCATCGAGGTGATCGGCGTGGTGCTGATCGATCCCGATCCGCGTGACCGGACCGACGGCACGCTGTGGGACGGGCTGGACATCGCGCTGCGCGGCCAGAGCGAGCGGCTGGCCCGCCAGAACGGAACGAACCGGCAGCGGACCGAGCGGCTGCCGATGTGGGCGGCACGCGTCCCGGACAGCGACCAGGAGGCGCGCTAGACATGTGTGGCATCGCAGGCACTTACCGATGGCCGGACGGGAAGGTCGTGACCGACCGGCTCACCGACACCCTCGCCCACCGCGGTCCGGACGGGGCGGGCCGCTACAGCCACCCCGTCGGCGACGGCGAAGTGCACCTCGGGCACCGTCGGCTGGCCATCATCGACCTGTCCGAGACCGGCGCCCAGCCGATGGTCTCGGACGGCCTCGTCCTGACGTACAACGGCGAGCTGTACAACGCACCCGAGCTGCGCACCGAGTTGAAGGCCGCCGGGGTGCGCTTCCGCGGTACCTCCGACACCGAGGTGCTGCTGGAGGCCTGGCGGCGCTGGGGCACGGACTGTCTGCCCCGGCTGCGCGGCATGTTCGCGTTCGGGATCTTCGACGAGCGAACCGGTGACCTGGTGGTCGCCCGCGACCAGCTCGGCATCAAGCCGCTGTTCCTGCTGCGGCGCGGCGAGGGTCTGATGTTCGCCTCCGAGCTCAAGGCGCTCGCCGCCGCGACCGGCGGGTCGCTGGAGGTGGATCACGCGGCGCTGGTGGCCTCGCTGCTGTACTACTGGGTGCCGGACTCACGGTGCGCGTTCCGCGAGGCGGAGAAGCTGCCGCCGGGGAGCTGGCTCCGGTGCCGGCCCGACGGCCGGGTGGAGCGCGGCCGGTACTGGCAGCTGAAGGACGTCGCCGCCGAGGGCCGGGAGCGGATCCGCAGCGGTGAACAGCCGGACCTGGCCGCCGTCGTGGAGGATTCGACCCAGCGGCACATGCTCTCCGACGTACCCGTGGCGACCTTCCTCTCCGGCGGTCTCGACTCCAGCTACCTGACCGCGCTCGCGGCCCGCAGCCAACCCGGGATCTCGGCCTACACCATCGGGTTCCGCGCCGAGGACGCCAGGTTCGAGGCGATGCCGGACGATCTGCGCTATGCCCGGCAGGTGGCCGAGCGGTTCGGTGTCGACCTGCACGAGATCGAGATCGCTCCGAACGTGCTCGACCTGCTGCCGCAGATGACGTACCACCTGGACGAGCCGATCGGCGACCCCGCCGCGATCAACACCTTCCTGATCTGCCAGGCCGCCCGGGAGGCCGGGGTCAAGGTGATGCTCTCGGGGATGGGTGCCGACGAGCTGTTCGCCGGTTACCGCAAGCACCTGGCCAACCTGCTCGCACTGCGCTACCAGCGCGTCCCGCGGCCCGTGCGGCGCGGTCTGTCCGCGGCCGTGGACCGGCTGCCGGTCGCCACGGCCCGCCGGGGGTACCGGTCGGTGCGCTTCGCGAAGCGGTTCCTCTCCTTCGCCGATCTGCCGGAGGAGACCGCGTTCCGGCGCAGCTACACCATGTACGACCAGGACGAGCTGCTCGCCCTGGTCGATCCGGACCTGGCCGGGACGGTCGACGACGTGCTGACCGAGCATGCGGACGTCTACCGGGACAACGACCTCGACGACTTCGTCAACCGCATGTGCCTGGGCGACGCCCGGATGTTCCTGCCGGGCCTGAACCTCGCCTACACGGACCGGTCGAGCATGGCCGCGTCGACCGAGGTGCGGGTGCCGTACGTGGACGTCGAGGTGGTCAAGGCGGCGTTCGCCGTGCCCGGCGAACGCAAGATCGTCGGACGGCAGGGCAAGGCCGTCCTCAAGGAGGCGGCCGGCTCGATCCTGCCCCGGGAGATCGTGTACCGGCCGAAGGGCCTGTTCAGCGCCCCGCTGCGCGCCTGGATGAGCCGGGATCTGGCACCGCTGGTGCGCGAGGTGGTGAACGACGGCGTGCTCGTCGGTTCCGGGCTCCTGCGCCGTGACGCGCTGGCACGCATGGTCGCCGAGGACGCCGCCGGGCAGCGGGACTTCTCCAAACATCTGTGGCATGTGCTGACCCTCGAGTACTGGTATCGCGACGCGACCTCCGGGGCCGGCCAGAACTCTTCCTTGACTGCGTAGAGACAAGAGGACTTCGGGTGAAACAGGTTGTGCAGAACTACAAGAGCGGCGAGCTGGCGGTGCTCGTCGTACCGGCGCCGGGGTGCAAGCCGGGCGGTGTGCTGGTCCGCAGCGCCTACTCGCTGATCTCCACCGGGACCGAACTCATGAAGGTGTCCGAGGCCGGCATGTCGATGCTGGGCAAGGCCCGCTCCCGGCCGGACCAGGTGGCCAAGGTCGTCCAGAGCGTGGCCACCAACGGACTGCCCGCCACCTACCGCAAGGTGATGGGCAAACTGGACTCGTACACTCCGCTGGGCTACTCGCTGTGCGGGGTGGTCGAGCAGGTCGGCACCGGGATCGACGACGTCAAGGTCGGCGACCTCGTGGCCTGCGCCGGCAACGAGCACGCGTTGCACGCCGAGCTGAACTGGGTGCCGAAGAACCTCTACGCCCGGGTGCCGGACGGCCTCGCACCCCGGCACGCGGCCTTCGGCACCGTCGGGTCGATCGCGATGCAGGGCGTCCGCCAGGGCGAGCCGCAGCTCGGCGAGGTGGCGCTGGTCATCGGCCTCGGGCTGATCGGGCAGCTCGTCGTGCAGCTGCTGACCGCCTCCGGCGTCCGCGTCGTCGGGGCCGACCCCGACCCGGTGCGCTGCGAGCTCGCCGAGCGCCTCGGCGCGGTGGCCTGCGGCGATCCCGCCTCCGCGGCCGTGGAGACCGCCGTCGCCGAACTCACCGACGGCCATGGCGTGGACCAGGTGTACCTGGCCGCCGGCGGCACCGGCAACCAGCCCGTCGAGCTGGCCGCGCGGCTCTGCCGGGACCGCGGCCGGGTCGTCGACATCGGCAAGTGCCGCCTGGACCTGCCGTGGAACGCGTACTACGAGAAGGAACTCGACGTCCGGTTCTCCCGCTCGTACGGCCCCGGGCGCTACGACCCGGAGTACGAGCTCGAGGGGCGGGACTACCCGATCGGCTACGTGCGCTGGACCGAGCGCCGCAACCTCGCGTGCTTTCTCGATCTCCTCGCCCGCGGCCGCGTCGACGTGGAGCCCCTGGTCTCCCACATCGCCGACTTCGATGACGCCGTCGAGACGTACCGGCGTCTGAAGGACGGCGAACTGAAGGCGGTGGCCGTGCTGTTCCGCTACCCGGAGCAGCAAGAGGAAGCGGAGGAAGCGCAGGAAGCGCAGGCCCCGGCGGTGGCCGTGCCCGCGGTGCGACGCGGCAGCCGGGCGTCGGCCCCGGCCCGGTCCGCCAAGGCGCCGGTGCGGGTGGCGTTCGTCGGCGCGGGCAACTACGCGACATCGATGCTGCTGCCGCATCTGGCACAGCGCGACGGCGTGGAGCTGTCCACGGTCGTCACCACGACGGCGCTGTCCGCGGCCAACGCCCAGCGGAAGTTCGGCTTCGCCGAGGCGACCACCGATCTCGACGCCGTGCTGGGCGACAAGTCCATCGACGCGGTGTTCGTCGTCACCCGGCACAGCTCGCACGCCGAACTGACCCGAAGGGCGCTGCTGGCCGGCAAGTCGGTGTTCGTGGAGAAGCCGTTGGCACTCACCGAGGACGAGCTGGCCGGTGTGCTCGCGGCGGTCGAGGAATCCGGCAACGACCGGCTGCAGGTGGGCTTCAACCGCCGGTTCGCGCCGCTCCTGCAGGAGGCCGGGAAACGGTTCGGCGTGCGCACCGGTCCGGCGAGCCTGCGCTACCTGGTCAACGCGGGCCGGCTGCAGCACGGCAGCTGGTACCTCCGGCAGGGCACCGAGGGTTCGCGGTTCGCCGGCGAGGGCGGACACTTCATCGACACGGCGAGCTGGCTTCTCGAGGCCGACCCGGTATCGGTGTACGCGGTCGCCCCGTCCGGCAACGAGGACCTGCAGGTCGTCCTGCGCTACCCGGACGGATCCACCGCCACCATCAGCTATGTCACCACCGGCGCGCCCGGCTTCCCCAAGGAGACGCTGGACCTCGTCGCGGACGGCAAGGTGCTGCGGCTCGACGACTTCGTCCGGGCCGCCGTGTACGACGGCCGCCGCAGGCAATGGGTCGGTTCGCGGCTGCCCAAGGCCCGGGACAAGGGCCAGTCCGTCGAGCTGGCCGCGTTCATCAAGGCCGTGCGGACCGGCGGGCCGATGCCGGTGCCACTGGAGTCGCTGGTCGCCACCACGGCGGCCACCCTCGCCGTACAGACCGGCCTGGCCTGCGGCGCGCCGGTGACGCTGGCGGGGGCGCGATGACGGTGAGCTCGGGGAGTCCGGTCTGGTACCTGCGGCGGCTGTCCCGGATGGGACCGCGGGAGGTCGGCGGCCGGGTGGGCGACGCGGTGCGCAGGCGGCGGTGGCGGTCCGCGCGGCCGGACTGCCCGAGCGTGACCGGCGCCCGGTTCACCGCCGTACTGCCCGCCGGGACGATCGCCGCGATACCTGCGGACGCCGCGAAGCGTCTTCTCGCCGATGCGGACCGGCTGATGGACGGGCACGCCGAGTTCTTCGGGGTGGAGCGCGACGACCTGGCCGACCCGGACTGGTGGTACGACCCGAAGACCGGGCGCCGCGCCCCGTGGGGCTACGCCTTCGACGTGCCGTACCGCGACGAGGACGCGGTGGGGGACATCAAGCAGATCTGGGAGCCGTCCCGGCATCAGTACCTCACCGTGCTCGCCGCCGCCTACGCGGTCACCGGGGACGAGCGGTACGCCGAGCGGGTGGCCGAGCACCTGCGGTCGTGGTGGGCGGCCAACGCGCCGCTGCGCGGGGTGCACTGGACCAGCGGCATCGAGCTGGGCATCCGGCTGCTGTCCTGGGTGTGGATCCGCCGGCTGCTCGACGGCTGGCCCGGCGCGGCCGCCCTGTTCGAGGGCAACCCGGTGGCGCTGAACCAGATCTGGCACCACCAGCGCTGGCTGGCCGCGTTCCCCAGCAGGGGCTCCTCGGCGAACAACCACGTCATCGCCGAGGCCGCCGGGCAGTTGGCCGCGGGCTGCGCGTTCGGGTGGTTCCCCGCCTCGGCGCGCTGGCGGGCCGACGCGCTGCGGTCGCTGGAGCGGCATCTGCGCGGCAACACCTTCGACTCCGGCCTCAACCGGGAGCTGGCGACCGAGTACCACGGACTGGTGCTGGAACTCGGTCTGGCCGCGGTGGCCGAGGCGGATGCCGCGGGCGTGCCGGTCCCCGCGTCCGTCCGGCCGGTACTGCTGCGGATGACCGACGCGCTCGCGGCCGTCGTGGACAGCCGGCTACGGCCGCCGCGCCAGGGGGACGCGGACGACGGCCACGGTCTGGTCGTGGACGGCGCCGGCACCGACCGCTGGGCCTCGCTGCTGGCCACCGGGGACGCCGTGTTCGGCCGGCTCGCCTGGTGGCCGACGGTGACCGGCACCGATGTGCGCACCCCGCTGCTGGCCGCGCTCGTCCGGCCGTACCCGGACGACGGAACCGAACCGGCCGTGACCCGCCCGGCGGGCCGACCGGACCACTTCGCAGACGCGGGCATGACCATCCTGCGCGGTCCGGAGGAGATCTGGTGCCGCTGCGACGGTGGTCCGCACGGCTTCCTCTCCATCGCCGCGCACGGCCACGCGGACGCGCTGTCCGTGGAGGTCCGGCACGACGGGGTCGACGTGCTCGCCGACCCGGGGACGTACTGCTACCACGGGCAGCCCGAGTGGCGGCAGTACTTCCGGTCGACCCTCGGCCACAACACCCTGGAACTGGACGGCGGTGACCAGTCCGTCTCCGGCGGCCCGTTCCTGTGGACCCGGCACGCCCGCAGCCGCGTCCTGGTCGCGGACACGTCCGGCGCCTCCGCCGGGGGGACGGTCCGCTGGTGCGCCGAGCACGACGGTTACCGGCGCTCCGTGCACCGCCGCCGGGTGGAGCTGACGGCCGCGAGCCGGGAGCTGCGGGTGGTCGACGAGGTGCGCGGCCCGCGCCGGGCCGTCCGCCTGGCGTTCCACCTCGGCCCGACGATCGCCGCGGACCTGGTGGGAAACCGGGCGGCGCTCACCTGGACCCGGGAAGGCGAGGACCGCTCCGCGACCCTCGACCTGCCCGCGGGGCTGTCCTGGCGGGCGCACCGGGGCGAGAGCGACCCGCCGCTGGGCTGGTACTCCCCCGGTTTCGGGCGCAAGGAACCCACCACCACGCTGGTCGGCACCGGCTTCGCCGACGGCTCGGAGGGGTTCACCACCGTACTCAGGTTCCGCGGCTAGGGAGGACGCTTGGGGATCAAGTGGCGGCACCGGGCGGTGCCGGCGGCACTGCTGGCGCTGGCCCTGACGGCGGCGACCGGCTGTGATGGCACGCCGGGCGCGCGGCCGAAGCCGACCGCCGCGCCGTCCACGTCCGTGGCCCGGGTGTGCGCCAAGCCGGGGGCCGGGCCGGCGAAGGCGCCGGCGGGCGCGGTGACGGTCGACCCTTCGGTGGCCGGTGACCTGGCCGCGAAGACCAAGAGCAGCCCCCCGAACACCACGTTCTGGCTTCGGCCGGGCAAGCACCGGCTCGGGCCGGACCGCTACGCCCAGGTCATCCCCAAGGAGGGCGACAGCTACCTCGGCGCGCCGGGCGCGGTGCTCGACGGCCGCAGGACCAACCAGTACGCGTTCGGCGGCACCGCCCGCAACGTCACCATCCGCTACCTGACCGTGCAGGGTTTCGTCGCGCCGCACGACGAGGGCGTGGTCAACCACGACTCGGCCGACGGGTGGGTGATCGAGCACGCGACGATCCAGAACAACTCCGGCGCCGGGCTGATGGCCGGTGCCCGCCAGCAGGTCCGTGCCAGCTGCCTGCGCGCCAACGGCCAGTACGGCATGAACGCGTACAAGGCCGGCGGCCCCCTCAGCGGCCTGGTGGTCGAGGGCAACGAGATCGTGGGCAACAACAGGGACGACTGGGAGAAGCGGCGGCCGGGCTGCGGCTGCACCGGAGGAGTCAAGTTCTGGGCCGTCGACGGCGCCGACATACGCGGCAACTGGGTGCACGACAACCGCGGAACCGGGTTGTGGGCGGACACCAACAACAACGACTTCCTCATCGAGGACAACGTGATCGAAGCCAACGACGGTGCCGCGCTGATCTACGAGACCAGCTACAACGCGGTCATCCGGAAGAACACGATCCGGCGGAACAACTGGGTCGAGGGCCGCAGGTACGCCGACCGCGGCGACAACTTCCCGTTCGCGACCGTCTACCTGTCCGAGTCCGGCGGCGAACCACGGATCCGGGCCCGCACGGACAAGATCGAGATCTACCGGAACGTACTGGAGAACAACTGGTCCGGGATCACCCTGTGGGAGAACGCCGACCGGTTCTGCAACAGCCCGGCCAACACCTCGTCCGGTGACTGCACGCTGCTGGTGAAGAACACCGACCGCTGCGCACAGCCGGCGATCGCCACCGCGCCGCTCTACGCCGACTGCCGGTGGAAGACCCAGCGGGTGGACATCCACGGCAACCGCTTCGTGCTGGACAAGTCCGTCGTCGACTGCACGGTGAAGTGCGACCGCATGGCGGTGCTGGCCAACTACGGCACCTATCCGGACTGGTCGCCGTACCAGGGCGAGCGGGTGGCCGAGGCGATCACCCGCACGCAGCACAACAGCTGGCACGACAACGCCTACGTCGGACCCTGGAAGTTCGTCGCCCACGACCCGAGCCGGATACTCGACTCCGGGCAGTGGCAGGGCACGCCGTACCAGCAGGACGCGGGCAGCACCTTCCGCGCACGGGACGGTGGTTGAGATGAGCCCCCACCACACGGAACGCACGGATCACACGGATCACACGGCCCGCACGGCCCGCACGGATCACACGTCGAAGATCGTCGGGGCTGTCTGGGGGCTGCTGATCCTCAACACGCTCGGCTCCGCCGGGGCGAAGACCATCGTCCCGCTGCCCCGCTCCCTCATCCAGATGGTCACCATGGGCGCGCTGGTCGCCGCGTTCGCGCTGGCGCTCGCGGTCAATCTCCGGGTGCGCATCCGGGCCAGCGCCTTCGTCTTCCTGCTCACCCTGCTGCTGGTGCCGAGCGTGATCTCCAGCGCGAACCTGGAGTCCGGGTTCGGCGCGCTGTTCCGCTGCGCCCGGCTGGCTCTCTTCGTCGGCACGCTGTGGCTGCTCAGCCGCTGGTGGGACGGCGGCCTGACGTTCGTCCGGCACCACATCCGGATGTACTTCGTGGTCCTCGGGTCGGTGGCCGCCGGCGCCATCATCTCGCCGGGCGCCGCCCTGCCCGAGCTCTACGGAGGGCGGCTGGTCGGCGCGTTGTGGCCGCTCACCCCGCCGCAGATCGGACAGTACGCCGCGGTCATCATCGGGCTCACCGTGCTGCTCGTCCTGGGCCGCAGGACCGACGGGACCAGCGCGGCGGTGGTCATCGTGCCCTCACTCGTCCTGCTGGCGCTGACCCATACCCGCACGGCCACGCTCGGCCTGCTGATCGGGCTGGCGTTGGCGATCAGCTCGCTGATCCTGACCAGCGCCGCCGCCCGCCGCTTCTTCGCCTGGGCGGTGCTGTGCGCCGTCGTGGCCGCGGTGGGGTTCGCCTCCGCGCTGCAGTCGTGGTTCCTGCGCGGACAGAGCCAGGAGAACTTCTCCAGCCTCACCGGTCGGGCCAAGGTCTGGCACGCCCTGCTGGCCGCACCCCGCACGACCTCGGAGTACCTGTTCGGCGCGGGCCTGGGCGACAAGTCGTTCGGCGGGCTGCCGATCGACAACAGCTGGCTGGCGGTCTACCACGAGCAGGGCATGACCGGCGTCGTCCTGGTGGCGGCGATCATCATCGTGCTGGGCGGCGTCGCGTTGCTGCGGCCACCGTCGCTGTCGAGGGCCTGCGCGATCTTCCTGATCAGCTACTGCGCGATCGCGTCGTACACCGAGGCCGGGCTGGGCGACGCCTCGCCGTATCTGCTGCATCTGGCCTTGGCCGCCTCCCTGCTGGCCGCACCCGCCGCGGCCACCGCCACGGTCACGGCCACTGCCACAGCCACTGCCCTCTCGACGTCCGAAGCCCCTCGGCGACGCATCCCGCAATGGGCCCGAAGATCGGAGGTGACCTGAGCATGCACGTCCTCGTGGTGCACAACCGCTACAACTCGGCGCAGCCGAGCGGGGAGAACAAGGTCGTCGACCAGGAGGTGGCGCTGCTGCGCGGGGCCGGCCACCGGGTCGAGCTGTTCGAGCGGCGCAGCGACGACATCGCCGCCCGGTCCCTGCTGGGCAAGGCCGCGATACCGCTGCTCGTGCCGTGGAACCCGGCGGTCCGCACGGAGCTCGCCGCCCGGCTTCGCACCGAGCGGCCGGACGTGGTGCACGTCCACAACGTCTTCCCGCTGCTGTCGCCGGCGGTGCTGGCAGCCTGCGCCGACGCCGGCGTGCCTGCCGTCGCCACGCTGCACAACTACACCCAGGTCTGCCCGCCCGGCACGCTGCAGCGGGACGGCCGGCCGTGCACGGAGTGCGTCGGGTCCGCGCCGCTGCCCGCCGTCCGGCACGGCTGCTACCGGAACTCCCGGCTGGCGACGGTGCCGCTCGCGGTCAGCCTGTCGGTCAACCGGCGGCGGTGGTGGTCCGGCGTGGAGCGGTTCTTCTGCATCTCCGCGGCGCAGCGCGACGTCCTGGCGCGCTCGGGAATGCCGCCCGAGCGGCTGGCCGTGAAGCACAACTTCGTGCCCGACCCGGACACGCGCCGGACGGACGCCGGTGAGCATGTGCTGTATCTCGGCCGGCTCGCGGAGGCCAAGGGCGTGCGGCTGCTCATGGCTGCCTGGGACGAACTCGCCGCCGACGGCGGGGTGGGCGTCCCGCTCGTGATCGCCGGCACGGGGCCGCTGGAGCCGGAGGTGGCCGCCTGGGCGGCGGGCCGGGACGACGTCCGCTACGTGGGCCTCTACGACACGGCGGAGTGCCAGAAGGCCGTCGCGCGGTCGGTCGCGGTGGTGGCTCCCTCGACCTGGCTGGAGGCGTTCGGCCTGGTGGTCGTGGAGGCGATGGCGGCGGGGGTCCCGGTCGTCGCCGCCGGTCACGGCGCCTTCGTCGAGCTCGTCGAGGACGGGGTGACCGGGCTGCTGCACCGGCCGGGCGAGGCCGCGTCGCTCGCGTCCTGCATACGCCGGATCGCGGCCGGACCGGACCGCAACCGGGAGATGGGCCGGGCGGCCCGACGCCGTTACGAGCAGGGGTTCAGCCCCGCCGTCGGCCTCGAGCGTCTGGTGGAGGGGTACCGCACCGCGATCGCGGGTCGGTCCGGCGGCGGGGACAGCCCGCCGCCGGTAGGGGACGGAAGCACTGACTCGCGGCGGGGGCACCGGCGCGAACGGGATGGGGGCAGTAGATGACACGATGCCGACTCTGCGGCTCGGCGGCGCTGGCCAGCGTCGTCGATCTCGGGGCGACTCCGCCGTGCGAGAGCTTTCTCGCCGCGGACCGACTGGACCTGCCGGAACCGGCGTACCCGCTGCATCTGCGGGTCTGCACCGACTGCTGGCTCGCCCAGATCCCGCCGCTGATCACGCCGGAGGAGACGTTCAGCGAGTACGCGTACTTCTCCTCCTTCTCGACCTCCTGGGTGGAGCACGCGCGCACGTTCGTCGCCGACGCCGTGGAACGGGTGGGGCTCGGCCCCGACGCCTTCGTGGTCGAGGTGGCGAGCAACGACGGGTATCTGCTGCGGCACGTGGTGGACCGGCAGATCCGCTGCCTCGGCATCGAGCCGTCGGTGAACGTCGGCGCAACGGCGCGGGACGCGGGCGTGCCCACGCTCACGGAGTTCCTGTCCCCGGACACCGGCTCGGCCGTCCGCGCCGAGCACGGCCCGGCGGATCTGGTCGTGGCCAACAACGTGTACGCGCACATCCCCGACGTGGTCGGGTTCACGCAGGGGCTGCGCGCCCTGGTGGCCGACGACGGCTGGGTCTCCATCGAGGTGCAGCACCTGCTGACCCTGATCGAGGAGAACCAGTACGACACGATCTACCACGAGCACTTCCAGTACTACACGGTCGCGTCGGCGACCCGGGCGCTGGCGAGCGGCGGACTCACGCTCGTGGACGTCGAGCTGCTGCCCACGCACGGGGGCTCCATCCGGCTGTGGGCCCGGCCGGCGGAGGTGGCCGGCGAGCCGAGCGGGCGGGTGGCCGAGGTGCTGGACCGGGAGAAGGCCGCCGGGCTGCGGGAGCTGTCCGGGTACACCGAGTTCTCCGCCCGGGTCGCCAAGGTGCGCCGGGACCTGCTGCGGTTCCTCATCGAGGCGGCCGAGCGCGGTGAGACGGTCGTCGGCTACGGCGCCCCGGGCAAGGGCAACACCCTGCTCAACCACTGCGGCATCCGGCCCGACCTGCTGCCGTACACGGTCGACCGCAACCCCTACAAGCACGGCAGGTTCACCCCGGGCACCCGCATCCCGATCCTGCCGCCCGAGCAGATAGCCGCCGACAAGCCGGACTACGTCCTCGTCCTGCCGTGGAACCTGCGGGCCGAGCTGGTCGAGCAGCTGTCCTTCGTGCACGACTGGGGCGGCCGGCTGGTCTTCCCCATCCCGGAACTGAGCATTGTCGAGGTCAAGTCGTGAAGGTCGTACTGTTCTGCGGCGGTTACGGGCTGCGTATGCGCAGCGGCGCCTCCGACGACGTGCCCAAGCCGATGGCGATGGTCGGTCCGCGGCCGCTGATCTGGCACGTCATGCGCTACTACGCGTACTTCGGGCACACGGAGTTCATCCTGTGCCTCGGGTACGGGGCCCATCACATCAAGGACTTCTTCCTCAACTACGAGGAGACGACGTCCAACGACTTCGTGCTGCGGGGCGGGCGGACGGAGCTGCTGTCCACCGACATCTCCGGCTGGACGATCACCTTCGCGCAGACCGGCATCGAGTCGCCGATCGGAGAGCGGCTGCGCCGGGTGCGGCACCACCTGGACGGCGACGAGATGTTCCTCGCCAACTACGCCGACGTCCTCACCGATGCGCCGCTGCCGGAGATGATCGACCGGTTCGCCCGGCGCGACGCCGGTGCGTCGATGATGGTGGTACCGCCGCAGTCCTCGTTCCACTGCGTGGAACTGGGCGAGGACGGCCTGGTGGGAGGCATCACCGCGGTGAGCGACATGCCGCTGTGGGAGAACGGCGGCTACTTCGTGCTCCGCCAGGAGGTCTTCGACCACATCCCGGAGAACGGGGACCTGGTCGCCGACGGCTGCGGCCAACTGGCCAAGCGCGGACGGCTGGTGGCCCACCAGCACCGCGGCTTCTGGAAGCCGACCGACACCGTGAAGGAGCGGGCCGCGCTCGACGAGGCCTACGCCCGGGGCGACCGCCCGTGGGCCGTGTGGGAGCGGGACGGCACGGGGGCCGGCGCGACCGGCGGCAGGGCCGGTTCCGGAGCGAGGGCGTGATCCGGCTCGGGCCCGGGCGCCTGGACCGGATCGTCGCGGTGGGCGCGCACTGCGACGACATCGCCATCGGCGCCGGCGGCACGCTGCTGACGCTGTGCCTCGCGCGGCCGGGTGTCCGCATCGACGTGCTGGTGCTCTCCGGCGGTGGCAGCGAGCGGGAGCAGGAGGAGCGGGCCGCGCTCGCCGCCTTCTGCCCGGGTGCCGACCTGCGGCTGACCGTGCTCAAGCTGCCGGACGGCCGGATGCCCGCGCACTGGGAGGAGGCCAAGGCGGCGGTCGAGGAGCTGCGCGCGCGGACCGAGCCCGACCTCGTGCTGGCCCCGCGCACCGCCGACGCCCACCAGGATCACCGCGGCCTGGCGAAGCTGATGACCACCGCGTTCCGCGACCATCTCGTGCTCGGCTACGAGATCGTCAAGTGGGACGGCGATCTCGGCCGTCCGCCGGCGTACCAGCCGCTGTCGCCGGAGATCGCCGAACAGAAGGTACGGCTGCTGCAGGAGCACTACCCCTCGCAACGGCACCGGCCCTGGTACGACCGGGAGGCCTTCCTCGGCCTCGCCCGGATCCGCGGTATCGAATGCCACGCGCGCTACGCCGAGGCGTTCGCCGTCACCAAACTCACTCTCGACCTGGGGGAATGAACCTTGCGCGTACTGCTGACCGGACACCAGGGCTATCTGGGCACCGTGATGGCCCCGGTCCTCGCGGCCGCCGGGCACGAGGTCGTCGGTCTCGACGCCGGCCTGTTCGCCGATTGCGTGCTGGGCCCGCAGCCCGCCGACCCGCCGGGGCGACGGGTGGACCTGCGCGACGTCACGGCCGAGCACGTGGCCGGGGTGGACGCCGTGATCCACCTGGCCGCGCTGTCCAACGACCCGCTGGGCTCGCTGGCGCCGGAGCTCACCTACGACATCAACCACCACGCCTCCGTACGGCTGGCCCGGCTGGCCCGCGACGCCGGAGTGCGGCGCTTCCTGTACGCGTCGACCTGCTCCGTCTACGGCGCCGCCGGCGGCGACGACCTGGTGGCCGAGGACGCCCCGCTGCGCCCCGTGACGCCGTACGCGGAGTCCAAGGTGCGGGTGGAGGACGACCTGCACGCGCTGTCCGACGGCGACTTCAGCCCGGTGTTCATGCGCAACGCCACCGCCTTCGGCTACTCCCCCCGGCTGCGCGCCGACATCGTGCTGAACAACCTGGTGGGCCACGCGCTCCTGTCCGGCGAGGTCCTCGTGCTCTCCGACGGCACCCCCTGGCGGCCGCTGGTGCACGCCGCGGACATCGCACGGGCCTTCGCGGCCGCGCTGAGCGCGCCGCGGGAAGCGGTGCACGACCGGGCGTTCAACATCGGCAGCGAGACCAACAACGTCACGGTCGCCGAGATCGCCGAGCAGGTCGCCGAGGCGGTGTCCGGCTCGAAGGTGGTGATCACCGGGGAGAACGGTGCCGATCCGCGGTCGTACCGGGTGGACTTCTCCCGGTTCCGCGCCGCGGTACCCGGCTTCGACTGCGAGTGGACGGTGAAGCAGGGCGCGCTCGAACTCGCCGACGCCTACCGCGGACACGGGCTGACCCAGGAGGACTTCGAGCGACGCTTCACCCGCCTCGCCGTGCTGCGCGCGGCGCGCGACACCGGCGCCGTCGACGACACCCTGCGGTGGCGCCGATGACCACGGCCGGCGAGGAGATGCACGCGCTGGTGGAGCGGCTGTACCCGCTGTGCCGGAGCATCACCGGCGACGGTGTGCGCGCCACCCTGGAGATCGTCGGCGAGTACCTGCCGCTGCAGGTGCACGAGGTGCCGACCGGGACCCAGGTGCTCGACTGGACGGTGCCGCAGGAGTGGAACATCCGGGACGCGTACATCGCCGACGCCGCCGGCAACCGGGTCGTCGACTTCGCCGCGTCCAGCCTGCACGTGCTCGGCTACAGCGTGCCGGTGTCGGCGACCATGCCGCTGACCGAACTCCGCGAACACCTGCACACCCTGCCGGACCACCCGGGCTGGGTGCCGTACCGCACCAGCTACTACACGCCGGAGTGGGGCTTCTGCCTGGCCCAGGAGACCTTGGACGCGCTGCCGGACGGCGAGTACGAGGTGCGCATCGACTCCACACTCGCCGACGGCCACCTCACCTACGCCGAGCACGTGGTCCCCGGGCAGGTCGCCGACGAGGTGATCGTCTCCTGCCACACCTGTCACCCGTCGCTGGCCAACGACAACCTGGCCGGTATCGCGGTGGCGACGTTCCTGGCCCGCGCGCTGGCGCAGGAGACGCCGTACTACACGTACCGGTTCATCTACGCGCCCGGCACCATCGGGGCGATCACCTGGCTGGCCCGCAACGCGGAGCGGATGGAACAGGTCAAGCACGGGCTGGTGCTGGCCTGCGCCGGCGACCGGGGCCGGCTGACGTACAAGCAGAGCAGGCGCGGTGACGCGGAGATCGACCGGGTGATGCGGCATGTGCTGGCCGCCTCCGAACGCCCGCACCACGTCGCCGAGTTCACTCCGTACGGCTACGACGAGCGGCAGTTCTGCTCGCCCGGGTTCGATCTCGGCGTGGGCTCGCTCAGCCGGACCCCGTACGCCGGCTACCCCGAGTACCACACCTCGGCGGACAACCCGGACTTCGTCACCCCGGAGGCGATGGCGGACACGCTCGCCCTGTGCCGCGAGGCGTTCGCCGTCCTCGACCGCAACCGGCGCTACGTCAACCTCAGCCCGTACGGCGAACCACAGCTGGGCCGGCGTGGGTTGTACGACTCGCTCGGCGGCCGAAGCGACGCGAAGCAGGCCCAGCTGGCCATGCTCTGGGTGCTCAGCCTCTCCGAGGGCGAGCACAGTCTGCTGGACGTCGCCGAGCGGTCCGGGCTGCCGTTCGGCACCGTCGCCGCCGCGGCCGACGCCCTGTGCGGCGCCGAACTGATCAAGGCATGACGCCGATGACCACCGAGGGGGAGAAGCCGCGGACGACGGCGCGACCGGCCGGATCGGCCAGGCGGGCCCTCGTCGGCCGGCTGTCCTGGGGACTGGCCGACCAGGCGGCCTCCAGCGTCAGCAACTTCGCGGTGGGCATCTACGTGGCCCGCTCGCTGGGGGTGACCGCGTTCGGCGTGTTCAGCCTCGCCTGGGTGACGTACGGCGTGGTGCTCAACGTCTCCCGCGGGCTGGCCACCGATCCGCTCGTGGTCCGCTTCAGCGGCGTGCCGGACGCGTCCTGGCGCGGGGCGGTGGCCCGGTCGACGGGTACCGCGCTCGGCGTCGGTACGGCCATCGGCGCGGTGTGTCTGGTGGCCGGGCTCGGCCTCGGCGGCCGCCTGGGGCCCGCGTTCGCCGCCCTCGGCGTCATGCTGCCGGGACTGCTGCTCCAGGACGCCTGGCGGTTCTCGTTCTTCGCCGCCGGCGCCGGGCGGAAGGCGTTCGTCAACGATGTCGTGTGGGGGGTCGCGCTCGTCCCGGCCCTGGTGGTAGCGGCCCGTGTGGGCAGCGTGGCCGCCTTCGTGTTCGCCTGGGGCGCGTCGGCCACGGTGGCGGCCGGGTACGGCTACCTCCAGTCCGGCATCGGGCCCCGGCTGACCGAGGCGCGCGGGTGGCTGCGTGAACAGCGCGATCTCGGCTACCGGTACCTGGTCGAGAACGTCAGCCTCAGTGGCGCGAGCCAGCTGCGGGCGTACGGGCTCGGCGCCATCGTCGGAGTCGGCGCGGTGGGTGCGGTGCGGGGCGCCGAGCTCCTGCTCGGCCCGTTCCTGGCGGTGCTCATGGGGCTTTCGCTGGTCACCGTCCCGGAGGCGGCACGGGTGCTGCGGCAGGCCCCGCGTCAACTGGGCCGGTTCTGCCTTCTCCTCGGCGGGGGCCAGGCCGCCGGCGCGCTGCTCTGGGGCTCGGCACTGCTGCTGATGCCCGGCCGGTTCGGCGAGCTGGTGCTCGGCGGTGTCTGGACCTCCGCCTCGCAGCTCATCGTGCCGATCACCCTCGGCGTCGCGGGCGCGGGCCTCGGCACCGGCGCGGCGGCCGGGCTGCGGGCGCTCGGCGCGGCCCGGCGCAGCCTGCGCTGCCAGCTGTTCGCCTCCGCCTGCTATGTCGGCGGCGGACTCGGCGGGGCGGCCGCCGCCGGCACGGTCGGCTCGGCCTGGGGCGTCGCGGCCGCGACCGTCAGCAGCTCGGCGGTGTGGTGGCTGCAGCTGCGGTCCGCCCTGCGCGAGCGCCACCACGAACCCATCCCCGAAGTGAGGACCTCATGACCGACCGACCCAGGCTGAGCATCGGCCTGCCCGTGTACAACGGCGAGGAGTACCTGGCCGAGTCGCTCGACGCTCTGCTCGGCCAGACCTACGAGGACTTCGAGCTGGTCGTCTCCGACAACGCCTCGACCGACGGGACCCAGGAGATCTGCCGCAAGTACGCCGCGCGGGACTCGCGCATCCGGTACCTCCGGCTGCCCCGGAACATCGGCGCCACGCCGAACCACAACCGTGTGCTGGCCGAGTCCCGCGGCGAACTGTTCAAGTGGGCCTCGCACGACGACCTGTACGGCCGGGATCTGCTGCGGCGCTGCGTCGAGGCGCTGGACGAGCGGCCGGACGTGATCCTCGCGCACACCGGCCAGGCGGTCATCGACGGCGACGGCCAGGTGAAGGTCCCCTACGAGTACACGCTCGCCACCGACTCCCCGCACGCGCCGGAGCGCTTCCGCAGTCTGCTGTTCGAGCCGGGTGGCGACGACTTCTACGGGGTGATGCGGACCGACGTGCTGCGCCGGGTGAAACCGATGGACAGCTATCACCACGCGGACCGCACGTACGTCGCCGAGATCACCCTGCACGGCTCCTTCCACCAGGTGCCGGAGCTGCTGTACTTCCGCCGCGACCACCCCACCCGCGCCGAGCGGGCGAACCCGTCCAAGCGCTCCCGGTGCGTCAACCTGGACCCGCGCCGCGCGGGCCCGCTGCACCCGACGCCCCGGCTGCTCGCCGAGTACGTCTGGGGCTTCGTCTCGGCGATCCGGCGGGCGCCGTTGTCCCGGGCCGACCGGCGCGCGTGCTACCGCCACCTGGCCGCGTGGATGACCAGCCGGGTCCGGCCGGGCGCCGGCGAGCGGGTCGAGGACCGCGCCCCGGTCGATCCGGCCCTGCTCACGGTCTCCGTCGACGCCCTCGTCGCCGGCCGTGAGGGGAGGCAGCCATGACAGCACCCGTGAACGGGACCGCGGTGCGGGTGGGGGTGTTCGGTCTGCTCGGCTCCGGCAACCTCGGCAACGACGGATCGCTCGAAGCCGTGCTCGGGTACCTCCGCGCCGAACACCCCGAGGCGGTCGTGGACGCGCTGTGCGGCGGACCCGAGGCCGTGACGGCCCGGTTCGGGATCCCCGCGACGCGGCTGCACTGGTACCGCGGGGAGTACCGGACCGCGTCACGTGCGGGCGCGATCGCGGGCAAGGGACTGGGCAAACTCGTCGACGTCTTCCGCACCGCTGCCTGGGTGCGCCGGCACGACGTGGTGATCGTGCCGGGCATGGGCGTCCTGGAGGCGACACTGCCGCTGCGGCCGTGGGGCTTCCCGTACTCGCTGTTCCTGCTCTGCGCGAGTGGCCGGCTGCTGCGCACCCGGGTGGCGCTGGTCGGCGTCGGCGCCGCGACGATCGCCGACCGGCCGACCCGCGCCCTGGTGCGCTGGTCGGCGCGGCTGGCCGCATACCGGTCGTACCGGGACGCGCAGTCCCGCGACGCGATGCGGGCGATGGGCGTGGACACCGCGCGCGACGAGGTCTACCCGGACCTGGCGTTCGCCCTGCCGACGCCGCGGACGAGCGCGCCCTCGGACCCGTCGGCCCCGCCGGGTCCGGTCTGCGTCGGCGTCATGGACTTCCACGGCGGCAACGACGATCGCGCCCGGGCCGACGAGATTCACCGGCGCTACCTCGACGGGACGATCCGGTTCGTCCGCACGCTGGCCGAGGAGGGCAGGGCCGTCCGGCTGCTCACCGGTGACGACTGCGACGCGTCGGTGGTCGCCGCGATCCTCGACGCGGTGGACTCGCCGCTGGTCACCGCCGCCGAACCGGCCTCGCTGGCCGACCTGATGACGGAGATGGCGGCCGCCGACACCGTGGTGGCGGTCCGCTACCACAACCTGATCTGCGCGCTGAAGACCGGTACGCCGGTGCTCGCTCTCTGCTACGCGGCGAAGAGCGACGCGCTCATGGCGGAGATGGGCCTCGGCGCGTACTGCCACCCGGCGCGCGAGGTGGACGCCGACCGGCTGCTCGAGCAGTTCCGTGCGCTGGAGAAGCGTTCGGGCGAGCTGCGGCGGACCCTCACCGAGCGGAACCTGGCCGCCACCCGGCGGCTGGAGCGCCAGTTCGACTCCTTGACCGCGGCCCTGTTCCCGGCGGCCGACCACGCCCCGACCTTACGGAAGGCTCCATGAAGGCGACCGAAGTCCTCGAGATCAGCGGCGCGTACCTCTTCGAGCCGACGCCGTACGCCGACGAACGCGGCTTCTTCTGCCGCACCTTCGACGCCGACGTGGTCCGCTCGGTGGGGCTCGACCCGGACGCCTTCGTCCAGGACAGCCTGTCCCGCTCCGTCCGGGGCGTGCTGCGCGGTCTGCACCTGCGCTCCGGCGCCGGCGAGGCCAAGCTGGTGCGGTGCTCGTACGGGAGGATCTTCGACGTCGTCGTGGACCTGCGGCCGGACTCGCCGACGTACCGCAACCGGGCCTGGTTCGAGCTGTCCGGCGAGACCCAGGTGACCCTGTACATCCCGGCGGGGTGCGCGCACGGTTTCCAGGCGCTGACCGAGACCACCGACACCTCGTACCGGATCGACCGACCGCACGATCCGGCCGAGGACGTGACGATCGCCTTCGACGACCCGGAGCTCGCCATCCCCTGGCCGCTGCCGGTCACATCGATGTCCCAACGGGACCGGGAGGCGCCGAGCCTCGCCGAGGTCCTGAAGCACAGAGAAACATAAAGAAAGTTGAGGTCCGCGTGGACACACGAGACACCGCAGAGCTCCTCATGCCCCGCTCGCGGACGGCGAACGAGCGGCTGCACGCCCTGATCCCCGGGGGCGCGCACACCTACGCCAAGGGCGACGACCAGTACCCCGAGAACCTGGCCCCGGTCATCAGCCACGGCCGCGGTGCCCATGTGTGGGACATCGACGGCAACCGCTACATCGAGTACGGCTCCGGCCTGCGGTCGGTCAGCCTCGGCCACGCCCACCCACGCGTGATCGAGGCGGTGCGGCGGGAACTCGACCGCGGCAGCAACTTCGTCCGGCCGTCCATCGTGGAGGTGGAGGCCGCGGAACGCTTCCTGGCCACGGTGCCGACCGCCGAGATGGTGAAGTTCGCGAAGAACGGCTCCGACGCCACCACCGCCGCGGTGCGTCTCGCCCGCGCCGCCACCGGGCGCCAGCGGGTGGCCCTCTGCTCCGACCATCCGTTCTTCTCCGTCGACGACTGGTTCATCGGCACCACGCCGATGTCCGCCGGCATTCCGGCGGCGACCAACGAGCTCACCGTGGCGTTCCCCTACGGAGACCTGGCCGCCACGGAGGAGCTGCTCACCCGGTACCAGGACGAGGTCGCCTGCCTGATCCTCGAACCCGCCACCCACACCGAGCCGCCGCCCGGGTACCTCGCGGGCCTGCGCGCGCTCGCCGACCGGCACGGCTGCGTACTGGTCTTCGACGAGATGATCACCGGCCTGCGCTGGTCCGAGGCGGGCGCCCAGGGCCTGTACGGCGTCGTCCCCGACCTCTCCACGTTCGGCAAGGCGCTGGGCAACGGATTCGCCGTCTCCGCGCTGGCCGGACGCCGCGATCTGATGGAGCGGGGCGGGCTGCGTCACCCCGACGAGCGGGTGTTCCTGCTGTCCACCACGCACGGTGCGGAAACCCACTCCCTGGCAGCCGCGATGGCCGTGCAGACCACCTACGTCGAAGAGGGTGTCACCGCGCGGCTGCACACCCTCGGCGAGCGGCTGGCCGCCGGTGTCCGCGACGCCGCGGCCAGCATGGGGGTCGGCGACCACGTCGTCGTCCGGGGCCGGGCCAGCAACCTGGTCTTCGCCACCCTCGACGAGAACCTGCGGCCGTCGCAGCGGTACCGCACCCTGTTCCTGCGCCGGCTCCTCGCGGGCGGGGTGCTGGCCCCGTCGTTCGTGGTGAGCAGCGCGCTCGACGACGCCGACATCGATCACACCGTCGACGTGGTGGCGCAGGCATGTGCGGTGTACCGGAAGGCGCTGGACGCCGCCGACCCCACCCCCTGGCAGGCCGGAAGGCCGGTGAAGCCGGTGTTCCGGCGCCTGGCGTGACGTGATGTGACGTCAGCGGTGCTGCCGCCGACCGTCGTCGGCCCTCCGATCGGCCAGCCGCTCAGCCGTCCGGTCGATCAGCCACGCGGTCGCCGGTGTCACCGCCAGCGCGGTGCACCAGCCGCCGAGGACGTCGGTCGGGTAGTGCGCGCCCAGGGCGACCTGCGCCCAGCCCATGGCGGCTCCGGCAGCCAGCGCCGCGATGAGCACGAGTGACGTGCCGGCCGTCCTGCCGAGGCCGAGCCGGCCGGTCACGAGCAGTGCGACCACGAGGGCGAGCGAGGTGGCGAAGGCGGTGTGCCCGCTCGGGTAGGACAGGTTGCCGTCCCCGTGGATGGTGCGTCCCACCAGGTGCTTGAGCAGCGTGGCCGTCCCCACGGTCGTGCCGGCGCCGGCCACGACGAGCACCGCCGCGCGGGGATGCCGGAGCAGCAGGCAGCCCGTCACGGTGGCCGCGACCAGCATCGCCGCTCCTCCGGGCTCCCCCAGGTAGTCCGTGGCCAGGGCGACGTGCCGCCACGGCTCCCCCACGCCGTACAGCGCCGCCCCGATCCGCCCGTCCGCGATGCCGGGTTCGCCGGCGCCGGCGTACAGGACCCCGAGCACGGCGACCACCAGCGCGGCGAGGGCCGCGATCAGCCCGAGCCGTGCGCGCAGCGACGGGGGCAGCACCGCGGGCGCCGACCGGCCGGTCACCCGCCCGCCGCGTCCGGTCGGCCTGCGGTGCTCCGCCGTGATCGGTGGACGGTGTTCCGGATCTCGGCTCCTCGAGGCGGCGTGGAGATGCGCCCCTTCGTCCGACCGGTGGGCAGCCATGAATCAGCGGCTTCCTGTCTCCCCTGCTCCAGGCCTTCTCGTACCTCGGCATTCCTGCCGGCGCCGACTCCCCACCTACGAGCCCCCCGTCGTGTCCGACCTGACCCGCGCGGGACCCGTCAGCCTGTGCGGCCCCGAACCCGCCGGTCCGTCCTTCACCTCGGCCGACAGCACCGAGTCAGTCCCTGTTCGCCACCCTAACCAACAATGCGCTCGCGGAGTACAAGGCCTCCGGCTCCGCGTCACCGACGGCGGCCGGCGCCCGAGGGCGTCAGTTCGTGGTCCACAGCCTCACCGTCGCGTCGGCGCCGCAGCTCGCCAACAGCCGTCCGTCCGGACGGAACGCCAGAGCCCGCACGGCGCCGCGGTGGCCGAGGAGAGTGGCGGTCGTGGCCAGGCGGGCGGGGTCGGTGACATCCCACAGGGTCACGGTCGCGTTCTCGCATCCGGAGGCCACCGAGCGCCCGTCGGGACTGAACGCCACCGCATACATCTCCCCCGTGCCCCTGCGACCGTCGAGAGGCAGGGTGGCCGTCCCGACGGGATGTGCCGGGTCGGCGACATCCCACACCATGACGGCTCCTTGCTGCCACGACCCGTAGACGGTGCCGGAGACGAAGCCGAAGTCCCCGCTTCCGGTGGCCAGCAGCCGCCCGTCCGGACTGAATCCCAGCGCATGGACGGCAGGCGCTCCGCCCGACGACAACTTCTTCGCCCAGTCACGGGCCTGCGGCCGGACGACGGCGATCGGCACCGGCTGCGTCGGCTCACCGACATCCCACAGGACTCCGGTGTTCTTGTCGCCGGAGGAACCCGTGGCCAACAGCCGTCCGTCCGGACTGAACACCACCGCACCGACGGGCCCTGACAGCCAGGGGCGGCGATGGTGAGCGACAGCGGCGCACCGGGTGGGGTGGGCCGGGTCGGTGACGTCCCAGAGGATCACGGTCCGGTCGCTGCCGCAGGCGAGCAGCCGCCCGTCCGGACTGAAGCCCACCGCGTGGACACCACCTTGCCGCCAGCCGTCACGCAGCAACCAGCGAGGGCGCGGGTGGACGAGAGTCGCCCGCCGGGTCGGGTGGGCCGGGTCGGCGACGTCCCAGAGGATCACGGTCCGGTCGCCGCTCGCGGACGCGACCAGCCGCCCGTCCGGGCTGAACGCCACCCCGTTCACCGCCCTGCGCTGGCCGGTGAGGTCGGCGGCCCGGATCGGGTGGGCCGCATCGGTGACGTCCCAGAGGATCACGGTCCGGTCGCCGCTTCCGGACGCGAGCAGTCGCCCGTCCGGGCTGAACCCGACCGCGTTCACCGCTCTGCCGTGCCCGGTGAGGGTGGCGGCCGGGCCCCACGACGGAGACGGAGACGGTGGTCCCACGAATGCCATGGTGCAGTCTCGCGCGTTCCGGAATCCCCGGGAAGGCGGCGGACCACGGGCAAAGTTCCGGCTCGGGTCCTTCGGGCGAGCGGGCCGGACGGGCCGTGCGCGCCAGGAGGCACTTCTCGAACGTGTCGACCCCGTCCGGCGCGCCCGAGGGCGAGGCACTGCGCCGCATCCCGGACTTCCGTACGCAGGCCGGAACTTCCTCCTGCTCGGCCTCATCCGCCGCAGCGGTCGCAGGAGTTGGCATACGGCAGGGGATCCGACGCCGGGCCCGCCTGTTTCAGGAAGCCGTCCGGTACGGCGGCGCCCCAGTGGCCTGGCCGGTTCCGGTCGGGCCCCGCGGGTCCCGTCCCGCCCGGTGCCAGCATGCCTGCGGGCCGCCCGGCGGCGCGTCGGACCGGCCCACCGACCACAGGGGGACGTAGATGACCGACTCAGCATGTCCTGAAGGAACTTGGGAGAGTGTGCCCGGACGGCCGACGGAGTGTCTGAGACCCGGCGTACTGTGCTACCACGGTTTTCGCGCTCGCTTCAGCCGTCCGCGGCGGCGGCTGGAACTGCCCAGCGGGACGGTGACACTCGTGGTCGGCTTCGACGAGAAACTCTCGCTGGACGACACGCAAGGCCGTGGCGCCGCCCTGTACAGCGCGGTTCTCACCGGCGTGCACGCGTCCGCCGGTACCGGCGGGCACCAGGGCCGGCTGTCGGGCATGGAGATCGTCATGACGCCCTGGGCCGCGTACTCGTTGCTGGGTGCGGCGATGCACGAGCTGGCCGGCCGTCATCTGGCGGCCGAGGACGTGCTGGGGCGCCGGCTCGGCCCGCTCGCGGACGCGCTGGCCTCGGCGCCGGACTGGCCGCGGCGCTTCGCTCTGATGGACACGGCCCTCACCGCGTGGGGGGCCGCCGGCCGGCCCTGTTCGCCACGCGTCGCGCGGGCCTGGGACGAGGTGGGCGCACGACGGGGCATCGTCACCACCGACGTGCTGGCCGCTTCGGTGGGCTGGGGCCGCAGGCAGCTGGAGAACCGCTTCCGTGAACAGATCGGCGTGTCCCCGAAGATCGCCGGTCGGATCGCGCGCCTCGACAACACCCTGCGCGCACTGGCCGCCGGCCGCAGTCCGTGTGAGACCGCGGCGGCCGTCGGCTTCTCCGACCAGGCGCATCTCAGCCGGGAGTTCAAGGCGATGACGTCCCTCAGGCCACGCCAGTTCGTTCAGGCGATCGCCGAGCACCGCGTCGTCGAGCGCGTCCCCGGGCACCTGACGAGCGTGCTGCTGGAGCGCTGAGGGGCCGGCTCGGCATCTGGCCGAAGGGCCCGCCCGGGATCGAACTGACAGTGCGCATTCCTTCAAGACCGCGTCACCGCGCCGCTGTCAGTGTGCAGGCGACGGGCGGACACCAACCGGTCCGTCCGCAGCCCGAAGGGGGAACGTCCGATGAAGAAGATCTGGTCCGCGCTGGCGGCCTCGGCTTTCGTCGCCACATCGCTGGTCGTCCTGGCCCCGGCCGCCGAGGCCGCGCCCCAGGCGTGCGCCACAGGGGAGATAACCACCGGCTACCGGGGCCCCGGCACCGTCGTGTACAAGTCGTCCACGAGCACCTGCAACGACCTCAACCTCACGACCTCGTACGAGAACAGCTCGGCGACCAGCGACCTGTACGCGGGCTTCTACCGCAACTCCGCCGGCACCTGGATCCGCGGCTCCCGCGGCTACATCCGCGCCTACGACGGCGGGCACAGCCCGTGGATCGTCCTGCTGTCCGACGTCAACAACGGTGTGCCGATGAGCGTCGGCAGCTACAACACGAGCGGCGACATCGTCTACGTCGCGCACTGACCCGGTGGAACCCGGGGCCCGCGCCCGCCGCGGGCCCCGACTCCCCTCACAGAGAGGCTTCCCGGTGCCCCACCGCCGCCACCCGGCGCAGTCGGTGCCCGTCGCGCTCCTGATGGTCGCGGCGATCGGCGGCTGCTCCGCGTCCGCGAGCCCCGCAGCCGACCGGACCGACCCGGCCCGTCGGACCACGGCGGCCGCCCGGTTGTCCCACACCTTCCCCCAGGACCCGATCCCCATGGTGTTTCCGGCGACCGGTGCCGACACCCGGCTGACCGTGGGTCTGGGCACCTTCGGTCAGACCGTCAGCGCGGCGGTGACCGCCCGCTGCGCCCAGAACGCCGGGCGCCCTCGGCCACAGAGCCCGCCACCCCTGTTCGTCCGGCTCGGTGCGCTGCCTGACCTGGACCTCCTGGAACGCGACGGCTTCAACGGCGGTCCCGTCCCCGATCTGCCGAGCGTCCTGCGGACCGCGACGAACTCCGCGGAACCCGGCGCCGCCTCACCCGACGGGGTCGTCCGCCGCTGCGCGGCCGCCGGGAGCACCGCCGTCCGCGGCCTCGACGCGCTCACCTCGCCCCTGCAGGGCGCGTGGTGGAACCAGCTCGACGCACTGCGCCACGAGCCGCGGGTGCGGCGCGCGCTGGCCGAGGTGCCGAAGTGTCTGGAGGACCGGCACCACCTGCGGGTGAAGGACGAGGAGGACTTCTTCACCCTGGTCGACGGCCGACTCGCGGAGCATGCCGACGACGCCACCGCGCTCGTACGGGAAGACCGCGAGCTGGCCGGCGCCTACGCCGACTGCATGCGGCCGGTGGAGGCCGTCCGCGAGCCGCTGCGCGAGAAGCTGCGCGAGCGGTTCGTCGCGCGGAACAGCCGGGAGATCGCGGCCCTCCGCTCGGCGTTGGGACCGGCCGTGCGGGAGCTGGAGAAACGCCATGGGGTCCGCTTCTCCTTCCCCGCTCTCTGACGCCGTGCGGATCGGGCTCTTCGCCGAGGGGCCCGCTCAGCCCGTGGCGGTGCCGGCCCGGGGACTCCGGCCGGTCTGGTCGGGGCCTTCGCCCTGTGCGGTCAGGGCGAAGGCCAGCAGTGCCGTCGTGGTGAAGTCCAGCGCGGGCTCCACCGTCTGCCAGGCGCCCACGTCGTCGACGTACCGTGCGCCCTTGCCGTCGAAGTCGGTCCAGGCTCCGGTCGGCGGGGCGGCCGTGCACTTCTTCATGGTCTCGAAGCCGTTCGTCTCCTCCAGCTTCGCGGCGGCGTTGGGGCCGTTGACCACAGCACCCCGCAGGATGGCTCCCGTTCCGTCGTGGCTGCCCCTGAGGTTGGCTAGCTGGTGTTCCGGGCAGTGCGGGTAGACCTCACCCGCGCCGATGACGAAGCTGGTTCCCCAGGGGTTGGCGCCGAGGGCCCAGCCTCGCTGCCGGGCGGCGAAGGCCGCGTAGCGGGTGTCCCCGGTGGCCCTGGCATAGAGGTGGGCGGTGGCCGCCAGCCCGAAGGTGTGCGGTACGGCGTCGAAGTCGTCGTAGACGGCGCCGGCTCCGAACGGGTCGTGCCCGGCGCGGGCGACCCCGTCGTCCAACTGGCGGCGCAGGTCCGCGTACAGCTCCTCGGCCCCGATGCCGTTCGCCCGGGTGCCGTCCAGGACCGTGGCCAGGTCGGCGTGGGCCAGGGCGCTGACGTCCGCGACGCCGAGCGTTCCCTTGGTGTCGGATTCCAGATAGTCCCCGGCCCATCCGGCCGCGGCGTCGGCCCAGTCGCCCTCCCGGTCGTCCCCGAGTCGCCGTGCGGCCAGGGCCAGTTCCGCGCCGCCGAACTCCATGTCGTCCTGCCAGGAGTCCTCGGGATAGAAGGCGCCCGGGTACGCGGTGACGAGCTGTTCGTCGGGGTCGTGGCCGGAGTCGGCCAGGTCGTAGACGGCGGCGGCCTTGTCCAGCCAGTCCTGGGCCTCCTGCGGCTCCGTGGCGGCCGCGCGCTGTGCGGCGAGGGCGAAGACCGCGGCCACCCGTCCCGCCAGATTGGGGCTGATCGCCTCGCCCGGTGCTGCCGCGCGGAAGACCGGGCGGTGCTTGATCGTGTAGTCGGGGTCACGGGGTGACACCTCGAGTCGGTCGTCGGCCTCCGGCAGCCGCCACACGTCGTGGTCCGTCCGTACGGCGTCGTTGCCCGCGCCTATGCCGACCTGCGCGTAGAGGGTCTCGCCGTCCTCGTCCCACATCTTGTCCAGCCAGGCCAGCCCGTGCGAGGCCTCGGCGGACAGTTCCGCCATGCCCGGCACGTCGCGCTGGGCCAGGAGGAGTTCGGCGACCGAGTAGGAGGTGGTGCCGGTGAACTTGAGGTAGTCCCCCGCGTCGAACCAGCCGCCCGAGACGTCGACCCGGTCACCGGTCGGCGTCAGCCGCTCGTCGAGCAGCTCGTCGCCCTCCTCGTCGTAGTCCGGGTCGGCGTAGACGGTCGCGTCCTGGTCGGCCAGATGGGAAGGCCCGTGCCGCAGGGTCCCGGGCAGCACGTCGGCTCCGTCGCGCTGTGCCTGCAGGAAGCGGACGTTGTCCCGGACGAGCGGGGTCATCAGCTCGCGGGCGTCGGCGATCCGGAACGCGGGCGAGCGGCCGGCCGCGGTGCCGGTCAGGACGAGGCGATAACTGCCGGGGGTGTCGAGCGTGGTGAGGTCGACGGTGCGCACCGAGGGGTACCGGGCGTTCCAGCGGCCGGTGGCGGCTCCGAGCCGCCCCGCCATGACGACCTCGTTCTTCGCGTCGACGACCTTGAAGCGCGCTCCGGCGAGAGCCGCCGAGGACCCCATGACGTAGGCCTGTTTCGCCTCGCCGCGCACATAGCCGACCTGGTCGACCCGGACGGCCACCTCGGTCGAGGCGGACGCGGTGTCGCCGCCGGGCAGGCCGTGCAAGGTCACGGCGAGGAGCAGGGTGCCGAGTCCCGCGGCGGTGCCGACCAGCAGCCGGGGTCTGCGCAGAAGGTTCATGCGCCCACCGTGCCGGGGTCATCATGAGATGAGGATGAGGACAAAGATGAGGACGAGGACGAGGCGCGGGGCGGGCCCGTCGGCAGCCGGAGCTCGGCGACCAGGCCGCCTCCGGGAGCGTCCGTGAGGCGAGCGGTGCCGTGATGCAGTTCGGCGACCCAGCGGACGATGGCGAGCCCCGCCCCCGTTCCCGAGGCGGCTCCGGCACCCTCGGTGACTCCCCGGGCGAAGACCCGCTCCCGGTCCACGGACGGCACGCCCGCACCGTGGTCGCGGACCGCGACGAGGCCCGGCGTGACCGTGACCTCGACCGGCGACCCCGCCGGGCCGCCATGGCGCTGGGCGTTCTCCACCAGGTTCCGTACCGCCTGGGCCAGCAGGTCCGGATCCCCGAGCACCACCACCGGCTCGGAGCTCACCGTCACGCTCGCACGGTCCGGCAGCTCCTCCACCGTGGTCTCCACCAACTGGTCGAGACGCAGGGGCATCAGCTCGGCCCGCTGGGCGCCGGCCTCCATGCGGGCCCTGGCGAGCAGCCCGGTGACCAGACGGCTCAGCCGGTCCACCAGCCGCAGGGCCTCGTCGGAAGAGCCACCCCGCTCCACCACGAGCCGCAACGTCGCCAGCGGCGTACGCAGCTCGTGCGCCGCCTCGGCCAGAAACTGCTCCTGCTGCCCCAGCCCCCGCAGGGCGGGACGCATGGCCCGGCCGGAGAGCAGGTGCCCGACGGCCGCCGCGCAGCAGACCAGAGCCGTGCAGCCGAGAGCCAGCCAGCGCACGAGGGCGTCGTGATCGCGTTCGCCGCGCGCCAGCTCGGTGCCGACCAGTACGGCCGCCCCGATCCGGTCGCCGTCCCAGACCGGAGCCGCCGCCCATCTCAGCCGCCCGCCGTCCGAGGAGGGGGCGCTGACCACCACGGTGTCCTGTTCCTCCAGGATGCTCCGCCAGACCCGGTCGAGCCGGTCCTGACGGGGCAGCGCCGACCGAGCGGGAACCGCGTGGTGAACCGACGGCGGCTGCCCCGGCGCTGCCTGCAGAACCGCCAGCACCGGTGCGCCCTGAGCGAGTTCGTCCTCACGCAGCGGCTCGAGGTGCAGCGTCCCCGCGTCGAACCAGACCGCCCGCGAAAGTCCGACGGCGCGGCTGCCCACCTCGTGGTCGAGGCCCGAGCGGCGGGTTCCGGCGTCGATGCGGACGGCGACCGTGGCGAGTACGACGAGACAGGCCGCGGTCGTCGAGGCGAACAGGAGCGTCATCAGCCGGCGGGTGCGCCGCAGCCGGGCCACGGCGGGCGACCGGGAGGACGCCGTGTCCCGGCGGCTCACGCCCGCGCCTCGGCGGCCCGTCCCTGACCGGCTTCGCCCAGCCGGTAGCCGACACCGCGCACCGTGCCGATCGGATCGGGCGGCCCGAGTCGCCGTCGCAGCTGGCCGATCAGGACGTCCACCACATTGGACATCGGCTCGCTCGCCTCGTCCCAGCAGCTCTCGATCAGCTCGGTGCGCGTGACGACCTCACCCGCGCGCAGCATCAGCAGCTCGAGCACCGCGAACTCCTTGGCCGACAGGCCGAGCAGCACCCCGGCCCTGGACACGCGGCGCCGCGGCAGGTCGACCTCCAGGTCACCCGCCCGCAGGACCGGCAGCCGTGCGGGCTGCTCCCTGCGGCACAACGCACGTACCCGGACGACCAGTTCGGCGAAGGCGAAGGGCTTGACCAGGTAGTCGTCCGCCCCGTGCTCGAAGCCGGCCACCCGGTCGCTCACCGAGTCCAGTGCCGTCAGCAGCAGAAAGGGCAGCGCCGATCCCGTCCGCCGGTGCCGGGCGAGCAGCGTGAGCGAGTCTCCGTCCGGAACGGAGCGGTCGGCCACGACACAGTCGTAGCTGTTGACGGAGAGCTTGAGATCCGCTTCGGCCAGAGTCCGCGCGAGGTCCACCGCGAACCCCGCACCACGCAGCTGAGCAGCGACGACGGGCCCCAGGTCGGGGTCGTCCTCCAAGACCAATACGCGCATGGCCCGGAGCTTAGACGGTCGCGGACGGAGCGGTCGGACGGACCGTTTCGGGACCGCGTCCGACGCGGGGCGCCCGGTGTGTGTCACGGAGCGTGTGTCACGGGGCGTGTGTCAGGCGGCGCCGAGGAAGTCGGTGCCTGCGGGAGCGGAGGAACTGACCCAGCCCTTCGACCGAGTCGGGGCGTGCGTCGTTTTCCATGCCGCCGAGGCCAGGCGGAGAACACCGCGAAGAGGTCTGTCGAGGGTGGTGCGCCACACCCAGGATCACGGCCCCCGAGGAATTACCCTGCGTGCAACGCATTCCCTTCTGTGTCACATAGCGCGACCGCCGCTTCTCGCCGGTCGAAACCCATCTAGTCTTGCCGCATGAGCAACGGGACGCCTTTGGGTGATTTCCTCAGAGCCCGCCGAGAAGCCTTGAAGCCACATGACGTCGGTCTGCCCGAGTACGGGCGACGCCGGGTGCCGGGACTGCGCAGGGAGGAAGTCGCGCTGCTCGCCGGTGTCAGCTCCGACTACTACATCAGGCTGGAACAGGGGCGCGAGAACAGCCCGTCCCCGCAGGTCCTCGACGCCGTGGCGCAGGCGCTGAAACTGGACGCGGAGGCCACCGCCCATCTCAACCGCCTCTGTCTCACCGCCTCGCAACGCCCTCGCGACTGGGGCGGGACGGACGTCAGCCGGCAGTTGTTGCGGCTGATGGACGGATGGGATCACACTCCGGCCTTCGTCGTCGGCCCGGCCCTCGACATCATGGCGGGCAACTCCCTCGCCACGGCCCTCCACAGCGGGTTCGACCGGTTCGACAACCTCGCCCGCATGGTGTTCGTCGACCCGGCGGGGCGTGAGTTCTACCAGGAACGGGAGCGGGCCGCCCACTCCTGTGTCGCCGAGCTCAGGGCCGCCTACGGCCACGACCCCGAGTCGGCCCGTATCGCCGAAGTCGTGGCGGAACTGTCCGCCCGGAGCGAGGAGTTCGCCGGGCTCTGGCAGACGCACGACGTCAGGAGCAAGACCCAGGAGGTCAAGCGGCTCAGACACCCCCGGGTCGGAGACCTGCACATCGCCTTCGCGGCCTTCACCGTCAACGGCGCCCCGCACCAGCAACTGGTGGTCTACCAAGCCGAACCGGCCGGCCCGACGGCGGCCGCCTTCGAGACGCTGAGGGCGCCGGCGCGCGATGTCGCGCAGCCGGATGCGGGCCTGATGTGTATTTGATGTATTCCGATGGATTGACCGGCATGCGCGGGGCGTCCAAGAATGCCGGGGCGGACGTGCCACCCTTTGCCGAAACGCCATTCGCCGCACACCGGCGACTTTCCAATCTTTTCCGAACACGATAAATCCAGACGCGGGGAATCCAGACGTGAGGAATCCAGGAAACAGAAATGACCGCTGACGAATTTCTGGCCACGTGTTGGACCACCGCGGGCGACGCCGCTCCCGACCGGGAGGAACAGCGCAGTCCGCTGAGCCTGCGGGAACGGGTGGAAGCGGCGCGCGACGCCGGATTCACCGGCTTCGGGCTCCTGTACGGGGACCTGGTGGAGGCCGAGCGCGCGTACGGACTCGCCGGTGTCCGGTCCCTCTTCGAGGACAACGGGATCAGCCACATCGAGTTGGAGCTGCTGACCGACTGGTGGGCCGACGGACCCCGGCGGGCCGCGTCGGACACCGTCCGGGCCGGAATGCTGCGGGCCGTCGAGGTGCTCGGCGCACGCACCTTCAAGATCGGCCCCGACGTTGCGGACGAACCCTGGGACCTCGACGGCTGGGCCGAGGAGTTCGCCACGCTGGCGGCGCAGGCCGAGGGGGTGGGCGCCCGGCTCGGGGTCGAGCCCCTGCCCTGGTCCAACCTGAAGACCGTGCACGACGGACTCCGGCTCGTCGAGGCCGCCGGCCACCCGGCGGGCGGGCTCATCATCGACGTCTGGCACACCGAGCGCGCCCGCACCCCACCCGCCGAACTGGCCGACGTGCCCGGGTCGCGGATCGTGGGCGTGGAGCTCAACGACGCCGACCCCCAGGTGGTCGGCACGCTCTTCGAGGACACCGTCCATCGCCGTCGCCTGTGCGGAGAGGGCTCCTTCGACCTCCCGGGGATCATCACCGCGCTCCGTACGGCCGGCTTCCGCGGGCCCTGGGGCGTGGAGATCCTCTCCGACGCGCACCGCGCGCTGCCGGTGCGGGAGGCCGCGGCGGCGGCGTACCGGAGTGCCGCGGCGCTGCTGAAGCAGGCGGAGCAGAGGTCACAGGGGTGACGAGGACGGGGACGACACCACGGTCGTCCCCGCCACCTCTGCTCTCCTTCGCCGACCGATCTCCTCCGCCGACCGATTTACTCTGCCCGTTCGCTCTTCGTCATGCGGTGGCCGGCAGCACCGTACGCGGCCGTGGCGGGAACCCGGCCGACCGGTAACAGGCGTCGATGAGCCGCATGGTGGTGAGCGCGTCGTCGGCGTCGAGCGCCGACGGTGTGCCGTGCCGCAGGCGGGCGGCGAAGGCCTCGAGCTGGTAGGTGTACGAGGACCGGCGGCCGAGCTCCTCGGTGCGCTCACCGGCGGCGGCCGTACGCACCACGACCCGGTCGTCCAGGTGCGGCTGGACGAAGTTCACCACCGTGGCTTCGCCGCGCGAGCCCACGACCCGGCAGCTCATCTGCCATGTGCCGTGGGCCATGTGGCAGCGGGCGCTGCCCGTGCCGCCGCCCGGGAACTCCAGATCGGCGTCCAGCCACTCGTCGACTCCCGGTGCCCCCGCCCTCTCACCGCCACGTGCGGCGACCAGCCGGGGCGCCCCGCCCGCCCAGGACGCGAGCATGCGCTGGGCGTGCAGGCTGTAGCACCCGAGGTCCATCAGCGCGCCGCCCGCCAGCGGGAGCGACCACCGCACGTCGCTGTCCGGTGGCGCGGGCATGGCGACCATGGTCTCGACGTGCCGTAGGTCGCCCAGCTCCCCGCTGTCCAGCAGCTCGTGCAGACGCCGGGTGACGGGGTGGAACAGGTAGTGGAAGCCTTCCACGAACACCGTGCCCGCCTCGGCGGCGGCCTCGCGGACCTCGGCCGCCTCCGCCGTGTTGCTCGCGGACGGCTTCTCGGTCAGGACGTGCTTGCCGGCCTTCAGGGCGGCCAGGTTCCACGGTCCGTGCAGGCTGTTGGCCAGCGGGTTGTAGACGACCTCGATCTCCGGGTCGGCGACCAGGTCGGCGTAGGAGCCGACCACCCGTTCCACGCCGTGCGCGGCGGCGAACGCCTCGGCCCGGTCCCGGTCGCGGGCGGCCACCGCGACGAGGCGGTGGCCGCCCGCACGGGCCGGCCCGACGATCGACAGCTCGGCGATCCGGGCGGCGCCCAGGACTCCTATGCGCAGGGGCTCGTCGGTCATGCCTCGCGCACCTCTTCGAGTCGTACGGGCCGGTGTTCACGGAAGGACGGGGAGTCCACCGCGTCCGGCCCGGCGAGGGTCCGCGCGCGGAGGCTGCCGATGCGGCCCAGCCCCGTGACGCCTGTACGCATGATCTTGCTCCTTCAGCCCGAGGGCGGCTCAGTCCTGGCCGCCGAAGACGTTCTGGTCCCAGTCGATGACCGAGCCGGTCACCACTCCGCTGCGGCCGGAGAGCAGGAAGACGACGAAGTCGGCGATCTCGTCGACCTGCCCCAGCCTGCCCATCGGCTGCGACCGGGCGGCCCGCTCCCGCCAGTCGTCGCCCGCGTCGTGGAAGGCGCGCTGGGTGGCGTCCTCGCCCTCGGTGTCCGTCCAGCCGATGTTGAGGCCGTTGATCCGGATGCGGTCCCAGCGGTGCGCGTGGGCGGCGTTGCGCGTCAGGCCTGCCAGCCCTGCCTTGGCCGCCGAGTACGCCGCCAGGTGGGGCGGACCGCCGTGCGCGCAGTTGGAGATGATGTTGACGATGGTGCCCGGCGCCTTGCGGGCCGTCATGTCGGCAACCGCCGCCTGCATCGCGAAGAACGGCGCGCGCAGATTGATCGCCATGTGCTGGTCGAACAGTTCCGGCGTGGTGTCGAGCAGCGAGCCGCGCGACGTCAGTCCCGCCGCGTTGACCAGGCAGTCGATGCGCCCGTGCGCAGCGATGGCCTGTACGGCGCTGTCGCGCGCCTGCGCCGGATCGGAGAGGTCCGTCCGCACGAAGCGCGCGCCCGTGTCCGCGGCGAGTTCCTCGCCCACGTCGGCCCGGCGGCCGGTGAAGACGACGCTCGCGCCTTCCCGCACGGCCGCCCGTACGATGCCCGCGCCGACGCCCTGGCTGCCGCCGTTGACGAGGACGACCAGGCCGTCGAGCAGCGGGGTCTGAAGCAGTCCCATGGGTGCGGTGTCCTTTTCAGCTTCGGCGGCGCTCGGCGGCGGCCCGCAGTTCTTGGCGCAGCCGCTGCGGGGCCCAGCCCTCGACGACGGCCTGCCAGACGGTGTCCGCCTGGGAGGGCGGGGCGAGACCGTCGACCGGCGGGTCGAGGTCGAGGTCGGTGGGGAAGGGATACCCCTCGGCGGTGGCCGCGACCACGCGGCGCAGCCAGTCCTGCGACACGCCCTCGGCCTTGCGGCGCAGCAGCACCGGGAACAGCGCGTTCGCCATCGCCTCGCGGTCGACCGTCTCCATGGCGCGGCCGAAGGCGGACGAGATCTGCAGCAGATTGGCCATGCGCCTGATGCCGGCCGAGCGGTTGTGCCCGGCGGCGTGGAAGAGCGCCGGGTTGAAGAAGACCACGTCGCCCTTCTCCAGCGGGAGTTGTACGTGGTGGGTGTCGAAGTACTCGACGAACTGCGGCAGTCGCCAGGCGAGGTAGCCGGGCTCGAACTTCTGCGAGTGCGGCAGATACAGCGTCGGGCCGGACTCGACGGGCATGTCGCAGTGGGCCACCGCGCCCTGGAGGGTCAGCACCGGCGAGAGGCGGTGGACGTGCGCCGGGTAGACGGCGGCCCGCTCCCGGGAGAGGAACCCGAGGTGGTAGTCGCGGTGGACGCTCTGCGCCGCGCCCCCCGGGTTGACCACGTTGACCTGGGAGGTCACCTGGTAGGCGGGGCCGAGCCAGGCCTCGGCGATCAGCTCCAGGATGTCGTTGGCGTAGTAGTCGGCGAACGCCTCCGGCGCCCGTACGGCCACCTTGTCCAGGGCGTTCCAGACGCGGTCGTTCGCGCCGGGTTCGGCGAAGTGGTCGCCGCGGGCCGCACCGGTGGCACGCTCCTCCTCGATCAGCGCGCGGAAGGCCTCGGACGCCGCGTCCACGACGGCCGCCTCGGTGAAGGCGCGCTTGAGGACCACGATGCCGGGCCCGTCCAGCAGGGCCCGGATCACCTCGTCCTGGACGCTCCGCCGGCCCTGTGGGGTGGCCGACAGGAAGCGGAGCCGTTCGCTGTCGTAGAGCGGGACGTTCTGCTCCACCCGCTCGGCCGAGGGATGGTCGGCGAGGTCGGTGCTCTGCTCCACGAGTGAGCGGAACTCTTCGAGATCGCAGTCCGCCTCGGTCAGCCGAGTCCGCGCTCCCGCGGTTGTGGAAGACATCGGGGTCCTTTCGCAGTCCGTGCATTTCTGCCAGTCTTGAGAACCCAAACACATCATTCAATGCTTATCGATACATCAAAAATCCATCATCAGCCTTGGAATCAGTCATGCGACACCCCTACCCGATCAGGGAAATCGCTCGCCAGGCCGGACTGAGCACGGCCACCGTCGACCGCGTCCTCAACGATCGCGGCAACGTGACGGAGAGCACCATCAGGGAGGTGCACGAAGCCATCAAGGACCTGGACCGCCAGCAGAGCCAGGTCCGGCTCGGGGGCCGCACCTTCATGGTCGACATCGTGATGCAGGCCCCGGAGCGGTTCTCCACCGCGGTGCGGGACGCACTCGAAGCCGAACTCCCCTCCCTGCATCCCGCCCTCGTACGCTCGCGCTTCCACTTCCGGGAGGCCTGCCCACCCGAGGAGCTGGCCGGAACCCTGGACAGGATCGCCAAGCGCGGCACGCAGGGTGTGATCCTCAAGGCCCCCGACGAGCCGGAGATCGCGGCCGCGGTCGGCCGGCTGGTCGCGGCCGGCATCCCCGTCGTCACCCTGGTGACCGACCTGCCGCACAGCCCGCGCCTGGCGTACGTCGGCATCGACAACCGCGCGGCCGGCGCCACCGCCGCCTACCTCCTCGGACAGTGGCTGGGCAGGCGGTCGGGCAATGTGCTCACCACCATCAGCCGGGGCTCCTTCCGCGGCGAGGAGGAACGCGAGATGGGCTTCCGCAGCGCCATGCGCCTCGCCGACCCCCGGCGATCCCTGGTGGAGGTCACCGACAGCGACGGCATCGACGCCACCCAGCACGATCTCGTCCTGGACGCGCTCGAACGGGACGAGGACATCATCGCCGTCTACTCCGCGGGCGGGGGCAACCTCGCCACCCTCGACGCCTTCGACGCGCTCGGGCGGGAGTGCGCGGTGTTCATCGCGCACGACCTGGACCACGACAACACCCGTCTGCTGCGCGAGCGCCGCCTGTCCGCGGTCCTCCACCACGACCTGCGCCAGGACATGCGACGTGCCTGCCAGATCGTCATGCGCGCCCACAAGGCCCTCCCCGACGACGGCCCCTCGCTGCCCTCGGCGATCCAGGTGGTCACGCCGTTCAACATGCCACCGGATGCTCCGACCGTGCCCATCGTCGACTGATCCCCCCGTCCCCCCCGGGATCCCAGGGGGGACGGGGGGACGGGGGGACGGGGGATGCGGGTCGGGGGCTGTGAAGGAGGGGGCTGTGGAGGAGGAGGACTGTGCAGGCGGGGGGGCTGTGCAGGCGGGGGGCTGTGCAGGCGGGGTGTTCAGACAGCCGGGGTGTTCAGCACGTACTCGCGCGAGGCGTGCACCTCGGCCCGCAGGGCGGCCAGGTCGACGTCGAGGACGCGTCCGTCCCACTTGCGGGGTTCGCCGTCGATGAGGACGGCGCTGATGTTGCGGGCGTCGGAGCCGAGCACGACGGTGCCGATCGGGTCGTTGAGCGGCATGTTGTTGAGGTCCTCGGCCTGGATGACCAGCAGGTCGGCCTTCTTGCCCGGGGTGAGCGAGCCGGTGACGGCGGCCAGGCCGTTGGTGCGGGCGCCCTGGAGGGTGGCGAAGTCGAGGACGTCGTGGGTGGTGATGCGGGAGGGCTGCTCGTCGGTGCCGTGGGCGGCGTTGACGGCGCGCATCCGCTGGATGGCGTGCAGGGCCCGCATCTGCGTGAACATGTCGCTCGCCAGGGCGACTTCGACGTCGATGCTCAGTCCGGGACGGATACCGACGGCGAGTGCCTCGTCGACGGCGGGGACGGCGGTCTCCAGACCGATCTGCGCGTCGGAGGTGGGGGCGAGCGCCACGGTGGTGCCCGTCTCCCCCATCGCCTTCCAGGCCTCGGAGGTCAGTCCGGTGCAGTGGATGAGCGTGACGTCGGGGCCGAGGACGCCGTCCTTGGCCCAGCGCAGCGCCGCCTCGGAGCCGGACGCGCCGAACACGGCGTCCACGCTCACCCCGATACCCAACTCTGCTGCGGCTCGCGCGAGTTCAGGACCGTAAGCGAGCGCCGGTCCGGCGATCTCGTCGGTGGCCAGGGCCGCCAGGCGCAGCGTCAGCAACTGGTCGTCGCTGCTGAAGTACCGGTCCTTGAGGCGCGCCAGGTCGCCGGGCCACTGGCGGTCCCACGCGCCGAAGTGCGGGCCCATGGAGGCGTGCACGCCGCGGATGCGGGTGTCGACGAGGGCCTCTACGGCGGCGTCGGAGTGCTCGCGGGTACGGGAGTTGTGGGAGAAGTCGAGCATCGTCGTGATGCCGCTGTCGATCGCGGTCAGGGCGGCCAGTCTGGTGCCGATGTACATGTCCTCGGGCCGGTAGACCGTCGCGTAGCCGGCCAGGGTGGCCGTGACGTACCCGCCGAGGTCGTCGACGTCCGGCATGATCCTGCGCAACTGGGTTTCCCAGGCGTGCCGGTGGGTGTCGACGAAGCCGGGGGCGAGGATCGTGCCGGCGGCGTCGACGACCACGGCGTCGCCCGCGTCGAGGTCGCGGCCGACGGCCTTGATCGTGTCGCCCTCGACGAGCAGGTCGCCGGCGACGACGCCGAGGTCGGGGTCCATGGTGACGACGGTCGCGCCGGTGAACAGGATGCGCCGCCGGTCGGCGGGCCGACGCCGGAGCTCTTCGAGGACGGCGGCGCCGGTGGTGTCGTTGACAGAACGCCCCGCGTCGTTCGCGAGGATCTGGTCGGGGGCTTCGGCGTTCCAGCCCACGGTGCCGGTGATTCCGGTAGTGCGGGCGGTTCCTGTGGTGCGGGCAGTACCTGTGGTGCGGGCAGTACCTGTGGTGCCGGTGGTATCGATGGTGCAGGGAGTGCCGAGAGTGCCGGTGGTGCAGGGAGTGCCGGTGGTGCTCATGCGCATGCTCCTCGATGGAGTCGCCGGTCGCCTCATCCGTGTCCCCCTGCGTGACATCAGCGCAGGTGCGGGTCCGAGGCGAGGGTTCGGTGGCTTCGGCAGCCACGACGGCTGCCCGACCACCAGGCTCGTCGTACGGCGAAGCCGGAACCAGGCCGCCTTGTCCCCAGGTGTCGGGCACCCACCTGTCGCTCGCCAGGCTGGGTGCGCGGCACCCAGGAAGACGGCGGCCTGGCCGGCACCGGTCGCCGGGGCGATCGTAGAGCCATGACCAGCAACGACACGCCCCGCGATCCTCACCCGTACGTCGGGATGTGGGTGACCGCGGACGGCTTCATCCGTCAGGAGCTGCTGCCGAACGGCCGCTACGACGAAGCCCGCGGCAGCCGCCGCAGCGCCTACACCGGCCGCTACACCGTCACCGGCGACCACCTCGACTACGTCGACGACACCGGCTTCACCGCCACCGGCGACGTCCGCGACGGCGTCCTCTTCCACGAGCACCTGGTCCTCCACCGCGAGGGCGACGAGCCCACCCGGCGGTGAGTCCGGGGGGCGGCCTTCCCGTGCCCGGCCGCGCGCTCGACGACCGCCTACCGGCCCTGGCGGTGAACGTGCTCCCCCGGGACCGCTGTACTCGACACGTCGGCGGGCGAGGGCGATGACGAGGAGTCGGACTCGACGCGCTGCCGCGGGCGGCCGATGGCCACGGCGCCGCGGAAGTCGTCCGTCGCGTCCGACGACATGGTCGACATGGTCGACATCGTGTCGAGCGACAGGTCGGGGACGGGCAGCAGGTGGGCGTCGACCCAGGTGTCCCCCGCGACCGCGTGGGCCCACGGGTCCTCGATGACGACGGCGCCGGGTACGGCGCCGTGGCAGAGCACCCAGTGCGGTACGTCGAAGCCCTGCATCCCGGCGAGCGAGATGAGGAGCAGCACGTGCTCCTGCCGGCCGATCGCGCTCCGGATCGCGGTCAGGGAGAGACGGTCCGGGTCGATCGGGACGCCGATCCGTCCGGCCTCCGTACGGGACGCGCGTTGGAGCAGGGCACGCCACTCCTGCTCGTTCTCCGGGTGGTGGTCGAGCAGGACGGGCCGGTCCGCGTCGAGGTGGACAGTAACGGGGGACGACGGCCACGCTCGGCGTACGGCGACGCCCAGTCCGACCGGCTCGCACGCCGGGAAGTTGGTCGCGTCGCGCCACAGCGTCAGTTCCGCCTGGCGGTCGAGTGTCTCCGGCGGCAGCGTCCCCGCGTGTGCCTGCGCGAGCAGGGCGGTGACGGCACCGCACGTGAAGTGCGTGGTCTGTCCGTAGTACGGGGGCTCGGAGACCGATGCGTCGTGCAGCCAGCGAACGTAACCGGTGTCTGGCCCTGCCGCGTGCTGCGTCGGCGTGAGCGGAGGACGCAGCGGGGTGAAGCCCGCGGCGGCGGCGTCCTCCGGACTCGCCGTCCATCCTTCCCACTTGACCTGCGCGAGCCCCCGGCGGCGCGCATGGGCGACGACGGCCCGGACGGCTGCCGGTACGTCGCCGACGGCGTCGACGATCTTCAGGTAGGCCGTGTCGGGGCGGGCGGTCACGAGCGCGGCGGCGATCCGGTCCGTGCCGTCGTCACCCGGAACGGCCACGATGTGGGGGGCGTGGGCGGAGCGGTCGACCGTGTGCCAGCGCTCCGGCACCTGGAGGTGTCCGAGCTTCCTCAGCGTGGTCGGCGCCGCCTCGGGCTCGAACGGGACGACGACGCTCCGCACAGGCGTCTCCTGCTGTTGCTGTTGCTGTTGCTGTTCCTGTTCGTGTTGCTGCTGAGGCGGCATTCCGGTGTTCCTGGTGTTCGGAGGGGCGAGGGATCAGGACGGGGCTTCGCCCGCAGGCCCTGGCTGCGCTGCGCTGCGCGGCCCCGGGGCCGGTGGTGCGCCGGGCGGCGCGGGCGCGGCGCCGTGCGGCGGCGTCATGCGCGGGACTGCCGGAGCACCCAGATGAAGTACGGGCCGCCGACCAGGGCGATCATGAGGCCCGCGGGCACCTGGGCGGGGGCGACGAGTGTGCGGCCGAGGGCGTCGGCCACACAGACCAGCAGTCCGCCGAGCAGCATCGAGACCGGGATCGCGCGGCCGTGCCGGGCGCCCACCAGCGACCGGGCGAGGTGCGGGGCGACAAGCCCCACGAACCCGACGACGCCCACGGCGATCACGCTGAGCGCGGCGAGCACCGCGGCGATCGTCAGTGCGGCGAAGCGTGCGCGTACCGGCCTGACGCCGACTGTGCGCGGGGTGTCCTCGTCGACGGCCAGCAGGTCGAGTTGGCCGCGCATGGCGAGCAGCACGGGGAGCGCGAGCGCCAGGGCCACCGCGACCGGTACGACGTCGGGCAGCGTGCGCCCGTAGGTCGTGCCGGACAGCCAGGTGAAGATCCGGGGCGTGTTGTACGGGTCGGCACGCAGCAGCAGGAAGGTGGTGACGGAGCTGAGGCCGTACCCGCAGCCGATGCCGATCAGTACGAACCGGTCGGGCAGGAAGCCGCCGCGCCAGGACAGCAGGGCGATCACCGCGAACGTGGCGAGCCCCGTCGCGACCGCGGCCGCGATGAGCAGCGGCCGTCCGCCGGACAGGCCCGACGTGACGACGCCCGCCGCACCCAGCCCCGCGCCCGCCGTGATGCCGAGTACACCCGGCTCGGCCAGCGGGTTGCGTACCGCGCTCTGCACGACGCATCCGGCCAGTCCCAGGGCCGCGCCGGCGAGAATCGCGGCGATGACGCGCGGGACCCGGTCGTC
This sequence comes from Streptomyces sp. NPDC002884, assembly GCF_040295245.1. Taxonomy (NCBI): domain Bacteria; kingdom Bacillati; phylum Actinomycetota; class Actinomycetes; order Kitasatosporales; family Streptomycetaceae; genus Streptomyces; species Streptomyces sp. NPDC002884. Next base: position 274,556 of record NZ_JBEOVB010000002.1, on the reverse strand, counting down.
GAGCGCCTGACCGATCAGGTCGGGGGCGGCGCCCCGGGCCCAGAGCGCGAGGTCTCCCGTCCGCAGCCAGAGGCTGCCCGCCAGGACCGCCACGAGAGCCGCCCCGGCCAGGAGTGTCACCGCGCCGAGCACGACGAGGAGGAACGCGCGGCGCGACCGTACCGCGACCCGTGCGTGCGGTGGTTGCCGGAGCCCGCCCGTGTCGCGGAGGCGGAGCGCGAGCACCACGATCACGACGGAGCCGAGCAGCGCGGTCGGCACCCCGGTGGGAATGGAGGCGGCCCCGTCCGCGCCCTGCACCGCACGCAGCGACGCGTCCGCGAGCAGGATGAGCAGCGCGCCGAACAGCCCGGCCGCGGGCACCAGGAGGAGGTGCCGGCGCAGTGCCCGGACCCGTCCCGCGACCAGGCGTGCCAGGACGGGGGCGCCGAGGCCGACGAAGCCGATCGGGCCCGCGAGTGTCAGCGCCGTGCCGGTCAGGAGCACCGCGCAGATCACGGCGGCCACGCGGGTGCTCCGGATCGGCACGCCGAGGGTGGACGCGGCGTCGTCGCCGAGGCTCATCACGTCCAGCCTCCGGGACAGCGCCAGGGCGACACACAGCACCACGGCCACCAGGGGGAAGGCGCGGATCGACGCGTCGATGTTCAGTTGTGCGAGTGAACCGCTCCCCCAGGCGAAGAGCCCGGTCGTGTTCTGCTTGAACAGGATGAGGAGCATCGCGGTCGCCGCGTCCAGGGCCATCGCCGTCGCCGATCCGGCGAGGATGAGACGGGTGCCCGTGGTGCCCGCGGCCCGGCCTGCGAGAAGCAGCACGAGCGCCGCCGCCGCGAGGCCGCCGGCGAAGGCGACCGCGCCCGACGCCCAGAACGGGACGGAGAGACCGAAGGCCGCGACGAGCGAGAGCGTGAAGTAGGCCCCGGACGTGACCGCGAGGGTGTCGGGGGAGGCGAGTGCGTTGTGCGTGACGGACTGGAGCAGCGCGCCGGCGGAGCCGAGGGCGAAGCCCACCGCCACGCCCGCGAGCAGGCGCGGCAGGCGCGAGCCGGTGAGGATCTCGCCGACCGGTGCCCCGCCGGTGTTCTCCCGCTCCCCGGCGAGGTACCGCACCAGGTCGCCGAAGCCGACGCCCGACGTCCCCTGCGTCAGGTGCCACATGCCCACGAGGACGGTCACGACGAGAAGGAGCCCGAGGACGGCCACCCCGGTGGGAGCGCCGCCGTGTTCGGTGCGCGGCAGCGCTTCCCCTCGGGGCGCCGATGTCTGCGCTGTGCTCACTTCTTGTCGAGTACGTCGACGTAGGCGTCGATCGCCTGCGCGCAGGAGCGCGGACCGCCGGCGCCCCACACCCGCGCCGGGAACGCGTGCGCACGGCCTTCCTTCACGGCCGGCATGCTCTTCCAGAGCGGGTTCTTCTCCAGTGCGGCGACGTACCCGCCGGCCCCTTCGTCGTTGGCGTAGAAGAGATTGGCGTTGCCCACCGAGGTGAGTCCCTCGACGTCGGTCTGCGCGAGACCGTAGGAGGGATCGACGCCCCCGTCGCCGTGGGCCTTGTTGACGTCGTCGGTCCACACGGGGTTCATGCCGAGCTCCTCGCCTATCTCGGTGAACAGGGCGCCCTTGCTGTAGGGGCGGACGGTGAGGTTGCCGCCCTCCAGCCATCCGTCGAAGAACAGGAAGTCCTTCGTCGGCAGATCGGCGTCGGTGACCTGCTTCTTCGCCGTCGCGAGGTGCGCGTCGAACTCCTTGAGCACCTGGTCGGCGCGCTCGGTGCGCCCCGTCGCCTCCCCGATCATGCTGAACACCTCTCGCATGTTCCCGATCGGGTCCTTCGGGTTCGCCCCCCGCGTGGCCATCACGGGGACGCCCCGCTTCTCCAGCTTCACGAGCGTCTCGTCGTCGGCGTCGAACGCCTCCACGACGATGAGGTCGGGCTTCGCCGCGTAGAGGGTGTCGAGGTCGGGCTCCTCACGGGTACCGATGTCGGTCACCCCGCCGGGCAGCTTCTCGGCGCTGACCCAGGTGCTGTATCCCTTCGCGTCGGAGACCGCGGTGGGGGTGACGCACAGGGTCAGCGCGTCCTCGACCTGCTGCCATTCCAGGACCGCGATCCGTTGGGCGGGCTTGTCGAGCTTCACCTGCCGGCCGACACCGTCCTTGAAGGAGACGGGCTTCGTCGAGGTGGTCGTGGTGTCCTGGGCGCAGCTCTCCGAGGCGGGCGACGCGGCGGCACTGCTGCCGGCCGCGGCCTTGTCGACGTCGGTCGTGCCGCAGGCCGTTGCGGCGAGGGCGATGAGCCCCGCGGAGGCTGACGCCGCCAGGCGACGGGCACGGTTCATGAACGATCCTCTTTCTTGCGATGTGTTGCGATGCGATGGATGTGTTGTGACGCGTTGCCGCGGCGGATGTGCCGCTTCAGGGGGTGCCGCCCGAGCCGTCGGGCGGGGTGTCTCCCGAGCGGTCAGGGGGTGCCGCCCGAGCCGTCGGGCGGGATGTCTCTCGACCGGTCAGGGGTGCCGCCCTAGCGGTCAGGCGGGGTGTCGCCCGAGCGGGTCGATTCGGAGACGGCCCGAGCGCGGGTCGACCCCGACCTCGACGCGGATGTCGTAGACCTCGCCGATGTTCTGCGCGGTGAGGACGTCGGCCGGTCTGCCCGCCGCGTGCACGCGGCCGGAGCGCATCAGGACCAGCGTGTCCGCGACGCGGGACGCCTGGTCGAGGTCGTGCAGCACGATCCCGACCGCGACGCCGTGCTCCTCGACGAGATCGCGCACCAGGTCGAGCGTCTCGATCTGGTAGCGCAGGTCCAGATGGTTGGTCGGTTCGTCCAGCAGTACGACGCCGGTGTCCTGGGCCAGGCAGGCCGCGAGCCAGACTCGCTGCATCTCCCCGCCGGAGAGTTCCCCGACCGGCCGGCCGGCCATGTCCCGTACGCCGGTGACGCCCATGGCGTGGTCGACGGCGCTGCGGTCCTCGGCGGTCGGTCCGGCGAAGCCGCGCCGGTACGGGTGGCGTCCGAACGCGACGACCTCCGCGACCGTCAGCCCTTGGGGCGCGGGCCTCGACTGGGAGAACAGTGTGACCTCGCGGGCGAACCGACGGGCGCTGAGCAGGGCCGCGTCCCGCTCGTGCGGTCCGCCGGGGGCGCCGAGCGTCACCCGGCCGCCGTCCACCCGGTGCAGCCTCGAGAGAGCGCGCAGCAGCGTGGACTTCCCGCTGCCGTTCGGTCCCACCAGGGCGGTCGCGCGGCCGGGTTGCAGGGTCAGCGAGACGCCGTGGACGACCGGCGTGCCGCCGTACCGCAGGAGCAGGTCGTGCCCGTTGAGGGCGGCCACCGGCTCGGCGTGGCCGGTGGCCGGGTCGGTGGCGGTGGCGGTGGCGGGGTCGGACGAGGGGGGACCGGCGCGCCGGAAGGGGCTTGTGAACATGGGTGGGTCCGGACGCTCGGAGGGGCAGGGGCTGCGGCACCCTCCGCCCGCCTTGCGCCGGCCGGGCAGCGGACTCTCCCACGCACGGAAGGCTCCGCTCGCGGCGAGCAACAACTAAGGGTTGCCTAACTCCGAGAAGCGTATGTTCCGCTTGTCATGTCGGCAATCAGGAGTTCCGGACAGGCGATACGGGATTCCGGACACCCTCGGGGGCGCTGTCGGCGGCGTCGAAGAAGGCGCCCGGCGTGGTTCCCATGACGCGCCGGAAGGCGGCGATGAAGGTGCTGGGCTGCGTGTAGCCGAGCGTCTCGGAGACGGTCGCCACGTCGGCACCCTCGGAGAGGAGCGTCAGCGCCCGATGCGCGCGCAGCACCTGCCGCCACTGCGCGAAGGACAGGCCCGTCGCCCGGCGGAACGCGCGGGTGATCGTGCGGTCGCTGATCCCCAGCCACCGCGCCCAGTCCTCCAGCGAGCGGCAGTCGGCGGGATCGTCCAGCAGGGCCTCGGCGATCGCGTCGATCCGGGCGTCTCCGGGCAGCTGCAACGCGAGTTCGCGTTGCGACGGCTCGAGCACGTCGAACACGACCGACTCCGCCCGCGCCCTGGCCGCCGCGTCGAGATCCGTGCGGGACAGATGGGTCAGCAGCGACTCCAGCAACGGTGTCATCGCGATCGCCCTGGGCCCCTCGAAGGCGAACGGCGCGCGGTCGGGGGCGAAGAAGGCCTCGTAGAACTTCGCGCCCGCCGTCGCCCGGCCGCCGTGCACCACTCCGGCGGGCATCCACAGCCCGTGCCCCTCGGACACCGTGAAGACGCGGTCCTCCACCCGGGACGTCAGCGTCCCCCCGCGCACCCAGACGAGCTCGTGCAGGGGATGTGCGTGCGGCGTCCACTCCGTGGGGACGCGGGGGATCTGCAACCCGGCGATGATGGCGAAAGGGCCTGTCACCTGCTCCGGGAACGGCGCGACCCGGCGCACCACGGTGCCCGGCTCGCGCCGCCACATCCCGGGGCTCGCATCGCGACGGGACGATCGGACCATGCGCGGGAGTCTATCCGGGGCCCGCACCGGCCCCGGGAGGGGTGTGCCGACCGGGCTGCCCACGCCGTACCCGAAAGAGCCACCTCGAACCATGGCCCGGGAGGGAGGGAGGAGGGGAGGGCACGAGGGTGGGCAGGTGGGCGGGCAGGAGGGCGGGCGGGCCTCAGACCTGCAACTCGCGCTCGATGCCCCTGAGGGCGTGCCGCGCGAGGGCGAGGTTGGCCCGTTCCCGGTCGAGGGCGAGGTACAGGAAAAGAGATCCGGCGTTGTCGGCCATGGGCCTGATCAGGTGATACTGCTTGCCGAGAGTGATGAGGATGTCCTCGACGGTGTCGTCCATGCCCAGTGTCGCGAGCGCGCGCTTCTTGGCCCGCACGACGTCGGTGTTGCTGGCGGCGGCGATCTCCAGGTCGAGCCCGTGCCCTCCGCCGAGCATGCCGAGCGGCATTCCGCTCTCGTAGTCGACGAGGGCTACACCGATGGCGCCGTCGATGGCCATGGCTTCCTTGAGTGCGGTCTCGATGTTCATGCCTCAGCCCTTCGCGCCACACACGGTCGCCACCGATGACTGATCAGAACTCGTCAAAGTAGACGCCCTGTTGCTCATGTTGACCACTAAAATACTGTGATTCCATAAACTACTGTGCTTCTTGTCGCCTTGTGAAGACTTGATCGAAGGGGTGCGGGTGTCCGAGCTGCATGCTTCTCTGTCCCAATTGCGTGAAGGGCCAGGAGTCTCCGGCGTCGCCTTGGTCGACGCGGTCACCGGGCTGGTCTACGACCAGGTCGGTACCCCGCGGACCGACGGCGTCGAATGCAGCGAACTGGCCGATCTCGTCGGCACCGGACTGCATGCGGCCGGCGGCCAGGGCGAGCTGGAGAGCATCGTCGTCACCACGGCGAGCCACCACCTCGTCACACGAGTTCTTCCGGAACGGACGGACCCGCTTCTGCTGTGCGTCACACTCGATCGCGAGCGGGCCAACCTCGCCCTGGTGTCGCACCGGTTGAATGCCTTCACCACAGGAGCGTCCGCATGAGCGCGGGTTCCGCCGAGCCCCGCAACCTGTCGGCGTTCCTGACCCGCCTTCAGAGCGAGGCGTACACGGGCTCGGTGCTGGTGTCGGGCTCACCCGGCGGCACCATCCATGTACGGAAGGGCCTGGTCGTCGCCGTCGAGACGCCGGGGTCACCCTCCCCCGAACAGATGCTGCTCAAGTCCGGCCGGCTCGACGAAGCGTCCTGGACCGCTGCCGCCGCCGCATCCGCGGCGCAAGCGCCGTTCGACCCGTCGGCGGCCACGCCCGAGGACTCCCTCGCGCAAGAGCTGGTCCGTCGCGGCCTGGTGGGCGCCATAGAACTCCAGGTCCTCTGCACGGCAGCGTTGTTCGACGGCGCGTTCGCCCTGTCGGTGAACACTCCCGACACCTGGGAGAAGTCGGAGGCCAGGCCGATCGCTCTCACCGCCATCGCGACGGAACCCGCTCGTCTCGCCGCGGAAACGAGCCGCCGGATCGCCCAGCTGACCCGGATGTGGCGCACCCCCCGCGAGATCAGCCGGGCGAGGATCCGGCCGGGGAACACCGCTGTCGGAAGGATCCGCCCCCGGCACACCGCACTGCTGAAGGCCGTCAACGGCCGCCGCACGGCACGCGACATGGCCTTCGCCCTGGGGCGTGGGCTCTACCCGGTCATGGTCGATCTGGCGAGCCTGCACGCGCTCGGCCTCGTGGACCACGACACCGTCGCCGTGCCGGCCCGGCCGAGCACCGCACCACGCACACCTGAGGCGAAGAAACACATGCCCGCACAGCCGACCGCCACCGCACTGCCCAAGCGTGCCCCCGGCACACATCGTCCGCAGACCTCGAACACGCCTTGAACCGGCGCAAGCGGAGAAGATCCCGCCGACGGCTCCTCGCACTGGCCCGCTCGATGAGAACGATCCCGCGGACAGCGCCGACGCCCGCCCCACGGACGGCACCGGATCCCGCCCCGCTCCCCACGCGGCGGCGGGGAGCCTCGTCCCTTCTGCGCCCGCCGCCCGACCTCCGCGCGGACCAGCCCGGCATCGACGTCCTGCGCCGTGTCCGCAGTGAGCTGAGGAAACTCGACTGACCGACCGGCAGACCGCGCTCAGCCATCCCGTTCTCCGAGGAATTCAAGGAACCCATGCACGACACACGGACATCCGAACCCATCGTCAAGGTCCTGAACTCGCTGCGCAACCAGGTCACGGGCGTGAGTGAGAGCGTCGTCTCGACCGCGGACGGCCTACTGGTCGCCTCGGACACGGAGGCCGCCCAGCCCGAGTCCATCGCCGCTCTGGCGGCAGCCGCCCTCAGTCTCGGCAGGCGCATGGCGCAGGAGACCGACACCGGCGTACTCCGCGAGGTCGTCACCCGTTCCGCCGAGGGGCACGTGGTGCTGCTGGCTGTGGGCGACCGCGCCATCTTGACGATCATCGGCGACAGCGGCCTGGACTTCACCGCTCTGCACCGCGACGTGCCCGCGACGCTCGACCGACTGGCCAGGATCCTCGCCGAAGACGGCGCGGAGAACGCCACGGAGTAGCCGCCGGTCACGGGACGGCCTTCACCGAACCGGTCCGGACGCTGGGCAGGGACGCGCCACGCACCACGTCACCGCCCCGCGCCCGGGCCCCGGGCCGTCAGATCTCCTCCGGGCTGCCGGTCAGCACGACGCGGCCGGTGATGGACTGCGGGTTGATCAGGAGGTTGTAGATCGGGCACTTCTGCTCGACCGTCTCGTGCAGCTCACGGATGCGGTCCTTGTCCGCCGGCGAGGTGACGTGCACGGTGTAGCTGATGTTGTGCGGGTAGATCGGCACCTGCTCGAAGCCCGGCTGTCCGGCTCGCGGGTCCTGGTCGGCCTGGACCTCGACCTCCAGGGAGTCCAGCGGGATCCGCAGGTCGGCGGCCTGGATGAGGAAGATGTGGGTGAGGCAGCTGGACAGCACGCCGAGCTGGATCTCCGGGGAGGCGGGCCCGAGGTCGTAGCCGGCGAAGTCGAGCGGCGAGTCGCTGATGATCTGGTGCCGGCGGATGCTGATGCGTCGTACGCCGCTGCGTTCCTCGGCCGTGGTGCGGGCCCGCAACCGGTGCGGCTCGGTGAGCGGGGCGGTGCGCTGGGCCTCCCGTTTGGCGAGCAGGGCGGCCCGTTTGACCTCCAGGTACTCGCGCAGCCCCGGCTGCGGGTCGGGGGCGGTGCCGAGCAACGGCTGCTCCGGCTCTCCGGTGTCGGTACCGGTCGCTGCCGTGGTGTTCCTGCGCGCGGCTGTGGTGGTGGCCATGTCGATGACTCCTGTGGTTCAGGTTCAGGTTCCGGGGTGCGGGGTCGGGCGGTTCTCAGCCGTGCCGTGGCGGCCGTGGCAGGCCGAGGTGGTCGCGCAGGGTGGTGCCCGTGTAGTGGGTGCGGAAGAGGCCTCGGCGGCGCAGTTCGGGCACGACCAGCTCGGCGAAGTCGGTGAGGGTGCCGGGCAGATACGGGAAGACCACGTTGAAGCCGTCGGCGGCGCGGCCGTGGAACCACTCCTCGATGTGGTCGGCGATCTGCTGCGGGGTGCCCGTGATGGTCCGGTCGTCGTTCGCGAAGCGCCGGACGAGGTCGCGGATGGTGAGGTTGTCGCGGCGCGCCTCCGCGTAGATCTGCCGCTGGGCGGTGTGCGACTGGTTGGAGACCGGGAGGTCGGGCAGCGGACCGTCCAGGGGATGGGCGCTGAGGTCGAAACCGCCGAGCCAGTACGAGAGGTCGGCGAGGGCGACCTGCGGAGGCAGGAGCCGGGTGAGGCGGGCAAGCTTGTCGCGGGCCTCGGATTCGGTGGGGGCGGTGATGACGGACAGGGCGGGCAGCACCTTGAGATGGTCCGGGTCGCGGCCGTGGGCGGCGGCCCGTTCCTTGATGTCGGCGTAGAACTCCTGTGCCTGGGTCAGGTCCTTGATGCCGGAGAAGATCACCTCGGCGATCCGTGACGCCAGGTTCCTGCCCGCCTCGGAGGCGCCCGCCTGCACGATGACCGGGCGTCCCTGCGGAGGGCGGGCGATGTTGAGGGGTCCGGCGACCTTGAGGTGCTTGCCCTCGTGGTGGAGCGCGTGCAGCTTGGCCGGGTCGAAGTAGACGCCGCTCGTCTTGTCGTGGCGGAACGCGTCGTCCTCGAAGGAGTCCCACAGGCCCGCCACCACGTCGTAGAACTCCTCGGCGCGGTCGTAGCGGGTGGCGTGGTCGAGGTGGGCGTCCAGACCGAAGTTCCGCGCCTCGCCGTCGTTGAGGGAGGTGACGACGTTCCAGCCGGCCCGGCCGGCGGAGATGTGGTCGATCGAGGCGAAGGAACGGGCCACGTGGTAGGGCTCGTTGTAGCTGGTCGAGGCGGTGGCGATCAGACCGATCCGGGAGGTGCCGGCGGCCAGGGCGGCCAGCAGTGTGGTCGGTTCGAAGGAGTCGTTGACGACGCTGACCCTGCTGAGCACGTCCTGGCTCGCGAACGGCACGCCGACGAGGTCCGCGAGGAACACCGCGTCGAAGGTGGCGCGTTCGGCGATCCGGGCGAAGGAGAGCACCTCCCGGATGTTCACGCCCGCGTCGGCGGCGGTGTCCGGGTGGCGCCAGGCGGCCAGGTACTCCCCCGGCGGCTTGAGGAAGGCGTTCAGGTGGAGCTGGTCGGTGCGGCGAGAGCTCATCGTCCGGTCTCCTGGAGGTGTCGCGCGGAGACGGCCGGGCGCGGCAGGCCGAGGTTCTCGCGCAGGGTGGCGCCCTCGTACTCGGTGCGCAGCAGGCCGCGTCGCTGGAGCAGCGGCACGACGTGGTCCACGAAGTCCTCGGCCGGGCCGGGCAGATAGGGGAAGGAGATGTTGAAGCCGTCGGCGGCGCGCTCGTGGAACCAGGTCTCGATGTGGTCGGCGATCTGTTCGGGCGTTCCCGCGACGGCGGAGTCCACGGCGAAGCGCCGGGCCAGTTGACGGATCGTCAGCTCGTCGTCGTGGGCGAGCTTCAGGAGCAGGTCGCGCCGGGACTTGCTGCGGTTGCTGTCGGGGATGTCGGGCAGCGGGCCGTCCAACGGGTGGTCGCTCAGGTCGAGATCGCCGATGTTGTCCTGGACGAGACGGCGGGCGACGTCGTCGTGGATGAGGTCCTGGAGTTCGGCGAGCCGCCGCCGCGCGTCCGCCTCGGTGGCCGCGACGAGCGGGGTGAGGCCCGGCCAGACCAGGACGTGGGCCGGGTCTCGGCCGTGCCCGGCGGCGCGCGCCTTGATGTCCGCGTAGAACTCCTGGGCGGCGCCCAGCTCGTACTGCGTGGTGAACAGGACCTCCCCGTGCCGGGCGGCGAACTCCCGTCCCGTCGCCGAGGATCCCGCCTGGAAGACGACGGGATGGCCCTGCGGCGGCCGCGAGATGTTCAGCGGTCCCCGTACGGTGAAGTGCTCGCCCTCGTGGTGCGCGGGGCGCAGGCCAGCGGGGTCGTAGTAGCGGCCCGTCGCCTTGTCCCGGACCGGCGCGTCGTCGTCGAAGCTGTCCCAGAGCGCCTTGACGACCTGGACGAACTCGTCGGCGCGGCGGTAGCGCAGCTCGTGCTCGAGGTGGCTGTCACGGCCGAAGTTGGCCGCCTCCAGCGGGACGACGGAGGTGACGACGTTCCAGCCGGCGCGGCCGGACGAGATGTGGTCGAGGGAGGCGAACTTGCGGGCGATGTGGAACGGGTGGTTGTAGGTGGTGGTCGCCGTCGCCGCGAGGCCGATGTGGTCGGTGACCAGGGCCAGCGCGGCCAGCAGCGTGAGCGGCTCGAAGTGCTCGGCGCGTCCCGTACGGGACAGGGAGTCGAGCTGATGGCCCCGGACGGCGACGACGTCGGCGACGAACAGCGCGTCGAAGCGCCCGCGTTCGAGGGTGCGGGCGAGGTCGGCGTGGAAGGAGAAGTCCAGTTGGCCGTCGGGGCGCGCGTCCGGGTGGCGCCATCCGGCGATATGGCCGCCGGAGCCCTGCACCAGGGCCCCCAGGGTGAGTCGGCGTGCGGTCTCGGCGGTCTGTGCGGTCCGTTCGGTCTGTGCGGTCTGTGCGGTCTGTGCGGTCCGTGCGGTCTGTGCGGTCATGTGAGTCTCCCGGTCATGCGGGCAGTCGGGGTACGGCGGCCAACAGGCGTCGCGTGTACGGGTGTTGCGGGTCGGTCAGCAGGGAGTCGGCCGACCCCTGCTCGACGGCCAGGCCGTCCTTCATCACCAGCACGTCGGTACACAGATGCCGTACGACGCCGATGTCGTGCGAGACGAGCAACAGCGTCAGTCCGTACGCGTCGGCGAGGTCGTCGAGGAGGGCGAGGATCTGGGCGCGTACGGAGACGTCGAGGGCGCTCAGCGGTTCGTCGCCGACGAGGACCTTCGGCCCGGGGGCGAGCGCCCGGGCGATGGCGACGCGCTGCCGCTGCCCGCCGGAAAACTCGTGCGGGTGGCGACCGCGTACGGACGGGTCCAGGCCCACGGCGCGCAGCAGTTCGTCCACCCGGTCGTCGTGGTCGCCGGGCAGCCGCAGGCACTCCAGCGGCTCGGCGACGATGTCGCGCACGGTGGCGCGCGGGTCGAGCGAGCCCATGGGGTCCTGGAGGACGATCTGCACCTCGCGGCGGAACCAGGTCAGCCGGCGCGGCGCACCGGGCCGCACCTCGCGGTCCCGGTAGTGCACGGTGCCGGAGTCGGGCCGGTCCAGCGCGAGGAGCAGCCGGGCGAGCGTCGACTTCCCGGAGCCGGACTCCCCCACGACGCCGAGGCTTCTGCCTTCCGTCAGTTCCAGCGACACGTCCTGGACCGCGGGGCGCCGGAGGGCCGGTGCGAGCAGCGAGGCGCGCGGCAGCCGGAAGGCGCGGTTCAGGCCGGCCGCCCTGAGCAGCGATGTCATCGGGCGACCTCCGGGGTGTCCCAGCCCGTCGCCCGCGCGGCCTCCACGAGCCGCCGCGTGTACGGGTGCCGGGGAGTGCGTACGAGGGTGTCGGTGGGGCCTTCCTCGACGAGCCGGCCCTCCTTGAGGACGGCGGCGCGTGGGCAGAGCCGGGCGACCACGGCGAGGTCGTGGCTGATGAACAGCAGTGACGTGCCGTGCTGTTCGACGAGGTCGTCCAGCAGCCCGAGCATGTCGGCCTGGACGGTGACGTCGAGCGCGGTGGTGGGTTCGTCGGCGATCAGCAGCGCCGGGCGGGTCGCGAGCGCCATGGCCAGTCCGACGCGCTGCCGTTGGCCGCCGGAGAGCTGGTGCGGCCAGGCCCGGACGACGAGTTCGGGGTCGGGCAGGCCGACCCGGTCGGCGAGATCGACGGCGGCCGCCGCGGCCCGGCGCCGGTTCAGTCCGCGGTGCAGCCGCAAGGGCTCGGCGAGTTGCCGTCCGATGCGCATCAGGGGGTTGAGCGCGCTCATCGGCTCCTGGAAGGCCATCGCCATGCTTTCGCCGCGCAGCCGGGACAGCTCCCGGTCGCCGAGGCCGAGAATCTCCCGCCCGCCGAGACGGACGCTGCCGGTGGCCTCGGCGCCGTCCGGCAGCAGCCCCAGGACGGCGAGGGCGGTGAGCGACTTCCCGGAACCGGACTCGCCGATCAGCGCGAGCCGTTCGCCGGGAGCCACCGACAGGCTCACCTCGTCGACGACGGTCGTGCCGGCGATCCGCACGCTCAGGTCGGTGATCGTCAGCGGGCTCATGCCGCCTCCCGAACCCGCAGGCGGGCGTCGGTCGCCTCGCGCAGACCGTCGCCGAGCAGGTTGAAGCCGAGCACGGAGGCGGCCACGGCGAGGCCGGGCCAGACGGCGAGGAGCGGGCGCGCGGCGATGTAGGCCTGCTGCTCGTGCAGCATGCGCCCCCAGGAGACCGCGGGCGCCGGAGCGCCGAACCCGAGGAACGACAGCGCGGCCTCGGCGAGGACCGCCACGGACAGCACGAGCGAGAGCTGCACGATGAGCGTGGGCGCGATGTTCGGCAGCAGGTGCTTGCGGACGGTGCGCCAGGTTCCGGATCCGGCGGCCTGGGCGGCCAGGACGTAGTCGGTGCCCAGCACCCGTCCCGCCTCGGCGCGGGCGACCCTCGCCAGGTTGACGCCCGCGCCGACGCCGATCGCGACGACCACGGTCCAGGTGGAGCCGCCGTACACGGCGGTCAGGATCATCGCGATCAACAGGACGGGGAACGCGATCAGCACATCCGTGAGCTGGACCACGAGGGCACCGATCCAGCGCGGGACGAGGACCGCCGTGAGTGCCAGGGCGAGCCCGACGAGAGCCGCCACGGCCGCCGCGAGCAGCGCGGTCCGCAAGGTGCCGCGGGCACCGGCGAGCAGCTGGCTGAGTTCGTCGCGGCCCAGCTTGTCGGTGCCGAGGAGGTGACCGCCGGAAAACGGCAGCAGCCAGCCCTCCTGCGGCCGCACGAGCGTGGGATCGTACGGCGTCCGGACGAGGGAGACCAGCGCGGACAGCACGAGCAGACCGACGAGGACGGAGCCGACGAGGCCGCTGCGGTTCCCGAGCAGTGCCCGGACGGCGAGGGGGACCTTCAGCGAAGCCTTCACGCGGCGCTCCGGAGCCTCGGGTCGATCAGCCGGTGGACGAGGTCCACCAGGAACCCGATGACGAGCACCGCGCCGGTGAGCAGCAGGATCTCGCCCTGCACCTTGTCCAGGTCCCGGTTGCCGACGTCCGTGATCAGCATCTGGCCGACCCCGGGAAGCACGAAGACCTGTTCCACGACGACCGCGCCGGCGATCAGCGCGGCGATCTGCAGTCCGAGCACCGACACCACCGGCACGGCCGCGTTGCGCAGCCCGTGCCGTACCAGGGCGCCGGTGCGGGTGTGCCCCTTGGCCCGGGCGGTGCGCAGCCAGTCCTGGTGCAGGACGTCCAGGACGGCGGACCGCACGAAGCGCAGCAGTACGGCGCCCTCGGCGAGGGCCAGGGTCAGCCAGGGCAGGACGAGGCTGCGCAGCGCCTCCCCCGGCTCGTCCCAGCCGTCCACGGGGAACCCCTGCGCGGGCAGCCACCGCACCTGGACCGCGAACACCAGGACGAGCAGCAGTCCCACCCACAGCGTCGGCAGCGCGATGCCGAGCTGCCCGAGGGCGTTGACCGCGCTGCCGAGCCGTGAGTCCCGGCGCACGGCGGCGAGGATGCCCAGGGGCACGGCGAAGGCGAGGGCGAACACGACGGCCCCCGCGGTCAGCGGCCCGGTCACGGCGAGCTTCTCGGCGAGCTGCCCGGACACCGACGTGCCGTCGAGGACCGACCGCCCGAAGTCGCCGGTCACCACGTTGCCGGTCCAGCTCGCGTACTGCGCGACGAGCGGCCGGTCCAGTCCCAGGTCGTGGCGTACGGCCGCGACCTGGGCCGGTGTGGCCTTGATGCCGCCGATGGTCTGGGCGACATCGCCGGGCAGCAGCCGCAGCACCAGGAAGATCAGCACACTGGCCGCGAACAGGGACGCCAGCAGCAGTCCGGCCCGGCGCAGCAGATACAGGGTCACGCGGGCCTCACTTCTTCGCCACGGCGAGGTTCGCGAGGTCGTAGCGGTTGCTGGTGAAGCCGACCGGGACGCCGGTGACCCCGCTGCGGACGACGGTGAGGGTCTGGCTGACGAACAGCCAGTCGGCGGCGGCGTCCTCGGAGATCTTGCGGGCCGCCTGCTTCAGGAGGGCGTCCCGCTCGGAGTCGTCGGCGGCCGTCTGCGCGGCGGCGTACCACTTCTGGACGTCCGCGTCGTCGTAGCCGAAGTAGTAGGCGGGATTGGCGAAGTTGTACAGATCGCGTGCCTCGGCGTGGTCCACGATGCTGAGCTGGTAGGCGTGCTTGGTGTAGACGGTGTCGAGCCAGGTCTGGAACTCCACCTGTCGCACGGTGAGTTGGATGCCGACCTGCTTCAGCTGGGAGGCGAGGTAGTCGCCGATCTCGGTCGGGTAGATGTTGGGGATCTGCACGGTGAGCTTCAGACCGCCGCCGTGACCGGCCTGCCGCAGGAGCTTCTTCGCGCCTGCCGGGTCGTAGGCGTCGATCGAGGTCAGGTCCTCGTAGCCGGGGTCGGACCGCGGAACGGGGCCGCCCACCGGGTCGGCGGCGCCCCCGAGGGCCTTGATGAGGCCCTCGTTGTCGATGGCCCGGCGGATGGCTCGTCGCACCCGGACGTCCTTCGTGGGGCCCGAGGCGTTGTTCAGCGCGAGCGTGAACTTGTCGGTGGTGTCACCGCGCAGCACGGTGTACTCGCTCTTGTCGGAGAACGGCTGGAGGAGGTCCGCCTGCGCCCCCGTCTCGATGTCGGTCTGGCCCGTCCGCTGCGCGTTGTTGGCAGCGTTGTCGTCCTTGATGTAGTGGAAGACGACCTTGGCGACCTTGGCCTTCTTCCCCCAGTAGGCGTCGTCGCGCACGAAGGTGATGGTGGAGCCGCGCTTCCAGCCGCTCAGCCGGAACGGCCCGGTGCCGTTCTCCGCGCCCGCGAGCGTGGAGAAGTCGGTGCCCTTCTTGAAGACGATGCCCGCCCGCCCGGTCAGCCCCCAGGTGAAGCCCGTGTCGCGGTGCTTGAGCTTGACGGTGACGGTGTGGTCGTCGGCGGCGGACACGCTCTGCACCGAGGCGAGCGCGGCGGCGTCGGGGTTCTTCGAGCCCTCGGCGGTGACCTGCTGCAACGACCAGACGGCGTCGGCCGCGGTGACCTCGGCTCCGTCGTGGAACCTGGCGCCCTTCGCGAGCCGGAAGGTGTAGGTGAGTCCGTCGGACGACTCGTCGAACGAGGTCGCCAGGGCGGGCTTGACGGTGTTGTCCTCGTCGCGGGTCAACAGGCCCTGGTAGACGTTGTCGAGCAGGATCTGGTCGAGCGCCGCGCCCGCGGTCGAGGCGATGTCGAGGCTCGTCGGCTCCAGCACGAGGCGTACGTCGACGGTGGCGCCGGTGTCGATCGAGGCCGGCTCGGCGGCCTGGCCGGTCTGACCGGCGTTCGCGGGGTCGTCGGCGGAGCCGGTACCGCAGGCGGTCGCGGCCAGGACGACGAGTGCGGCGGTGGCGGCGAGCCGGACGGCGGTGCTGCGGCGCATGACGGATCGTGCTCCTTGGCTGTGGGCGGGACGTGGATCACGAAGGCTGTCGCTGGTGGGGGGCACGCGGAGGCTGTCGGTGCTCATCCGGCGGCCGCTCTCAGGCCGGTCTCGAGGTCGGCGATCAGATCGCCGACGCCTTCGAGGCCTACGGAGAGCCGCACCAGGCCCGGGGTCACACCGGCCGCCGCCTGCTGACCGGCGTCGAGCTGGGCGTGGGTGGTGGAGGCGGGATGGATGACCAGGCTGCGGACGTCGCCGATGTTCGCGAGATGGCTGAACAGCCGTACTCCCTCGACGAAGCGGCGGCCGGCCTCCAGTCCGTCCGTGAGCTCGAAGGCGAGGACCGCTCCGGCGCCGCGCGGCAGATACCGCTTGGCCGGGGTCGCCCAGGGACTGGACGGCAGACCCGCGTAGTGGACCCGGCCGACCTGCGGCTGTGCCTCCAGCCATGTGGCCAGGGTCTGGGCGTTCTCGACGTGCCGCTCGATGCGCAGGCTGAGCGTCTCCAGCCCCTGGAGAAGCAGAAAGCTGTTGAAGGGTGAGACGGCCGGTCCCAGATCCCGGACCAGCCGGGTGCGCAGGCGCAGCGCGTAGGCGAGACCGAGGCCGCCGAAGGAGTCCCAGAAGGACAGTCCGTCGTACGTCGGGTCGGGGCGGGTCAGGCCCGGCCACCGGTCGGGGTCCGCGCCGAAGTCGAAGCGGCCGCTGTCGACGACGACCCCGCCGATGCCGGTGCCGTGTCCGGCCAGGAACTTGGTGGTGGAGTGCACGACGATGTCGGCGCCGTGCTCGAAGGGGCGCAACAGGTAGGGCGTGAGCACGGTGTTGTCGACGACCAACGGGACACCGACCTCGTGGGCGATGCGGGCGACGGCCTCGATGTCGAGGACGTTGCCGCGCGGGTTGCCGATGCTCTCGCCGAAGAAGGCCCGGGTGGTCGGGCGTACGGCGGAGTACCAGGCGCCCAGGTCGTCGGGGTCGTCGACGAAGGTGACCTCGATGCCGAAGTCGGCGAACGTGTGCTCGAGAAGGGTGCGGGTGCCGCCGTAGAGGGAGGACGAGGCGACGATGTGGGGGCCGGCGGGGGTCCCCCCGCTCGGGCGCGGCCGAGCGGGAGGGAGGGCCAGGTTCAGCAGGGCCAGGGCTGTCGCGGCCTGTCCGCTGGCCACCGCCACGGCCGCCGAACCGCCTTCCAGAGCCGCGATGCGTTCCTCGGCCACGGCGGTGGTCGGATTCGACAGCCGGGTGTACGCGTGCGTGGTGAGGTCGGCGAGTGCGAAGGCCGCGGCGGCGTGCGCGGTGTCGCGGTAGACGTAGCCGACGGTCTGGTGGATCGGCACGGCGCGTGCGCCGGTGGTGGGGTCCGGTACGGCGCCCGCGTGGACCTGACGTGTCTCGAAGGCCCAGTCGCTCATCGGCCTGCCCTCTTCGCCAGGACGTCCGGCCACCAGCGTTCGGCGACCCGTGGATGTGAGCGGAGCCAGCCGACCACGGCGTTGGCCCCGAAGGCCGCCAGGAGCGGGTTGTCCGGGTCGTCGGTGACACCGCGGCTGCGTGCCGCCAGTTCCGGCGGCAGCCGGAGGGGCTTGACGACCGCGTCGAGGCGCGGGCCGAGGAAGAAGGGGATGGAGTAGCGGTCGACGCCCGACCGCGGGCTGACGACGCGGTGGCGCGTGGCCTTCAGATAGCCCTGGGTGGCGATCTCCAGCATCTCGCCGATGTTGAACACGAAGGCGTCCGGCACGGGTACGGCGTCGATCCAGCCGCCGTCGTCGCGCTGGACCTGGAGTCCGCCGACCTCGTCCTGCTGAAGCAGGGCGAGATAGCCGTAGTCCTTGTGCGCGCCCACTCCCTGGTCGGCGTCGGCCGTGGGGCGCGGCGGATAGTGCACGATCTTCACGTGCACGGCCGCCTCGTCGTCGAACCACTGGTCGAAGTAGCCCTCGTCCTGTCCCAGCGCGGCCGCCAGCGCCCGCAGCACCTCCCGGCTCACGCGCAGCGCCTCGGCCTGCCAGCGCAGCACGATGTCCCGCAACTCCGGCAGCGCGGACGGCCATTGGTTCGGCCCGACCAGGCGGAGGTAGTCGGGATCGTCCGGGCCGAGGTCCACCGCCGCGCGCTCCGGACCGATGTCGATCTGCTCGCGCCAGTCGGCGCTGCCGGCCGTGTACTCGGTTCCGGTGCGCGTGTAGCCGCGGAACTGGGGCGAGTTGAGGTTCTCGATCTCCAGCCGGCGCTCTTCCGGAAGCGCGAAGAAGGCGCGGGCCGCGTCCAGCGCCTCGTCCCGCACGGTCGGGGGAACGCCGTGTCCGGTGACGTAGAAGAACCCCACTTCGTGTGCGGCGGCGCGGAGTTCGGCGAGAAAGGCGTCGCGGTCGGTGCCGGGGTCCCGGAACCGGGAGATGTCGATGACGGGAAGGGCGGTGGGCTGTGCCATGGGATTCCTTCGCGGCGGCAGCGGACCCGGACGCGGCGGCGCACGTGACGACGGCCGTACGGCCACGGCCGCGCGGGTCGACGGCCTTACGGCAGGGGCCTGTTGGCGGCAGAGCTGTGCGGGCGCCGAGAGACGGGTCGGGGAAGGGAAGGACGAGATCGCGGGCCGTTACACGGCGGTCAACGACAGATCTGGTCGAACTGGTCGGCGCGGCGGCTCACCCAGAACGGGTCGAGCAGCACCGTGTGTGCCTGGCCAGTGGTCTCCATGGCCGGGATCAAAGCACACGCTCGCGGGTGCGTCCACCAAGCGTCCCGACGGGTGAGACGACGACCGGGACGACAGCCGGGACGACAGCCGGGACAGCGGCCTGGACTGCGACCGGGACGACGGCCGGACGAGGCGCGCCGAGGCGTCACCGCCCTCCCCGTCATGCTGGTGCGCTGTCACCATCTGTGGTTATCTGGCGTCATGACCGTGCTTGTGACCCGCCGCCACGTGGACTACGTGCGTGTCACCACCACGGGTTGTTCCACCGCGAGCTGACGCCCCGCCGCGGTATCCGATCCACCCTTCCCACCCTCGCACCGCACCGCCTTCCGCTCTGCCCGCTTCCGGTCCGGGCAGCGGCCGCGCGGTCGCTCCAGGCACCCCGCACGCCCCGCACAAGGGAGAACCATGAGCCAGCCGATCGACTCCGTCACCGCCGGCCACACCCCCGAGGACGAACCAACCGGCCCCGACACCTCGGCCTGGTCGTTCGAGACCAAGCAAATCCACGCCGGCGCCGCGCCGGATCCGACGACCGGGGCGCGGGCGGTGCCGATCTACCAGACGACCTCGTTCGTCTTCCGCGACACCCAGCACGCCGCCGACCTGTTCTCGCTGGCCGAGCCGGGCAACATCTACACCCGGATCCACAACCCGACCCAGGACGTCTTCGAGCAGCGGATCGCCGCGCTGGAAGGCGGGGTCGCCGCGGTGGCCCTGGCCTCCGGGCAGGCCGCGGAGACCCTCGCCATTCTGACGCTGGCGAGCGCGGGCGACCACATCGTCTCCAGCACGTCCCTGTACGGCGGCACCTACAACCTGTTCCGGCACACCCTGCCCAGGTTCGGCATCGAAGTGTCCTTCGTCGACGACCCGGACGACGCCGAAGCCTGGCGAGCGGCGATCCGGCCGAACACGAAGGCCCTGTTCGCCGAGACGCTCGGCAATCCGCGCGGCAACGTGCTCGACGTGCGGGCCGTGGCCGACGTGGCGCACGGGGCGGGTGTGCCGCTGATCGTGGACAACACCGTGCCGACCCCGTATCTGCTGCGGCCCCTCGAGCACGGCGCCGACATCGTCGTCCACTCCGCGACCAAGTTCCTCGGCGGCCACGGCACGACCATCGCCGGCGTGGTCGTCGACGGCGGCACCTTCGACTTCGGCGCGCACGCCGACCGCTTCCCCGACTTCAGCGAGCCGGACCCCAGTTACCACGGTCTGCGGTACTGGCCCGCGCTCGGGCCGGGCGCCTTCGCGATCAAGCTGCGCGTCCAGTTGCTCCGGGACATCGGCCCCGCCCTGTCCCCGCACTCCGCCTTCCTCCTCCTCCAGGGCGTGGAGACGCTCAGCCTGCGCATCGAACGGCACTCCGCCAACGCCCAGGCCCTGGCCGAGTGGCTGGAACAGCGCGACGAGGTCGCCGCCGTCCACTATCCGGGCCTGGAGTCCAACCGCTGGTACGAGGCGGGGCAGCGCTATCTGCCGCGCGGCGCGGGCGCGGTCCTGGCCTTCGAACTGCGGGACGGGGTCGAGGCCGGCAAGCGGTTCGTCGACGGCGTCGAACTGTTCAGCCATCTCGCCAACATCGGCGACGTACGCAGCCTCATCATCCATCCGGCGTCCACCACCCACAGCCAGCTGGACGAAGGCCAGTTGGCGGCGACCGGCACCTCCCCCGGTCTGGTCCGCCTGTCGGTCGGCATCGAGAACCTCGCCGACCTCAAGGCGGACCTGGAAGCCGGCTTCCGCGCCGCGAAGGGCGCGTCCTGAACGCCGTACCGACGACCTCCCAGGTCCCCCTCCCGCCGGCCTCCGGGGCCTGGCGGGAGGGGGACCCTGCGGGCCGCCGCCGATGGCAGGTGCGGGAGGGACCGCTGCCGTTGGAGGCGGGCGGTGAACTGCCCGGTGCGCGGCTGGCGTTCGAGACCTGGGGGCGGCTCGCGCCGGACCGCTCCAATGCCGTGCTGGTGCTCCACGCGCTCACCGGCGACAGCCATGTCGCCGGGCCCGCCGAACCCGGTCACCCCACCCCCGGCTGGTGGGACGGGCTCATCGGGCCGGGTCTGGCCCTGGACACGGAGCGCTGGTTCGTCGTCGCTCCCAATGTGCTGGGGGGCTGTCAGGGCAGCACCGGACCGTCGTCGACCCGTCCCGACGGACGGTACTGGGGCGGCGCCTTCCCCGCTCTGACACAGCGCGACCAGGTCGCCGCGGAAGCCGGTCTGGCCGACGCGCTCGGCATCGACCGGTGGGCCCTGGTGGTCGGCGGCTCCATGGGCGGGATGCGCGCCGTGGAGTGGGCCGTGTCGTATCCGGAGCGCACCGGAGCACTGTTCCTGCTCGCCACCACGGCGGCGGCGAGCGCGGAGCAGATCGCCTGGGCCGACATCCAGCTCCATGCCGTCCGCGACGACCCGCACTGGCGTGGCGGCGACTACCACGGCACGGGCCAGGGCCCGGACGCGGGGCTGGGTCTGGCCCGCCGCATCGCCCATGTCACCTACCGCAGCGAGCCGGAGCTGCAGGTCCGCTTCGGCCGCGCGCCGCAGGGTGCGGAGGACCCGTGGAACGGCGGCCGGTACCAGGTCGGGTCCTATCTCGACCACCACGCCGCCAAGCTGGTGCGCCGCTTCGACGCGGGCAGCTATGTCGTGCTGGCGGACGCCATGAACAGGCACGACATCGGCCGCGGCCGCGGCGGTACGCGCGCCGCCCTGCGCCGCGTGACCGCCAGGACGCTGGTCGCCGGAGTGAGCTCGGACCGCCTCTATCCCCTCGCCCAGCAGGCGGAGCTGGCCGCGGGGATCCCGGCGGCGGATCGGCTCCGGGTGATCGAATCCCCCTACGGCCACGACGGTTTCCTCGTCGAAGTGGAGCAGGTCGCCGCGCTCGTGCGCGAACTCATGGGCTAGCGCGGGCCGTTCGGGTTCATCGGCGCCGACCCTGTCCCGCGTCCGTCGCGGAGCGGCACGTCTTGCCCTTGACGCGTACGTCAGGGGTTAGCGTCTGCGCGCCGACAGCGGGACCGGTCCGGCTGTCACCGTCCGCGCGCTTGCCCTCGAACCCGTTCAGGAGCCCCGCCATGCCCGCTGCCCCGCCCGCCACGACCCGCGAGATCCTGCTGGCCGAGCTGCCCGGCGGACTGCCGGGTCCCGAGCACTTCACGATCACGCGGAAGCCGTTGCCCGTCCCCGGACCGGGACAGGTCGTCGTCCGCAACCGGTACTTCCTCGTCTTCCCGGGCCTGCGCACGCTGATCGGCGGCCAGGCCGACGGCGTACCGCTGCCCCGCATCCACGTCGGTGACGCGCTGTTCGGTCCCGCGGTCGGTGAGGTGGTCGCGGCGGCGCCCGGTGGTCCGCTGCGCCCGGGGGACACGGTCACGCATCTGCTCGGGTGGCGTGAGCACGCGCTGGTGGCGGCGGCCGACTGCGCTCCGCTGGGCGAGGCGCTGCCCGACCCGGTGGCCCATCTGTCGTCCGGGTCGGCCGCCTACGGAGCGCTGACCCGGCTCGCCGAAGTCCGCCCCGGCGACACCGTGTTCGTCACCGGCGCGGCGGGTGCCGTGGGAACGCTGGCGGGCCCCGTGGCACGGCTGCTGGGCGCGGGGCGGGTCATCGGGAGCACCCGGTCGCCCGACAAGGCCGAGCGGCTGCGGGCCGAACTGGGCTACGACGCGGTCGTGGTCCCCGGGCCTCGGCCGATCGACGAGCAACTGGCCTCGGCGGCGCCGGACGGCATCGACGTGCTGGTCGACAACGTCGGCGGTGACCAACTGGCCGCGGCGGTGCGGGCCGGGCGGCGGGGTGCCCGCTTCGCGCTGGTCGGCGCGCTGTCGGGACAGTTGTCGCCGCGCCGGGACGGGGGCAGCGCACCCGCGGAGATCGACACCTTCCGACTCGTCAACCAGGGCATCTCGCTGCGCGGTTACAGCGGCCAGGACCATCCCGAGGTGGCGAAGGAATGGACCGGGCGCTTCGGGGACTGGCTGCGCTCCGGCGAGATCGCCTTCCCGCAGGTACGGATCCCGGGCATGGATGACGCGCCGCGGGCGTTGCAGGAACTGTTCGAGGGGCGGCACTTCGGGACGGTCGTCGTGGAGTTGCCGCCGACGTGAGGCGTCGTCGCGCGCGGTCGCGGCGACCGGGACCGAGGGCGCGAGGTCGGACATGCGGATCGGAGACGCGGCGGCAGCCGCGGGGACCACCCCGCGGGCACTGCGGTTCTACGAGGAACGGGGCCTGCTGCCACCACCGCGGCGCACCGCCACCGGGCAACGGGACTACGGACCGGACGAGGTGGCGAGGGTCCGCGTCGTCCGGGAGCTGCTGGCGCTCGGGCTCACCGTCGAGGACCTGCGCAGTGTCGGCGACCGGATCGACCTGCTGGTGGAGAATCCTCGGCGGCGGTGCGGGCCCCCCGACTCCGACGTGCCCGGCTCCGGGGTGGTCGACCGCAGGCTCGCGGCCCTCGACGCCGAGATCGACCGCCTGAGCCGGCTGCGCGCGGGCCTGGCCCTGCGCTCGTACGAACAGCCATGACGACACGTCCCGCGAGGTGAACGCCTCCTCACCGGGGTCGATGACGGCGGAACCGGCTCACCCCGATGGTCCGGGGGGAGCCGGACGAGGTCTCGGGGCGAGCCGGGGTTCGGTGTGCGGACCCGGTCCGGGCGGGGAGCGGTGCGGGGGCGGCGGCCCGGTACGCGTCCCGGACCCGGCGGTCGCTGACGCGCAGGGCGAGGAGCGCCGCGCCCAGGCTCAGCGCGGCCAGGGTGAGGATGCCGACACGACAGGAAGCGGCGGCCGCCGTGCCGCCGCCGAGGCCAGCCGACAGGGTGCCGGCCAGGGCGACCCCGAAGGCGCCGGCCGTCTGCCGCTGCATGCTGAGAACCGTGGTGGCGTCGGCCGTCCGGTCGGGCGGGACGGTCACGAACGCGGCGTTCTGGCCGCTCATGAACACCGTGCCGACACAGCAGCCGAGCAGGTACATCGAGACACGGACCACCAGGGGGCCCGTGCCGTGGGAGAGAGTCGCCGCGGAGGTCAGGAAAGCCATGAAGGCCATGAGCAGCGCGGCGCCGGTGGCGCCCGCGGCCATGAGCCTGCGGGGGCCGATCCGCTCGTCCAGGCGGGACACGAGCTGGGAGGCGGTCAGCATCCCGAGCGCCTCCGGGAAGGTGGCCAGCCCCGAGCCGAGGGCGTCGTAGCCCAGGCCCGTCTGGAGGAACTGGGGGTACAGATAGAGCACGCCCATGAAGGCGGCGCCCGTCGGGAGAAGCACCAGCTGGGTGGTGCGGAACAACCGGTCCTCCATGACCCGCAGATCGATCATGGGGTGCCGGGCCCGCAGCTCCCACGGCACCATCGCCCCCAGCAGCACGATCCCGCCCACCAGCGGCACGAGGACGTCCGCGCTTCCCCAGCCCCGGCGCGGTGCCTCGGTGAGCGCGTACAGGACCGCCGCCAGTCCGCCGCCGGCCAGGACGAAGCCGAGGAGGTCGAAGCGGGGCGCGCCCGGTCCGGGGAAGTCGGGCAGGAAGTACGCGCCGAAGAGCAGGGCGAGCGCTCCGACGGGCAGGTTGACCAGGAAGACCCAGTGCCAGGAGACCGTGTCGACCAGCCAGCCGCCCAGGACCGGACCGAGGGCGGGGGCGACGGCCGTCGGCAGCATGACGTACTTCTGCGCGCGCAGCCGTTCGGTCACGGGAAAGGCGCGCAGCATCATCGTCATGCCGACGGGGGCGAGCAGGCCGCCGCCGGCGCCCTGGAGCACGCGGTAGCCGGTGAGCGCTCCGAGCGAGCTCGCGGTCGCGCACAGCCCGGAGGCCAGGGTGAACAGCAGCAGAGCGGCCAGCGCCGTGCGCCGGGTGCCGAGGCGGTTGCCCAGCCACCCGGACAGGGGGATGAAGACCGCGAGCGCCACGAGGTAGCCGACGTTGACGGAGCTCAGCCCGGAGGTGTCCACGCCGAAGTCGTGGCCGATGGCCGGGAGCGCCACGTTGACGATGGTGGTGTCCATGATCGCCATGAAGTTCGCGGCGACGAACACCCCGCAGACGGCGACCTTGACGGAGACGCGGCGGCGCGGTGGCGGAGGGGCGGATCCGGTCGCCGCGGCCTGCCCGGGGCTCACCGGCCGTGCCGGAGCCGGCGGACCTGCTCGTCGGTGAGCGTCAGCCGGCGCGCTTCGAGCGAGCGGTCGAGCTGCTCGGTGGTCCGCGGGCCGATGGAGGGCCAGACCCCGGGGTGGTGCAGGGTCCAGGCCAGGGCCACCGTCTCGGGCCGGGCGCCGAGTTGTTCGGCGAGTTCCCGGCAGCGACGCCGGCGGGCACGGTTGTCCTCGGTGTCGTACGGGTCCGGCTTGCCGTTGACCTCCCGTGTGCCGGTGTGCGCGAAGAATCCGCGGGCCTGCGAGGACCAGCCGAAGAGCGGCAGCCGGTGCTCGCGGACGACGTCGAGTACGGCGCCGTCGGCGTGCAGGCTGCCCTCCAGCCGGGCCGGGTCGGGCTCGGCGAGGCTGAACTGGTAGCTGGCGACGGGTGTGTGTCCGCGCCGGGCGAGTTCACCGGCGAGCGCCGACAGCCGCTCCGCCCGCCAGTTGGAGGCGCCGACGCGGCGGACGTATCCGGCCTCGACGAGGCCGACGAGGGTGTCCGCGAGTTCGGCGACCGGCCGGGAAGGGTCGTCGCAGTGGTAGAGGAGGACGTCGATGGCCTCGACGCCGAGGTGGTCGAGCGCGGCCCGGACGTGCTCGCGCACGGTGGCGGGGCTCAGCGGTATGTCGCCCCCGGTCGTGTCGTGGCCGATCTTGGTGGCCACCCCGAGGGTGCCGGGGTTCTTGCGCAGCCAGGCGCCGACCGCCACCTCGGCCCGGCCGCGGGCGTAGCTGTGCGAGGTCTCGACCAGCAGGCCGCCGACGTCGGCGAAGTGGGCGAGCCGCTCGGCGGAGACCTCGGCGGGTTCCGAGCCGAACGGGCCGCCGAGGACGAAGCGGTGCGCCGCGGTCCGGATGCCTTCCTGGTCGAGGAGTCCGTCGAGCAATTGCAGCGGGGAATGCGGCATCGGCCACACCCTTTCGGTTCGAGCCGGGAGTTCGTCGCGGTGCGCGCGAGGGGAACGCCCCGGGAGTTCGTCGCGGTGCGTGCGGTGGGAACGGTCAGCCGTCGGCGGGGACCCGGGGGAGGCCGTCGATCTCCGGGAAGGGGTCGGGCAGGTAGTCCCTGAGCGGGATCCGGAAGGTGTTGAGCATCAGCGCGGACATGCTGAAGCTGCCGATGCAGCCGATCAGGTCCAGCACGCCTTCCTCGCCGAAGAGGACGACGGCGGCGGCGTAGGTGTCGTCGCTGACGAAGTGGTCGTAGAGCATCTCGTGCGCGAAGGCGTGGAAGACGCGTTCGTCCTCGGCCCTGAAGCCGGGGTCCTCGCCGCGCGCCAGCCGGTCCAGGCACTCGGCCGGGACGCCCGCGTCGACGGCCTGCTCGTAGTGGGCGTTCCAGGCGGACCGGCTGTCGAAGTGGCGGCCGGCGATCAACACGCTCAGCTCGCGCAGCCGTTGGGGGAAGCGGGACTCGTTACGGCAGTAGGCGCCGAGGTTCTCGACCCACCGGGCGAGTTCCATGTTGCGCGCCCAGGCGAGGAAGGGCGGCGGCGGTTCGACTCCGGGGCCGACGATGGTCTCCAGGAGTGCGGTCTGCTCGGCGGTCAGGCTGGTCAACGGGGTCAGTCGCATGCTCGCGGTGCCTTTCGGAAAGGGGGTTCACCAAGTGGTGGTCTCGGCCCGTGTCTCGGGAGCGCGCGGGTGTCACCTCGGGCGCGTTCCCTCGCCGGCCGCGCGCAGGGGGCGGCGCGGCCGGGAGCGGGGCGGGGTGCGGGAGGTGTGCCCGGGGCCGTGGGCGGGGCGGGGACGGGCCGGGCGTCCGCCGTGCCCCGACGGGCGCCCCGCGGGTCGGCGCCCACGGGTGATCGCACCGCCGTGGACGGGCGGGCGGAGCGCACGGGAACGGGCGGTCGGCCTCGGCGGGCGCGGGCGTGACGCGGCGGCCGGGGCGCTCAGGTCGAGCGGGTGCGGGGCGGGTGCGGGACGAGGGGCCCCGGTGCCGGCGGAGCGCCGTCGGGTGACCGGGCGGCGGCGGGTGATCGGGCGCGGCGGGCGCGGAGCCCGTCGTCGGGCGAGGGGTGGCCCGTCCGCGGGGAGGATGGCCCGTCCACGGGGGGTGCGGACGGTCCGGAAGCCCGTCAGGCGGTACGCCACCAGGCGTAGTACTTGTCGCCGTAGCCGTCCATGATGTCCGGGTACTCGTGGTCGGCGTCCGGGAACTCGAAGAAGTCGTGCGCCACGTCGAGGTCGGTGAAGCGGGCGTCCAGGTCGCGGATGGTGGGCGCCAGACGGGTGTCGAGCCGGCCGGACAGCAGCCGTACCCGGCTGGTGCGGCGCAGTTCGGGCGCGTTGGCCAGGACCAGGCTCCACGGGTGGCAGAGGTCGTAGTACTCCTGGTCGCCGAAGTACGTGTTGTTGACCCGGTCCTCGGGCTCGTCCTTGAGGTCGCGCAGGATCGCGGGGGCGACCGCCGACACCTTGCCGAAGACCTTCGGGTACTTCAGGCCGAGGTGCAGCGCGCCGAAGCCTCCCATGGAGAAGCCCTCGACGGTGCGGGCCTGGGCCTCCGGAATCGTCCGGTAGGTGGCGTCGACGTGGTCGACCAGGTCGAACGCGGTGATCTGGGCGAGGGGGCGGGCGCCGTCCTTGGAGTCGACGTACCAGCCGATCGGCAGGATCTGCGGGACGACGACGATCGTCGGGGGTATCACCTCGCCCCGGACGGCCTTGTCGATCCGCGCCACCATTTCAGAGCCCTGGCGGGCGTCGCCGAACCCGCCGTGCAGCCAGTAGATGACGGGGAACCGTCGTTCCGGCTCGGTCTCGTACTGGGGCGGCAGATAGAGCTGGTAGCTGCCTCGGGCGTCGGCGCTGCCGCGCGAGGGCTGCGGGTAGAGACGGAACGTGGTGAGCTCCTGGTCCTCCTGGACCGGGTCGATCCACTGCTGTTCGATCTCTGCCATTTGATCCGCGGTCGTGCTTACCTTGTGAACCTTCTGCACCACGGCGCTTGTCCTCTCGGTGGTCTCTCACTAGCGGCCCGGGATTCCTCCGAGGCGGGCACCGGCAGCCCTCCGGCTCCCGCCCTTCCGGGTGGTGTTCCGTTACGTGGAATGACGTATCCTGTAGTGGAACGCTCATCAGTGAAACCGTGCGACGGGAGCCTGTCAATGGCCGGGATCGAACCTTCAGAGGACTCTCAGCCGAGCGGTCGCGGAGGACGCAGCTCTCTCGCGGGCAACGCCACCGACAAGGCGCTCAACCTCCTGGAGGCCGCGGTGGCCCCCGGATACCCGCACCGGCTGGGCGATGTCGCCGCTGCCGCCGGGGTGCCCAAGGCCAGTGCGCACCGCATCCTCAACAACCTGGTGGCGAACTCGTTCCTGGCCGCCGACGGCACCGGCGGCTACGGCCCGGGACCCCGGCTGCGGGCCCTCGCCACCCGGGTCACCCAGGGCTGCGAGGAGGACCAGATCATGCGGGCCGAGCTGGAGGTGCTCAGCCGGCGCGTCGGCAACACCGTGCACCTGGGGGTCCGCACCGGGGACGCCGCCACCTGCCTGATCAAGGTGGCCGGCCCGAAGCCGGTGCAGACCGCGTCCCGCGTGGGCATGCATCTCCCGCTGCACGCCACGTCGATCGGCAAGTGCATCCTGTCCGGCCTGGACGACGACGAGCTGACCGCGCTGGTGGAGCGGGTCGGGCTGCCGGCCCGCACCCGGTACACGATCACCGACCCGGAAGCCCTGCGCACGGAACTCGACCAGGTGCGCGCCCGGGGCTTCGCCCTCGACGAGGAGGAGAACGAGCTCGGCGTACGCTGCCTCGGCGCCCCGGTCCGTGACGCCAAGGGCGCCGTCATCGGCGGCGTCAGCATCTCGGTCATCACGTACGTCGACTCCCAGGAGACACTCCTGGAGTGGACCGGGCTGGTCCGCACCGCGGCCGACGCGCTGCACGGGCTGCTCGGTTGAGCCGCAGTCGAACGATCGTCGCCCGCCGGTCCAGCGCACCAGCAGCTCACCGAGCCACCCGGTCGCCGTCCGGCGGTCGTCGCCGTACCGCCGGACGAGGGCGCACCCCCTGACCGGGTGCGCGTTACCCCGGGGACGGCCCGTCGTACCCACGTGATCCACGTTTCCTTCGCACACTTATCTTGCGAATCCATCGCCCATTCGGTCTTGTACGACCCGTAGACACCAACGCCCCGTTTCAGCAGGGTTACACCACCGGGCCGATCGCGTCCCGTCCGCTGTCGCGTACGTGACGTCCCACCCCCGGTTCACCGGCCAGCCCCCGGTGAGGCAGTACCCGAGCACGACTCGCGAGCAGCGGGAGCACCTCCGGTTCGTCGCCGCTCATCCGTCACCGCCCGCCCGACCCGGCCCCGGCCGGCTCGCGCGGCGGTCCCCCCGCGACGTACTCCTCCCCCTTTTCCCTTCAGGCCCCCGGGCCGCTCGCCCACCCGGCAACGGGCGCGGGTGGCGCCCCTCCGGATCCGCGATCCCCGTCGGTTCCGGACCTCGGGCGCACCCGGCCGTGTCGCTGCCCCGGCCTCGCCTCCGTGACGGATCCGCCGTGCTGTGCGGTACCGCCCGGCAGGCAGGCCCTGCGCCCCGGCAGTGCATCCGCGCGAGCCCACGGCCACGCCCCGCAGAGCTCCGAGCAAGGAGAGACCATGACGTCCCACGAAGCCGCATCGCGTCCGTCCCCCAGAGCCCGCCGGACTTCCCGCGCCTCCCGGGGAAGCCTCGCCGTCCTGTGCACGGCCCTCACCCTCACGCTGGCCGCGTGCGGCGGCGGCACCGGCACCACCGCCGACGGCAAGAGCACCGGCGGCACCAAGGTGGCCGGCGACACGCTCACCTGCGCCGAGCAGCAGGCCCCGGCGTCGATGAACCCCGCGACCGCCGACCTCGGTTTCGTCGACTTCACGATGCTGTCCTACGAGTCGCTCTTCTACCTCTCCCCCGAGGGCAAGGTGGAGCCGGCGCTCGCGAAGTCCTGGGAGTACGTCGGCACGGGCAACCAGGAGCTGTCGGTCACCCTCCGGCCGGGGGTGAGGTTCGCGGACGGCACCGCGGTGACCGCCGCGGCGGTGAAGGCCTCCCTGGAGTACGCGAAGACGGCTCAGGGCAACCAGGCGCACTACCTGACCGACTCGACCATCACGACGACCGGCGACCTGGCGCTGACCATCAAGCTGGCCAAACCCAACCCGATCCTGCCCACCCTGCTGACCCAGTCCTACGGCATCGGGCAGATCATCAGCCCCAAGGGCCTGGCCGACGCGGCGAGTCTGACGCCGACGAAGACGAGCCAGGGCGCCGGGCCCTACGTCTACGCGCCCTCGGACAGCGTGGCGGGCGACCACTACACGTACACCGCCAACCCGAACTACTACGACAAGTCCAAGCAGAACTACAAGAAGATCGTGATCCGGATCGTGCAGAACGGTCAGACCGCGGTCAACGCCATGAAGACCGGCCAGGTCGACGTCTACAAGGGCGACTACACCTCCGCGGCCTCGGCGAAGGCGGCCGGCATGTCGACCGTCGGCCTCCCCGTGATCCTCCAGGGGCTGAGCCTCATCGACCGGAAGGGCGAGGTGTCCGAGCCGCTCGGTGACGTCCGGGTGCGGCAGGCGATCAACTACGCCATCGACCGGAAGGCGGTCACCGAGGCACTGCTCGGCGACCAGGGCACGCCCACGGTGCAGACCGTGATCAAGGGCGGCGACGGCTACTCCGAGGAGCTCGCCGACCACTACGCCTACGACCCGGCGAAGGCCAAGCAGCTGCTGGCGGAGGCCGGCTACGCGGACGGGTTCGAACTCCCCGTGCTCGCGGCCACGTTCGTCGGCTTCGACACGATGGCCGAGGCGATCGCGGGCCAGCTGTCCAAGGTGGGCATCAAGGTGAAGGTCGACGCGATGACCAGCATCACCTCGTTCGTGGAGAACCAGACCAACAAGAAGTACCCGGCGGTCTCCGGCGGTTTCACCGAGGAGCCGATGTACCTCGAGGGCCTGGACCTGTTCATGCCCGGCTCGAAGGTGTTCAACGGCTTCGGGAGCACCGCGCCGGAACTGACCGAGCTCTTCGACAAGGCCGCCGCGGCCGAACCCGCGCAGCAGGCCGAGCTGGACCGGCAGATGCAGGAGTACCTGGTGAAGAACGCCTGGTACGCGCCCGTCGCGTTCACCCCGGTCAACTACTACGTCCGGCCCGGCATCGGCGGGGTCGAGGTCAGCGCGGGAGCCCCGTTCGCCAGCCCGCTGGCCTTCTACGCCACCAAGTAAGGCCCCGGGCGGCCCCCCTGCCTGACGAGGGAGGGCCGCCCGGCCCCGGAAAGCAGTGAGGTGCGATGCACAGGATCCTCTTCCGCTGGCTCGTCGGCGCCGTCCCCGTCGTGTTCGGCGTCTCCGCCCTGACGTTCGTCCTGACCAGCCTGGTCCCGGGCGACCCGGGCCGTACCATCCTCGGCGCGAACGCGAGCCCCGCCCAGGTCGAAGCCGTCGACAGGCAGCTCGGCCTCGACCAGCCCCTGCCCGTCCGCTACGGGGACTGGCTGACCGGGGTCTTCCACGGCGATCTGGGCGACTCCGTCACCTCGGGCGTGCCGGTGAGCGACCAGCTCTCCTCCCGCGTCGGCGTCACCCTGTCGCTCATCGGCGGCGCGATCCTGGTGGCCGCGGTGGCGGGCGTGGCACTCGGTGTCCTCAGCGCGCTCAAGGGGGGCCGGCTCGGCCGGGCCGTGGACGGCATCGCCCTGGTAGGGCTCGCCGTGCCGAACTTCTGGTTCGGCCTGGTGCTGATGACGGCGTTCGCCGTCCAGCTGCCGGTCTTCCCGGCGACCGGCTACGTCCCGTTCGCCGACTCCCCCGTGCAGTGGTTCCAGTCGCTGGTGCTGCCGGTGCTCACCCTGGGCGTGCCGGCCACCGCCCCCGTGGCCAAACAGACCCGCGACGGCGTGCTCACCCAGCTCGGCCGCGACTACGTCCGGGTCCTGCGGGCGCGGGGCATCCCCGAACGGTCCGTCCTGTTCCGGCATGTCCTGCGCAACGCGGCCGCGCCCATCGTGACCGTCATCGGTGTGGTCGTGGTGACCCTGTTCGGCGGGACCGTCCTCGCCGAGACCCTGTTCGTCATGCCGGGTCTGGGCGGTCTGGCCGTGACCGCCGCCTCCACCCAGGACATCCCCATGGTCCAGGGCGTCGCCCTGGTCTTCACGGTGACCGTGATGCTGATCAACCTGCTGATCGAAGTGGTGTACACGATGCTCGACCCGAAGGTGCGGACATGAAGAGCCTCATCCGGAGCTTCGTCCGCCGACGCGCCGCGCTGGTCTGCGCCTGCTACCTGCTCCTCGTCCTGCTGGTCACCCTGGGCGCCGACCGGCTCGCCCCCTACGACCCCGACGAACAGGACCTCACCGCCGCGCTGGGCGGCCCCAGCCGCGCTCACTGGCTCGGCACCGGCGAATTGGGCCGGGACGTGCTCAGCCGGCTGATGCACGGCGGGCAGGTGACGCTCCTCGGTGTGGTGATCACCCTGGCGGTGTATCTGACGCTCGGGGTCCCGGCGGGCATGATCGCGGGCTACCGGGGCGGCTGGTTCGACCGGCTCGTCCTCAAGAGCGCCGACCTGATCTCCGCCGTGCCCGTCATCATCGTGCTCCTGGTCGTCCTGTCGGTCTTCACGGGCGACGAGAGCGCCGCCATGGCCGCCAACGGCCTCCTCGGCGCCCCCCTGCTGGCCCGGGTCGTGCGCTCGGCCACGCTCGGCGTCAAGAACGAGCTGTACGTCCGCGCGGCGGTCGCCGCCGGTCTCCGCGACCGGGTCATCGTCCGCCGGCACGTGCTGCCCCGGGTCACCGGAGTCGTCCTCGTCCAGGCCTCGGTGTACGGCGCGTACGCCGTGCTCCTCGAAACCGGCCTCGGCTTCCTCGGACTGGGCACCACCCGGGCGAGCTGGGGCAACATGATCGCCGAGGCGTCGAAGAACATCGGCACCGATCCCTGGCTGCTCGTGCCCTCCGGCACGATGATCATCAGCTTCGTCCTGGCGCTGGGCCTGCTGAGCGACGGCCTGCGCGACACCCTCGCCGCGCGGTACTCGCCCCCGGCCGACACACCCCCCTCCCGGCGCCGTGCCGCCCGCGAGGCCCTGCTCAGGACACCCAGGACGGTCACCCCGGTCGCCGCACCCGCCGAGGACGCGCTGCTCTCGGTCCGCGGGCTGACCGTCGCGCTGCCCATCGACGGCACGCCGACCGACGTCATCCGTGATGTGTCCTTCGACCTGCGGGCCGGTGAGGTGCTCGGCATCGTCGGCGAGTCGGGCTGCGGCAAGACCGTCACCGCGACCGCCCTGCTGGGCATGCTGCCCCCGGGCGGCGAGATCGCGGCGGGCACCGTCCGCTTCGAGGGCGCCGACCTCGCCCGCGCCGACGCGGACACCCTGCGCCGGGTGCGCGGCCGCCGCATCGGGTGGATCTCCCAGGACCCGGTCTCCAGCCTCGACCCGTCCTTCACCGCGGGCGCCCAGGTGGCGGAGGCCGTCCGGGTGCACACCGGATGCACCCGCAAGGAGGCCCGCGAGCGCACCCTCGAACTCTTCGCCCTGGTACGGCTGCCCGACCCGGCCCGCGTCGCCGCGAGCCACCCGCACCAGCTGTCGGGAGGGATGGCCCAACGGGTCGGCATCGCCGCCGCGTTGGCCGCCGACCCCGCCCTGGTCATCGCCGACGAGCCCACCACCGCGCTCGACGTGACCGTGCAGGCCGAGATCCTCGACCTGCTGCGCGAACTCCGGCAGGGCGGCACCGCCGTCATCCTCATCACCCACGACTGGGGCGTGCTCGCCGACCTGTGCGACCGGGCCGTGGTGATGTACGCGGGCGAGGTCGTCGAGGAGGCCGAGGTCACCGCGCTGGTCACGGCGCCCGCCCACCCCTACACGGCCGGACTGCTCGGCTCCGACCCGCACCACGCCGTACCGGGCCGACCGCTGCCCGCCGTGGAGGGCGCCGTACCGCCGCCGCCCGAGTGGCCGGTCGGCTGTCACTTCCAGAACCGCTGCCCGCGGGTGACCGACGCCTGCCGCGAGAAGCCGGTCGTCATCTCCTACCTCACGTCCCTGGAGCGCTCCACGCGCTGCATCCGGCCCGCCGAGCCGATCGGAGAAGCGGCCCATGACTGACCTCACCACCGGCCCCACGCCCCTTGCCCAGGACACGGCACTGCTGCGACTGCGCGATCTGAACGTCTCCTACCGGCGGTCGGGCCGCCGGGGCGGCACGGTGCACGCCGTGCGCGGCGTCGACCTCACGGTGCGCCGCGGCGAGACCGTCGGACTCGTGGGCGAGTCCGGCTCCGGAAAGTCCAGCATCGGCTCGGCCGTGCTCGGGCTCGTCCCCGCGACGGGCGGGACCGTCGAGTTCGACGGCGCGGACATCACCCACGGCTCCCGAGCGGACCGCCGGCTGCTGGCCCGCCGGATGCAGGTGGTCTTCCAGGATCCCTACGGCTCGATGAACCCGGCGCACACCGTGGGCGACACGCTCGGCGAGGCCCTGCGGTACAACCTGGGCCTGCCCGCGGACGAGATCCGCGCCCGCGTGCTGCGCGCCCTGGACGACGTGGGGCTGCCGCCCGGCGCCGCCCGGCGTCACCCCGCGTCCTTCTCCGGCGGCCAGCGCCAGCGCATCGCCATCGCCCGGGCGCTGGTCATGGACCCCGACTTCGTCGTGTGCGACGAGGCCGTCAGCGCGCTGGACCTGTCCGTGCAGGCCCAGGTGCTCAACCTGCTGGCCCGGCTGAAGCGCACCCGGGGCCTCAGTTACCTGTTCATCTCGCACGACCTGGCGGTGGTGCGCCACCTCAGCGACACCATCGTCGTCCTGTACGCCGGCCGGGTCGTCGAGCGCGGTCCGGCGGCGCTGGTCGCCGACCGTCCCTCCCACCCCTACACCCGTGCGCTGCTGGCGGCCGCGCCGGTCCCTGACCCGGCGGTCCAGAGCCGCCGCCAGGCCGAGCGGCGCCGGACGGCCGTGGCCACCCCCGCCTCCGACCGCACCAGCACGGGATGCGCGTTCGCCCCCCGCTGTCCCTTCGCCCAGGAGACCTGCTGGACGGCCCGGCCCGCACTCGTCGAACGCGACGGGGTCGCCGTCGCCTGCCACCGCCACGACGAGATAGCCGCGGACCAGGTCTGACGCGCCTGTGCCCGACACCCCTGCCCCCGCCGCTCCCACGTCTGACGCGCCTACGTCTGCCGCGCCCACATCTGCCGCGCCTTCTCCCGAACCCTTGAGCATCTTGAGGACATTGATGACCACCACCGCCACCGCCCCCCTCGACATCCGCGCCCTGCTCCCCGACGGCCTTCATCTCATCGCCGGTGAATGGGTGCCCGCGCGTTCACGGGCCACTCTCGACGTCGTCGACCCGGCCACCGGCGCGGTGCTCGCCCGCGTACCGCGCGGGACCGCCGAGGACATCGACGACGCCGTGCGCGCCGCCGAGGCCGCGCTGCCCGCCTGGCGCGACACCAGCCCCGCCGTACGCGGTGAACTCCTCTACCGCTGGGCCGAGTCGGTGCGCGAACACGACGACGACATCAACCGGCTGGAGGCGATGGAGGTCGGCCACCCGGTAGGCCCCTCCCCCATCGCCGCGCGGCTCACCTACCTCGCCGGCAAGGCGGACAAGGTCTTCGGCGACACCCTGCCGACCCGCTCCCCGGACGTCCTGGGACTGACCCTGCGCGAGCCGTACGGCGTGGTCGGCGCGATCATCCCGTGGAACGCGCCCGGCCCGATGACCGTCTTCAACACCGCCGCGCCGATCGCCGCCGGGAACACCGTCGTCCTCAAGCCCGCCGAGGACGCCCCGCTCACCGCCCTCTATCTGGCCCGGCTGGCCCAGGAGGCGGGCATCCCGCCCGGCGTGTTCAACGTCGTCACCGGATACGGCGGTGAAGCCGGCGCCGCCCTGCCCGCGCACCCCGGCATCCGCAAGATGAGCTTCACCGGCTCGCCCGCCACCGGCACCGCCGTGATGGAGGCCTGCGCCCGCAATCTGATCCCGCTGCAGCTCGAACTCGGCGGCAAGTCCCCGCAGATCGTGCTGCCCGACGCGGATCTCGACAAGGCCGTCCCGGCGATCGTGCGCAGCATCGTCATGAACAGCGGTCAGGTCTGCGCCGCCGGCTCCCGCGTCCTGGTCCACTCCTCGCTGCACGACCGGCTCGTCGACGCGCTCGCCGAGAGCTTCCGCGCGGTCCGCGTCGGGCTGTGGGACCAGCCCGTCGACATGGGCCCGCTGATCAACGCCCGGCAGGAGAGGCGGGTGCTGGACTATCTGACGATCGGCCGCGAGGAGGGCGCCGAAGTCGTCGTGGGCGGCGGCAAGTTGACGGGCGAACCGTACGACGGCGGCTTCTTCGTCGAGCCGACCCTGTTCGACCGGGTCAAGCCCGGCATGCGCATCGCCCAGGAGGAGATCTTCGGCCCGGTGCTCTCCGTGCTCACCTACGAGGACGAGGAGGAGGCCGTCGCCGTCGCCAACGGCACCCGCTACGGACTGACCGCCACCGTGTGGACCCGGGACGTCGGGCGCGCCGTACGGCTGGCCCGCCGGGTCCAGGCCGGCCAGGTCGCCGTCAACACCCTCGGCGACGGCGGTCCGGCCGGGGCGATCGGCGCGCCCTTCGGCGGCTACAGGCACAGCGGCTTCGGCCGCTCCATGGGCCCCGACTACCTGGAGGACTGGACCCAGGTGAAGTGCGTCGTCATCAACTCGGCCTGAAGCGACGGCAAGGGGCAGGAGACGGGGGCACGGGAGTCACCTCGTGCCCCCGCCGCCCTGACCTCGCGCCGCGCGGTCCCCGGCCTGCCGCACGGGACCACCACCTCGGTCGTTCGACGTCGGTCAGACGGACGCGCGGTCCACGATCCGGCCGGGCGCCGGGGCCAGGCCCTCCGTGTCGATGCCCAGGGCATGCCGCGCGGCGATCCGTCCGAGGATCTCGGCGTCGATGTGCACGGTGGTGAGCGCGGGTGTGGACAGGGAGCCGTACTCGGTGTCGTCGAAGCCGATCACGGCCACGTCCTCGGGCACCCGCAGCCCGAGGTCACGCAGGGCCGTGAGGCTGCGCAGCGCGATGTCGTCGTCGAAGGCGGCCAGGGCGGTCACCTCCGCGTGCGCCGCCAGGAACGTCTTCACCGCGGCCGCGCCGGCCTCCCTCGGCCGTGGCACGACCAGGCGTTCCAGGGGCGCGAGTCCGCGTCGCCCCGCCGCCTCCCGGGCGAAGCCGAGCCGGGCCTCGGTCAGCGGGAACTCGTGGTCGGGCAGAGCCATCGCGATCCGGGTGTGCCCGCGTTCGGCGAGGAAGCCGATCTGCAGCGCGGCGTTGGCGGCGAAGCCGCTCTCCCGGTCCTGCACGTCCGACTCGTCCGGCCCGTGTCCGCGCATGTAGGCCTCGCCGAGCCTGAGCACCGCCCGCGGCACGATCGCGTCGAGGATCTTCTGCGTGGCCTCGGGCGCCGCGTGTCCGTACCGGACGAGGAGGACGTGGTCGTGCTCGGCCAGTTCCTCGTCGAGGCCCCGGACGTAACTCCGGGAGAAGTTGCCCTCGATGCCCCGGTCGACATTGAGCACGACGATGCGCGAGGACCCCTCGCGCAGGGCGCGGGCGATGCCGTGCGGGACGTACCCCAGCTCTCGGGCGGCCTCCGTGACCCGCTCCCGGGTGGCCGCCGAGATCGTCTGCCGGGGGTCGTCGTTCAGCACGAAGCTCACCGTCGCCCGTGACACCCCGGACGCCTCGGCGACGTCGCTCAGCGTCACCCGACCGGAACGGCCCATGCCGACCCACTCCCTCGCAGCCGGACCACGCGCCCCCGACGAGGCGCACCACCGCGGTGTCCCACCTGCGTCGCACCCGTAGAACGATTGAGTCCCGGGCGTCAGCCTACGCGACGGGACGGTGGCCGAGCAGCGACGGGCTCGCGTTCGGCGCCCCACTGGGCGGCACGCAGCGTGTTGACCATGAGCATGGCGATGGTCATGGGTCCCACGCCGCCCGGCACGGGGGTGATCCGGCCGGCGATCCCGTCGAGTTCGGCGGAACGGACGTCACCGGTCAGGCCCTGCGGCGTCCGGTGGATCCCGGCGTCGATGACGACGGCACCGGGCGCCACGTGTTCGGAGCCGACGAGACCGGGGACGCCGGTGGCGACCACGACGATGCCGGCGGCCCGGGTGACGGCCGCGAGGTCGGTGGTGTGTTCGTGCGCGATCGACACGGTCGCGCCGCGCCGCAGGAGCAGTTGGGCCAGCGGCCGCCCGACGAGTGCGCCCCAGCCGACCACGGCGACACGGGCGCCCTTGAGCACGATGCCCTCGGCGTCGAGGAGTTCGACGACGCCGCTGGGTGTGCAGGGCCGCAGTCCGCGTTCCCCGCGGGCGAGCAGACCGGCGCTGGCGGTGGTGAGGCCGTCGACGTCCTTGGTGACGGGGATGCGGTCGATCAGGGGGCCGGCGTCCAGCTGCCGGGGCAGCGGGAGTTGCAGCAGGATGCCGGAGACCCGCGGGTCGGCCGCGAGCTCGTCGATCACCGCGGCCACCTCGTCCTGGGTGGCCTGTCCTGGCAGATGCCGGTGGACGTCGCGCATGCCGGCCGCCCGCACGGCGCGGCGCTTGGCGGCGACGTACACGGCGCTCGCCGGATCGTCGCCGACGAGGACGGTCGCCAGTCCGGGAACCGTCCCCGTACCCGCGGCCGAGGCGACCTCCTCGGCGACGCGGGTCCGGATCAGCCGGGCGATCCGGCTGCCGTCG
This sequence comes from Streptomyces sp. NPDC002884, assembly GCF_040295245.1. NCBI lineage: Bacteria > Bacillati > Actinomycetota > Actinomycetes > Kitasatosporales > Streptomycetaceae > Streptomyces > Streptomyces sp. NPDC002884. Next base: position 236,373 of record NZ_JBEOVB010000002.1, on the reverse strand, counting down.
ATCGTGGTGGTCATGGTGGCGAACCGCCTTCTGGTGATGGGGAACGCTCCCCCGGGAGAGCCGCGCGGCGCCACGGCCGACGCGGCGGGGACCGGCGCGCCGGCCGTGGCCGACGCGGACCGCGACGGCGAGGCGCCGGACCGGAGCGGCCCGGCGCCAGGCCGTCGCCGCGTACCGCGCGCGGTACCGCACTGTGCCGTCAGGCGAAGACGATGGTGTGGTTGCCGTCGCGGATCACGCGGTCCTCGGCATGCCACAGGACGGCACGGGAGAGCACCGCGCGTTCCACGTCGGCGCCGCGGCGGGTGAGGTCGCCGGCAGTGTGGGCGTGGGTGACGCGCACGACGTCCTGTTCGATGATCGGGCCCTCGTCGAGGTTCTCGGTGACGTAGTGGGCGGTGGCTCCGACCAGCTTCACGCCGCGTTCCTTGGCCTTGGCGTACGGTCCGGCGCCGATGAAGGCGGGCAGGAAGGAGTGGTGGATGTTGATGATCGGGACGCCGACCCGGTCGATGAAGTCCGCCGACAGGATCTGCATGTAGCGGGCCAGGACGACGAAGTCGACGTTGCCCTGGAGCAGCCGGAGGTGTTCCGCCTCCGCACCGGACTTGTCGGCGCCCTGGCAGGGGACATGGAAGAAGGGCACGCCGAAACTCCGTACCTCCTCGGCCACATCGGGATGGTTGGAGATCACCATGGCGACGGTGACGGGGAGTTGGCCCTGCCGGTGACGCCAGAGCAGGTCGAGCAGACAGTGGTCGGACTTCGAGGCGAAGATCGCGACCCGCTTGGGCACGGACAGGTCGCGGAGGGTGTAGCGGAGCCCGAACCCGTCCACCAGGTACCGGTCGAGGTCGGCCCGCAGGGCGGGCAGCGCGGCCCGCAGGCCGTCGAGCCCGAACACGGTCCGCTGGAAGAAGGCGCCGCCCTGCGGATTGTCCGAGTACTGGTCCAGGGAGACGATGTTCGCGCCGTGGCCGCTCAGGGCGGAGGTCACGGCGGCGACGATGCCGGTGGCGTCGGCGCCCTGCACGATGAGCGAGGCCTGCGGGGCGGGCGGGCCGCTCTCGGCGGTGCGGCCCGGGGCGTCCTGGGTGAGGGTCATGCCAGGCTGTCCTTCCGGAAGCGGGCGGCCCAGTCGGAGGTGGCCTTGAGCCCGCCGAACGTATAGAAGTGGATCTTCAGCTCGCCGTGCCGGGCGGGATCGTGGGCCGCCGCGAGGGCGCGCAGGAAGCGGTCCGGTCCCGCCGTGCCCATGAGGTTGGTCAGGGAGAAGCCGTACTTCTTGACGACGGAGGCGCTGGTGCCGACACCGAAGCGGCCCGCGTACGCCAGGAGCCGGCGCACTCCGGCGGGCCCGGGCACACCGATCCTGATCGGCAGGCCGACGCCCCTGCGGCGGGCCTCCTCCACCCAGGCGAGCACCGGGTGGACGTCGAACCCGAACTGGGTGATGACGCCGCCCTCCAGCGGCTGGGCGGCGAGGGCCGCGTGCTTGTCCCCCAGCGCGGACCACAGGGCGGTGCCGTCGATCGCGGGGTGGCCCTCGGGATAGCCGGCGATGCCGACGTGCCGGACGCCGTACTCGCGCAGCAGCCCCGTGTCGATCAGGGACAGCGCGTCCGCGTAGGGGCCCTCGGGGTGTGCCGGGTCCCCTCCGACGAGGAACACGTTGTCGGAGGTGCCGTCCGCGCGCAGTCCGGCCAGGAACCGTTCGAGGTCGGCGCGGGATCCGAGCCGGCGGGCGGATATGTGCGGTACGGGCACGAAGCCGAGCCGTTTGACCGCCCGGGCCGCGTCCAGCCGCAGCTGGAGGTCCTCGTTGCCGAGGAAGGTGACGTTGATCCGGGTGCCCCGGGGGATGGTGTCGCGGGCCTCCTCCAGCTTGGGGACGTCCTTCCCGGTCATCTCCAAGGAGAAGTCGTCCAGCAGCGAGGTGCCGACCGCTGTGCTTACCGTGCTCGCGGGTTGCATCGTGACGTCTCTCGTTTCGCTTCTCGGCCGACCCGCGTCAGCGGTTGTGGCGGTACAGGGTGCGTGCGTGCTCGTTGAACGGGGACGGCCGGACGGTGGCGCGGATGCGGGGGAAGCCGAGGTCGGCCTCGGGGTCGGTGCCGTAACCGGGGTGCTCGCCCCAGACGACCGTCACCTCGGTGCCCGGCGTGGCGTGCTCGGGGTCGATCAGGGTCTGGCTGAGGACCGTGCCCACCGGGTCGATCGACGCGCTCTGCATCGTCATGCCGACCGGACCGGCCGCCGCTCCGGCCGCGCCCTCCACCCGGTGACGGGCGTAGGTGAGGACAAAGCCCGGGTCCTCACCCCCTCCGATGACGGAGCGGACGTCGTCCGGGTCCAGGACGAGGGTGACCTTGGTGCGCAGCGGCTCGTCCTTCGCCTTCAGCAGGGCGTCCCGGCCCACGAAGTCGTGGTTGAAGGAGATCATCTTCCCGTAGCCGAGCTCGTACGGGGACACGTAGTAGTCCTCGATGTCCTCCGAGTAGTAGCTGCCGTTGAGCGGACGCTTGCCCTCGATACCGAACAGGGGCAGGTACCTGCGGTATTCCAGCAGGTCCGGGTCGGTGTAGACACCGGGCACCGGCGAGGGGATCCAGCCGCTCTCCACGCTCGGCGTGGCGTAGGCGCGGGCGCCGACCTGGACCAGCCCGAGCGGCTCGCCGACCTCGAGGAACGTCTCGTGGACGTACGCGGCGTGCTCCCAGGGGCCGATGAACTCGAAGCCGGCCTGACCGGCCATGCCGTGGCGCAGGGCACGCAGGGGGCGCCCGCCCAGCGTGACCGGGCTGGAGTGGAAGAACTTCGTCTCCGGCAGCGGTCCGCCGAACGCCCGCTCGACGAGTTCCGTCGCCAACGGCCCCTGGATCTGGTAGCGGAACAACTTCGGGTCGCCGCCGGGCCGGAAGGCGGAGGACGGGTCGGTGGCGAAGCCGACGTCGTACCCGCCCTTCTCGGCGTGGTACTGCACCCAGTGCTGCGCGGCCGGGATCCCGCTGAGCAGGTACGCGTTCTCGCCCTCGCGGGCCAGGATGCCGTCGGTCACGAGGTGGCCGTGCCGGGTGACGGGCACGTACTGCTTGGCCTGCCCGATCGCGAACTTCTCGAAGTTGTTGGCGCCGTGGTCGGCCAGCACCCGGGTGGCGTCCGGGCCTTCGATCCACATGTCGTACATGTGGTGGGAGAGGTTGAGGAGCGCCACGCCCTGGTGCCAGGCGGCCTGCTCCCGACGCCAGCCGGCGTACTCGCGGTCGACGACCTCGGGCAGCCACGGCTCCGCGTCCGGCCGCCACAGCAGCTTCATCGGAGACCCGGCCTCGTCGATGCCGTGCTGGAGGGAGGGGATGGTCATGTGCGGCTCCTTTGCCGAGCGGGCGTCCCGTCACGTCATACTTAATCGATTTAGTGACGGACAGCCGGAGACCCTCGCGCCGAGGTCCGAGCGGCGGTCCCGGGTTCACTTAATCGATCTAGCGCACGGTAACAAAGCGAGTATCTCCGCACGAGGCGCCGGACGCGGAATCTTTGTGTGCGGTCTCCGTACGCGAGGCACCGGCGCGCCGGCGTACCTTCGCGCCTTCGCGCCTTCGCGCCTTCGCGCCTTCGCGCCTTCGCGCCTACGCAGCAGGGCCTCGGCGACCGCCGTCCCCGCTGCTGCCTGCCGCCGCTGCCGCCGCCGCGCCGGAACTCCTCGTCGGCTCAGGGTGTCGCCTCGCGCAGGGCGTCGGAGACGGACTTGACGCCACCGTGCGCCGTGAGGCCGCCGTCGACGGGGATCTCGGCGCCGGTGATGAAGGAGGCCTCGTCGGACAGCAGGAACACCACGAGCGGGGCGACCTCGTGCGCCGTGCCGGTGCGGCCGAGCGGTGTCTCGCGGACGTTCGCGTCACGGAAGACGGGCGCGGCGGAGGCGGTCATCTCGGTCTCGATGAAGCCGGGGTGGATCGTGTTCACGCGGATGCCGCGCGGGCCGAGCTCGGTCGCGGCGCTCTTCGACAGGCCGCGCAGGGCCCACTTGCTCGCCGTGTAGGCGACCGGATAGTGCCCGGTGAGGGCGGCGGAGGAGCCGACGTTGACGATGGAGGAACCCGGCGGCATCAGCGGGGTCAGGTGCTGGATGCCGAGCAGCGGGCCGGTGACGTTGACGGCGTGGACCCGGGCGAAGTCCTCGGGCCGTACGTCGCCGACGCGGGCGCGCCAGGTGACGCCCGCGTTGTTGACCAGGCCGTGCACCTCGCCGTACGACTCCCGCAGGGACGCGGCCAGTTCGGCCCAGTCGTCCTCGCTGGTGACGTCGAGGCGCCGGCACTCGCCCGTCGGCCGGGCGTCGGTGGCGACGACCCGGGCGCCCTCGCGGGCCAGGGCGTCGGCCTCTGCGGCGCCCTGGCCGCGGGCCGCGCCGGTGACGACCACGACCCTGCCCAGGAGCCTTCCCCGATGCGGCTCGGTCACGGCCGCTCCCGGGTCCGGCGGCGGGCGGCGGGGAGCGGCACGGGATCGACGCCCGCCACCACCGTGTTGGACACCGTGCCGATGCCCTCCACGGTGAGCGTGACCGTGTCACCGGGCTCCAGCGGCGGCGGCGACCGGTATCCGCGCACCCCCCACAGCTCCGCCAGGCAGCCGCCGTTGCCGCAGGTGCCCGAGCCGAGCACGTCGCCGGGGCGCACGACCGTGCCCCGGGAGGCGTAGGCGACCATCTCCTCGAAGGTCCAGCTCATGTTCGACAGGAGATCCTCGCCGACGACCTCGCCGTTCACGGCGGCGGTCAGTGCCAGGCGCAGGAAGCCGTCGGCGTCCCGGTACGGCTCCAGCTCGTCCGAGGTGACCAGGTACGGCCCGAGGGTGGCGGCCGTGTCCTTGCCCTTGCACGGGCCGAGGCGGACCTGCATCTCACGGGACTGGAGGTCCCGGGCCGACCAGTCGTTGAGGATCGTGTAGCCGACGATGTGGTCGCGGGCCTCCTCCGGCGTGAGATCCCGGCCCTCGCGCCCGATCACGGCGGCGACCTCCAGTTCGAAGTCGAGGACCTTCGAGCCGGGAGGCACGGGCACGTCGTCGTACGGCCCGAGCACCGCGTAGGGGTTGGTGAAGTAGAACGTCGGCGCGTCGTACCAGGCCTCCGGCACCCCGCCGGAGCCGTCGACGGAGCGCCGTACGCCCTCGACGTGCTCCTCGAAGGTGACGAAGTCCCGGAGCGTCGCCGGCTCCAGGGGGGCCAGCAGCCGGACGTCGGCGAGCGGGACGGCCGGTCCGACGGGGCGCACCCCGAGGGGCGCATCCAGCGGCGAGGTGCCGTCCGGCAGATGGTGTACGACGGTGTCCTCGACGATCCCGCAGCGGCGGCGGCCCGCATGGACGTAGGTGGCTATGCGCACGGGTCGTCGCTCCTCACACCGGCGGGGCGACGAACACACCGCGGTCGACGTCGTTGAAGGACTCCTTGGCGACGAGTTCGTTCATGGGATTGGCGGTGCCCCACTGGTCGGCGATCTCGGGCCGGGAGAAGTCGTAGACGTGCGGGTGCCAGGTGTCCTCGTCCAGCAGTTCCAGCTCCGTCGTGTACTCGACGGTGTTGCCCTGCGGGTCCAGGAAGTAGGTGAAGGTGTTGTCGCCGGCCGTGTGCCGGCCCGGACCCCAGAGCTTGCGGGCCCCCGAACGCATCACCCGGCCGGAGCCGCGCAGGTACTCGTCGATACCGCGCATCTCGAAGGACACATGGTGCAGGGACGTGTGCGGGCCCTTGGCGATCGCCATGGAGTGGTGCTGGTTGCTGATCCGCATGAAGTGCATGGCCTCGCCCATGCGCGGGTGCATGAGGGTGTCGGAGAGCCGGAAGCCCAGGTGGCGCTCGTACCACTCCCGGGTGCGGTTCAGGTCCGGGGAGTTGAGGACGACGTGCGAGAGCTTGACCGGGACGGCCTCCTTCTCCTCGATCCTGCGGTGCTGTCGTACCTCGACGTCCGCCGAGACCTCGACGGTGCGGCCGTCGACGTCGAAGAAGCGGAAGCCGTAGCCGCCGCCGGGGGTCTCGACCTTGCCCGGCCGCGAGACCAGCCGGACGCCCCCGGCGAGGAGGCCCTCGGCGAGGGTGTCCACGTCCGCCGCGCTCGCCGCGCCGTAGGAGACCAGGTCGAGACGCTTCTCGTCGGCCTTGCGCAGCCGTACGACGTAGCTCTCGGGGCTGCCCTCGGCGGCCAGGAAGGAGATCCCGGAGTCCTCGGCGACCTTGGTCAGGCCCCAGACACCGGCGTAGAAGTCGAGTTGCCTGTCGTAGTCGGGCACGGCGAGGTCGACGTGCCGCAGATGGGTGAGCAGACGCATGGGGGTCAGTCCTTCCGGAGGAGGGCGGCGGCGTTGCCGCCTCGTACGGCGTGGAAGTCGGCGTCGGGCAGCCGGGCCGCGCGCAGCGCGCCGACGGGGTCCTCGGTGCCCATGTCGAAGGGGTAGTCCGAGCCGAGGAGTACGCGGTCGGCGCCGACGGCGCGGACCAGCTCCCGCAGTACGTGCGGGTCGTGGACCAGTGAGTCGAAGTACAGCCGTCCGAGGTAGCTGCTGGGCGGGTGGGCGCAGCCCGCTCCGGCGTCGGCGCGCGTCGACCAGGCGTGGTCGGAGCGGCCGATGTGGGTGGGCAGATAGCCGCCGCCGTGCGCGGCGATCAGCTTCAGCCCGGGGTGCCGGTCCAGTACCCCGGAGAAAACGAGGTGGGAGAGGGCGACGGCGTTCTCGGTGGGCTGGCCCACGGTGTTGGACAGGTACCAGCGGTCCAGGCGCTCGTCGAGCGTGCAGCCGAAGGGGTGCAGGAAGAGGATCGCCCCGGTCGCCTCGGCCCGTGCCCAGAAGGGCTCGTACGCCGGGTCGGACAGTTCCCGGCCCGGGGCGTGGGAGGAGATCTCGACCCCCGACAGGCCTTGTTCCAGGGCGTGTTCGAGAGCGTCCACGGCCTGGGCCGGGTGCTGGAGCGGAACGAGCCCGAGCCCCTTCAGCCGGTCGGGTGCCCGGGCGCAGTGCGCGGCCGTCGCCTCGTTCGCGAGCCGGTACACCTTCTCGGCGCTCTCCTCGTCCGCCCAGTAGTGGTAGTGCGAGGGTGACGGGCTGACCAGCTGCACGTCCACGCCCTGCGCGTCCATGGCGGCCAGCCGCACGGTGACATCGGTGAGCCTCGGGACGCGCTCGCGGACCATGGGGCCGCTGACGGCCAGGGCGGCGGGGCCGTTGCGCCGGGCGTCCAGCTCCCTGGCCGCGGTCAGACCGGGGAGGCCCGCGACGAGGGCGTCGACCTCGGGGAGCAGGACATGGGCGTGGACGTCGACGGTCGGCGACGGGTGATCGGTCACGGCAGTTCCTTGAGCATCGTCATGGTCCGGCCGATCAGGCCGGGGACGTCGGCGTCGCGGACGCCGTCCAGCTGCCACTGCCCGAGCCGCACGGACGCCTCGACGACGGCCCGCACCCGGGGGATGCGGCGCTCGTAGTACCGCTGGAGCAGGTCGTCGTCCCAGTCCCGGCCACCGGTGAGGAGTTCCGCGAGGACGGAGGCGTCCTCCAGGGACATGGCCGCGCCCTGCGCGAGGGTGGGCGGGCAGCAGTGCGCGGCGTCGCCGACCAGTACCACCCGGCCGCGGTGCCAGGAGCCCTCGACCAGCAGCCGGTCGAACCAGGTGTAGTTGACCTTCGCCGGGTCGGTGATGTGCGGGGTGATCTCGGCCCAGTGGCCGCCGTACCCCCGGGTGAGCCGGCGCATCTCGTCGGCGTGGTCGGCCGGGTCGATGGAGGCCCGGTCGCGGCAGGCCTCGACGACATAGGCGTAGAGGGTCTGTTCGCCGGTCGGACAGTAGCCCGCGATGTACGCGGGTCCGCCGTAGGCGAGGTCGGTGCGGACCAGGCCCGTGGGACGCGGGGCGGTGGTGCGCCAGATGGCCATGCCGGTCGGCTCGGGTTTCGCGGTGATGCCGATGGCGGCCCGGGTCGCGGAGTTGAGTCCGTCGGCGGCGATCACCAGGTCGTACCGGGCGGTGCCGCCGTCGCTGAAGCGCACCGAGACGCCCTCGGCGTCCTGGTCCAGGGTCTCGGCGGTGACGCCCAGGCGGACGCCGGCGCCGCCGGCGCGGACCGTGTCGATGAGGATCTGCTGCAACCGGGGCCGCTGCATGCCCAGGGTGGCGGGCAGGTCGTCGCCGCCGGTCCGCAGGTCCTCGGCCTCGTGGAGGAGGGTGCCGTCGGGGGCGATGACGCCGAGCGAGCCGAAGGCCCAGCCGGAGGATTCGACCTGCTCCCGGACACCGAGTTCGCGCAGCACGCGCAGCGCGTTGCCCTGGAGGGTGATGCCGGAGCCGGTCGTGGCGTTCCAGTCGGGCCTGGCCTCGATCAGGTCCACGGTGACGCCGGCGCGGCACAGCAGGACGGTGACGGCGCAGCCTGCGGCGCCGCCGCCGATGACGAGGACCGTGCGGGGTGTGGTCATGGGAAGCTCCCTTGTCGCGCGGGCTACTTGACCGCGACCGGGTTGACGGGTGAGCCGACGGCTCCGGTGATGGGCAGGGGTGCGGCGGTGAGCCAGAACTCGTACCGGCCGTCGGCCGCGCAGTCGGCGGCGAGCGCGTCGAGGTCCCACATCTCCCCGATGAGCAGGCCCATGTTGGGGATGGCGACCTGGTGCAGGGGCTGGAAGGCCGCGTCGAACTCGTTCGGCCGGACCTCGAAGCCCCAGGTGTCGGTGGCGATGGCGGCGATCTCGGTACGGTGCAGCCAGCCCGCCGTGGTGAACGACAGGCCGGGCGAGTCGCCGCCCGCGTAGTCGCCCCAGCCCTCGCGCCGGGCCCGGGCCAGCCGGCCGGTCCGTACGACGACGATGTCACCGCGGCCGACCGCCACGCCGTGCGCGCCGGCGGTCGCGGTCAGGTGCTCCTCGGTGATGGCGAACCCGTCGGGCAACTCGCCTTCGCTTCCCGTGACTCGGCCGACGTCCAGGAGGACTCCGCGCCCCGCGACGTACGGCGCCATGTGCTCGATGCCGGTGACGAGGTCGCCGTCCGAGGTGACGACCCGCTCGGCCGGGCGGCCGTTCCAGGCCTTGCCGTGGTCGAAGATATGGCCGAGCCCGTCCCACTGGGTGGAGCATTGGAGCGGCATCGCGATCACGTCGTCGGCGCCGCCGATGCCGTGCGGGAAACCCTGGTTGCCGAGGGCGGCGTCGGTACCGGTGTCGAGCATGGTGTGCACCGGGTTGGTGCGCCGCCGCCAGCCCTTCTGCGGGCCGTTCATGTCGAAGGACTGCGCGAGCGAGAAACTGACTCCCCGGCGGACCAGTGCGGCGCCTTCGCGGCGCTTCGCCCCGTCGAGGAAGTTCAGGGTGCCCAGCACATCGTCCTCACCCCAACGGCCCCAGTTGGAGTAGGACTTGGCCGCCTCGGCGATCGCGCCCTCGGGGTCGTCGCGGTCCGGACTCACGACGCCGCCCGCGCGATACAGCGGGTGCGCTGGGCGCCGAGCCCGGTGATCGAGCCGTCCATGACGTCGCCGTCGCGCAGCAGCCGTCCCCAGTGCATGCCGTTGCCGGCCGGGCTGCCGGTCAACACGAGGTCTCCGGGCAGGAGCCGGGATGTCTGCGAGGCGTACGACACCAGCCGGGCGATGCCGAAGAGCATGTCCTCGGTGGACTCGTCCTGCATGGTCTCGCCGTTCAGCTTGAGGGTGACCCGCAGATCGCCCGGGTCGGCGACGGACGCGGCCGGCACGATCCAGGGGCCGAGCGGGGTGAAACCGGGTGCGTTCTTGCTGCGCAGCCAGTCCGTGCCGATGGCCTTCATGTCCCGGCGGAAGACGGTGGCGCGGTCGGTGAGGTCGTTGGCGATCGTGTACCCGGCGACGTGCGCCAGGGCCTCCGACACGGGCACCTGGTAGGCCGGCCGACCGATGACGACCGCCAACTCCAGCTCCCAGTCGGGCTGTTCGGCCCAGGAAGGCAGGACCACATCGTCATAGGGCCCGGTGATCGCGCTCGGCAGACCGATGAACACGTACGGCAGGTCCTCCGCCGCCCGCCGGTCCATGACCTCGGCGATCTCCGCCCGGGCCGCCTCCGGTGTGCGGGGGTCGTCGGGCGCGCGGTGGGCGACCTCCAGGTCGATCACATGCTGCCGGTAGTTGGCGCCGGACTGGAAGACCTGGCGGGGCTCCACCGGGGCGTGCACCCGCAGCCCGTCGAGCGGCTGCCAGGCGTCGGCGCCGTCCGGGGCGTCGGTGTCGTCTGGGGCGTCGGCGGTATCCGTGGCGTCGGCGGCGTCCGCCGCGAGGGCGGCCAGGCGCGGCAGCGCCTCGTCCCAGCGCTCGAGGAGCCGCCGGATCGTCAGAGCGGGATCGGCGAAGGCGGTGCGAAGGTCCAGGACCCGCCCTTCGGGGACCACGAGACCGGGGAAAGGCGCCTGGTCAGGGGCGGAAAGGGTGCCGAGGGCGAAGGGTCCGGAGAAGGACGCGGACGGGGCTGCGGGTTTCACTGACATGTCCTCCTGATGGCGATGCGACTAATCTGACCCTCCTCCCGTAATCTGGGAAATCGATTCTTTGGATATCGATCATCCATCGGGTGAATAGCGCGCCGCCTGGGGCGGCCTCGGTAGGGAGGCGTTGTGTACCTGTCCGGCCTCGACCTCAATCTCGTCCTGTCCCTGCGGGCGCTGCTGGAGGAACGCAACGTCACCCGCGCCGGACAGCGCATCGGGCTCAGCCAGCCCGCGATGAGCGCGGCCCTGGCCCGACTTCGCCGCCACTTCGACGACGAACTGCTCTCCCGCGTCGGCGGACAGTACGAGCTCACCGCTCTCGGGCGCGCACTCCTCGACCGCACCGCCACCGCCTGTGACCTGCTGGAAAGGGTGTTCAGCAGCAGGGCCGAGTTCGTTCCCGGCAGCGAGGAGCACGAGTTCACCCTGCTCTCCTCCGACTACGCCGTCGCCGTGTTCGGCGCCGAGCTCGCCCGGACCGTGCACGCCGAGGCTCCCGGCGTACGGCTGCGCTTCCAGCGGCCCCCGACCGACGTGACGGAGGAGACGGCGACGCTGCTCAGCACGGCGGACGGGCTGCTAATGCCGCACGGCGTCATCAGCGGCTTCCCGGCCGTCGAGCTGTTCACCGACGGCTGGGCCTTCCTCGTCGCCGAGACCAACGACGAGGTCGGCGACCGGCTGACCATGGACGATCTGGCACGGCTGCCCTGGGTCACCTACCAGCGCACCTACGACGCCCCCGCCGCCCGCCAGTTGAGCATGCTCGGCATCGAACCCCGCGTCGAGGTCTCGGTCGACAGCTTCCAGGTGCTGCCGTTCCTGGTGGCCGGCACCCGGCGGATCGCCCTGGTGCAGCAGCGCCTCGCCGAGCAGCTGAACGGGGTGGCCGCCGTACGCGTCATGGCGGCGCCGTACGAGGTGGTCCCCCTCCAGGAAGCCCTGTGGTGGCACCCGGTCCACACCCACGACGCGGCCCATATCTGGCTGCGCGAGACCGCCGCCCGGGTGGGAGCGGAGCTGAGCGCGCCCGCATCCGGATCCCGGGCCGCATCCAGGGCATGAATGATCCACATCCTCGATCCGGATCGGCCGGGGGGTAGGCAGGTCCTCCCCGGTACCTCATAGTCGTCTCCACCCGACGCCGGAGCCGCCCCACTCACCGGTGCCGGGGCGGCGCGGAGCCCGGTGAGCCGACCGGCTTTCGTGATCGTCGTCGCAACGCCCGGAACCGGTGCCCCACCCTCCGGTCCCACCCACCCCCGTGCCCCGCCCGCGCTCCGGACCCGCCCTGCGCTCCGGACCTGCCTTGCACCCCGGTTCCGTGCCGTGTCCCGGCTTCTTGCCGCGTCCCGGTTCCGTGCCGCGTCCCGGACCTGCCGTGCGTTCCGGTTCCGTCCCGTGTTCCGGATCAGCTCCGCGTTCCGGTTCCGTCCCGTGTCCCGGATCAGCTCCGCGTTCCGGTTCCGTCCCGTGTTCCGGGTGGCCTCACCGAGACGGCCGCACCCCGTTCCCCCTCCGATACGCCAGGTGGAGTTCCCGCATGCCCGCTCCCGTGCCCCCGCTCCCGTCCCCGCCGCTCGCCGCCGGCGAGGACGCGCCGGCCGAACAGTCCGCGTCCGGTGCCGCCCACCGGCTTCGCATCACGCTGCTGATGGCCGGCAGCTGTCTGCCCGTCCTGGGCGCCGTGCTCATCGCTCCCGTCCTGCCGCGGATGCGGGACCACTTCGCCGGGACGCCCGGCGCCGAAGCGCTGGTCCCCATGGCCCTGACGATCCCGGCCCTGTCCCTGGCGCTGCTGGCCCCCTTCGCCGGCATCCTCGTCGACCGGCTCGGCCGCGAACGTCTCCTCGTGATCGCCACCGTGCTCTACGCGATCGTCGGCACCGCCCCGCTGTGGCTGGACTCCCTCGGCGCCATCGTCGCCAGCCGCGCCCTCGTCGGGGTGGTCGAGGCCGCCATCATGACCTGCTGCACCACGCTGATCGGCGACTACTACTCCGGCCGGCAACGCGACCGCTACCTGGCCATGCAGACGATGTGCGCCTCGGTCTCCGCGACGGCCTTCTTCGCCCTGGGCGGCGCGGCAGGATCGGCCGGCTGGCGCACGCCGTTCTGGGCCTACGCCGTCAGCCTGCTCCTCGCCCCCGCCATGGCCGCCTTCCTGCCCCGGCCCCGGCGCCTGCCCCTGCCCCTGCCCCTGCCCCTGCCGGCCGACGGGACCGGCGCCGTCTCCTCCCGCACCCCGACCGACGACAGGGCCCCCGCCTCCTCGCCCACCATGTCCCCTGAGCGGGCCGGGCGTTCCTTCCCCTGGCGGCCGCTGGCCGGGACATGCGCGCTCACCGTCTTCGGCGCCGTCCTCTTCTACGCCGTCCAGGTCGAGATGGCCTTCCTCCTCGACGACATGGGCGTGACCGACCCCGGCACGATCGGGCTCGCCATCGCGGCCTCCAGCGTCGCGACCGTGATCGGTGCGGTCGTCTTCACCAGGCTCGGCCGCACCCCGGACGCCTGGCTGCCCGCCGTCTTCGCCCTGTGCGCCCTGGGTTTCGCCGTGATCTGGCTCGCCGCCGACCCCGTCGCACTGACCGTCGGCGCCATGATCAACTGCTTCGGCGGCGGCATCATGCTGCCGAGCCTGCTCACCCTGGCCCTGTCCAAGCTCGACCACGCCGATCGCGGCCGCGGCACCGGTCTGTGGACGGGGTCCTTCTTCATCGGCCAGTTCATCTGCCCGCTCGTGGTCCTCGCGCTCACCTCGGCCGTCGGCAGCCTGACAGGAGCGCTGGGCGTGCTCGCCCTCGCCGGATCCGTCGGCGCGGCCGGTCTCGGCCTCGCCGCCCGCCGGCACGCGCCCCCCACCGCGAGGTGACGATCCTCCGGCACCCCTGAGCGGCGGGCAGCAGGTCGTCCCGGTCTCAGCTGCCGGCCGGGCTCAGCCAGGCGCCGATGCCGGCGAGGGCGCCGTTCCCGTAGTCCGACTCGACGCCGGCGGCCAGGTCGGCGATGGTGACGGACCCCAGGGACGCGCGCCACGCCGACTCGGCGGAGGCCATGGCACGGGAGATCGCGCACGGGGCGGTGCAGGCCTCGGGCGGACTCGCCATCGGGCCGCGCCGGCGGATCTCCGTGCACACGAACGCCGGGCCCGGTCCGTCGATCGCCTCGACGACGTCGAGCACCGTGATCAACGCGGGCGACCGGGTCAGCACGTACCCCCCGGACTTCCCCTGCACCGCCTGTACGAGCCCGGCGCGAGAAAGGGCCTGGAGCTGCTTGGCGAGATAGGTGGGCGGGACGTCGTGCAGCTGTGCGAGCCGCGCCGCCGGCACCGGTTCCTCCACCGAGGTCAGCACGACGCAGCAGTGCAGAGCCCACTCCACGCCACCGGACATTTTCACCCCCTCACCCTACCCGCGCGCCATTGACACGGACACAAGATGTCCGAGTATTATCCCGGATATAAAGTGTCCGAGTTAAGGCGCGGCACGGCGGCACCGCCACGGCAGTGGTTACATGAGCCGCACAAGACTCATAGACCACATAGACCACATGTACCGCGTAACGGGCACAGTCATCCAGGGAAGGGCAGATCATGAAGTTCGCAGTCATCGGCGGCACCGGGCTGATCGGGTCGCAGGTCGTGAAGAACCTCGACGCGGCCGGACACCAGGCCGTCCCGCACTCACCGTCCACGGGAGTGGACATCATCACCGGCCAGGGCCTCGAGGCGGCCCTCGCGGGCGCGGACGTCGTCGTCAACCTGTCGAACTCCCCGACCTTCGACGAGGCTTCGCTCGCCTTCTTCCGGACCTCGATGGACAACCTGCTCGCCGCGAGCGAGAAGGCCGGAGTCGGCCACTTCGTGATCCTCTCCATCGTCGGCGTGGACCAGGTTCCCGACCTGGACTACTACCGCGCGAAGGTCCTCCAGGAGGACATCCTCAAAGCCGGGGCCGTCCCCTACTCCATCGTCCGCGCCACCCAGTTCATGGAGTTCATGGACGCGGTCCTGTCCTGGACCGCCGACGGTGACACCGTCCGCCTGCCCGCCACGCCGATCCAGCCGATCGCCGCCGCGGACGTGGCCCGCTTCGTCGCCGAGACGGCGGCGGGCGCACCCCTGAACGGCGTCCTCGACATCGCGGGCCCCGACCGCTACCCCCTCGACGAACTCGGCCGGCTCACCCTCGCCGCCAGGAGCGACACGCGGACCGTCGTCACCGACGCCGGCGCCGGTATGTTCGCCGCCGTGGACGGTGACGTCCTCGCCGCCCCGGACGGCGCCCGCATCGCCCCCACCCACTACACCGACTGGCTCTCCTGACCGCCGGCTCCCCCGGGCCGCGCGGCACGCCATCAGCCCTTCGCCACCAGGGCCTTGAGCGCGATGTTGAGCTCCAGGACGTTCACCCGGGGCTCACCGAGGAAGCCCAGGGTGCGGCCGTCGGTGTGCTCGTCGACCAGTTTCCGCACCCGGGCGACGGACAGGCCGTTCCTCTCGGCCACCCGGTACACCTGGAGGTCCGCGTACTGCGGGGAGATGTCCGGGTCCAGTCCGGAGCCCGATGAGGTGACCGCGTCCGCGGGCACGTCCGAAGGGCTGACCCGGTGACCGGCTGTCGAGTTGTCCTTCACGACCGCCGCCTTCGCGGCCGTCACCCAGTCGATCAGGTCCTGGTTGTCGGCGGACCGGTTGGTGGCGCCGGACAGGATCAGCTTGTACCGGGTGTTGACGCTGTTGGCGCCGAGGCCGTTCTGCGGACGGCCCTGGAACCACTTCAGATCGGGCTCCGGGGTCTCCTGGCCCTTCCGCAACGGCAGGTCGTAGGCCTGGCCGATGAGTGAGGAGCCGACGACCCTGCCGTCCGCCCTGATCTCGGAGCCGTTCGCCTCGCCGGGGAAGACCCCCTGGGCGATCCCGGTGACCGCGAGCGGGTAGGCGACACCCGTCACCAGGGTCAGCACGAGCAGGGCGCGCAGGCCCGCCCACAGCAACCGGGCCGTGTTCGTAACCGAGTTGTTCATAGCCTTCAGCACGCTTTCGAGGAGTTACAGCCCGGGGACGAGGGAGATCAGCAGGTCGATGAGCTTGATGCCGACGAAGGGCGCGACCAGGCCGCCGATGCCGTAGACCGTCAGATTGCGGCGGAGCATCCTGTCCGCGCTGACCGGCCGGTACCGCACGCCCCTCAGGGACAGCGGGACGAGGGCGATGATGATCAGCGCGTTGAAGACGACGGCCGACAGGATCGCGGAGTCCGGTGAGGACAGTCCCATGATGTTGAGCCGGTCCAGGCCCGGGTAGACCGCCGCGAACAGCGCCGGGATGATCGCGAAGTACTTGGCGACGTCGTTGGCGATGGAGAACGTCGTCAACGCGCCCCGGGTGATGAGGAGTTGCTTGCCGATCTCGACGATCTCGATGAGCTTGGTCGGGTCGGAGTCGAGGTCGACCATGTTGCCGGCCTCCTTCGCGGCCGACGTGCCCGTGTTCATCGCCACCCCGACGTCCGCCTGGGCCAGCGCGGGTGCGTCGTTGGTGCCGTCGCCGGTCATCGCGACGAGCTTGCCGCCCGCCTGCTCCCGCTTGATGAGCGCCATCTTGTCCTCGGGGGTGGCCTCCGCGAGGAAGTCGTCGACACCGGCCTCCTCGGCGATCGCCTTCGCCGTCAGCGGGTTGTCGCCGGTGATCATGACGGTCCTGATGCCCATCCGGCGCAGTTCGTCGAACCGCTCGCGCATGCCGTCCTTGACGACGTCCTTGAGGTGAACGACGCCCAGCACCCGGGCGCCGTCCGTGTCTTCGACGGCCACGAGCAGCGGTGTGCCGCCCGCCTCGGCTATCCGGTCGGTGAGCGCGCCGGCGTCCGGGGACACCTCGCCGCCCCGCTCCCGGACCCAGGCGACGACCGAGCCGGCCGCGCCCTTGCGGATCCTGCGCCCGTCGACGTCCACACCCGACATCCGGGTCTGGGCGGTGAAGGCGATCCACTCGGCGCCGGACAGTTCGCCCTGATGGCGCTCGCGCAGCGCGTACCTCTCCTTCGCCAGGACGACGACGGAGCGGCCCTCCGGCGTCTCGTCGGCCAGCGACGAGAGCTGGGCCGCGTCCGCGAGTTCGGCCTCGGTCGTCCCGCGCACCGGCACGAACCCGGCGGCCCGGCGGTTGCCGAGGGTGATGGTGCCGGTCTTGTCGAGGAGCAGGGTCGAGACGTCACCGGCGGCCTCGACGGCCCGGCCGGACATGGCCAGCACGTTGCGCTGCACCAGCCTGTCCATGCCCGCGATGCCGATCGCCGACAGCAGCGCGCCGATCGTGGTGGGGATGAGGCAGACCAGCAGCGCCACCAGCACGACCATCGTGAGGTGGGTGCCCGCGTAGTCCGCGAACGCCGGCAGCGTCGCCACCGCGAGCAGGAAGGCGATCGTGAGCGAGGCGAGCAGGATGTTCAGCGCGATCTCGTTCGGCGTCTTCTGCCGGGCCGCGCCCTCGACCAGGTTGATCATCCGGTCGATGAAGGTCTCGCCCGGCTTCGTCGTGATCCTGACGACGATCCGGTCGGAGAGGACCTTCGTGCCGCCGGTGACCGCGCTCCGGTCACCGCCCGACTCACGGATGACCGGCGCCGACTCGCCGGTGATCGCCGACTCGTCGACGGACGCGACGCCCTCGACGACGTCACCGTCCCCCGGGACGATGTCACCGGCCTCGCACACGACGAGGTCGCCGATGCGCAGTTCGGTGCCGGGTACCTGCTCCTCGCGGTCCCCGGCGAGCCGTCGGGCGACGGTGTCGGTCTTGGCCCTGCGCAGGGTGTCGGCCTGCGCCTTGCCCCGGCCCTCGGCGACCGCTTCCGCCAGGTTGGCGAAGATCACGGTCAGCCACAGCCAGGCGCTGATGGTCCAGCCGAACCAGTCGCCCGGGTCCTTGACGGAGAAGACGGTGGTGAGCAGGGAGCCGATCCACACCACGAACATCACGGGCGACTTGACCATCACCCGCGGATCGAGCTTGCGGAGGGCGTCCGGCAGCGCCTTCACGAGTTGCCTGGGGTCGAAGAATCCCGCACCGACACGGCTCGGGTCCCGGTGACCGGTACGGACGTCCTGGTGGGGTGCGCGGGTGGGAGTGACTGTGGACATCGAGTCCTCTTGCTTCGTTACGTCGGTCGTCATGACGCCAGCCCTTCGGCGAGCGGTCCCAGCGCGAGCGCCGGAAAGTACGTCAGCCCGGTGATGATCAGGATCGCGCCCACCAACAAGCCCGTGAACAGCGGCTTTTCGGTGCGCAGCGTGCCGGCCGAGACCGGTACCGGCCTCTGTTCGGCGAGCGAGCCGGCCAGCGCCAGCACGAACACCATCGGCAGGAAACGGCCGAGGAGCATCGCCAGGCCCAGGGTGCTGTTGAACCACTGCGTGTCCGCGTTCAGACCGGCGAAGGCCGAGCCGTTGTTGTTGGACGCCGAGGTGTAGGCGTAGAGGATCTCGGAGAAGCCGTGCGCGCCCGAGTTGGTCATCGAGTTGCCCGGGGTGGGCAGCGCCATCGCCGCGGCGGTGAAGACGAGTACCAGCGCCGGGGTGATGAGGATGTAGCAGGCCGCGAACTTGATCTCGCGGGTGCCGATCTTCTTGCCCAGGTACTCGGGCGTACGGCCGACCATCAGGCCCGCGACGAACACCGCGATGACCGCCATGATCAGCATGCCGTACAGGCCGGAGCCGGTGCCGCCGGGCGCGATCTCGCCCAGCATCATGCCGAGCATGGTGATACCGCCGCCGAGACCGGTGAAGGAGGAGTGGAAGGAGTCCACGGCGCCGGTCGAGGTGAGCGTCGTCGACACCGCGAAGATGGACGAGGAGCCGATCCCGAAGCGGACCTCCTTCCCCTCCATCGCGCCCCCGGCGATCTGGAGCGCCGGACCGTGATGGGCGAACTCGGTCCACATCATCAGGGCGACGAAGCCGACCCAGATGCCGGCCATCGTCGTGAGGATCGCGTAGCCCTGCCTGACGGAGCCGACCATGATGCCGAAGGTGCGGGTCAGCGCGACCGGGATCACCAGCAGCAGGAAGATCTCGAAGAGGTTGGTGAACGGGGTCGGGTTCTCGAACGGGTGGGCGGAGTTGGCGTTGAAGTAGCCCCCGCCGTTGGTGCCCAGCTCCTTGATGGCCTCCTGCGAGGCGACCGCACCGCCGTTCCACTGCTGCGAGCCGCCGAAGAACTGGCCGACCTCGTGAATGCCGGAGAAGTTCTGGATGGCGCCGCAGGCGACCAGGACGATCGCGGCGACGAAGGCGAGCGGCAGCAGGATACGGACGGTGCCGCGCACCAGGTCCGACCAGAAGTTGCCCAGCTCACCGGTGCGGGACCGCGCGAACCCCCGTACGAGAGCCACCGCCACCGCGATGCCGACGGCCGCGGAGACGAAGTTCTGCACGGCCAGACCCGCGGTCTGCACGACGTGCCCCATGGCCTGCTCGCCGTAGTACGACTGCCAGTTGGTGTTCGTGACGAAGGAGGCGGCGGTGTTGAACGCCTGGTCCGGGTCGATCGCCCGGAAGCCGAGCGAGCCGGGCAGGTGGCCCTGGAGCCGCTGGAGCAGGTAGAGGAAGAGGACGCCGGCCGCCGAGAAGGCCAGCACACCGCGCAGGTAGGCGGGCCAGCGCATCTCGGTGTCCGGGTCGGCGCCGATGCCCTTGTAGATCCACTTCTCGACGCGCCAGTGCCGGCCGGAGGAGTAGACCCTGGACATGTAGGTGCCGAGGGGGATGTGGGCGAGCGCCAGCGCCGCCACGAGAGCCAGCAGTTGGAGCACGCCGGCGAGTACGGGACCCATGCCGCTCAGAACCTCTCCGGGAAGATCAGGGCGAGGACCAGATAGCCCAGCAGGGCGACGGCCACGACGAGGCCGACGATGTTCTCGGCGGTCACAGCTTGGTCACCCCCTTGGCGACGAGGGCCACCAGCGCGAAGACCGCGAGCGTGGTGACGACGAAGGCCAGATCGGCCATCGCGAACTCCTTGAAGAGGTGCGGAAGAGGTACGGACAGATCGAGAGAACACCGTCCGTGGCCGGAAACGACCGTCGTTGACACGTTCCTGACGGGGGCGCCCGCGGCTTTGACGCGGCCCTTACGACCGGCGGTCAGCTGTGGGGTCCGCGAGGGTCGCGGACCGGGTCACGGGATCTCCTGCTCGGCCCAGATGATCTTTCCGTCGGCCGTGTACCTGGAACCCCACCGGTGGGCGAGCTGGGCCACCAGAAAGAGGCCGCGGCCCCCCTCGTCCATGATCCGGGCATGCCTCAGCCGTGGGGCCGTGCTGCTGGCGTCGGAGACCTCGCAGGTCAGGCGGGCGTCGAGGATCAGCCGCAGCCGTATGGGCGGTGTGGCATAGCACACGGCGTTGGTGACCAGCTCACTCACGATGAGCTCGGACGTCATGGCCAGGTCGCCGAGCCCCCAGGCCTCCACCTGCCGGGTGGCCCGGGCCCGGACGTCGGCGACGGCGGCCGGGTCCGCCGGCACCTCCCAGGAGACGACGTGGTCGGCGCCGAGGGCGTGCGTGCGCGCCAGGAGCAGGGCGATGTCGTCGGGCTGGGGCACGGGCACGAGCTGCCGCACCGCCGAGGTGCACAGGGCCGCCAGATCGGCGTCGGACCGGGCCAGCACCTCGCCGAGCCGGAACATGCCCTCTTCGATGTCCCGGTCGGCTCCCTCCACGAGTCCGTCGGTGTAGAGACCGATCAGGCTGTTCTCGGCGAGCTCGATCTCGGTCGATTCGAACGCCATCCCGCCGAGCCCCAGCGGAGGCCCGGCCGGGGGCTCCGGGAAGGACACCTGCCCGTCGTGGGTGACGACGACGGGCGGCGGATGTCCCGCCCGGGCCATCGTGCACCGCCGGGTGACCGGGTCGTAGACGGCGTACAGGCAGGTCGCCCCCAGGAAGGCGGTGGCGGCCTGGTGGCCGGCCGGGTCGTCGGTCCGTTCCACGCTCAGCCGGAGCACGAGATCGTCGAGGTGGGCCAGCAGCTCGTCGGGGGGCATCTCCATGTCGGCGAGGGTCTGCACCGCGGTGCGCAGCCGGCCCATGGTCGCCGCGGCGGCGATGCCGTGCCCCACCACGTCGCCGACGACGAGGCCCACCCGGGCCCCGGACAGGGGGATCACGTCGAACCAGTCGCCGCCCACCCCGTCGGTGGGGTCCGCCGGCAGGTAGGAGGAGGCCAGCTCCAGCGCCGTTCCGCCCGCCAGGGCGTGCGGCAGCAGGCTGCGCTGGAGGGTGACCGCGGCCGTGTGTTCGCGGGTGTACCGGCGGGCGTTGTCGACGCACAGCGCCGCCCGCGCCACCAGTTCCCGGGCCAGCAGGACGTCGTCGGACCGGAACGAGACGGGGTTGAGGGACCGGACGAAGGTGGCGAGGCCCAGGGCGGTGTTGCGCGCCCGCATCGGCACGGAGATGAGGGAGTGCAGGCCGAACTCGCGGATGCTCACCGCCCGTTCGGGCTGTTCGGTGGTCCACAGTTCGTCGGAGGGATCGAGGACGGGGATGAGGATCGGCTCGCCGTCGATGAGCAGGTTGGCGTCGTGCGGCGGCGGCAGGAAGTCCACCCGGTCCCCGATGCGTGCCACGGCCTCCGGGCAGCCCTCGCGCACCGAGCACATCCCGGCGCGGCGCATCACCGGCCGTGCGGGCGCCGGTCCCGCGTCGGTCAGCCACGCGCCGTGCCCTTCGGTGCTGAGCACCGGCTCCAGGAGGTCGACGATGACGAAGTCCGCGAATCCGGGAACGGCGAAGTCGGCGAGCTCCTGGGCCGTGACCATCACGTCCAGGGTCGTGCCCACGCGGGTGCCCGCCTCGTTGACCAGCGAGAGCAGCCGGCGGGCGTTCCACCGCTCGGTGACGTCCTGGACCATATAGCAGACCCCGGTGACGGAGTCGTCGTCACCCACCAGGGGGAAGAACGATGTGGAGTAGGCGTGCCGGCGGTGCGGGTCGGCCCAGCTCCACCCCAGGTACTCGTAGTCGGTGATCGGGTCCCCGGTCTCGAGTACCTTGCTCATCAGCCCCTCGATGGCGACCGCCTGGAGGCCGGGCAGCAGATCGCTCAGCCGGCGCCCCAGGCGCTGTTCGCGGGGCACACCGCCGAACCGTTCCAGCGTGTCGTTCAGCCACACATAGCGCAGCTGCAGATCCATCACGGCCATGCCGACCGGGGACCGGGTCAGGAACCCGTCGAGGACGGACTGGCCCAGCGCCCACTGCTCGCTCGGCCTGCGCGCCGAGAGCAGGAAGCACTCGTCGTCGCCGATCCGGAAGGAGGCGGAGACCCGCAGGGCGACGTCGACGGGGCGGCCGTCATGGTGCCGTACGGAGATGACGCCGCTCCACCCCATGCCGGCGCGGCACCGCGCCGCGACACCGGCCACCCGTGCCGGGTCCCGGTCCATCGCCACCAGCTCCGCCGCCGAGCGGCCGACGACCTCCGCGGCCGGACGGCCGAGCAGCGCTTCCGCACCTCGCGTCCAGCCGACCACGAGGCCGTCCGCGGACACGATCGCCGCCGCGTCGGTCGACGCGTCGAGGAGATCGCGCGGTCCCGCGGGCGTCGGAGCCTCGAAAGCTTCTCGCGCAGAATCCATGGGTTCCGTCCTTTACACGAACCATGGTCCTGCTTGTCCGCCCGATGCGCACGGCGCCGTCGGCCTCCCCTCCGACGCCTCCGGTTTCCGGACACGCCGAACCAGAGCAGCATGGAGGTACAGGAGGAGGCTCCGCGATGACAGCCGAACCCATACGGTCGAGCGGGGACGCGTACGGCCCCGACACGTCCGCGCCCACCGGACTGCTGGACGTGCTGAGCGTGTCCGCCATGGTCGTCGACATCGACGGACGCATCGTGTTCTGGACCCCCCAGGCGGAGGACCTCTTCGGCTACACCGCGCAGGAGGCCCTCGGCAAGTACGCGGCGCGGCTGCTGATCCACCCCGAGCACCTCCAGTCCGTGGTGAGGCTGTTCGCGGATGTGCTGGAGACCGGCCGGAGCTGGGCCGGCGCCTTCCCCGTCCGGCACAAGGACGGCAGCAGCCGCCTGATGGAGTTCCGCAACATGCGGCTGCAGGACGATCTCGGGGACGTCTACGCCCTGGGCATCGCCGCCGACCACAATCTGCTCCAGCGCGTCGAGACCGATCTGGCGCTGTGCGAACGGCTGATCAACCAGTCACCGATCGGTCTGGCCCTCCTGGACCCCGACCTGTGCTACCTGCTGGTCAACCCGGCGCTCGAACGCATCGACGGCATCCCCGCCGAGGACCATGTCGGCCGTCGGCTGCGGGACGCGATGCCCCTTCCCGACGTCGACACCATCGAGTCCGCCCTGCGGCAGGTGCTCACCACCGGCACGCCGCTGCTCGACCAGTACCACGTGGGCCGCCCGCCGACCGATCCCGATCACGAGCACGCCTGGTCCCTCTCGTTCTACCGCCTGGAGGACCCCGGCGGGCGGGTGCTGGGCGCGGCCGCCTCGGTCGTCGACGTCACCGAACGGCACCGCGCCGCCGCGGAGGCCGACCGGGCCCGGCGGCGCCTCGCCCTCATCGCCGAGGCCTCCACCCGGGTCGGCACCACGCTGGAGGTGGACCGGACCGCCCACGAACTGGCCGAGATCGCCGTCCCCCAGCTCGCCGACGTGGTCGCCGTGGACATCCTGGACTCCGCCCTGGCCCTGCGCCGCTCACGCCGGCCGGACAACGGCCCCGAGCTCTTCCGCGCGCTCGCGCTGAAGGCGGCCCACCCCACCGTGGCGCTGCGCGCCGCCGATGCGCCGGGCGACGTCGCGGCCTATGACGGTGACCGTCTGGTCACCCTGTGCGTGCACACGGGCCGGCCGGTCCTGGTGCGGCACGTCGGCGAGAAGGACATCCCGCGGATCGCCCGGGACGCCGAGGCCGGTGCGCTGCTGGCCCGGGCCGGGGTCCACTCGTACCTCGCCGTGCCGCTGATCGCCCACGGCGAGGTCCTCGGCGCCCTCGATCTCAAGCGCACCCGCAACCCGCTGCCGTTCGACGAGGACGACGTCATCCTGGCCACCGAGCTGGCCGGCCGGGCCGCCGTGGCCATCGACAACGCACGCTGGTTCCAGAGCGTGCGCAACACCGCCCTCACCCTCCAGCGCAGTCTGCTGCCCGACCACGCGCCGCATCAGACCGGCCTGGAACTGGCCTCCCGCTACCAGCCCGCCCAGGCGACCAGCGAGGTCGGCGGCGACTGGTACGACGTCATCCCGCTGACCGACGACAAGACCGCGCTGGTCGTCGGGGACGTCATGGGCAACGGCATCGACGCCGCCGCCACCATGGGCCGGCTGCGCACCGCGACCTGCGCATACGCGGATCTCGACCTCGAGCCCGGCGACGTACTGCGGCACCTGGACAAGATCACCTGCGATCTGGAGCACTACATCGTGACCTGCCTGTACGCGGTGTACGACCCCCGGACCCGGCAGTGCCGCATCGCCAACGCGGGCCATATGCCGCCCGCGCTGGCCGGCCCCGGCCATCCGCCCACCCTGCTGGATCTGCCCACCGGAGCCCCGCTCGGCGTCGGCGGGATCCCCTTCGAGACCACCACGGCCGAACTCGCCCCCGGCGACCTGCTGGTCCTGTACACGGACGGCCTCGTGGAGACCCGCCTGCACTCCATCGACGACCGCCTGGCGGTCCTCCTCACCTTCCTGGACGAGCCCGGCCGTCCGCTCGAGGAGATCTGCGACCTGCTGCTGTACGGTCTGCGCCATCCCGACGACCACGACGACGTCGCCCTGCTCATCGCCCGGACTCTGTAGCGGGCGCGTCGGCCATGACCAGCCCCGCGATGTGGGAGGTGACCGTGTCGAGGATGTCGGTCCAGGCGGCCGCGTCGCCGAGCACGAGGTAGTTGAGGGTCAGGCCGTCGGTCATGGCGGCCAGATAGCGGGCCAGGACCGGGACGGGGACGCGCAGCCGGAGGTCCATGCCGCTGCGCAGCTGTTCGATGAGTTCGGTGTACGCGTCGCCGTACATCTCGTACTGCCGCCGGGCCAGTTGCTCGAACCCCGGCTCGCGCAGGGCGTACTGGGTGAGTTCGTAGGTCAGCATGTGCTCGTCGGGATGGGCGCGGACGTGGTCCCAGTACGCCTGGAAGCCCGCCCGGACGGTCTCCTCGAGGGTGGCCCTGGGCCGTAGGGCGTCCTTCACGACGCTCACCGAGTGGTCGGTGAGCGTCGTGATGACGGACTCGACGAGGGCCTGCTTGGAGTCGAAGCAGTAGTGGAAGACGCTCAGGGACACCCCGGCCTCGGCGGCGATGGACCGGGTGGTCGTCTTGGGGACGCCGTCCCGGGCCATCGCTCTGATCGCCGCCTCCGTCAGCTGCCGGCGCCGCTGCGCCGACGGCATCCGTGCCATGTGTGTCCCCCCGTGCCGGCCCGCTAGGCGCTGTGGACGCCCACCTCGTACAGCGAGTATCCCCAATCCGTGCCCCGGTCCAGGCCGTGCACCCGGACGTAGCGGGCGGGGGTGCCGGTGAACCGGGCCGTGTCCAGGCCGCCGTCGCCGGAGGTGGTGGACCAGGCGGTCGTCCAGGTGGTGCCGTCGGTGGAGAGTTCCACGCGGTACGACTTCCCGTACGCGCGCTCCCAGTCGAGGGTGACGCGGGAGACCAGGTTGGTGGAGCCCAGGTCGACCTGCCACCACTGGTCGTCGCTCCAGTCACTGGCCCAGCGGCTGGCGTCGTCGCCGTCCACGGCCCGGCCGGGCTGGTAGCTGGTGAACGGGTTGGACTCGGACGAACTCGCGTTGGCGGTACGGCCCTTGGCGAGGTTCACCGATGCCTGGTGCTGCTCGGTCGAGCCCCAGGTGCCGAGGTAGGACTCGGCGCCCCGGAAGAGGTCGTCCACCACGTCCTGGCCCGCGACGAGCCGGATGTCCTCGATCCAGTCGGGGATCAGGCCGACGTCGGCGCCGCCGTCGGTGTTGTAGTCGAAGGTGCGGATGCCGACGGTCTGCCGGTCGATGACGGAGCCGCCGTCGACGCTCTTGAAGGGGTACGTGACCTTGTTCGCGGCGTCGGCCCCGCGCGGGGCGGGGTGGTCGCCGATGCCGTTGAAGTCGGTGCCGTAGCCGTAGCCGACGCCGTACTTGTCACGCAGCGCGTCGGTGCGCGCGGCTTCCGCGCCGAACGCCTCGGAGCCGTGCATGTACTGGGCGACGAAGCCGCCGAGGGAGTAGACCCGCTCGGTCCAGTTGAGGTCCATCCAGCTGTGCGAGGACAGCACGCCGGGGTAGTTCGCGGCCTCGAAGATGTCGAGCGCCTGCCCGGTGGCCTTGACGCTCATGTGGTCGATCTCGAGCATCATCTTGCGCTTCATCATGCCGCGTACCGCGTACTCGCCCAGGGCGGTGAGCCCACGGGTGTTGCACTGGGCGTCCTCGTCGTAAGAGGGGACCTCCGTGCCCGCCGGCAGGTCCGCCTCCGCCGTGGAGGCGGCGGTGCCGATGGGGTTGTCGTGCTGCGGTCCGGTGCACTTCTCGGTCTGCCAGAAGGTGCCGGTCGACAGGAACTGGCCGACGTTGATGGCCGTGCCGAGGCCGCCCTCGTCGAACCGGACGCCGCACAGCGCGTTGTCGAACTTGTGGCACAGGAACATGCTGCGCACGCCCAGCGCGTACAGCTCGTCCAGCCCCTTGTCGACGTCGGCCTGGCTGCACTGCGCGATGTCGAAGATCTGCTTGCAGCCGAACGGCTCGGAGGTCTCGACGCCGAGGACGACCGCCAGCTTGCCCTGCTTGATGACCTCACGCGCCTGTGCGCTGTCGAGGACGATCCGGAACCAGCCCTTGCCGGTGCCGCCGTACATCTTGTCGATGTAGGCCTGGAGGTCGTACGTCAGCTTCGCCTGGAGGCGGATCGACGTCATCTCGTCACAACTGCGGTCCTTGAACGGGTAGACGGAGCAGATCATGCCGTTGGTGACGAGGTCGTTGACGAGCACCCGCTGTCCGCCGCGCCAGGCCCGCTCCACCCAGGCGTAGTAATTCGCCTGATGGGTCATCGAGTCGTAGGCCGGCCAGTCCTTGAAGGTCGGCCAGCCGGCCGGGTCGTGCTTGCCGTCACCGCCGTGGGTGATGTAGTCGAAGAGCGCGAGCGTGCCGTCGGGGTAGTGCTCGGGACAGTCCTTGAGCGCGTCGGCGACCCCGGCTTCGGAGAACACCTTGCCGCAGATGAGCCGCCCGCCGAACGCCTCGTTGGAGAACAGGTGGTTGTGCGCGTCGACGAACCCGCGCACGTCGCCCGCCGAGTCGGTGCCGGTGAACGGCTCGCCGGTCACGTTGACCTGGGAGTCGGGGGCCGGTCTGGCCGTCGGCGTCCACCAGTCCGCGCCGGCCGCCGAGCTCGGGGTGGGGCCGAGGACCGTGGCGAGCACGAGAAGGAGCAGCGAGACGACGGTGACATCTCGGCGTCTGCGGTACGGGCGTCCGGTCATGGTCACAGCCCACGTCCCTCGGTCGGCGGGAAGGCGCGGTCGACGAGGGCTTTTTGACTGCCCATGAGATTGTCATGACCGACGCAAGATAGTGCGACGAGGATCGCGACAGATCCCCTACCGAGTCAAGAGTCCGGGACGCTTGACCTGATGAGTGAGGGCCCGCGAGAGTTCGGCGCGGGGCGCAAACTTCCCCCACTCGCCTTTCCGTTGCGTCGGAAGCACCCCGGGAGCACTTCCCCGGAGGTGCGCTTACACGTTCAGGTGATGATCCACAGGAGCGCGTCTCCGCACCGGCGCCCTGCCCCTATCCAGGGCACATGGACAATTCTTCCGCTTCTGTCGACCCCGGCCGGATCTCCCGGCGGCGGTTCACGGCGGCCACCGCGGCCACCGCGACGACCGCCGCCGCGCTCACCGCCGCCGCACCGGCCGCGGCCCTCCCCCAGCAGCCCGTCCGTCCGCCCAGGCCGACGGCGGACCGGGCCACGTGTCTCACCGTCGCGCGAGCGCTGCTGGTGGTGGACGAGCACGACCGGCCGCTCGTGCCCCGGTACGAGAAGGTCCTCGCCGGCGGACTGCCCCGCGCCGGGACCGGGACCGGGAAGAAGGTCCTCGTGATCGGCGCCGGGCCCGCCGGGCTGGTGGCCGCCTGGCTGCTGAAGCGGGCCGGGCACCACGTCACGCTCGTGGAGGCCAACGGCAACCGGGTCGGCGGCCGCATCAAGACGTTCCGCACCGGCGGCCACGAGCACGCCGCGCAGGCCTTCGCCGACCCGAAGCAGTACGCGGAGGCGGGCGCCATGCGGATCCCCGGCAGCCATCCGCTGGTGATGAACCTGATCCGTCAACTGGGCGTCGAGAAACGCCGGTTCCACCTCGTGGACGTCGACGCGGAGGGCAGGCCCGTCAACAACGCCTGGCTGCACGTCAACGGCGTGCGGGTGCGCCGCTCCGCGTACGCGCGGTCGCCGCGCAAGGTCAACCGGTCCTTCGGGGTGCCCCGGAAGTACTGGGACACCCCGTCCGCGACCATCCTGCGGGAGGCCCTGGACCCGGTGCGCGACGAGTTCAGCACCCGCGGCGCCGACGGCAAACGGGTGGACAAGCCGCTGCCGGAGCGGGTGCAGGGCTGGGCTCGGGTGGTGCAGCGGTTCGGGGACTGGTCGATGTACCGGTTCCTGACCGAGGAGGCGGGCCTCGACGAGCGGACCGTCGACCTGGTCGGCACGCTGGAGAACCTCACCTCCCGGCTGCCGCTGTCCTTCATCCACAGCTTCATCAGCGCCTCGCTCATCAGCCCGGACACCGAGTTCTGGGAGCTGGTCGGCGGTACGGCGACGCTCCCGGACGCCCTGCTGAAGCAGGTCTCCGACGTCACCCGGCTCGACCGGCGCGTGACGCACATCGAGTACTGGGCGCCGGACCGGCAGGGCGACGACAGCACCTCGCACGTACGGGCCGACGGGCCGCACGTGTGGATCGACACCGTCTGCGAGGGGCGCGACGGCAAGGTGGTGCGCGAGCAGTTCACCGCCGACCTCGCGATCGTCACGGTGCCCTTCTCGGGGCTGCGCCAGGTGCAGATCAGCCCGCTGATGTCGTACAAGAAGCGGCGTTCCGTCGCCGAGCTGCACTACGACAGCGCGACCAAGGTGCTGCTGGAGTTCAGCCGCCGCTGGTGGGAGTTCGACGAGGCGGACTGGAAGCGGGAACTCGACGCCGTGCGGCCGGGGCTGTACGAGGACTACCGGTCGGGCAGGGCTCCGGACGACGGGAGTCTGCTCGGCGGGCATCCGTCCGTGCCGCCCGGGCACATCAGCGCCGGGCAGCGCGTGCACTACGCGGCCCACCGGTGGGCGGGCCGCGAACAGCCCGAGGCGGCGCACATCGTCGGCGGGGGCTCGGTCTCCGACAACTCCAACCGGTTCATGATCAACCCGTCCCACCCGGTCGCCGGCAGCGCCGGCGGTGTCGTCCTCGCCTCCTACAGCTGGGCCGACGACGCCTCCCGCTGGGACTCCCTGGACGACGAAGCGCGCTACCCGCACGCGCTGCGCGGGCTCCAGCAGGTCTACGGCCGGCGCCTCGAGGTCTTCTACACGGGCGCGGGCCGCACCCAGAGCTGGCTGCGCGATCCGTACGCCTACGGGGAGGCGTCCGTCCTGCTCCCCGGTCAGCACACCGAGCTGCTGAGCGCCATCCGCTCCGCCGAGGGCCCGCTGCTCTTCGCGGGCGACCACACCTCGGTCAAGCCGTCGTGGATCGAGGGCGCGCTGGAGTCGGGGGTCCGGGCCGCGCTGGAGGCGCACGAGGCGTAAGCACACCCCGGAAAGGTTTTGAACGCGTTCAAAATAGTAGTAGGGTCCCCTTCGGACAAGGAGGGGGCCCTACTCATGAAGATCGTGCTACCCGGCGGGACCGGGCAGGTGGGAACCGTCCTGCGCCGCGCGCTGACCGCGGCCGGACACGAGGTCACGGTGCTGAGCAGACGGCCCACGGACCACGGCGAGATCCTGTGGGACGGCCGCACGCTCGGCCCCTGGGCCGAGGTGATCGACGGCAGCGACGTCGTGGTCAACCTGGCCGGCCGCAGCGTCAGCTGCCGCTACACACCGGACAACCTGCGGGCGATGATGGACTCCCGGGTGGACTCGGCCCGGGTCGTCGGCGAGGCGATCGCCGCCGCCGCGCGGCCCCCGCGGGTCTGGCTCCAGATGAGCACCGCCACCGTCTACGCCCACCGGTTCGACGCCCCCAACGACGAGGCCACCGGCGTGATCGGCGGAGCCGAACCCGGCGTCCCGGACTACTGGGGCTACAGCGTGGACATCGCGACCGCCTGGGAGCGGGAACAGGAGACGGCCGACACCCCGCACACCCGCAAGGTGGCGCTGCGGGCCGCGATGGTGATGAGCCCGGACCGGGGCGGGGTGTTCGACGTCCTGTCCCGGCTCGCCCGGCTCGGCCTCGGCGGCCCGGTCGCGGGCGGCCGTCAGTACGTGTCCTGGATCCACGACGAAGACTTCGTCCGCGCGGTCGGGTTCCTCGTCGGACGGGACGACCTCGCGGGGCCGGTGAACCTGGCCGCCCCGGCCCCGCTCCCCCACCGCGCGTTCATGGGCGCGCTGCGCGGCGCGTGGCGGGTCCCGGTGGGCCTGCCCGCGACGAAGTGGATGGCGGAACTCGGCGCCTTCGCCCTGCGCTCGGACACCGAACTGCTGCTCAAGAGCCGGCGGGTGGTCCCCGGCCGGCTGCTCGACGCGGGCTTCGCCTTCGACCACCCCGAGTGGCCGGGGGCCGCCGCCGACCTCGTACGACGGGTGCGAGGCCGTTGACGGGCCGCGCGGACGTGCACAGGGGTCACGTCCGCGCGGCTGTTCTCGGTGGGCGTCAGCTCGTCGCGCGGACCGCTTCGAGGATCAGGTCCGCGACCGCCTTCGGCTGCGACACCGCGACGGCGTGCGAGGCGCCGTCGAGCTCGACGATCGTCGCCCCGGCCCGCTTGGCGCCGAAGCGCTCGACCTCGGGGTTGATGGCCTCGTCCGCACCGGCGACCAGCGCCCAGGACGGCTTGGTCTGCCAGGCGGCCGCGGCGGCGGTCTCCTCAAACGCGGCGGCCGCCAGCGGGCGCTGGGACGCCGCCAGGATCTTGGTGACGCTCTCGGGCAGATCGGCGGCGAACACCGACGGGAAGGCGTCCTCGGCGATGGTGACCTCGACGGCCGGGTCGCCGCCCGGAACCGGGTACGTCCACTGCTTGAGGTTGCTGACCAGGGTGGAGAGCGGGAAGCGGCCCTGGAGCTCGCCGAGGCTCTCGCCCTCCGCCAGGGCGTAGGCGGCGACGTAGACGAGGCCGACGACGTTCTCCGCGGTGCCGGCCACCGTGATGAGGGCGCCGCCGTAGGAGTGACCGACGAGGATCACGGGGCCGTCGATCTGAGCGGCGAACGAGGCGATGTACGCGGCGTCGGAGGCGAGGCCGCGCAGCGGGTTCGGCGGGGCGATCACGGGGACGCCGTGGCCCTGGAGTTCGGCGATGACGCCGGACCAGCCGGCCGCGTCCGCGAACGCTCCGTGGACCAGGACGACAGTGGGGGTGGTCATGGGAAAAGCCTCCTGAGGAAGGTCAGACGTGCAGGGCGTCGCGCAGGGTGCCGACGGCCAGCGTGATGGCGGCCTCGGCGGCGTAGGTCGGGCGCAGCGCGTTCAGCATCACGAAGTCGTGGATGATGCCCTGGAAACGCACCGCGGTGACCGGGACACCGGCCGCGCGCAGCTTGTTCGCGTACGCCTCGCCCTCGTCGCGCAGCACGTCGGCCTCGCCGGTGATGACCAGGGCCGGGGGCAGACCCTCGAGCTGCTCGGTGGTGGCGCGCAGCGGGGACGCGGTGATCTGGGCGCGCTCGGCCTCGTCGGTCGTGTACTGGTCCCAGAACCACTGCATGCCGTCGCGGCGCAGGAAGTAGCCCTCCGCGAACTGGTGGTAGGAGCCGGTGTCGAAGCTCGCGTCGGTGACCGGGTAGAAGAGCACCTGCTGGACCAGCGGGACGCCGCCGCGCTCCTTGGCCATCAGGGTGAGAGCGGCGGTCATGTTGCCGCCGACGGAGTCGCCGGCGACGGCCAGCCGGCCGCCGTCCAGGCCCTTGGACGCGCCCTCCTCGACGATCCACCGGGCGACCGCGAAGTTCTGCTCGATGGCGACCGGGTAGCGGGCCTCGGGCGAGAGATCGTACTCGGGGAAGACGACCGCGGCCTCGGCGCCGACGGCGAGCTCGCGCACCAGCCGGTCATGGGTGTGCGCGTTGCCGAACACCCAGCCCGCGCCGTGGATGTAGAGAATCACCGGCAGGGTGCCCTCGGCGCCGGCCGGCTTGACGATCCGGGCCCGGACACTGCCCGTGGGACCGCCGGAGACGGTGATCCACTCCTCGTCGACCGCGGGCTTGTGGATCTCACCCGACTGGACCTCGTCGACGGCCTTGCGCCCCTCCGCCGGCGGCAGGTCGAAGAGGTACGGCGGGTTGGCGGTCGCCTCGGCGAACGCCGCGGCCTCGGGTTCGAGCACCGGCGTGACCGGCTCGACGACGTCGGACATGACATCTCCTGCTGTATTCGATGTGCGTTGTCTTGCCCTGTCACGCTAAATCCGCCGGGCGGAGGAAATGTGTCCACCCGCGCACCGACGCTGTGCTCACAGTGCACAGAAGCCGGTCGAGCGGCGGGCACGGCATTCCCGCGGCCACTAAGGGGAATTCGAGAACACGGTTCCGCTCCCCATGGTGAACGGCCCGGGATCCAGGACGCTTTCAGCGCCGGCCGCTCCGCGCGGCACGTCCCGCGGTGTCCCGCCATTCGCGCGGGGACATGCCGTAGGCCGACCGGAAGACCCGGCTGAAGTGCGTGGCGCTCAGGAAACCCCACCGGGCGGCCACGGCCGCGATGGTCCGGCTCCCGCGGCCGTGGCGCATCAGGTCGCGTCGGCACTCCTCCAGTCGGCGGCGCAGGATCCACCGGCCCACGGTGGTGCCCTCGTCCTTGAACAGCTTGTGCAGATAGCGCACGGAGATGTGGTGGGCGCGCGCGATGACCTCCGGGGACAGGTCCGGGTCGGTCAGCTGCAGTTCGACGTACTCCAGGACCCGCCCCAGCACCGGGGAGTGCGCGCCGGATGTGCCCGGGGCCCCGGCCGCACCCGGGGTGTCGCGCGTCCCGGAGGTGTCGCGTGTTCCCGGTGCCGCTGTGCCCAACTGCTCGGCGGCGAGGGTCGCCAGCAGGTTCACCGCGTTCCAGGCGAGCATCTCGCCGACCGGAGGGCGGGCCTCGGCCGTGGCGCGGGCCAGGTCGGACAGCAGCGGCGACAGCAGGGTGCCGAGCCGGGAGGCGCGGGCGACCGGCCTGCGCTCGATCCGCCGCACGTCGGAGTCCACCAGGCCTAGCAGGTCGGCCGGGACGAGGAACGTCGTCGCCCTGAAGGGCTCGCGGAAGTCGAGCGCGGGCGCGCGGTGGACGTCGTAGAAGCAGACGTCCCCGGGCGCCAGCCGCAGGCCGGCGGCATCGAGCGGCTCGCGGGCGGCGGGGGCGGCGACGGCCGTGTCGGGCCGAGCGCCGGTCCGCAGACCGACGAAGAGGTACTCGCCGCCGTCACGGGCGAGCAGCCGGTGCGCAGGGTGCGCGGACGCCTCGCCCGGCAGCCGGGCCGGCGTCTCCTCGCCGGTCGTGATCTCGACGCCCAGGCGGGTCCGGCACACGGGCGGGTCGAGAGCGCGGGAGCTGTCACAGGTACTGCTGCTGGTAGTGGGCATCTTCCGCCGTAGCCTCCGGGGACCGTCCGTCACGTCGTCCGGACGGTAGTTCGGCGCATGTGCAAAAAGAGTGACAACGAAGTGACAGCGCCTTCACGAGCCGTGCGGGCGGCCCTCCGCGGCGGCGCGTTCCGTGGCGAAGACCCGCAGCAGGTCGTGGAGGGTGTAGCGGCCCGGCGCGGGTTCGGCCAGCAGGTGGGCGTCGGCGAGCACGCCGAGCAGCAGCCGGGCCCGGCGAACCGGGAGCCCGGCGAGCACGGCGGCCCCGGCCGGGGTGATGTCGGGTCCTTCGTGCCGGGGCAGGAGCCGCAGCAGCCGAGCGCTGTCCGGCGTGAGGAGCCGGTAGGACCCCAGAAAGGCCTCGCGGGTGGCGGCGAGGGCGTCGAGGGTGCCGTGCGCCTCGCGCAGTCCGGCGGCCACCTCGGCGAGCGGGAGGTCCCGTCGGCCGACGGCACGCGCGGCGACGGCGGCCAGCGCCAGGGGCAGCCGGCCGCACCGGGCGACGATCTCGTCGGCGGCCCGCGGTTCGGCCGCCACCCGCTCGGCGCCGATCCGCCCGGCCAGCAGCGCGTACGCGTCCTCGGCGGACGGCGGCGCGAGGCGGAGCGGCCGCGCTCCCGAGGCGACCAGTCCGGGCAGAGTGTGACGGCTGGTGACCAGCGCCAGACAGCCCGGCCCGGTGGGCAGCAGCGGGCTCAGCTGTCCGGTGCCGGCGGCGTCGTCGAGGACCACGAGGACGCGCCGGCGGGCGAGCAGGGTGCGGTACTCGCCGGTCAGGGCGTCCACCCCGTCCGGCATACGGGGTGCGGGCACGCCGAGCGCGGCGAGCATCCCGCGCAGCGCGTCGGCCGGCTCCACGGCGGGCCGGGCCGGATCGGAGCCGCGCAGCGCCACGTACAACTGCCCGTCCGGGAAGCGGTCGGTGGCCCGGTGTGCCCAGTGCAGCGCGAGGGTGCTCTTGCCGGTCCCGGCCATCCCGCCCACCAGCACGACCCCCGCCGCCGAGCCGGCCGCCCCCTCCAGCCGCTCCAGCTCGACGACCCGCCCCACGAAGGAGGGCGGTGCCGACGGCAGCTGAGCGGGCCGCCCGGCCCCCACGACACCCCGGCCGACGGGGGCCGGGGTGGCGGAGGCCGGGGTGGCAGGGGCCGGGGTGGCGGAGGCCGGGGTGGCAGGGGCCGGAGTGGCAGGGGCCGGGGTGGCAGGGGCCGGAGTGGCGGGGGCCGGAGTGGCGGAGGCCGGGGTGGCAGGGGCCGGAGTGGCGGAGGCCGGGGTGGCGGAGGCCGGGGTGGTGTCGATCGGGCGGGCGAGGTGTGCGACCGGCCCGCTCTTCAGCCGGTGTCCGACGTCCTGGCGCAGTACGCGGGTGTGGGCCGCCGCCAGTTCGGTGCCCGGAGTGAGACCCAGTTCGCGGGTGAGGCGTCGGCGGACGTCCTCGTACGCCCCCAACGCCTCCGCCTGGAGTCCGCAGGCGGCCAGGACCAGCACCAGCCTGGCGTGCAGCGGCTCGTCGAGGGGGTCGTGCGCGGTGGCCCGGCGCAGGGCGGGCAGCGCCTGCTCGGCCCGGCCGCACAGCAGCGCCGCGTCGGCCGCCAGCCGGGCCGTCTCGAGGAGTTCCCGTTGCACGGCCGTGAACTGGACGTGTTCGCGCGCGGACGCCGGGATCCCCATCGCCACCGGCCCACGCCACTCCCCCAGCGCCAGGACGAACTGCCGGGCCGCCGTCCCGGACCGTCCGGTGGCCGCCGCCCGCTTGCCCTGCCGGGTCAGTTCACGGAAGCGCAGCAGGTCGACCTCGTCGGTCGCCGCCTCCAGGAGGTAGCCGCCGGTCCGGCGCAGCAGACGCCGGCCCGGAGCGCGGGGCGGCAACCCCGGTTCGAGCAGCCGCCGCAACGCGCCGACGTAGCGCCGCACCACGTTCAGCGCGCTGGCGGGCGGCCGCTCGGCCCACAGCACGTCGACGATCTCGCTCGTCGGCACGGGCCGGCCCGCGTGCGTCAGGAGCAGGGCGAGCAGGGCGCGTTGCTGGGGGAAGCCGGGATCGAGCTCCCCTTCCGCCCGTTCCTCCCGCCACACCCGTACCGGCCCCAGTACCTCGAAGCGCATCACTGCGCCCCAGGGTGTCGTCCGGCGGCGGGTGCGAGCCGGCGCCGGGTGTCAGACGGCACCGGCGTGACCGTCCCGTGCGTTCAGCAGTGCCTCGACCCGCTCGGCGTCGGGGTGGTTCAGGCCCCTGAGGAGGACGAGGGCCTCCTCCCACGCGGTACGGGCGCCCTCGTGGTCGCCGGTGGCCAGGTGGGTGTCGCCGACCCGGACGAGGATGTCGGCCTCGACGTAGGGCACGCCCAGGTCGCGCAGCAGGGCGAGGGCGTTGCGGTAGCCGAGGAGCGCGTGCGGGTGGCGGCCGAGGTGGTGGTGGGCGTAGGCGATGCTGTCCCAGGTGGCGGCCTGTCCGTAGCGGTCGCCGAGTTGCTGGAGCATGGTGAGCGCCTCGAAGCAGTGCGTCAGGGCCTGCCGGTGGTCCCCGAGCAGAGCGTGGTACCAGCCGACCGAGTTGAGCACGCTGGCCTGCGCGGCGCGGTCGCCGAGCGTACGGAACAGGCCGAGGGCGAACCGGTTGTGCCGCAGCGCGCCTGGCAGGTCGCCCTGCTGGTCGCACTCCCAGCCGAGACTGCGGTGGGTGTGGGCGCGGCCCGTGTCGTCGCCCAGCCCGGTGAAGAGGTCCAGGGCCCGCTCCAGTCGGGGAACGGACCGGGCGTGCAGACCGAGCCGGCCCTCCACGCGGGCCAGTCCGCGCAGGCCGCGGGCCTCCAGGGCGGGGTCGGCGAGCCGTCGGGCGGCGTCGAGCGCGGTGCGCTGCACGGTGAGCCCGTCGTGCCAGTGACCGCGCCGGTCGAAGAACGGCTCCAGGGACCAGGCCAGTTGGCAGGCGAGACGTTCCTGCACGGGCTGCCCCGACGCGGCGGCCGTCTCGACCACGGCGAGCAGCACCGCGTGTTCGGCGGTGAGCCAGGCCAGCGCGCGGTCGTCGTCGGCGAGGGGTTCGGGATGGACGCCCTCGGGCGCGGGCGGCGGGGGCAGCGGGTCGGCGTTGGGGGCCAGCAGCCGGTCGGCGCTGTGGGCGGTGTGCAGGTAGTGGTGGTACAGCCGGTGCAGGGCCGCCCGGCGGTCGGCCTCGGTGTCGCGCTCGTGGACGAGTTCGCCGGCGTGGGCGCGGAGAAGGTCGTGGAAGGCGTAGCGGCCGGGGCTGTGTTCGGTGACGAGATGCAGACCGGTCAGCTCGGCCAGCAGCGGCCGGGCCCGGCGTACGGGCAGGCCCGCCAGCGCGGCCGCGGCCGGCAGGGCGAGGTCGGGGCCGGGGTGCAGCGCGAGCAACCGGAACAGCCGGGCGGCCGCGGCCGAGACCGCGCGCGAGGACCAGGAGAACACCGTGCCGACGTCCACGGAGGCGTCGGAGCGGGCGAAGGCGTCGAGGCTGCCGTGGGCCTCGCGCAGTTCGGCGGCGACGGCGGCGAGCGGGAAGCCGGGGTGAGCGGCGGCGCGGGCGGCGACGCAGGCGAGGGCGAGCGGGAGTC
The DNA here is from genome assembly GCF_040295245.1 of Streptomyces sp. NPDC002884. Lineage (NCBI taxonomy): Bacteria > Bacillati > Actinomycetota > Actinomycetes > Kitasatosporales > Streptomycetaceae > Streptomyces > Streptomyces sp. NPDC002884. The sequence goes on along the minus strand of NZ_JBEOVB010000002.1, from coordinate 199,447 downwards.
CGGCGCACAGTTCGCCGATCTCGTCGGCCGCCCGGGGTTCGGCCGCGACCCGCTCCGCGCCCAGTCTGCGGACCAGGAAGTCCCGCGCCCGGACTCCGTCGAACGGGCGCAGGACCAGGGAGTGGGCGCCGTGGGCGGCGACGAGCCCCGGCAGTTCGTCGCGGCTGGTGACGATGGTGAGGCAGCCGGGCGAGCCGGGCAGCAGCGGCCGCACCTGCTCGGTGTCACGCGCGTTGTCCAGCACGACCAGGACCCGACGGCCGGCGAGCACACTGCGGTAGAGGGCGGCCTGCGCGTCCACCCCGTGCGGGACGCGTTCCGGCGGCACACCGAGCGCGCCGAGGAACCCCCGGACGGCCTCCCCCGGGTCCAGGACGGCGCCGGACGGATCGAAGCCGCGCAGGTTGACGTAGAGCTGCCCGTCGGGGAACCGGTCGGCGATCCGGTGGGCCCAGTGCACCGCGAGCGTGGTCTTGCCGACGCCCGCCATACCGCCGATGGCACTGATCACCACGGCCCCGGGCCGCGACCCGTCGACGCCGGACAGCGCGAACGCCTCGTCGAGCTCGACGTCTCGACCGGTGAACGCCGTTGTGCCGTGGGGCAGTTGGGCAGGCAGCGGAAAGGAGGACGCAGAAGCGGGCGCGGGCGCGGGTGCGGGTACGGGTGCGGGTACGGGCGCGGGAGGGGTGGAACCGTCCGGCCCCGGCTCCTCGGACACGCCACTCGGCTCACCGGACGACTCGGCGTCCTCCGCCGTCCGTACCCCGTGCAGCACCGCGTCGCGCGCGTCGCGCAGTTCCGCTCCGGGGTCGATCCCGAGTTCCTCGGCCAGCCGCATCCGTACGGCCTCGTAGGCGGCCAGCGCCTCCGAGCGGTGGCCGGCCGCCGCCAGGGCGAGGAGCAGTCCCGCCTGGAGGGGCTCGTCCAACGGGTGCCGCGCCGCGGCCTGTCGCAGCTCGGGCAGGACCGCTTCCGGCCTCCCGGCGCGCAGCGCGGCGTCCGCCGCCTGCCGCACGGCGGCCGGCCGCTCACGGTCCACCACGTCGAACGCCGGGTGCGCCAGGGCCTGCGCGGGAAGGCCGGCGGCGAGCGGTCCGCGCCACAGCGACAGCGCCTCGGTGAGGAGTTCGAGCGCCTGCGCGGGTGACCGCTCCGCGATCCGGCGCCCTTCCTCGCGCAGCGCGCGAAACCTCAGCAGGTCCGAGGAGTCACCGTCGGTCACCAGCCGGTATCCACCGGCGTCCCGCACCAGCCAGCGGCCCTCCGCGCGGGCGGCGAGGCCGGGCTCGAGCAGCCGGCGCAGCGAACCCACATGGCGCCGGACGACATTGACCGCGCTGCGCGGCGGATCCGCTCCCCACAGGACGTCGACGATCTCGCCCACGGCGACCGGCCGTCCCGCTCCGACCAGCAGCAGGGCCAGGAAGGCACGTTCCTGCGGTCCTCCGAGCTCCAGTTCCGCGTCCCCCCGAAACACCCGGACGGTCCCCAGGACCGCGAACCGCACCGGCTCCAGCGGCACGCCATCCCCTCTCTCCGGTCTTCCTCCCCCGGCTTCGACTGTACGACAGGAGAAAGGTTACCCAGAGTTACACATGGCGCGTTCCGGCTGTTCAGAGACGGCGGCCGCATCAAAAACCTAGTTGAGCCAGGTAAAAACCTAGGGATACTAGGCACACCTTGTCGAGGGCACGAGAGCCCTCGCCCCGTACGGACAACCGACTGGAGCAAGCCATGAACCCGCCCCGGACCGGCGCGCTGGCAGTGCCCGGCGCCACCCTCCACTACGAGACGCTCGGCAGCGGACCGGTCCTGCTGCTCATCCCCGGCGGCGCCGGGGACGCCGGACTGTACGCGGGCATGGCGCCGGAGCTGGCCACCCGCCATACGGTCGTCTCGTACGACCCGCGAGGTCTGTCCCGCAGTCGGCTCGACGGCCCCGCGGACACTCCCCGCGCCGACGAACAGGTGTCGGTCTGGAGTGACGACGCCCACCGGCTGCTGGAACTGCTCTCCCCCGACGAGGAGGCGGTCGTGTTCGGCTGCAGCTCCGGTGCCGTCGTCGCGGTGGATCTGCTCGCCCGGCACCCGCAGCGGCTGCGCCGGGTCGTCGCGCACGAACCGCCGCTGCTGGGACTTCTGGAGGATCCCGCCCCGCATCGAGCGCTGTTCGCCGAAGTGCGCGAGATCTTCCGCGCCGAGGGCGTCGACGCCGCCATGACCCGGTTCGGCGAGGGCCTGGCGGACGGGTCGGGCCGGCAGGCGCCCGCGCGGCCGACGGAACTGCCGCCCGAGATCCGGGAGATGTCCGTCCGGATGCACGCCAACCTGCCCGTCTTCCTGGGCCGTGTCCTTTGTCCGTTCTCCTCGGCCGTGCCCGACCTCGTCGCGCTCCGGCCCGTGGCCCACAAGCTGGTGCCGGCCGCCGGGCGCGACTCCAGGCGCCAACTCCCGTTGTACGGACCGGCAGCGCGCCTCGCGCAGCTGCTGGGATCCGCACTCGTCGAGTTCCCGGGCGGCCACCTCGGCGCCGTCGAGTCCCCGAAGGAGTTCGCCGACCGGCTGCTGACCGTCCTGGACCGACCGGCCCGCTGACGGCACGCCGGCCCGCACCGAGCCGGCGGACGGACGTCCGGGGTCCGGGGCGACTTCGCCCCGGACCCCGGACATCTGGCACCGTGCGGTGAGCGCCTGTCAGCAGGTGCGGCCGGTGTAGTGGGCGCCCTGGATCTTCGCGGCGGAGCCCAGCCACGACGTGCCGGGACCGACACACCGCTCGTAGTCGGCCGCCCAGGCCACGTCGACCTTGATGACCACGCGTGAGCCGTCCGACGTGCAGTGGTTGTAGAAGGCGTCGGAACCGGTCTCGTAGAAGCCGCACGGATCCGCGGCCGCGGGGCCCGCGGTGGCGGCCGTCAGCGCACCCAGAGAGGTGAGGACGAGAGCGACGGAACCGAGGGTGCTGAGCACCGTACGACGAACACGCACAGCGGAACTCCTTGCCGAAATGAGGGGCGGTAGCGGGAAAAGCCCAGGTCCACCGAGGGACCGAGGCCTGCAACAGGATCGTGTGAGCCCCTCGGAGATGACCGGACGACGGGCCCCGTTCACCCCGCGAATCGTTTCGCCGCTGCTCCGTCGGAGTGATCGTCACCGGAAAGGCGACTAGGCGGGGCGGGGTCCCCGGGATGGCGGGCCGTTTCACCCGGGTGAGCGCCTTGAGTGGTGGAGCCGGGCTCGCTGACTGACGGTGGATCACGTCGGGCCGGGTCGTGTCAGCTGACGGAGCGTCGGCTGCCCGGTCGTGACGGAAGGACCATCAGATGCGTTCAGCTCGCATGATCCTGGCCACCGCGGCGGCCTCGGCCGCCCTCGCCATCGGCGCCCCCGGCGCCTACGCCGCCGGTGACACGGACCACGACGACTCCTCGTACAGCAAGGAGGACAGCTCCTCGTACAGCAAGGAGCACGACAAGGAGGACGGCTCCTCGTACACCAAGGAGGAGGACTCCTCGTACGGCAAGGAGCACGGCAAGGAAGACCACGGCAAGGAGCACGGCAAGGAGGAGCACGACTCCCCGCACGGCGGCGTGCACACCGGCGGCGGCGCCCTCGCCTCGGTGAACGACAGCAGCGACCGCGGCGCGGCCAAGGACCCCAAGTACGACCCCGAGACGTACAAGGACAAGGACACCTGGAACAGCGGTGAGCACGACAAGGGCTCCTGGAACGGCGGGAAGGAAGAGGAGTCCGGCGGCTGGAGCAAGGAGCACGACAAGCCCAGCGGCGGCGTCCACACCGGCGGCGGCGGTCTCGCCACCCCCTCGGCGACCGCGGCCGGACTCGGCGTCCTCGCCGTCGCCGGCACCGGCCTCTACGCCCTGCGCCGCAAGAAGACGGTGGGGGGTGTGGCCTGACCCATGCCTGACGCGATAGCGAAGCCGCGGCCGCCACACATGCCCCCCTGTGGCGGCCCGGCCTGCTGTGCGTGGACCCGGCTCTCTCGGCCTCGCGTCTCCCGGCGGCCGGGATCGTACGCAGGAACCACTACGCCCCTGTCGGCCCGTCCTCTTCGACCGTACACTGACAAATCGTAGACGTGCGGACGCAGTTGACCGGGGGGAGCCGCCATGTCGGGGGACCAGTACGGCAGATTCGACGACACCGACCACAACACCTTCGCCTACGTTCCACCCATGCCGTCGGCCCCGCCGCCGGCGCCGGCGGACGGCGCTCGGGCCGTCGCGGTGGCCGTGCTCAACCTCAGCGGTCTGGGCCTGGGCTACGCGCTGGTGCGCCGCTGGGCCCTGATGGCGCTGTGCTGGATCGCCACCGCCGTCCTGCTGTTCGTGGCGCTGCCGGCCGACCCGGACGGTGTCCCGGGATTCGCCCTCGTCCTGTACGTCCTGTTCCTCGTCGCGGTGGCGGCGGACGGCGCGCGCGTGGGTCTGCGCACCCGGCTTTCGGGACTCCGGGGGGCGCCGCTCGCCCTCGGGCTCGGACTGCTCCTGCTCGTCGTGCCGGCCGGGGGGGTCGTGCTGTACGACGACGCACGGGACGAAGCCACCCAGCAGATGCTGCTCGACCGGCTCGACGAGGCCGACCAGCTGGTGCAGGCCGCCGGTGACAAGCCCTTCGACTCGGCCCGGGCCGACTACCGCGAGGCGCTGGGCGTCTACGCGGACCTCACGTCCGACCACCCCGGCTCCCGGGCGGCCGAGCGGGTGCCCGCACGGATGAAGACCTACTACACGACGGTCGGAGCCGCGTACGCGCAGGACGACTACTGCGAAGCGGTGGAACCGCTGAAGTATCTGCGCACGGTCCCCAAGAGCCTGCCCGACACGGACCTCGGCGCGCTGAAGACCTGGCCCGACGACCGGCTGGCCACCTCGCTGTACGAATGCGCGTCGACGGCGCTCACGGCGGGCGAGGCCGACTGGGGGACGCAGTACGGGGAACTGCTGGCCACCTTCCCCGAGTCGGAGCAGGCCTCGAGGGTCGAACCCGCCGTGGCCGCCGCCGTCGTGCGCACCGAGAAGGACCTGCATGGGGCCGAGCCCTGCGCCGCGGTCCAGCGGCTGCGCACCCTCGGCTCCCAGATCGACGGTCTGGAGGCCGGGCCGGCCGACATCGGCGCCGCACTCGACAAGGACAGCCGGCGGGCCACGACCAGCGCCGACACCGGCACGTACACCTGCGGCGTGGACCAGTACCGGGACGGCGACTTCGAGTCGGCGCAGACGACCATGACCGAGTACGCCTCCGCCCACAAGACCGCCAAGAACGCCGGCCTGGCGAAGAAGATCGCCATAGCGGCGGAGATCGCCCAGACCGTGCCGGCCGCGGGCAAGAAGCTGCCGACGACCCGTACCGGCGGCAGCATCTCGGTCACCGTGCAGAACGACAGTCCCGACGCGGTCACGGTCCTCTTCACGGGTCCGGTCACCGGCAGCTTCACCCTGAAGGCCTGCGGCAGCTGCAAGGCGTACTCCTTCGGCAGCACCATCAACCCGTCGTTCGAGCCGTGCAACGACAGCGGCAAGAACTATCCGCAGCGCACCATCAGCCTGCCGGTCGGCACCACGTTCTTCCTGCACAAGCCGAACGGCGACAGCTCCGCCACGCCCGCCTCGGACACGGCCAAGCTCGAGTCGGGCTACATCTACACGGAGTGCGCCTACACGACACAGAGCCTGGGGACGGGCCTCTGAATTCCGTGTGAAAAAGCAGAGGATTTCCGCTCGCTGAAAGGATGTCAGCCGCGCACCGTGTTACCTGTGGGCCGTATGTGACGGGTGATAAGGTGCGCCGGAATTCTCTCGCGCAGGGCCCCCACACGAAAGCCTTGAGATACTCCATGAACGACATAACGGCGGAAACACCCGTGCATTCCTATGTCCCGGGCGGTCGACGCCGGCACCGCAAGGCCAAGCAGAGCAGTACCGGCGTCCGGCGGGCGATCGTGCTCGCGCTCGCCCTGCCCGTCACGTCGGCGGCCCTGGCCGGCCCCTCGGCGTTCGCCGCCGAGAAGGGCGTCGGCACGACGGCCAAGGACACGGCGGCGGGTCGGACGCTCACCGCGGACGACCAGCAGATGGCCGCCAACCTGGAAGCCCGTGTCCTCGACCGGCGTCTGGGGTCCGAGGTCAGCGGTGTGGTGCTCGACTCCGCGTCGGACACCACCTTGTGGGACCACAACGGGGCGACCGCGCTGATGCCGGCGTCCAACACCAAGCTCGCCACGGCGACCGCCGCCCTGACCGTGCTCGGCCCGGACCACACGTTCACCACGAAGGTCGTCTACGGCAACGGCACGCTGACCGTGGTCGGGGGCGGCGACCGTACGCTGACCAGCGCCGACCTCGCCGAACTGGCCAGGACCGCGGTCGCGGGTCTCAAGGCGGCGGGGCTGACGTCGGTGAAGGTCGCCGTGGACGACAGCCTCTTCGGCGAACCGACCCTGGCCGACGGCTGGAACACCGGTTACTACCCCGACTCCGTCGCGCCGGTGCGCGCGCTGGTCGTCGACGGACACGGAGTCCAGGACACCTCGATCGACGCCGGGCAGGTCTTCGCCCAGCAGCTCACGGCGGCCGGCGTCACCGTCGACGGCGCCGTCACCCGCGCCGAGGCGAGCCCGGGCGACGTCCCGGTGGCACGGCACAGGTCGGCACCGCTGTCGGAGATCGTCCACAAGATGATCAAGGTCAGCGACAACAACATCGCCGAGACCCTGCTGCGGATGACCGCGCTCGGCGCGGGCCGCCCGGCCACCTTCGAGGGCGGCACGGAGGTCGTGCGCCAGGTGCTGAGCCTTCGGTACGGCGTTTCCCTCGACAACTTCCAGATCCATGACGGAAGCGGCCTTTCGCGGGCCAATCGCATTCCGGCCGCCACGCTCACGGAAATCCTCGAACTGCTGACGGAATCCCGTTACTCCAAGACCCTGGGCTCCATTCTCGACGGGCTGCCCGTCTCCGGCGAGGCCGGCAGCACGCTCGGTCCCGAATGGGGCCGCTTCGACGACGCGAACTCCAAGTGCGCGGTCGGCAAGGTACACGCCAAGACCGGCACCCTCACCGGAGCCATCGCCCTGAGCGGCCTGACGCAGGGCAAGGACGGCAAGTGGAAGGTGTTCTCCTTCATCGAGAACAACTCCACGGCCAACCCGAACGACATCAAGGACGCGATGGACGGCCTCGCGGCCACCGTCAACGGCTGCTGGGCATAGCGAACCCGCGGGGACAGCGAACCCGCAGGCGCGGCGAACCCGCGGGCGCGGCGAACCCGTACGCGCGAGGAGAGGGCCGGCACCTTCGGGGCCGGCCCTTTTCGCGGCACGGCGCGGCCATCCGCCGGCATGTGACCCACACCACAAGAAAACGCTGCCGTTTCGATGACCTCGGGGGCTACCCTGGCGAGCAAGTGAACGAAACAGTTTCGTTCATGAGAGGCGTACGCCCCCACTCGCTCGCATGGAGAACACAGCCATGGCCTCCGTACTCATCGTCAACGACCAGTCCCTCCAACGCGTCGGCCTGCGGATGCTGCTGACCGCCGAGCCCGATCTGACCGTCGTGGGCGACACGGCGAGCGGGGCCGAAGCGGTCCGGCTGAGCTCCGCGCTCCGTCCCGACGTCGTCCTGCTCGGCGGCCACCGTCCCGAGACGGACGCCATCGAGACCATCCGCCGCATCGCCCACCCGCCGCGCCTCACCGCGGTCCCCGGCCCCGCCGCACCGGACGGGCGGCCGCCCCGGATCCTGGTACTGACCTCCACCGGTCACGAGGGACACGCCTACGCCGCCCTGCGCGCGGGCGCCGGCGGGTTCCTCCCGAAGGACGCCACACCCCACGAACTGACCGCGGCCGTCCGCGTCGTGGCCGCCGGAGACGCCGTCATCACTCCCGAGCTGACCCGCGCGCTCATCGACACCGTCCGCCATGAGCGCACCCCGCGCCCCGGTGGGCGGGCGGTCGGACCCGACGCCTTCACCGAGCGCGAACGCGACGTCCTCGTCGCCGTCGCCTCCGGCTGGTCCAACGCGGAGATCGCCGCCCGGCTGTCCATCGCCCCGACCACCGTGAAGTCCCACGTCAGTCATATCCTCGCCAAGCTCGGCGCCCGCGCCAGGGTCCAAGCGGTCGCCTTCGCCTACGAGTACGGCCTGGTGCACCCGGCGGCCTGACGACGGCACCTGCCCGGCGCCGCGTCCACGGTCCGATCCCGCCCCGCCTCTCCCCTCTCCCCTCTCCCCCGCCGCCCCGTACCCGACCTGCCGGGTACGGGGCCGACGGTCGTCTAGCCGCGGTCGCGCTGGTGCACGCGGGCCAGGAGCAGGTTCGGGTCGGGCTGCTTGAAGTAGGCGGCGCTCGGGACGTAGGCGGTCCGGCCGCGTACGGCGACCGAGGTGGGGTTGGAGAGGCCGTCCGTCTTGGTGAGGACGACCCGGTGGGTACCGTCCGGACGGACTTGGACGACCTCGCTGCCGCCGATCAGGGCGGCGAGCACCGTGTCACGGTGCCGGTCCACGAACGCGAAGTCGTCGATCGCGAAAAGGCCCTTCGCACGGGTCTCGATCGCACCGGCGCAGCCGCTCTCGCGTACGGGGATGCGCAGCAGCGTTCCGGCGTTGGTGTTGGACACCCACACCGCGTCGCGGTGGATCCGCAGGCCGTTGACTCCGACGCGGGCCGCCGGCGGTGCGTTGCGCGGCTCGAGCACGGCTCCCATGGCCCACGCCGTGGGCCTGCCGCCCGAGCGCGGGACGCGCCAGACGGTGCCCAGCACCGAGTCCGCGACGTAGAACACGCCCCGGCGCTCGTCGAGGGCGAGGCCGTTGGGGAACCCGTTCGTCGGCAACTGCGCGATCTGCCGGGGCTTGCCGCCGCCGGACGGGATGCGCCAGATACCGGTCGCACTGGTTCCGGTGGCGTAGCTGACGTACAGGGTGCCGTCCTGCGCGCGGGCGATGCCGAGGACGACGGCCCTGCCGACGACGGGTGTCTGCGGGTTCGCCACGGCGGGCAGCGTCGCGAGGAGCCGGGTCCGGCCCTGCCGGGTGACGTTGACGACCTGCCGGGCGGTGGAGAACGTCAGGTCGGCCGAGCCGTCGGGTTCGAGCGCGATGTTCTCCGGTGACTGGCCCTTGGCGAGGTCGAAGTGGGCGACGACGTGTGGAGCGGAGACGGCCGGTTCGTCTCCGGTCGCGGGAGCCGTGGCGAGCAGGCCGAGGGCTAGGGCGGCGGCGGTGACGCCCGCCGAACGGGGGACTCGGGGCATGGGACCTTCCCTGTGGGGTAGCCGAAAACGCCGCCTTGCGGCGGCCAGACGACCATCGCGCCGGGCGGGCGACGGCCGCCGCAGTCGTGGCCGCGGTTTCGCCCGCGTGGCCCAGGGCATGGACCCGCCTGCCGCTCACCCGGGTGATCCGGCGATGCAGCAGACTGTCCGGTGCGGACAGCGGTCCGGACAGCCGTCCTGACGGCGGCCCACCCGGACGGGCGCGCACCCGGACACTCACCCAGAAGGAAGCACAGCGTGATCATCTTCGGCACCAAGGGATACCTCTACCAGCTGGCGATACTGACGCTCGTGTGCGGCCGCTGCGGCAACCCCGCCGCGCACACGCTGCGCAAGCGGGTCACGAAGTTCACCCTGTTCTTCGTACCGCTGTTCCCGATCTCCACGAAGTACGGGACCCAGTGCACCTTCTGCGGCACCGAGCAGAAGCTGACCAAGGAGCAGGCGGATCAGTTGACGGCGCAGGCCGTGGGCGGCGCGGGCGGCCCGGCGTACGGGCAGCCGCACCAGCAGCCGTACCAGCACTGACGGCCGCGCGGCCGGATCACCGGGTGAGCCCCGCCCGCGCGCAGGCGGCCAGGAGCTCACGGGTGCAGATCTGGCCCTTGGTGTACAGGCCGCCCTTGATCAGGGTCCGCTCGATGTCGCCGGCCCGCACCGCGTGCGGCTGGAGCAGGACGGCCGGGATGCGTTTCGTGGTGGGGCTGTCGACGGTCGTGGTGGCGCTGTCGCGGGGATCCTCGCCCCGTCCGACGCCGACGGCCATGGCGGCGACCGCGGCGGCTTCCTTCGCGAACGGCTTGTACACCGTCATGTACTGCTCGCCCTTGACGACGCGGCGCACGGCGTCGAGGTCGGCGTCCTGGCCGGTGACGGGCGGGAGGTCGGTGACGCCGGCGCTCTTGAGGGCGGCGACGACGCCCGCGGCGATGTTGTCGTTGGCCGCGAGGACTCCGTCGATCCGGTCCGGCCCGAGGGCCGCGATGGCGGCGGACATGTTGGCGTGCGCGTTCTGCGTGCTCCAGTCCGGGGTGTTGTAGGACCGGGCGATCCGCACCTCGCCGGTGAGGACGGACAGTGCGCCCTTGCGGTACGACTCCGCGTTCGGGCTGGTCGGATCGCCGTTCATCATGACGACGTTGTCGCTCCCGGCCCTCTGCCCCGCTTTCAGCCCCAGGGCCTTCAGGATCGCCTCGCCCTGGAGTCGGCCGACCTGGAGGCCGTCGAAACCGACGTAGCCGGTGATCGGGCCTTCGGCGAGGCGGTCGTAGGCGATCACCGGGACACCCGCCTGCTCCGCTTCCTGGATGGAGGAGCGCAGTGCCCGGGTGTCGGCGGCGTCCAGGATCAGGACCCTGGCCCCCTTGGTGATCATGGAGATCATCTGCTGCCGCTGCCGGGTGACGTCGTTCTCGGCGTTGGCGTACTCCGTGCGGCAGCCGGGGCAGAGCTTCTTCACCTGGGCCTCGATCAGCGGCCGGTCCGCGTGTTCCCAGCGCGGGACCGCGCGGCTCGGCAGCAGCAGGCCGACGGTGAAGCCTTCGCCGGCCGCCTTCTCCTCTCCCCCGCAGGAGGCCAGGGGCGTCATCAGGAGCGCCGCGGCGAGCACCGCGACGGCGGCCCCGCGACGCGTCCTCACGGCACTCCCTCCGGCACGGCGATCTCGCTCCACACCTGTTTGCCGCCGGCCACCGGGACCGACCCGAAGGCGTCGGACATCGCCTCGACCAGCAGCAGACCCCGGCCGCCGGTCGCCTCCCAGTCGACGATCACCGGTTTGGCGGGCGCGCGCGGCGAGGAGTCGCTGACGGAGACGCGCACCCGGTCCCCGCGCAGTACCAGGTCGAGCCGGACCGGTCCCTGGGTGTGCACCAGGGCGTTGGTGACGAGTTCGGAGACGACCAGCAGCACCGCGTCCGCGGCCTCCTGGACCTTCCAGCGGCGCAGGGTGCGCGCGGTGAAGCGGCGGGCGTGCATGACGGCGTCGGGCAGCCGCCACACCATCCAGCCGGCCCGGATCGGCCGGGTCTTCATGCCGTCGTAGCGCAGGAGCAGCAGCGCCACGTCGTCCTCCCGGCGGCCGGCGTCGCCGAGGAGTGCGTCGGCCATCTTCCCCGGGTCGGCGGGGTCGGCCGCGGCGAGCGCGACGCGGGTGCGGCGCATGCCCTCGTCCAGGGGCAGGTCGGCGGCCTCGACCAGACCGTCGGTGACCAGGGCGAGGACCGTGCCGGGGGCCAGTTCGACGGCCGTCATGGGGAAGTCGGCCTCGGCCAGGATGCCGAGCGGGGGTCCGCCCGCCACCTCGACCTCCTCGGTGGCGCCGTCGGGAAGGCGCAGCAGGGGTGCGAGGTGCCCGGCCCGGACGAAGAGGACGTTGCCCTCCTCCAGGTCCAGTTCGGCGTAGCAGCAGGTGGCGAAGAGGTCGGTCTCCATGCCGACGAGGAGCCGGTTGGCGTGGGAGACGACCACGTCGGGCGGGTGGCCCTCGATGGCGTAGGCCCGGACGGCCGTACGCATCTGGCCCATGATCGTCGCGGCGCCGGCGCTGTGTCCCTGGACGTCGCCGATGACCAGGGCCACCCGGTCCTCGGAGAGGGCGATGACGTCGTACCAGTCGCCGCCCACCTGCAGCCCGCGTCGGGCGGGCAGATAGCGGGCGACGGCGATGCCGCCGGGCAGTTCGGGCAGGCGCCGGGGCAGCAGGCTGCGCTGGAGCATCGTCGCGAGTTCCTGCTCGGCGTCGTGCGCGTGGGCGCGCTTGAGGGCCTGGCCGACCAGGGCGGCGGTGGCGGTGAGCAGGGACCGCTCCTCGGGCACGAACTCGTGCGGCCGGTCCCAGCCGACCAGGCACACCCCGGCGACCTGGCCCTTGGCGGGAAGCGGCAGGACGGCCAGTCCGCCGGCGCCGACACCGGCAAGACCGGCTTCGAGGGGGGTGCCCGCGGGCCAGAGGTCCATCCGGCCGTCCCGCAGGGCGGCCTGGAGGGTGGGCAGGGCGCGCAGCGGTGCGTCGGGCCATTCCGTGCGCCACTCGGTACGCCACACGTCCGGCCAGGCGCTGGGCCGGGGCGGGTCAAGGGCGGTGACCATGACCCGGTCGTCCTGGACCGCGGCGAGGGCCACGTGGTCGGCGGCCAGCGGCTCGCGCAGGGCGGCGACCACCACGCGGCCGACGTCGCGGACCGTCGCGGCGTCGTCGAGGGCGGCCGTCAGCCACTGGATCCTGGAGACGTCGTCGCTGCCGCGGCGCAGCACCGGGGTGGCCGTCACCACGCCCAGGACCTGTTGCGGCCCGTCGCCCGCGCCCGGCTCCGCCCGGCAGCTCAGGCTCAGCCAGCGCATCTCGCCGGTGGGGCCGCGGACCCGGAACTCCAGGTCGCGTCGGCCGAAGGCGTCGGTGGTCGGCTCCAGGACCGACATCAGGGCGTGCATGTCCTCCGGGAGGGCGTGCGCGAGCAGGGTGTCGACCTTGCCGTCGAAGTCGTCCGGTGTGATGCCGACCAGGTCGAGCAGGGTGTCGTCGGCCTCGATCAGGCCGGTGTCCGGGGAGAGGACGAAGGAGCCGACGCGCAGGCTGCGCAGGGCGGGGCCCAGCAGCGGGGTCGGTACCGGCGGGTCCGCGCCCGGCCGCAGCAGCGCGGCGACCGCGTCGGCGTACCGCTCCAGGAAGCGGCGCTGCTCGGCCTCGAAGCCGTCCGCCGGGTCCCCCAGGACGAGGAGGCAGCCCAGCCGGGCGCCCTGGACGCCGAGGGGCAGCGCGCCGAGCGGGGTGCCGGCGGTCAGCCACAGGGGGTGGTCGGTGCGGAAGGCGCGCGCCGCGGGCGAGTCACCGGACAGGGGCAGGCGCTCCGGCGGGGGCGATCCGGAAGAGACGCTTCCGGACGTGTCCACCAGCCGAAGTTCGCGTGTGCCGGCCCCGGGCGCGTAGACCGCCGCCAGTGTCGCTCCGGCGAAGGTCAGAGCCCGGTCGAGGCATGTCCGCAACGTACCTCCCATCCTGCCGCAGGTGCCGACAGGTTGAGATCAGGGCACCCACCCACCAGAATCGCATATAAGGATCAACCGAACATATCCACCGCTCACCACCCTATTGTCGTCTACGGCAGGTATCACTCATGAAGGCCTGCATCAGGGACACGGCCGCCGCGGTGACCGCGGTCTCCGCCGCGCTCGTGCTGGCGGCCTGCGGTGCGAGCACCGACGACGAACCCGGCCGGGCGGACGGGCCGCTCATCGGCCTGCTGCTGCCGGACGTCACCACGGCCCGCTGGGAGACCCAGGACCGGCCCCTGCTGGAGAAGAGGATCGGCGAACTGTGCCCCGAGTGCGCGGTCGACCACGCCAACGCCAAGGGCGATGTGGCCCTCCAGCAGGAACAGATGGACTCGATGATCACCAAGGGGGTCGATGCCATCGTGCTCGTGCCCGTGGACTCCCGCTCGCTCGGCCCCGCGGTCACCAAGGCCCACAAGGCGGACATCCCCGTCATCTCCTACGACCGGCTCGCCGAGGGCCCCATCTCGGGTTACGTCTCCTTCGACGGCGTCGAGGTCGGCAGGCTCCAGGGACGGGCGCTGCTGAAGGCGATGGGCGACAAGGTGCCCGGCGCCCAGATCGTCATGATGAACGGCGATCCCAGCGACCCGAACACGAAGTCGTTCGAGGAGGGCGCCCGGTCCGTGCTCGCCGGGAAGGTGAAGATCGGCAAGGCCTACGACACCCTCCAGTGGCGTACGGAGACGGCGCACATGAACATGTCCGGAGCCATCGCGGCCCTCGGCGTCGAGTCCATCGACGGGGTCTACGCGGCCAACGACGGCCTCGCCGCGGGGAGCATCTCCGCCCTCAAGGCCAACAAGGTCGACCCGCTGCCCCCGGTCACCGGGCAGGACGCCGAGCTCTCGGCCCTGCGGCGCATCGTCGGCGGCGACCAGTACATGACCGTCTTCAAGCCGTTCGGGCCCGAGGCCGCCGCCGCCGGCGCCATGGCCGTCGCCGCGGCCCGCGGGGAGAGCCTCGAGCAGGTGGCCACGGGCGAGGTGCCGACGCGCGGCGGGGAGGCGGTCGCCTCGGTGCTGCTCACCCCGGTGTCGGTGACCGCCGACAACATCGAGGACACGGTGGTGAAGGACGGCCTGCACACCGTCCGGCAGATCTGCACTCCCGAGCTCCGGGCCGCCTGCGAGCGCGCCGGACTGACCTGACCCGCGTCGAGCGGCCACCGTGCCGACAGGACGCACATCGACCTGACACAGCCGGACCTGACACCGCCGGACCTGACGCCCTCGGGAAGGAGATGGTTTCCGTGCCGGAGATCCGCTCCGGACGGGCCGCCGCTCTCCTCGGGGACGACGGGCCCGTCACGGGCGCCGCGCAGGACCCGCCCCGACGGCCGGCCGCGCGGGAGGCGAGGTGGTGACCCGCATGCGGGCCGTCGCCCGTGCCGTGCGGAGCGGGCCGGCGGTCGTCCGGCGCAGGCTGAGCGCCGGCGAGCTGGGCTCGCTGCCCGTCGTCCTCGTCCTCGCCGTCGTCTGGATCACCTTCCAGTCCCTCAACGAGAACTTCCTCTCGCCCCGGAACCTGTCCAACCTCAGCGTGGACATCGTGGGCACGGGGATGATCGCGGTCGGCATCGTCTTCGTGCTGCTGCTCGGTGAGCTCGATCTGTCCGTCGGCTCGATCAGCGGGCTCGCGGCGGCCGTCTTCGCCGTGCTGAACGTGAACAACGGGGTGCCGGAGTGGCTCGCGCTCGTCATCGCGGTGCTGGCGGGGACCGCGGCGGGCACCGTCCAGGGCTACTCCATCGCCAGGACCCGGGTGCCGGCCTTCGTGATCACCCTTGCCGGGCTGCTCACCTGGAACGGCCTGATGCTGTCCGTCCTCGGGGACAGCGGCACCGTCAACCTCGACGAGAACGGGCTGGTCGCCAAGCTGACCAGCTACTACTTCACCGACGACGCCGTGGCCTACGGTCTCGCGGCGGTCGCCGCGGCAGCGGTCTTCCTCGTCTCCGACCGCGACCGGCGCCGCCGCAGAGCCATGGACATGCCGCACCGGTCGCTGCGCGGCATCGCCGTGCGCACCGGAGCGCTCGCCGTGGTCGCGTTCGGCGTCGCGTACCTGCTGAACCGGTTCCAGGGGATGCCGCTCGCCCTGCTGATCTTCCTCGTGGTGGTGGCCGGTCTCGACGTCCTGCTCCGCCGCACGCGCCACGGACGGCAGGTCTACGCGCTCGGCGGCAGCATCGAGGCGGCCCGCCGCGCCAGCCTCAGCGTGACGTGGGTGCAGACCGCGGTGCTCGCGGCCTCGGGGACGATGGCCGCCGTCGGCGGCCTGTTCCTGGCCTCGCGCATCACCTCGGTGAGCCAGAGCTCGGGGTCGGGCGTCCTGCTCATCAACGCCATCGCGGCGGCCGTCATCGGCGGCACCAGCCTGTTCGGCGGTCGCGGTACGACCTGGTCGGCGGTGCTCGGCATGCTGGTCATCCAGTCGATCGCGTCGGGCATGGCGATCACGGACACTCCCCCGGCCGTGCAGTTCGTCATCACGGGCGGGGTGCTCTTCGCCGCGGTGATCATCGACTCGTTGTCGCGCCACTCCCAGGCGGCCCGCAGACGGGATTGAGACCACGTGCGTGGAACGGCCACGACGACCGTTCCACGCACGGAGGTCACGGGGTCTGGTCGTCGTCGGTGAACGCCGTGATCAGGCTGTGGGGTGCGCCCTCGCCGAACATGAGCTCGTGGAGCCGGGTGCCGTCGGCCGCGGCTTCGGTGGCCCGGGGGAACATGGCCCGCTCGTACTCGGTGAGCGCGGCCTCGACGTCGTCGGGGTGCGCGGCGAGGGCCTTGCCGAGTTCGGCGCCGTCGTACATGGCCAGGTTGGCGCCCTCGCCGTTCGGGACCGAGAGATGGGCGGCGTCGCCGAGCAGGGTCACCCCCGGCACCCGGTCCCACCGGTGCCCGGTCGGCAGCGCGTGCAGGGGCCGCAGGACCGGCGCGGTGTCGCCGTCGGTGATCAGCGCGGTGAGCTCGGGCGCCCAGCCGTCGAACTCCCGCGCGATCCGATCGCCGGCCTCGGCCGCGTCGGTGAAATCGACGGCGGCGAACCAGTCCCGCGTCCCGGCGAGCATCACGTAGGTGTGCAGGGTGTCGCCCTTCTCCCGGTGCGCCACGACTCCCCTGCCCGGGGCGAGCGCGAGCAGGGACCCGCCGCCGACCGCCTTCGCACTGGCGGGATGCCGTGTGTCGCTGTCCAGCAGATAGGTCTCGACGACCGACATGCCGGTGTACTCGGGCGGGGTGGCGGAGAGCAGCGGCCGGACCCGCGACCACGCGCCGTCCGCGCCGACGAGCAGGCTCGTGGTGACGGTGGCGCCGTCCGCGAAGGTCACCTCGTGGCGGCCGTCGCCGAGGGCACGGGTACCGCTGACCTTGTGGCCCCACCGGACGGTGCCGGCCGGGAGCGAGTCGAGCAGGACCTGCCGCAGCTCACCGCGCTGCACCTCGGGGCGTCCACCCGTGCCGTCGTCGGCTTCCTCGAACAGGACGGCCCCGTCCCGGTCGAGGATCCGCATCGCCTGGCGGCCCTCCAGGACGAGGCTGCGGAACTCGTCCATCAGGCCCGCCGCCCGGAGTGCCGGTTGGCCGTTGTCCTCGTGGATGTCGAGCATCCCACCCTGGGCGCGGGCCGTCGGTGAGGCCTCCGCCTCGTAGACCGTGGCCGCTATGCCGTGGACGTGGAGGACACGGGCGAGAGTCAGTCCGCCGAGCCCGGCGCCGATGATCGTGATGTCAGTGGTCATGGTGCTTCCTTGTGTGTCGCGCGTCTGCCGGACGGTCACCCGGCAGGTTCCCCGGAAAAAGTCCCAGGCCGGGCCGACAGGCCGCCGACACCGGACCGACAGCCCCCGACAGCCCCCGACAGCCGACCGACACCGCGGCCCGGCTGCCCGATCGCCCCGGGTCGCCCGACGTGGTCCGCGCGGGCCGGGCCGGATGCGCGGCTGCCGCGACGAGTTCCGTGCCCGGTAGCGGGCGACGTCCCGCGACGGTCGGCGACGTCCGGCGACGGTCGGCGACGTCCGGCGACGGTCGGCGGAACGGAAGCGGGGCCGGTGCCGGTCTCGGCGGCGGGGATCAGCGCCGCCGGCCCCGGTCGCGGCGGCTCCCGCCGGGGCCGGGGCCGGAACGGGGGGGGTACTGCCGGGGCCGGGCCGGAACCGGGGGGACTGCCGGGGCCGGGGCCGGGCCGGAACGGGGGGGGTACTGCCGGGGCCGGGGCGGGCCGGAACGGGGGGGTACTGCCGGGGCCAAGGCCGGGCCGGAACGGGGGGTGCTGCCGACCGGTCGCGGGGCCGACCGTAATACGGTTGACCCGGCCGCGGGGCGACGCTGCACTGTGGCGGGGCACCACGGGTCGTGGTCCCGTATGCCAGGGAGGCAGCAGCAGCGATGGAGATACGTTCCACGACCGACCAGGACCTCGACGTCTTCGTCGACACACTCCACGGCGCGTTCGGCCGCTTCCCGGAGACCCCGGCCGAGGACGGCGGCGGGGTCTGGTGGTCGGCGCTCGAGACGGACCGCAACCTGCTCGCCGAGACGGCGGACGGACGGCCCGTCGGCACCGCCGGCGCGTACTCCTTCGAGCTCACCCTGCCCGGCGAGATCCTCGTCCCGGCCGCCGGGGTGACCGCCGTCGGCGTCCTGCCCTCGCACCGACGCCAGGGCGTCCTGAGCGCGATGATGCGGCATCAGCTCACCGAGCTGCGCGCCCGTGGGGAGTTCCTCTCCGTGCTGCTGGCCTCCGAGGCCCTGATCTACCGCAGGTTCGGCTACGGACCGGCGACCTACACCCGGCGGCTGACGGTCCCGCGCCACAAGGCCGCCCTCGCCCTCCCCCGGGCGCGCGCAACGGCCGACGCCCCGGCGACCGGCACCGGCACCGGCACCGACGGCGGCACGATCGAGCTGCTGCGGCGTGCCGAGTGCGGCGAGATCCTGGAAGAGGTCTACGACCGGTACCGCCGCGCACAGCCCGGCGCGCTGTCGCGGCCGCATCGCTGGTGGGCCCTGCGCGCGGGGCAGCCCCCGGTCTCTCCGGCGCCGCGCCACGTCGCCGTCCACCGGGACGCCGACGGCGTCCCGGACGGGTACGCCTGCTACTCGATCGGCGAGCGCGACACCTTGACGGTCGACGAGACCATCGCCGCCGACGACGCCGTCTTCGCGGCCCTGGCCCGGTTCGTGCTCGGACACGACCTGGTCACCCAGGTCGTGTTCAGGCACTTCCCGCCCGAGCACCCGCTGCGCTGGCAGTTCGCGGACTTCCGCGCCGGCCAGGTGAGCGACGACACCGACTGGCTCTGGGTGCGGCTGCTCGACATCCCGCGCGCGCTGACCGCGCGCGGCTGGTTCGTGGACGGCGAGCTCGTCCTCGACGTCGACGACCCGTTCCTCGGCGAGCACGGCCGCTACCTGCTGACCGTCCGGGACGGCAAGGCCGAGTGCGTCCCGACGGACCGGGAGCCCGATCTCTCCCTGGACGTGAGCGACCTGGGCTCGGTCTATCTCGGCGGCACCGCCCCGAGCACGCTCGTACGTGCCGGACACATCCGGGCCCACCGTCCGGGCGCGGCCGCTCTCGCCGACGCCCTCTTCCGCGCCGAACGCCCCCCGCACTGTCTGCACTGGTTCTGACCGCGCGCCGACCGATCCTGATCGCGTCCCGCCGAAGCATGAATGAGCCATGTCGTAGGTGAAAGTTGCACCACTTTTGAACACAGTGCCGTCGACGCGTCGTAGTGAGGAGTACCCGGCGCGTCACGCGCGAGGCGCTCCCAGAGGCGATAGGTCGATCGTGCCGAAGAACTCACCCGCGGTCGAGGGACGAAGAAAGCCCCTCACCCGCAACTGGCCCCTGGCCAGACGGCTTCGGGCCGTGCTGCTGATCCCCGTGCTCGTCGCCCTCGTGCTCGGGGGTGTACGGGTGAAACGCTCGGTCGACACCTGGCAGGACGCCGACGACGCGGTCCGCGTGGCGGAGCTGATCCAGACGGCGAACAAGTATGCGAGCGACGCGATCAACGAGCGCGATCTGTCGGTCATCCCCCTGCTGACGGGCGACAAGGAATCCGACACCGTCATGCAGGCCCGGCAGATCACGGACGCGGACGCACGGGCGTTCGACGCGGCGGTCGCCCGGATGCCGAAGACCGGCGGGCTCGTCCGGCGCGTCCAACTGGTCCGCGCCGGTGAGGCGCAGCTCGCCGGTGTGCGGGCCAACGCGTTCACCTCCCGGATGTCCGGAGTGCAGACGGAGGAGAGCTACCACACCGTCCAGCACCCCCTGATGGAGATCTCGAACGAACTGGGCTTCGGCAGCAGCAGCCAGGCGAGCATCGGCCGGACGCTCTACGCCGTGTCCCTGACCCAGGCGGCCGAGTCGCTGATCCGCTCCATCGGCACGCATCTGCTGGTGGAGGACCGCGACCGGCTCGCCCCGGGCGAACTGGCGTCCCAGCTCGCCTCGTTCCGCTCGTACGCCTACCTCGAACAGGTGGGGCTCCAGGAGTACGCGGGCGCCGGCACCGCCGAGGACGTGACCAGGCTCCAGCAGGCGCTGACCGCCGCCGAGGAGCGGGGCAGGCAGCAGACCGCGGCGGCGGCCGCACAGGCCGCGGCGGCGGGGCGGACGTTCGTCACCCCGCCCGGCATCGACGTGATGATCGCCGAGATCGCCGACGGGAAGCCGGCCGAGGAACTGGCCGAACGGGGCATCACGCCCGAGTCGTTCTTCGCCGCGTCCACGCTGGGCTTCGACGCCTACCGGGGCATCCAGGTGAACCTCACCGACGACGCGCTCGCGAGCGCCCACGCCATCGCCGACGACGCGCGCCGGGACGCCGTCACCAACGCGGCGCTCGTGCTCGCCTCGGTGCTCGTGGCCTTCCTGCTGGCTTCCTGGGTGGCCCGCACGATGAGCACCGGGATGCGCCGCCTCAGCGCCTCCGCCATCGAGATCGCGGGCCGGCGGCTGCCGGCTCTCGTCGAGCAGATGTCCCGGCCCGACGCCGGCGAAGTGGACACCCGGGTCGTCCCGATCCCGATCCACACCACCGACGAGATCGGCGAGGTGGCCCGGGCCTTCGACCTCGTCCATCGCGAGGCGGTCCGGCTTGCCGCCGAGCAGGCTCTCCTGCGGGGCAACATCAACACGCTCTTCACCAACCTCTCGCACCGCGGCCAGTCCCTGATCGAACGTCAACTGGCCCTCATCACCAGCCTGGAGGACAACGAGACCGACCCGGAGCAGCTGGCGAACCTCTTCCGGCTGGACCATCTCGCCACCCGGGTCCGCCGCAACGGCGAGAACCTCCTGGTCCTCGGCGGCGAGCGGCCGGCCGAGCAGTGGGACCGGCCGCTGCCGCTGGTCGACGTGGTCCGCGCGGCCTGTTCGGAGGTGGAGCAGTACGAGCGGATCCGGCTCTTCGGGCTGCCGGAGTCCCAGATCGACGGCCGGGCCGTGCCCGACCTGGTTCATCTGCTCGCCGAACTGCTGGAGAACGCCACGGTGTTCTCGTCCCCGCACTCGGAGGTCCGGGTGACCGCCGTGCGGCTCCCCGACGGCCGGATCACGGTCGAGATCCACGACGAGGGCATCGGGCTGGAGGCGGAGGACTTCGCGGTGATCAACCGCAAGTTGGCCGACCCGCCGACCGTCGACGTCGACATCTCCCAGCACATGGGGCTGTTCGTGGTCGGCAGGCTCGCCGAACGGCACGGCATCCGCGTCCAGTTGCGCCCCTCCGGCGAGGAGTCGGGCACCACGTCCCTCGTCATGCTGCCCGACACGGTCACCCAGCCCCTGCCGGGCGCCCTGCCCGACTCCGACACCCTGGCGCTGGCCCTGCTCAAGACCGTCCCGGAGCCCGAGTACGCGGGCGCCGCGCTCTCTCCCGGCGGGCAGGACTCCGGTGACGCGTTCACGGACTACGAGTCATGGCAGGACGAGCCGGCCGGGGCGCGGCCCGCCGAGGAGCCGCCGACGGCCGACGCCCGCCCGCGACGACTCTCCCGGCGCGCGCCCCGCAGCAACCGCCGCCCGCGCACCGACTGAGGCCCCGCCCGGAGCCGGGTGGGGTGCGGTCGCGGGACACGCCGCCGGATGGCCCATCGCGCCGGTTCCGGGCCCATATGGTCATAGCGTGCACAATATGAATAAATGCCATATCGCGTACCTGGCGTGCACGGCGGCGCTGCTCGGGACGGGGCTCGGCGCGGCCCCACCGGTCGCCGACCACACGGTGCATGTGGTCCACCCGGGAGAATCGATCCAGAAGGCGGTGGACGCCGCCCGGCCGGGCGACACCGTTCTGCTGACGTACGGCACCTATCACGAGAGCGTCGACGTGAGGACCTCCGGGCTCACCCTGCGTGGCGTGGGCCGCGGCACGGTGCTCGAGCCGGCCGCCGGCGCGAGCACCGGCAGCACCGCCCCGAGCACCGGATCGGGCGCCGCGAAGGGCTCGAAGGACTCGAAGGGAACCAAGGGACCGAAGGCCGCGAGCAGCTGTGCCGCGAGCGGCAACGGCATCTGCGTCGTGGGCACGAAGGACCACAACGTCGACGACGTCACCATCGCCGCCCTGACGGTGTCCGGCTTCGCCAAGACCGGCGTCTACGCCACGGAGGCCGACGGGCTGACCGTGCGGCGCGTCACCGCGGAGAAGAACGGCGTGTGGGGCATCGCCACGGAGCACTCGGTGCACGGCCTGTTCCGCGGCAACACCGCCCGGGACAACGGCGACGCGGGCCTGTTCCTGGCCAACACGGTCAAGGAGGAGCTGGGCGCCACGGACACCGAGGGAACCGTGGTCGAGCACAACCGGCTGGAGGGCAACCGGATCGGCGTCACCGTCCGCCGGCTGCGCAACCTGACCCTCTCGGACAACCACCTCACGGGCAACTGCGCGGGCGTGTTCGTCGTCGGCGACGAGAACAAGCCGAAGGCCGGGTTCGTGACGGTGCGCGACAACCGCATCGAGCGCAACAACAAGTCCTGCCCGAAGACCGCGCGGCTGGACGCCCTCCAGGGCACCGGCATCGTCCTGACCGGCGCCGAGGACAGCCTGGTCACCCGGAACGTGATCAAGGACAACGTCGGCAAGTCCCCGCTGTCCGGCGGCATCGTCCTGTTCAAGAGTTTCGTGGGCACGACCAGCGACCGGAACCGGATCAGCGACAACCTGCTGCGGGGCAACTCCCCAGACCTCGTCAACACGGACACCGGCAAGGGCAACACCTTCGAAGGCAACTCCTGCCGCTCCTCCAAGCCCGCCGGCCTGTGCTGACTCCACGCACTCCCCCGGCTCCCCCGACTTCACGCACTCCCCGAACTCCCCGAACTACAAGAAGGAAGGAAGGCGGCACATGACGACGACCGCTCAGTCCGCCCCTCCGCCGTCGATGCGGCTGCGGGAACTCGCGTTCGGGGCGGCATGCGCCGCCGCCCTCCGCGCGGCCGCCCGGCTGGGCGTCGCCGACGCCCTCGGCGACAGCCCCATGGCCGTGGAGGACCTCGCGGCCGCGGTGAAGACCGAACCCCGCCCGCTGCGACGGCTCCTGCGGGCGCTGTCCTGCTACGGCGTCTTCACCGAGGGGCCGAACGGGACGTTCGCGCACACCGACGTCTCCCGGCTGCTGCGCGAGGACGACCCCAACAGCCTGCGTGCCATCACGCTGTGGTGCACCGAGCCGTGGACCTGGGACGCCTGGCCGATGCTGGACGAGGCGATGCGCACCGGCCGCAACGTGGTGGAGGACCTCTACGGCAAGGAGTTCTTCCCCTACCTCAACGAGGACGCCCCGGAGTCGGCCGACGTCTTCAACCGCGCCATGACGACCTCCAGCGTGCAGTCCGCGCGGGACGTCGCGAAGTTCCTCGACCTGACGGGGAGCTCGTCGGTCGCCGACATCGGCGGCGGCCAGGGGCACGTGGTGGCGAGCCTGCTGGACAAGTACCCCGCGATGCGCGGAGCGCTGCTCGACCTCCCCCGGGTGGTGGAGAACGCGGTGCCGCGCCTGCTCGCGGGCGGCGACCTCGCGGACCGTGCGCGCGTGGTGCCCGGCGACGTCCGTACGGCCGTCCCGGTGAAGGCCGACGTCTACGTCATCAAGAACATCCTGGAGTGGGACGACGAGAGCACGGCCCGCACGCTGCGCAACGTCCGGGAGGCGGGCGGCCCCGGGACACGGGTCGTGGTCATCGAGAACCTCGTCGACGACTCGCCGTCGATGCGGTTCAGCACCGCGATGGACCTGCTGCTGCTCCTCAACGTCGGCGGGGCCAAGCACACCACCCAGAGCATGGTGGACCGGCTGACCGAGGCGGGTCTCGTCATCGACGACATCAGCCCGGTCAACCCCTACCTGCACGCGTTCGACTGCCACGTCCCCGGCTGATCCGACCGCGTCGCCGTCCAGAGGTCCCCGTCCGGGGACACACGGACCACCGGTCGCCGGGCCCGCAGCGTCGCGGGCCCGGCGACCGGTGAGAGTCGGCGGGGGTCAGCCGGCCGGCTCGCGCTCCCAGAGGTAGAAGCGCTGCGCCATGGCGTCCTTCGGGGAACGCCAGGTCTCGGGGTCGTACGCGCTGACGTACGCGGCCAGCCGCTCGCTGACGCCCCGGAACTCGGGATGCCCGGTGATCTTGGCGATGGCGGGCCCGGGCTCACGCTCGGACTCGATCAGGTGCATGTACACGTCGCCGAACTGGAACAGGCTGCGCCGGGTCACACCGACGAGCTGCGGCAGCTCCCCCCGGTCGGACTCCTCGAACACCTTGGCGATGTCGGGCGCCGATCCCGGGGCCATCCGGGCGACGATCAGAGCTTGGTGCATGGTGCTGTTCTCCGTCCGGTTCAGTCGGTCAGACCGGGGGTGACACCGCGCTCGGCGGCGGTCTTCTCGATGCGGTCCCGGATCAGCCCCAGCTGGACCTTGGAGTTCCGGTTGATGTTGTCGGTCATCCACTCGTCGTCGACCGGCGCTTCCGGCTTCATCGCGAAGTCCTGCGTCCAGACCATCCGCGTACCGGTCGGTACCTCCTCGTACCGCCAGTGGATGTCCATGTGGGCGAAGGGCCCCGTCTCGACCCGGCGGGCCTTGACGGTGAGCGTGTCGCGGTCCGGCTCGCGCTCCGAGACCCAGCTCCACACGGTGCCCTTCTCGTCCGGGTGCATGGTCAGCCGGAACGTCGTCCTGCGTCCCTCCCGGGAGAGGATCTCGACGGAGGCGTACTCGCTGAACAGCCGCGGCCAGTTCTCCAGGTCGTTGGTCACCTCCCAGACCAGGTCGAGAGGCGCCGCGATGGTGATCTCGTTCTGCGTGTGTCCGGTCATCTCAGGCTCCTGTCAGGAGGGCGCTGTTGACGAGGTCGAGGAACTGCCGGGGCGACTTGGAGCGTTCGGCGTCGGGAGGCATCGGCGTGCCGTACCGGTTCTCCAGCTCGCCCACGATCCCCAGCAGGCCGAGCGAGTCGACGCCCAGGCGGTCGAAGCCCGTGTCGTCGCTACGGAGGACCTCCGGGGCGACGGTGACGCCGGCGGACTTCTTCATGAGTTCGGCCAGCTCTTCCACTGTGATGCGGTCAGTCATGCCATTCCCTTCCTCTGCTGCTCCACGGCGCCTCGCTACGAGGCGTCGGTGGCGCCGTGCCGCAGCACCAGCGCCGAGTTCGACCCCATGAGTCCCCGGCTCAGGACCAGCGCCGTGCGTACCTCGGCGGTACGCGCCCGGCCGGTCACCAGGTCGAGGTCGTGGCAGATGTCGAAGACGTTGGGGGTGGGCGGGACCACGCCGTGCTCCATCGCGAGCACCGCCGCCGCGGCGTCCATCAGCGGCGCCGCGCAGTAGCCCCGGCCGATCCCGGTCTTCGGCGCCGTGACGGGCACGCGGGTGCCGTGCGCCCCGAGGGCGTCGACGATCGCCAGGGCCTCGGCCCTGTCCGCCTCCGGCACGCCGAGGGCGTCGGCGAAGACCACGTCGATCTCCTCGGGAGCGCAGTCGGCCTCCTCCAGGGCTTGCCGGACGGCCTGGGCGAGCCCCTCCCGGGACTCCTCCCAGCGGGAGGCCCCGGTGAAGGTCGCCGCGTGTCCGGCCAGGTAGGCCTGCACCCGCGCGCCCCGTGCCCGGGCCGCGGCCTCCGCCTCCACCACCAGCATGGCGCCGCCCTCGGCGGGCACGAACCCGCAGGCCGCGGAGGTGAACGGACGGTAGGCGCGGGTCGGGTCGTCGACCGTGCTGAGTTCCTCGTAGCCGAGTTGGCAGACCACCGAGTAGGGCGCGATCGGCGCCTCGGTCGCCCCGGCCACGATCACGTCGGTGCCGCGGCGCACCGCCCGTGCGGCATGGGCGAGGGCGTCCAGGCCACCGGCCTCGTCCGCGGCGACGACCGAGCAGGGGCCCTTGAAGCCGCGGCGGATGGAGATCTGGCCGGTGCTGGCGGCGTAGAACCAGGCGATGGACTGGTAGGGGCCGACGAAGCGGCTGCCCTTGCCCCACAGCTGCTGGAGCTCCCGCTGGCCGAACTCGCCGCCGCCGGAACCGGCCGCGGTGACCACGCCCACGGAGAAGGGCGCGCCGTCGGTCTCCGGCCGGCCGAGCTGGGCGTCGTCCAGCGCGAAGTCGGCCGCGGCCATCGCGAAGTGCGTGAACCGGTCGGTCTGGACGAGGAAGCGCTCCTCGATCACGGCCGACGGGTCGAAGTCGCGGACCTGACCCGCCACCCGCAGCGGCAGATCCTCACAGCCCTCGCGGCTCACCCGGTCCAGGACGCTGATGCCCTCCCTGGTGGACTTCCAGAAGGTCTCGGTACTGGCTCCGTTGGGCGCGATCACACCGATTCCCGTGACGGCCGCGCGCCGTGGAAGGGGTTCTCTCATCGTGTCTTCTCCCTCGGCCGGTTCATGACCACCGCGGACTGGAAGCCGCCGAAGCCGCTGCCCACCGAGAGCACACTGGCGAGCTTGCGCTCGCGGGCCACGCGCGGGACGTAGTCCAGGTCGCACTCGGGGTCGGGCGTCTCGTAGTTCGCGGTCGGCGGTACGACCTGGTTGGCCAGGGCCAGCACACAGGCGACGAGTTCGATCGCCCCGATCGCGCCGAGGGAGTGGCCCACCATCGACTTGATGGAGCTCATGGGCGTGTCGTAGGCGTGCGTGCCCAGGACCCGCTTCACCGCGGCGGTCTCGTGACGGTCGTTCTGCTTGGTGCCCGACCCGTGCGCGTTGACGTAGTCGATCGCGGTGGCGTCGATCCGGGCGTGGTCGAGGGCTTCCTCGATGGCCCGGGCCATCTCCAGGCCTTCGCTGGTCAGGCCGGTCATGTGGTAGGCGTTGCCGAACGTGGCGTACCCGCCGAGCTCGCAGTAGACGTGCGCGCCGCGGGCCCTGGCGTGTTCGAGCTCCTCCAGGACGAGTACGGCGCCGCCCTCGCCCATGACGAACCCGTCACGGTCGGCGTCGAAGGGACGCGAGGCGTGGGCCGGGTCGTCGTTGTTCGAGGAGGTGGCCTTGATCGCGTCGAAGCACGCCATGGTGATCGGCGAGATCGGCGAGTCCGAGGCGCCGGCTATGCATATGTCGGCCCGGCCCTCCTCCACGGTGTGGAAGGCGTACCCGACCGCGTCGAGTCCGGAGGTGCAGCCCGTGGAGACGGTCTGCACCGGACCACGCGCCCCGAACCGCTCCGCCACCGTCGAGGCGAGCGTGCTGGGCGTGAACGCGCGGTGCAGGTGCGGGGCCGCCTCCTGGTGGTCCACGTCCCAGCGCTGCCCGCCGTGGCTGACCTTGACGTAGTCGCTCTCCAGCCGGGTGGTGCCGCCGACCGCGGTGCCCAGGGAGACGCCGACCCGCCAGGGGTTCTCGGCGGCGAGGTCGAGACCCGCGTCCCGTACCGCCTCGTCCCCAGCGACCAGGGCGAACTGGATGTAGCGGTCGCACCGCTCCACGTCCCGTGCGTCCAGACCGTGGGCCGCCGGGTCGAAGTCGCACTCGGCGGCGATCCGCGACCGCAGACCGGACGGGTCGAAGAACGTGATGGCGCGCGTCGCCGTGCGCCCGTCCGCCAGCAGGTTCCAGAACGCCGGTACACCTATGCCGCCCGGGGCGACGATGCCTATCCCGGTGACCGCCACTCGTCTCGTCATGAGCGCACCTGACGTCGTTCGGCCGACTCCGCCCCGACCATCGCGGACTCGGCTTCGGTGCCCTCGGTGTCGACGTGGCCGAGCGGCGGGCTCGGGGCCAGCGGTCCGAGGTGGAAGACCATGCGGGCCTCGACCTTGCCGACGTTGCGGAAGCGGTGGCGCACGTTGAGGGGGATCAGGAGCCCCTGCTCGGGCTGGAGCGGGTGCGGCACACCGTCCAGGTCCACTTCCAGCTGCCCGCACACGACGTACACGAACTCCTCGGAGTACGGGTGGTAGTGCTCGCCGATGCGGTCGCCCGGCTGGATGAGGGCCATGCCCATGAAACCGCTGGTGGCGCCCACCGTGGCCGGGGTGAGCATGGCGCGCAGGTCGCCGCCTCGCCGGGTGTTGGGCTCGACCTCGCTGAGATCCACGATTCTGTGACGCGAAGTGATCACGACGTTCCTCCGATGGTGTACTGCACCGACGTGGCAGGGGCGGGGCACCGCCCCCGCCACGTGATGACGAATCAGGCGTCCGGCGACCGGCGGTCGGTGACGAGATCCATGCGCGCCAGTTCGAGGAAGCGCGCGAGACGGCCGTCCTTCGACGCGGACGCGCCGGCGGCGTCGTCCTGGAGCGTCGTCAGCTCGGCCACCTGTCCGGGGTCGGACAGACCGAGGGCCTGTACGGGGTCGGCGGCCTCGAGTCCGCCGCGCACGTCGATCAGCCGGACGACGACGTCGTCGCGCTGGAAGATCGTGCTGCGCAGGACCGGGCTGCGCGGGTCGTCCGCCGCCGCCTCGTCCTGCCGGGCGAGCAGCTCGGCCAGCTTCATGCCGCGGTCGGGCCGGGTCGGGTAGTGCAGGGCGTACCGCTCGGCCTGCGCGTCCTGCCGCTCCGCCGTCACGTGGTGGACGGCCGGCAGCGCGGCGCGGGTGAAGAAGACCCGGGCGGACTCGGGGTCGTTGAGGTCCCGGTCCTGCTCCAGATGGGGGTTGATGGCCTCCTCGACGGCCCGCACCTCGGGCTGCCGGGAGACGTGGCGCAGCGCGGAGAGCAGGTCGCCCCGCACCTCGATGGCCCGCACCACGCGGTTTCCGTGCATGAACAGCGAGGTGCGGCACAGCCGGGTGGTGTCGTCGACCTGCGGCTCGGGTGAGGCGTAGTCCGCGAGGATCTTGGCGACGATCTCCTCGCTGCCCGGCTTGACGGTGAAGGTGAGCGCGTGGCGGATCACGCCGTCGCCGATCCTGGGCGAGGTCTGCAGCCGGCGCTTGGCCTGGTCGGCGGCCGCCGCCGGGCCGCCGGTCTCGCGGACGACGTGGAAGCGCAGCGAGCGGGTGTCGCGCACGCAGCTGTGCAGCGGCTCCACCATCGCCACGTGCTCCTCGCTGTTGACCCAGGCGAGGAACGGCGGGGCACTCTCCCACTCGCTGGTGATGAGCCACTGCGAGGGGTTCTCGATGGACTGGCACAGCTGGTCGCTGACGTGCCCGGGGACGGACGCGACCTGGTTGCAGAGCTGCTCGTACGCCTCGAGGAACTGCTGCTGGGCCCCGTCGTAGACGTCGACCAGAAGGACGACGCGGAGCCGGGAGCCGTCGAACACGGACTGGGAGACACGTTGTGACGCCTGTCGCGCCCGCGAACCTGCAACACGTTCGGACGTGGTGGTCATCCTGCGCACATCTCCTTCGCGGAGGGGATAGGTGAACGTCGGCCGCGGTGATGCGACGTCAGCGTGCCTCGATCCTGTGCCCGTCCCCACGAGCGCGCGACTCGGATGAACTACGTGGGTGACTGGGCGTCCGGTCGTCAGACCAGATGAGCGAAGACGACCAGGTTGTCCGTGTAGTCCTTGACCCGCCGGTCGTAGGCCCCCGCGCAGGTGATGAGCCGCACCTGCGCCTGCGCGGTGTCGCCGTACACCCGCTCGCTGGGGAAGTCGGCCTTGTCGAAGGTCTCCACGCTGTCGACCCGGAAGGACGCCTTGCTGCCGTCGGCCCGCAGGACCTGGAAACCGTCGCCCTTCGCCAGTTCGCTCAGCCCCGCGAAGACGGCCGGGGAGGTCTTGGTGTCGACGTGCCCGGCGATGATCGCGGTGCCCGTCTCGCCGGGCGAGGCTCCCTTGGCGTGCCAGCCGACGAGGTTGACGTCGTTCGCGGGGGGCGGCTCCAGCTGACCGGTGTCGCCGATGGCGAGGTCGACGAAGGGGGCGTCGACCGCGATCTTCGGGATGAACAACCGCACGGGCCGGGAGCGCGGCAGATGCTTGCCCGTCGAGTCTCCGGCGTCCGCTTCGCCCGCGGCCGGGGTCGGCGCGCCCGGTGCGCGGGCCGCGGGCACCGACCCGGCGGCGGGCGGGGCGTGCGGCGGGCCGGCGATGCCGGACGAGGTGTCGTCGCCGCCGCCGAACAGGTTCAGCGCCAGGAGCACGGCGACCGCGGCGCAGATCATCATCAGGCCGGCGCGGGATGTTCCCTCTTCGGCGGACGCCGGCTCGTCGCCGGAGGGTTCGGCGGGGTCGGAAGGAGAAGGGGAGGGGGAAGGGGGAACTGCCATCGGGGACCACCTCATTCGGGCACGGCAGCGGGGCGGACAGAGCACGGGGAGCGAGCCGGGCCGCCACACGGAGGTACCGGTGGCGGCCGCGGCTCCGCTATCGCGTCCGGCATGGGTCAGGCCACGCTTCCGGCGGTCTTCCTGCGGCGCAGGGCGTAGAGGCCGGTGCCGGCGACGGCGAGGACGCCGAGTCCGGCCGCGGTCGCCGAGGGGGTGGCGAGACCGCCGCCGCCGGTGTGGACGCCGCCGCTGGGCTTGTCGTGCTCCTTGCTCCAGCCGCCGGACTCCTCTTCCTTCCCGCCGTTCCAGGACTCCTTGTCCTTGTCCTTGTCCTTGTCCTTGTCCTTGTCCGTCTCCGGGTCGTAGGCGAGGGCGCCGCCGCCGGTGTGGACGCCGCCGTGCGGGGAGTCGTGCTCCTCCTTGCCGTGCTCCTTGCCGTGGTCCTCCTTGTCGTGCTCCTTGCTGTACGAGGAGCTGTCCTCCTTGCTGTACGAGGAGTCGTCGTGGTCCGTGTCACCGGCGGCGTAGGCGCCGGGGGCGCCGATGGCGAGGGCGGCCGAGGCCGCCGCGGTGGCCAGGATCATGCGAGCTGAACGCATCTGATGGTCCTTCCGTCACGACCGGGCAGCCGACGCTCCGTCAGCTCACGTGACCCGACCGGGACGTGATCCACCGTCAGCCGCCCGTCGCCGCGGCACCACTCGGGGCGTTCACACGGGTGAAGCCCGCGGGGTCAGGCGATCCCCAGCCCGGTCTTCAGGACCCGGCGCAGCACCGCCTCGGCGGCCGCGTCCGGACCCGGCGACCGCCAGGCGACGAACCCGTCGGGCCGGACGAGCACGGCGCCCCCGGGTGCCGTGCCGTGGCGCTCCGCCCAGTCGGCGTCGCCCTCCGGCACCAGGTCCGCGTCGGCTCCCGTGCCCACCCGGTACGACGTGAGCGGGAGGACCAGTTCCTCGGCGAGGCGGACGGCGGCCTCGTGCCATCCGCCCGGCTCACCGGCGTCGCTGAGCAGGACGAGGGACCGCTCGTAGAGGTCGAGGGTCGAAAGCCGTTCGTTCCCGCGGCGCACCCACAGATGGGGTGCCCTGCTGCCGGGTCCGCCGGACAGGTCGAGGCCCTCCGGCACGACCGGCACCGCGGGGTCGGCGCCCACGACGGCGCCCTGCGGGTAGCGGTAGCCGAGGGCCACGTTGAGGATGCCTCGCTGGGGACCGCCGCCACCCGCTCCGGGCGGCGCGGCGAACCCGGGGTGGCTGTGCTCGGCCGACCGGGCGGCGGCCCGGGCGCTGGTGGCCTCGGCCACCGGGCGGCGCTCGGCGTCGTAGGTGTCCAGCAGCGCCTCTCCCGCCCAGCCGTCGATCACGGCGGCCAGTTTCCAGGCGAGGTTGTGCGCGTCCTGGATACCGGTGTTGGAACCGAACGCCCCGGTCGGGGACATCTCGTGGGCCGAGTCGCCGGCCAGGAACACGCGCCCCGACCGGTAGCTGCGGGCCACCCGCTGAGCCGCGTGCCACGGCGCCTTGCCGGTGATCTCCACGTCGAGGTCGGCGACCCCGACCGCCCGGCGGATGTGCTCGGCACACCGCTCGTCGGTGAACTCCTCCAGCGTTTCGCCGTGTTCGGGGTGCCAGGGCGCGTGGAAGACCCAGTTCTCGCGGTTGTCCACCGGCAGCAGGGCGCCGTCGGCCTCCGGGCTGGTCAGGTAGCAGACGATGAACTGACGGTCGCCCACGACGTCGGCGAGGCGGCGGGAGCGGAAGGTGAGGCTGACGTTGTGGAACAGGTCGCCGGGTCCGCTCTGGCCGATGCCGAGCTGCTCGCGGACGGGGCTGCGGGGGCCGTCGGCGGCGACGAGGTAGTCCGCGCGGATGGTGGTGTGCTCACCCGTCTCACGGCTCTTGACCACCGCGGTGACACCGGTGGCGTCGCTGTCGAACGACATCATCTCGGTGTGGAAGCGCAGGTCGCCGCCGTGCCTGCGGGCGTGGTCGAGGAGGACCGGTTCGAGGTCGTTCTGGCTGCACAGGCACCAGGCGCTGGGGCTGAAGCGGGCCAGGCCGCCGCCCGGGTCGATGTCCCGGAACAGCCACTCGCCCGCGTCGCCCACCAGGGTGGGCGCCTGGAGGATGCCGTGGTTGCCGGCCAGGGTGGCGGCGGCCTCCTGGATCGCCTGCTCGACACCCGCCACCCGGAACAGCTCCATCGTGCGGACGTTGTTGCCGCGGCCGCGCGGGTGGATGGAGGTGCCCGCGTGGCGCTCCACCAGTACGTGCGGCACTCCCAGCCGTCCCAGGAACAACGAGGTCGCCAGGCCGACCAGGGAGCCGCCGACGATGAGGACCGGGACCCTGATGATGTGGGGGCCGATCTCCTCGGCTTGTTCTTTCGTCACTCTCGCCTCCAGCGCGTCGATTCCGCCGACCCGGCCGGATGCGGCGGAGATCCTCATGCATGCCCCGTGGAGGTGACGGCGGCTCAGGCTTCACCCGCCTGCGTCGCGGCGCCGGGCGGGCCCGCCCGGGGCCCGTGGAACGGCGGACCCCGCACACCTTCGGGTGTGCGGGGAACGGTTCGGACCGGGCGGGTTCCCGGGCGGGGCCGGGGCGGGTTCCCGGACGGACTCTCAGCGGGCGAGGTAGAAGCGGACGGTCGTGCCCTCGTCGGAGGTGTGCAGACGGACCAGGTCCGCCACGTAGTGGACCAGCATCAGGCCGCGGCCGCCGATCTGACCGCGTACGGCCGGTCTGCGGCCGGCCAGCGGGTCGGACAGCCGGCCCGCGTCCCGGACCTCGCACACGACCTGCCCCGCCTGGGCCCAGACGGCGAGCGTTCCCCGTCCGGCGCCGTGCACCACGCTGTTGGTCGTCAGCTCCGCCACGGCCAGCTCGGTGTCGTCCAGCCGCTGCCCGGAGAGGCCCAGCCGTTCGGCCTCGCCGACCGCGAAGGCGCGCGCCGCGTAGAGCTCTTCGGCGCCGAACGCGAACACGGCCGCGTCCGGCGCGGGCACCAGCACCTCGTTGTAGCGGTCGACGACGGAACGCCAGTCGTAGGCCTCGCTGACCCCCTCCTTGTCGCGGGTCACGATCGTCGGGTGGGTGAGCCGCGCGTCGGCCAGGATCTCCTCGTCGAGGCGTGCCTCGTCGTAGGGGCAGAGGATGGTCACCGGACGGCCTTCGAAGGCCGCGTTGATCAAGGCCTCGTGCTGCGCGCACGCCGGGTACTCGACCGGACTGCGGCCCGCCCAGATCGGCTCGCCGATGATCCGCACCCGTCCCCGCTCATGGGCGTCGGCGAACGCGCGGAGCACTCCGGGAATGATCCGGCCCGGGTTGCGGCCCGCCACCGTCATGTCCAGCAGGCGGACGGCCCCGGCGTCCGGGCCCAGTCCGGCTCTGATCAGCTCCAGGTTGGGGCCGGGCACCGCCACCGCGACCGGCTCGCCGAGGTCCAGGCCCTCCTGCACGAAGGACACCGTCCGGTCCACGTACTCCTGCTCGGTGCGGTAGAACAGCGCGGGGTGCTCGAACGCCTCGTGGGTCGCCACCGTGCTCATCGCGGCGCCACCTCGATCCGGCCGATGCCCGGCCAGAACAGGCTCAGCACGCGCGGCACCTGCGGGGGCGGATGCTCGACCACCACCCGGCCGCCGGGCAGGCCCAGCGCCGTGACGGCGAGCGCGGCCACGCCTGCCACGTCGACGAACGCCACTTCCGACAGCTCCACATAGGACACGTCGGCGTGCTGCCGCGCCAGGCCCGCCAGGGCCGCTTCCCAGGGCGAGCGAGTGATCTCGCTGATCTCGCCCCGGGCACGGATGCCGGGCCGACCGGGCAACGGGCCCACCTCCAGCACGGCCGCGCCGCGCACCGGCCCGTCGTCCCCCTGCGAGACGTCCACCACCCGCGGCCTCCTTCGCTGTCTGCCGCCCACCGGCACCAGCGTAACGCGGCCCCTTACACGCAGGTGCGCTACTCCGACAGAGGGCCTCGGCCCGGCGGCGGCCGGATTTCCGCCGAGCGGGACGTAACCTGGCCCGCACCGCACGACGAGCCGGCTGCGGACGACGGTCGAACCCATGGTGACGTGATGTGTTGGAGTGCGACGGCCGACCTGGTGGCGGGCGCCGGGGTGGCGGCGGTCGGGGTGGCCTGTGTGACGGGTGTGCGCGACCGCCGGGACCTCCCGCTCGCCGCACTGCCGCTGCTGCTCGGGGTTCATCAGATCGTGGAGGCGGTGGTCTGGGACTCGGGCGGGGGCAGCGGCCCCGCCACAGTCGTCTGGGCCGTGATCGCGCTCCCGCTGCCGGCGGTGTGGGTGCCGGCGGCGGTGCGGTGCGCCGCCCCGCCGGCCGCCCGGCGCAGGCTGACGTTCCTGCTCGCGCTCGGCGTCGCGACCGCCGCCGGGCTCGCGGCCGCCGTCGCCACCGGGCCGGTGACGGCCACGATCCGCGGCCACACGGTCGGGTACTCGGTCCACCTCTCGCACCCGGCCGTGCTCGTCGCGGGTTATCTCCTGGCCACCGTCGGCTCCCTGCTGCTGTCCGGCGACCGGGGGCTGCTGGTCCTGGGGGCGGTGGTCGGGGCGGGCGCCGCGGTCTGCTTCGCGCTGTGGCGGCTGGAGTTCGTCTCGACCTGGTGCGCGTTCGCGGCGGTGTGGTCGGTGCTGCTGCTCGGCTGGCTGCGCCGGCGACCGGACTCCGCACCGCTGTCACCGGCCGGTCCTCAGGCGACGGGCAGTCCGTAGGCCCGGTCGAAGTGCTGGGCCACGAGGTGTCCGGCTCCGTCGCAGGAGAGCTGCCAGTCGTTGACGCCGGTCTCGCGGCCGTCGGTGAAGTTCCACAGCAGGCGGCCCGAGGCGGTGTCGATCGCGTAGAAGCCGTTCCTGTTCTCGAAGGCCGGAACGTGGACGGCGTGCGCCCCCACCGCGATCGGGTGGTCGACGTTGATCCGGGGTGTCTCGCAGAACCAGCGCCGGGAGCCGTCCACCGCGCTGAAGGCGTGGACGCCGTAGGGGTCGGTTCCCGTGGCGTAGACCGTGTTGCCGGCTGCCCCGAGGGAGGCGAACATGCCGCGTTCCGCCTTCGCCTTCCAGCGGAGCCTTCCGGTGTCGAGGTCCAGGGCGATGAGCTCGGAGCCGAGGGCGAAGACGGTCCGGCCGAGCACCGCGAGACCCGGCCGGAGGTCGTAGCCCACCGGGTGCCGCCAGCGCAGGCTGCCGGCGTCGCGGGTGGAGCGGACCGAGACGTTGCGCAGTCCGTCGGCGTAGACGAAGGAGTCGGCGGTGATGACGGGCTGGAGGGGAATGCCGACGTCCTCGGGGTCGATCGGTATGACGAGTGCCCGGCGGGCCTCCAGGTCGACGCCGAAGACCGTGCTGGTGGAGGTCGCCACGCCCTGTTCCGCGGACCGGCGCTGCAGCTTGGCGCCGAGGACCGAGACGGCGTAGCCGTCGTAGCCGCCGAGCAGTTGGTCGAACCGGTAGTCCTGGCCGAAGTCGAGCGTGAACCGCTCGGTGCCGTCCGCCGGGTCGACGCCGATCAGCGTCGCCCCGGTGCCGAGCGCGACCGCGGCGCCGTAGACCAGCAGGACGGGGCCGGGCGAGAGGCTGATGCCCTCGTACACCCACTTGGGCCGGGCGCCGTTCTCCAGGTCGAGGCAGATCATGTTGCCGGGGCGGGACTTCAGCAGGGCCGTGCCGCCGTGGAAGACGGCCGGGGTCTGGAGCAGCGGGCCGCCGCGGTAGACCCAGGCCGGTTCGGGGGCCGGGCCGGGCCGGGGCGTCCGCCGCCCGCCGGTCCTGCCCCGGGTGACGAGGGCCGTGCCCCCGACGAGGGCCGCGCCCGCGGTCGCGCCGAGGAGGGCGCGCCGGCCGACACCGGAACGTCCGGGGGCGCGGCGGTGCGCGGGCGCGGCCGTGGCGGAACGTTCCGGCACCGGTTCGCCCGGGGCTCCCGGGACGACCGGGGCGTGCCGCACGGACGGATCGGTGGTGGACCGCACGCCACCGGCGTCATCGGCTCTGCCGGCGTCATCGGCTCTGCCGGTGTCGTAGGTTCTGCCGGTGGCGCGGTCGCCCCCGCCGTCGGCTCCGCGGGCGCGGTCCGGGTCCGCCGGGCCGCCCACGCCGTCGGCGGTGCCGTACGACGGTCTCTCCACCGGCGTCCCGCCCGGCTCGCATCCGGCGTACGCGGGCGTCTCGGGGGCGGGGGTGCCGACCGGGGGCCGGGCGGGGGCCAGGGTCCGCGCGAGACGGTCCAGGTCCTTCGCGGCCGTCCGGCGCTCGGTGACCATGGCCGCCACGGGCGCGGGCAGCCAGCCCTGCTTCAGCACCTGTTCGGCGCCGCCGGGCGCGCAGGCCGCGGAGAGCCGGTCGGGGCTGATCCGAAGGGCCGGGTCCTTGGCGTGACAGAGACTGATGATCTTGTCCAGGGGTTCGGGCACCGAGGTCAGGTCGGCCGAACCGTGGACCACCTGGTAGAGCAGGGCGGCCGCCGCGGCTCCCCCGAACGGCGGGTGTCCGGACGCGGCGAACGCGAGCACCGAGCCGAGGCAGAAGACGTCCCCCTCCGGCCCCACCGGATCGCCGGTGGCCTGCTCGGGACACATGTAGTCGAGGGAGCCGAACAGGGCCCCGGAGCCGGTGAGTTCATAGCCGTCCCGGGCCCGGACGATGCCGAAGTCGATGACGCGCGGACCGTCCGCGGCGAGCAGCACGTTGGACGGCTTGAGGTCGCGGTGCACCAGTCCCTCCGCGTGTACCGCGATCAGCGCCTCGGCGACACCCGCACCCAGCGCGAGCACGGTCTCCACCGGCAGCGGCCCGTGCGCGGCGACGGCCTCGGCCAGGGTGGGGCCGGGCACGTAGGCGGTGGCGAGCCATGGTGTGTCGTCGTCCGGCGCGGCGTCCACCACGGGTGCCGTGTACACACCGCCGACCGCCGCCGCGGCCGCCACCTCGCGCCGGAAGCGGATACGGAAGTTCCTGTCCTCGGCCATCTCGGGACGGATGACCTTGACGGCGACGGCCTGACCGGCCGGTGACGTGGCCAGATAGACCCGGCCCATGCCGCCTGCGCCCAGCCGGGCCACCGGACGGTACGGTCCCAGCCGCTCGGGATCTTCTGGGCGCAGTGGTTTCATGCCCTCGGCCGCCTGTTCTCGATGGCACGGGCGGGAGTCCCGCCCACGCCGCGGGGGAAGGCCCTGTGGGGGGTCTGGCAGCAGAGTAGAGGCTGGAGCGGCGGACGAGGACACTTCGCGGCAACCGCGGAGAATCCCCCGGAGGCGACCGTTCCGCCCTGCTCATGTCCCGCGACGGCGAGGTGACGTGGCGTCAGGGATCGGGTGACACGTGCCCGCCCTGCGGGAACAGTGCGCGATGAGCAACAGCGGAGCGACAGGTGCAGGATGCAACCACCGACGCGGGCGGAGACCTCCGATGTGCCGAAGGTCACCCCGCGCCCTCCCGGTGACCGCCGGGCCTACTGCGGGTCCTCGGCGGCGGGCGCGCAGGTGATCTCGTCCCGAGGGGTGTAGTGGGTGCGGAACGGCTCCCGCCGCACTTCCCTGCCGTCGTTGTAGAAGACCCGGTCGACGGTGACGTCGAAGCCCTCGAGCGGGGTCTGCGGCACGCACTTCTCGTCCGTGCTCACCTTCCGCGCCGGCTGCCGCACATGGGTGCGGGGCCCGGTGACCGACTTGATCTCGTCGTACTTCCTGGTGCCGAGGAAGGTGACGGTCACCGAGGTGTCGGTGGCCTCGGCCTGGATGTAGAGGGCGTGACCGGAGTCATTGGCGAACTTCAGGTCGAGGCTGCCCCAGGCGACCGTCGCCTCCCGGCCCTCCGGGTAGCGCTCGATGTAGAAGGAGTGGGCGCCGTACTCCACGGGCTTGACGCCGGCGAAGAACATCGCGTTGAACATGGTCGTGGCCACGGTGGAGACACCGCCGCCGGGCGCCTTGGTGAACCCGCCGTCGAGGATCATGATGCCCTCGCCGAAGCCGTTGGCCTCGGTGCGCTGTCCCACGGTGCGGTTGAAACTCCAGTTCCGGCCGGGCAGGACGACGGAGCCGTCGATGAGCCGTGCGGCCCGCCCGATGTTCTTCGTGCGGTACGCGGCCGGTTCGAAGTGGACGGTGAAGGAGGACAACTTCTCCGTCAGCCCCAGCCGCGCGGCGCTGTCCCGGGTGACCTGCGGCTGGGTCCGCAGCGCGGCCACTTCCCCGGTGCGGGCCGCTCCGCCGGACCGGGTGAGCAGCGGCAGCACGGCCTTGCCGAGCGCCTTGTCGGTGATCTGGACGCCGGTCCGGGCCTCGTCGGCCACCACGACGCGGTCGCCGTCCAGCCGCAGGGCGGCGTTCGCGGCGGCGGTGGTGATGTCGGCCAGGGGGCGGGCCACCGAGGGGGCCGCGCGCAGCCCCTTGCCGTCCAGCTTCGGTATCAGCCGGCCGGCGGCGTCCGGCCGCATCGTCAGGTGCTCGCCCAGCACCGTCTGCCCGATGGTGAGCCGCTTGCCGCCCGTGGTGAGGGTGACGGGCGCCGACATGGCCGGCCGCGCGAACTCGCGCACCGCCCGTCGCACCTCGTCCGCCGTGACCTTCGGCTGTGTCTCGCGGGCGGGCAGGACCGTGACCGCGCCCGCCGCCCCGCGCTGGAAGGAGGCCCGCAGCGTGCCGACGGCGGCCTCCACGTCCAGCGCGTGGCCGGTCTGCGGGGCGACCTGCTCGACCCGGCCGCCGGCGAAGCCGACGGAGCCCTCGCGGACCTTCTGGTCGAGGGACTTCGCCAGCGCCCCCAGAGCGGTGCGGGCCTTCTTCTCGTCGAGGCGTACGACCGGCTCCTCCGCGCCCCCCGAGCCGAAGAGGCCGCCGATCATGGCGACCGGACCGGAGCCGACGCGGGCCGCCCGGTCGACCGTGCGCTCGGCGTCGAAGGTGAGGCCGGCCTGCCTGGGGTCGACGGTCCCGCTGCGGTCGCCGACCCGCACGGCCAGCCCCCGCGAGCCGGCCGCCGTCAGGTGCTCGTCCAGCTTGCGGACGGCCTCCGCACGGCTGAGGCCGCCGATGTCCACGCCCCGCACCGTCGTGCCCGCCTCGATCTGCCCGCCGGTGATCAGCAGTCCGGCCAGGTACAGCGCGCCGACGCCGACGGTCAGCGCACCACCCGCCAGGGCGAGGGGCGGCACGGAGGCTGTTCGAAGGCGCATGGGACTCCTGGACGGACGATCGGTCGGTGATCCGCCCCGCTGCGCGACGCCGCACACAGGGCAGCACCGAACACGGGGCAAGCATCCCAAGCTACCCAAAGCGCCCGATGGGCTCATATGTCACAGGACACCTATGTTCCACGTCACGTCCGACACGTCCGCCCCGTCCGCCCCGTCCATCACGTCCGTCGCGTCCGTCGCGTCCGTCGCGTCCGTCGCGGGGGCGCCGGTGCCGTGGGGACGCCGGGCCCGCCGGGGCCGGTGAGGAACGGTGCCCGCGGCGGGACTCTCGAGGCTGCCCCGAGCACCTCACGAGGGGCCCTGCGTAGCCTGCGTGTGGGCTCGCCGGAGTACAGCGACGTGGCTATTGGGCGCACGTTCTGGATCGACGTCCACGCCGGGATCTGCAACGACACGACCGACTGCGTCGCCCGCCCCATCTGCGAGTTCACCGCGCGCTGACCGCCCCCCAGCCCGACCGCGTCCCCGTTCGAAAGGCAGTGCGCACATGTCAGACCGAACCGCCGCATCGACCCCGAGCGGTCCACCGCAGCGCCGGGCCCCGCTCCCCTCGCTCACCGGCCTCAGATTCGTGGCGGCCCTGCTCGTCTTCCTGTACCACACCTCGTACCTCGCCGGGCCCCTGCGGCCGACCCTGCCGATCACCTTCTTCGCCGACCCCGACATCGCGCAGCCGGTGGCCGACTTCTTCCTGCCCGCCGGACGTATCGGGGTGTCCTTCTTCTTCGTGCTCAGCGGCTTCGTGCTGACGTGGTCGGCGACGCCCGGGGACCGGCCCACGGCGTTCTGGCGGCGCCGTGCCCTGAAGATCTACCCCAACCACCTCGTGACCTTCGCCCTGGCCATATGGCTGTGGGCCTCCGCGACCCCGCTGCACGCTTGGCTGGCGAACCTCTCCCTGGTGCACGCGTTCAGCAACCGGCCCGACACCGCGATGAGCGTCAACTTCCCTTCCTGGTCGCTGTGTTCAGAGGTGCTCTTCTACGCGCTGTTCCCTGTGTTCATCGTCGTGGTGCGGCGGATCCCGGAGCGCAGGCTGTGGCTGTGGGCCGCCGGCATGGTCGCCGGCGTGGCGGCCATGGCGGTCGTGACGAAGCAGTTCATGGCCGGTGGCGCCAAGAGCCCCTTCGGCGATCTGACGGCCAACCAGGAGTGGTTCGGCTACGCGTTCCCGCCGCCGCGCCTGTTCGAGTTCGTGCTGGGCATGCTCCTGGCCCGCATCGTCGCCTCGGGCCTGTGGCCGCGCATCGGCCTGCTGCCGTCGGCCGCCGCCTTCGGCGTGGGCTACTGGGCCGCGCTCACCGCCCCCGACCCGTACAACTTCAGCCTCACCACGGTCGTTCCGATCGGCATGATCCTCTGCGCCGCGGCCACCTCGGATCTGCGGGGCGACGGCGGCTGGCTCACCAGCAGGCCCATGGTGCTGCTGGGCAACATCTCCTTCGCCTTCTATCTCCTCCAGGGTCTGGTGGTCTTCTACGGCCGGCCCGAGGTGCTGGGCAGCCGTACCTACGACACCGTCCCGGCGCTGGGGATGCTGGTCCTGCTCCTCGCGGTGAACGTGCTGGCCGCCTGGCTGCTCTACACCCTGGTGGAGAACCCGGTGATGAAGCGCTGGAGCCGCAGCAGGAAGCAGCGGTCCCCGCAGACCGCGCCGCGCAACACGGAGTCCGTGTCGGCGGGCTGAGCCGGTCCGGACCGCACTGCCCGGTCAGCGCCCACCCCGTGGGCGGTGACCGGGCAGTGGTGTGTCCCGAGCGGCGGGGCGCCGGACAGCACACATCTCGTCCGGTGTCACGACCTCTCTCGTTCAAGTGGCGGTCAAGAAGTTCTGTGGTGGCGTCCTGAAGAGTCGCTCGGAGAGCCGAAAGACGCTCTTCGTCAGGGAAGACGCGTCCGGCGGCCAAGCATCCTCGAACTAGGAGCCGCTCCATGCTGACCCTCGACCTGTCCACCCGTACCGCGCTCGTCACCGGGTCCACCGCCGGAATAGGCAAGGCCACCGCGCAGCAGCTCGCCACCGCCGGCGCCCGGGTCTACGTGAACGGCCGCACCGAAGAGCGCGTGCAGACCGCCATCGCGGAGATCCGCAAGGCCGTGCCCGACGCCGACCTGCGAGCCGCGCCCGGCGATGTGGCCACGGCGGAGGGTGTGCGGGAGATCATCGACACGCTGCCGGACACCGACATCCTCGTCAACAACGCCGGCACCGCCGAACTCAGCCCCTTCGCCGAGCTGTCCGACGAGAGCTGGCAGCGTCTGTGGGACCTCAACGTGATGAGCGGTGTGCGGCTGTCGCGCCACTACGTCACGGGGATGGCCGACCGCGGCTGGGGCCGCATCGTCTTCGTGTCCAGCGAGTCCGCGCTCAACGTCCCGCCGGGGATGGTGCACTACGGCGCCACCAAGATCGCCCAGCTCGGCATGGCCCGCGGTCTCGCCGAGTCCTACCCGGCCACCGGCGTCACGGTGAACTCGGTGCTGCCCGGCCCCACCCGCTCCGAGCTGACGGCACGGTACTTCGCGATGCTCCAGGAGCAGCGGCCGGACGCGACCCTGGAGGAGCTCGAGGGCGAGCACCTGCGCAGCGCCCACCCCAACCTGCTGCTGGGCCGCTTCGCCGAATCGGAGGAGGTGGCGAACCTCATCTCCTACCTGGCCTCGCCTCTCTCCACCGCCACCAACGGCGCCGCACTGCGTGTGGACGGCGGCGACATCCGCAACGTCACCTGAACCGCGCCCCGGCCCGGCCCCGGGAACGGGAACGGGAACGGAACGGGAACAGGGCAGCGACGACAGGTGCGTTCAGGCGCCGAGGGGTCCACCGTCCGGGTCGGTCGCCGGGGTGACCACCTCTGCCGCGATCCGGCGGTAGGCGGCGCGGGCCTGGACGATCCGGGCGAGCACGGTGCCGACGAGAGTCGCGGCGCACAGGCAGGTGAGCCAGAAGGTGTCACGGTGGCCGGCCCAGGTGAGCGTGCCTGCGGGCGGGATGGCGAAACCGTTGAGGGTCAGCCAGCACAGGACGGCCGTACCCGGGGCCGCGGTGAAGCGGGCGCACAACCCCA
Organism: Streptomyces sp. NPDC002884; assembly: GCF_040295245.1. Lineage (NCBI taxonomy): Bacteria > Bacillati > Actinomycetota > Actinomycetes > Kitasatosporales > Streptomycetaceae > Streptomyces > Streptomyces sp. NPDC002884. The sequence goes on along the minus strand of NZ_JBEOVB010000002.1, from coordinate 157,083 downwards.
GCACGGCCGCGAGGAGAGACAGCGCGGCCAGCGCGAACCCGGGGCTGTCCGAGCCCACCAGCATGTTGTGCACGGCCACCAGGACCAACGCGCCGCCGAAGGCCGTGGCCCACACCACCGGGGTGGCGACGGGCTGGGGCACGGGCCGGGCGCCGGCCCGCAGGGACACCCACTCGATCATGCTGCACGCTTCCTTCCGGTCCCCCATGCCCCCGGAACGCCGGCCGCCACGGCAGCGTGGACCTGGACACGCATTCTCCCACCCGGCCGTCGGGCACACTCCCGTCGCCCCGTTTCCCGCGCTGGCTAGGGTGGCATCGACAGGTGTTCGAAGGAACGCTCCACACCAGACAGGGGGCGGCCGTGGGTACTCCACGCCTGAGCAGTACGCCGTTGCCGGGGATCGGCGTGCGCTACGACCTGACCACACGCGAGCAACGCCGCCTCTCGGTGGTCGCGCACCGCGACGGGGCCCGCACACTGAGCGCCTACCAGGAGGACGATCCGGACGCCTGTGACCTGTCGGTGCGGCTGACCTCCGGCGAGGCGGCGGCGCTCGTCGACGCGATGCTGCCGGACCACCACAGCCCCAGCCTGCTGTCCACCACCGAGCTGGGGCTGGTGGCGGAGCGCGTCGAGCTGCCGGGGACCGCGCACTGGAACGGGCGGCTGCTCGGGGAGACCCGGATGCGCACCGAGACCGGGGTGTCGATCGTGGCGGTGCTGCGCCGCGCCGAGGCCATCCCCTCGCCGAAGCCGGACTTCCGGCTGACCGGCGGGGACACGCTGATCCTCATCGGCACGAGGGAGGGCGTGGAGGCGGCCGCGGCGATTCTCGCGCGGGAGTGAGGCGCGAGCGCCGTACCACTCTCGCGAGCGCCGGGCCTCCGAGGGGAAACCCCTACAGGGAGACCCCGGCCGGGTTCAGGGGCTTGGCCGGCCAGTCGAGCAGCCGGGCGCCGATGACCGCCGTCTGTAGGGTGTAGCGGTGGGCGGGGTCGGTGGGATCGGTGCCGGTCAGCGTGTGGATGCGGGCCAGGCGGTAGGTGAGCGCCCGCACGCTGAGCGAGAGCCGCCGGGCCGTCGCGGCGGCCACACAGCCGGTGTCGAAGTACGCGGTGAGGGTGTCGAGCAGGGGCTGCGCCCCGCCGCGCGCCCGTTCCAGCGGTCCCAGAGCGCCCTGCACCAGATCCACCAGTGCCTGCCGGTCCCGGGCCAGGACGGGGAAGACCAGCAGGTCGGAGGCGCGCAGCAGCGGCTCGTCGAGGCCCATGCGCTGGGCCACGTCCAGGGCGTTGAGGGCCTCTTCGTAGCTGTGCCCGATGCCGACCGGGCCGGGTCTGGGCCGGCCGACGGCGATCTGGGCCCGGCCCGCGGCGGCTCGGGCGTGCCGGGCGAAGTGGGTGAGGACCTCGTCCTGGTCGGCGGGGGCGATGCACACCATCCGGCCGTCCTTGGTGGTGAACAGGATGCGGCGGTTCTCGAAGCGGCCGAACAGCTCGTCCGCCACCTGCCGGGGAACGGGGTCGGTCTCGTCGTACTTCTCCGTGCCCTCGGCCACCGCGACGGCGTGGGCGCGGGACAGCCGTAAGCCGAACCGTTCGGAGCGCTCGGCGAGTTGGCCCGCGGGCCCGCGCCCGTGGAGCAGGTCGTCGATGAACTCGCGGCGGGCCGCCTCCTCCTTGCGGATCACCAGCCGCTGTGCGCGCTCGTAGCCGTCGGCGAAGGCGTCCACGGCCTGTTCGACGACGGCGAGCACGCTGTCGGGGTCGGCGCCGCGCGGACGGCCCTCCCGGCCGGCCGCGAGATGCGCGCGGACGAGACCGCGCCAGCCGCGTCCGGCCTCGGCCGCCCGTGCGCCGAGCGCCCGGCGGGACTCGATCTCGTCGCGGGTCAGCCGACGGCCCGTGCTCGCGGCGTCCGCCAGGATCCGGTGGAACCCGTCGAGGAACGGCTCGGACGCGTGCGGGCCGGTCATGGTCTCCCCGTTCGGATCGAGCGTTGTCGGACACATGTTCCCACCGGGCGGTACGGGCGGTGCGGTGCCCCGGGGTGCGTCCGGCGCGGATCCGGTCCGCGCGCCGGTCCTCAACGGCTCGCGTGGACGGCCTCGGCGGCCTCCGTCGGCGCGACCGGGCCGGGCGGCGCGCTCCGGGGGCGCCCCGGGGTGAGCCGGCGGGCGAGGGGTTCGGTCCAGCGGGCGGCGAGCGGCCCGAGGATGACCAGGATCAGGACGTACGCGGTGGCCAGCGGGCCGATGCGCGGCTCGACGCCGACGGCGAGTCCGGCGATGACGATGGAGAACTCGCCGCGCGCCACCAGCGTGCCGCCCGCCCGCCACCTGCCCTTGGCGGAGATCCCGGCCCGCCCGGCCGCCCAGTAGCCGGTGGCGATCTTCGTCAGGGTGGTGACGGTGGCCAGCGCCAGCGCGGGCAGGAGGACGGGCGGGATGTCCGCGGGGTCGGTGTGCAGACCGAAGAAGACGAAGAACACCGCGGCGAACAGGTCCCGCAGCGGGGTGAGGAGGCTGCTGGCGCCCTCGGCGACCTCGCCGGAGAGCGCGATGCCGACGAGGAAGGCGCCCACGGCGGCGGAGACCTGGAGCTGCTGGGCGACGCCCGCGACGAGCAGGGTGAGGCCGAGGACGACCAGCAGGAGCATCTCGGCGTTGTCGGAGGAGACCGCGCGGCTGATGAGGCGGCCGTGACGCAGCGCCACGTACAGGACGGCCCCGACCGTCCCCAGGGCGATCAGGAGGGTGACGGCTCCGCCCGCGAGGCTGACCCCGGCGAGCAGGGCGGTGAGGATGGGCAGGTAGAGGGCCATGGAGAGGTCTTCCAGGACCAGGATGCCCAGGACGACCGGGGTCTCGCGGTTGCCGAGCCGGCGCAGGTCGCCGAGGACCTTGGCGATGACACCGGAGGAGGAGATCCAGGTGACTCCGGCCAGGGCCACGGCGGCGACCGGGCCCCAGCCGAGCAGCAGGGCCGCCGCCGCGCCGGGGGCGGCGTTGAGCGCGAAGTCGACCGCGCCGGAGGGGTATTGGGTCTTGAGGCTGGTGACGAGTTCGGAGGCGCTGTACTCCAGGCCGAGCAGGAGCAGCAGCAGGATGACCCCGATCTCGGCACCGGTGGCGACGAACTCCTCGCTGGCCTCGAGCGGCAGGATGCCGCCGTGACCGAAGGCGAGGCCGGCCAGCAGGTAGAGGGGTATGGGTGAGAAGCCCACCCGTCCGGCGAGGCGTCCCAGCAGGCCCAGGACGAGGATGATCGCCCCGAGTTCGATGAGCAGGGCGGTGGTGTCGTGCACGGGCGTCTGACCTCCGTCGGTCGAAGTCGGTGGTGGCGTCTGTGCCGTACGGGCGTGCGGGCGTCCCGAAGCGGTGTCGCCGCGTCAAGGTGCCGCACAAGGGGGTGGGTCACCGCCGTGGGCGGCGTCGCGCGTGAGGCGGTACCGGCCCTGGGTCTGCCCGGTTCCACCGCGTGGGGCGGAGAACGCGTCAGCGCACGGGGTGGTGGCCGGGGACGGTACCGCCGATATCGGGCACGCCGTCGCGAGGGGCGTTGTCGACGCGCACGTGGACGACCCGACCCATGCCACGCCCCCCATCACATCGGCGGCGACCGCCGGTCCGTCAGCCATGGCCGAGCACGTCGGCGCCCGGCGGAGTGTAAGCACTCGGTAAAGAATCCTAGCGCACACCAAAAGGTGAAAATCGTAGAAATACGCATCAGACGGGGTGAATGAGAAGGAGGGCGATGTCGTCGCTGCGCGGGGTCGAGCGGCGGGCGTGACGGACGAGGGCGTCGGCGAGGGCGTTCATGGTGCCGGGCCCGGTCCGGCCGAGTTCGCGGGCGAGGGCGTCCACGGCGTCGTCGATGTCGACGCCCGGGGCCTCGACCATGCCGTCGGTGTACAGGGCGAGGACCGCACCGGGCGGCAGCGGGATCTCGGTCGACGTGTACCGGGCGTCCGGGTCGATGCCCAGCAGGAGTCCGGGCGGCACGTCGAGGACCTCGGTGCGGCCGTCGGGGTGGCGCAGCAGCGGGGGCGGATGGCCGGCGGTGGCCAGGCACGCGAGATGTGCGGTCAGGTCGAGGTGGACGTAGAGGCAGCTGGTGAACAGGCCGGGGTCGAGGTCGGTGAGCAGTCGGTTGGTGCGGGCGAGGACTTCGTCGGGGGCCGCGCCGGCGTTGGCGTGGACGGCGGTGCGGACCTGTCCCATGAGCGCCGCCGCGTTGACGTTGTGGCCCTGGACATCGCCGATGGTGGCGGCGGCCGTGGCGGTGTCGAGGCGGATGAGGTCGTAGAAGTCGCCGCCGATGTCCATGCCCCGGGTGGCGGGGAGATAGCGGGCTGCCACGTCCAGGCCGGGGACCTCGGGCAGCGTGTGGGGCAGCAGAGCGGCCTGGAGGTCGTGGACGAGCCGGTGTTGCGTGTCGTAGAGGCGGGCCCGGTCCAGCGCCTGGGCGATCAGCCCGGCGGTGGAGGTGAGGACGGCGCGCTCCTCCGGGACGAAGGGGCGGGGCCGGTCGTAGGCGAGGACCAGGGAACCGACGGGACGTCCGGAGGTGATCAGCGGCAGGAACGCCCAGGCCGCCATGCCGTCCTGGAGGACCGCGGGGGGATAGGCGCGTCTGAGGTCGGCGAAGGTGCCGAAGAAGCCCGGAACACCCGTGGTCAGGGTGTGCACGGCGGGGGTCTGCGAGGTGAGCGGGACGGCGTCGAAACGTTGCATGAGGTCGGCGGGATAGCCGCGGTAGCCGATGATCCGCAGCCGGCCGTCCTCCGTGGTCATCAGGGCGAGGGCCCTCGCGCCGAAGGCGGACGGAAGCTGTTCGGCGACCTGGTCGACCACGTCCCGGACCCCGACGGCCTCGCTGAGCCTGGCCGCCAGGTGCATCAGGTGGAAGAGGGTGGCGGCCCGGCCGGGCGTGGCCGCGGTCGTCGGATGCGGCCGCGGCGGGTCGGCGAACGGGGCCTGGGCGTGCGCCGAATGGGTGGGGGCGATGTACACGCTGATACCGGAGGCGTCCGGGTGCAGCCGGAAGGACAGCCACTGGTCCGGCGGCCGCAGGGCCGTGAAGGACGTGGGTTCGCGGCTGATCAGGGCCGCCCGGTAGCAGTCCTCGGCGGTCGGGTCGTCGAGCCAGGGCAGCGCCTCCCAGGGCTTGGCGCCGAGCAGGTCGGGGAGCGCGGCGCCGAGCAACCGGGCGGCCGTGGGGGTGGCGAAGGTGACGCGGCCGTCCACGTCCAGCGAGCAGCAGCCGCCGGGGAAGCGCTCGGCGAAGTCGACGGCGGACTGCGCTTCGGCCGCTTCGGCGGGCCGGGCCCGGGGCGGCGGCAGCACCCGCGGCACCCTGCCGGCCCGTACCGGGCGGCCGTCGGCGGCCGCCTGTCGCAGCAGCCGGCCCAGCCGGTCACAGAGGCCGGTCATCGCCTCCCGCTCGCGCTCGGTGAGCTGCGCCGGATGCGCGGCGGGCCACTGGAACACCACACCGCCCCAGACCTCCGCGCCCGTGGTGATCGGGGCGGCTGCCAGCGCGAAGCGGTACGGCACGACGAGCGACAGACGCGGATAGCGGCGCGCCATCTCCTCCGCGCCGCCGATCCACACCAGGCGTCGTTCCCGCACCGCGTCGGACACCGGGGACGCGGCCGTCAGCGCAACCCGCGCCCAGGGCATGGAGATCTCCCAGGGAAGGCCGCCCAGTACGGCGAGCCGCAGCACCGGCTCGTCGGCCGCGGGCAGGTACACGGCGGTCACGGAGGCGCCGGTCTCCCGCTCGGCCTCGGCCAGGACCGGCTCCAGCGACTCCGGACCGCAGCCCCCACCCGACCCGGCAGCGGCAGCATCCGGCACACTCTCACCTTCCCCGCAGCGCAGGGGGCGCTGAACGACGCGCGGACCCCCGGTTCCGAGGGCCGTCACCCATACGGCGGACCCTACGCCGACCGTGCGGTCACGGCATGTCGTCGAGCCGCCGGCGGCGGCCGTGCGCCGGATCCGGGAAGCCGGGCCGGGCCCCGGCGCGGAGGGGCGTGGGCGGAGGGCGTGGGCGGAGGGCCACGAGTGGTACCCCGGTACCACTCGCCCGCCGAGGATTCCCCCGGGGTCCCAGAGATCACGCCGTCCGTGCTCCTAGTTTCGAAGGCAGACACCGCGGTTGTGGCCGCGGCGGGTTCGAGGCAGGAAAGGCCCACTCCCATGATCGAAGCGCGCGAGCTGACGAAGCGGTACGGGGACAAGACGGTGGTCGACCGTCTGAGCTTCACGGTGAAGCCGGGTGAGGTGACCGGCTTCCTCGGCCCCAACGGCGCGGGCAAGTCCACCACCATGCGCATGATCATCGGGCTGGACTCCCCCACCGGGGGCTCGGTCACCGTCAACGGCCGCTCCTACGCCGAACACGCCGCGCCGCTGCACGAGATCGGCTCCCTGCTGGAGGCCAAGTCCGTCCACCCGGGGCGCAGCGCGGTCAACCATCTGACGGCGCTCGCGCACACCCACGGCATCCCGCGCCGCCGGGTGGACGAGGTCATCGAGCTGGCCGGGCTGACCGGCGTGGCCGGCAAACGGGTGGGCGCCTTCTCGCTCGGCATGGGCCAGCGGCTCGGCATCGCCTCGGCGCTCCTGGCCGACCCGGCGATCGTCATGCTCGACGAACCCGTCAACGGCCTCGACCCCGAGGGCGTGCTGTGGGTGCGCAACCTGCTGCGCGGGCTCGCCGACGAGGGCCGGGCCGTGATGCTCTCCTCGCACCTGATGAGCGAGACCGCCCTGATCGCCGACCACCTGGTGATCATCGGGCGGGGCCGGCTGCTCGCGGACACCACCGTCGACGACTTCACCCGGGAGGCCGGGGGCGGCGGTGTGAAGGTGGCCGCCGCCGACGCCGTGCGGCTGCGCTCGCTGCTGGCCGGCCCGGGGGTCACGATCAGCTCCTCCTCCGCCGAGGAGTTGCTGGTCAGCGGACGGGACGCCCGGGAGATCGGGGCGATCGCCGCGCAGCACGGGGTGGCGTTGTACGAGCTCACCCCACAGGCCGTCTCCCTGGAGGCGGCGTTCATGGACCTCACCCGCGATGTCGTCGAGTACCAGAGCGGTCCGGCCGGCACCGAACGAAAGGCCGCCTGATGCCCGCCACCGTGTCGCGCCGCAACCGGCGCCCGAGCCTTTCCGCGGCGCCCGACCCCACGGCCCCCGACCCCACGGCGCCCGCCTCGCCCGCGAAGTACAGGGTGACCGGCCCGCGGGTGCTGCGTTCGGAGTGGGCCAAGTTCTGGACGCTGCGCTCCAGCTGGATCACCCTGGGCGTCGCCGTGTTCCTGCTGGTCCTCTTCGGGACGATCGCCGCCTACACCTACAGCCCCGACGCCGTGGGCAACGGCGGACCCCCCGGGCCCGGTTCGGGCTCCGGGGACAGCGACGCGGTCAGCCTGGCCCTGACCGGCGTGTCCTTCGCGCAGCTGGCGGTCGGCGTCCTCGGCGTGCTGCTGGCCGCGGGCGAGTACAGCACCGGCATGATCCGCTCCACGCTCGCCGCGGTGCCACGCCGGCTGCCCGTCCTGTGGTCGAAGGCCGCCGTGATCGGGCCGATCGCGCTGATCCTCACCACCCTCGGCGCACTGGCCGCGTTCCAGCTGGGCGCGCCCGGCCTGGACGGCGAGAAGATCGCGCTGTCCCTGGGGGACGACGGCGTCCTGCGGAGCCTGGCCGGCGCGGGCCTCTACCTCGGGCTGGTGGCCGTCTTCGGGGTGGCTCTGGGCGTGCTGCTGCGCTCCTCCGCCGGAGCCATCGCCGCCCTGGTCGGTGTCCTGCTGATCCTGCCCGGCCTGGCCTCGCTGCTGCCCGACTCCTGGTACGACACCCTCAGCCCCTACTTCCCCAGCAACGCGGGCTCGGCCGTCTACGCCGTGCACCAGTCCTCCGACGCCCTCTCCCCCGGCGCGGGGCTCGCGGTGTTCGCCGGCTGGGTGGCCCTGGCCCTCGCCGGGGCCGCCTGGCGGCTCGCCAGGACCGACGCCTGACCAGGGCACGAGCACAATGGTGTCCATGAGCCCGTACCGTCAGGCAGCCGCCGCGGACGCCGTCCGGGGGGCGGCGGCGCCGTCCCCCGGCTTCGAGGCCGTCTGGGCGCACCCGCTGCTGGGCCGGCTGCTGCGCGACCAGAGCCGGCGGCAGCGGCTGGACCGCCGGCACCCGTGGCTGCTCGACACCGCGGTCGTGCTGGGCGTCGCCGCGATCAGCCTGCCCGACCTGCTCTGGGGCGGCAACGACTCCCCCTTCGGGGACGCGGACGCCCGTGGCCGGCTGCCGACCGGCGTCCTGCTCGTCATGGTCGCCGCACTCGCCGTCCCCCTGTGGTGGCGCCGCAAGGCCCCCGCCGTCACGTACTTCGCCATCGCGCTGATCTCCCTCGCCCAGTGGTCGGTGGGGATCTGGCTGCAGGCCGGTGTCGGCGCGCTCATCGCCCTGTACACCCTGGCCCGGAACGGTTCCCTGCGGGTGCTGGGCTGGGCGGTCGCGCTGACCGTCGCCGAACTGCTGCTGGCCGTCTTCGTCCTGGTGCCGATCGAACATCCGGTGCTCGGCAGCTTCTTCCGGCTGGGCACCATGGCCGCGGCCGTCGCCATCGGCCTGACCCTCCGCATCCGCGGGATGTACCTGGAGGCCCTGGAGGACCGCGCCAGGCGCCTGGAGATCGAGCAGGACCAGCGCCTGCGGCTCACCGCCGCCGCCGAACGCTCCCGGGTCGCGCGCGAGATGCACGACATCGTCGGCCACAACCTCTCCGTGATGGTCAGCGTCGCCGACGGCGCCGCGACCCTCGCCGCCAACCGGGGCGAGCGGTCGACGGACGCCCTGCGCATCCTCGGCGACACCGGCCGCCAGGCCATGAGCGAACTGCGCCGCGTGCTGGGGGTCCTGCGCGAGGAACAGGACGGCGAACAACCGCTCAGCCCGCAGCCCGGCATCGGGGACCTCGACCCACTGCTGACGCGGGTCCGCGCGGCGGGGCTGGCCGTCACCTACCGGACCGTGGGCGACCTCGGCTCGCTGAGCAGCGGCGTCCAGCTCACCGTGTACCGCATCGTGCAGGAAGCCCTCACCAACACCCTCAAGCACGCCGGCCCGCGCTCCGCCGCCGACGTCACCGTCACCGCCGAGGCCGGCTCCGTGCGGATCAAGGTCGCCGACACCGGCGTACCCCCGGGCGCGCCCGCGCCGGCGGCGGGACGGGCCGACGGCCCCGGGCACGGTCTCGTCGGCATCCGCCAGCGGGCCGCCATGTACGGCGGCACCGTCGTCGTCGGGCCGCGCGAGACCGGCCACGGCTGGCTGCTGGACGTCGTGCTCGACGTACCCTCCGCACCCACCCCGCCGGCACCAGGAGAGCAACCGTCATGACCACCGTGCTGATCGCGGACGACCAGCCCCTGCAGCGCATGGGCGTCCGCATGCTCCTCGAGGGCACCCCCGGCCTGGAACCGGTCGGCGAGGCCGAGCACGGCGGCGAGGCCGTCCGCCTCGCCGCGCGACTGCGCCCCGACGTCGTCCTCATGGACATCCGCATGCCCGGCATGGACGGCATCGAGGCCACCCGCCGCATCGTCGCCGCCGGCGGCCGCACCCGCGTCCTCATCGTCACCACCTTCGATCTCGACGAGTACGCCTACGAAGGCCTGCGGGCCGGCGCCGGCGGCTTCCTGCTCAAGGACGCCCGCCCCGAGGAACTCGTCGCCGGCATCCGTGCCGTGGCCACCGGCGACGCGGTCGTGGCCCCCCGCCTGACCCGCCGTCTGCTGGACGCCTACGCCCACCGGGTCCTCGCGCCCGCCGACGCCCCGGTGGCCGAGGACCCCCGGCTGCGGACCCTCAGCGACCGCGAGCGCGAGGTCCTGGTCGCCGTCGGCCAGGGCTGGACCAACACCGAGATCGCCGAACGCCTCGTCCTCACCGAGTCCACCGTCAAGAAGCACGTCGGCCGCGTCCTCGCCAAGATCGGCGCCCGGGACCGCATCCAGGCCGTGATCACGGCGTACGACGCGGGGCTGGTCAAGGCCAGGTCATAGCCCCGCGGCCGCCCCGGCCGGACCCTCGCCCGCGGGAGACGCAGCGGTAGTCGAGGCGGGTGACGCCGGTACCGGCCGCGGAGCCGTCGAGGGGGCCTCGCGTCGATCGGGAACCTGCGCTTTCGACAGGCCTGGGCGTTTTCGGGGGCCCGGCGCGGCTCCGCCGTCAGGAAGGGGCCGACGGCTGTGCGGCGGGTTCGCGGAGGTCCGGTCGCAGGTGGGGGAAGACGGCGCGCAGACGGTCGCCGGTGGAGCCGTCGAGGGCGGTGTACCGCAGGTCCAGCGCCTCGAGTCGCGGGAGCCGGAAGAGGGACTCGGGCAGCGCGGTGAGCTCGTTGAAGGACAGGTCGAGCCGCCGCAGCCCGGGCATCCGGGCGAACGCGTCGTCGGGCAGCGCGGTGAAGGCGGCCCGGACGACCTCGCCGCCCACGGTCTTCCCGCCCCAGCGGTCGATCTCCAGATGCTCCAGAGTCGTGATGTCCCAGACGCCGGACAGCAGCTCGCGACCCGGTTCGGGCTGGAAGGACCAGGGGGTGCTGCCGTTGAGGCGCAGCACCCGCAGCCGCGGCAGCCTCGCCAGGTCGGGCAGGCGGGGCAGCAGGGCGGAGAGGGAGCCGCGAAGGTCCAGTTCCTCCAGGGCGGTCAGTTCGAGCAGCTCGTCGGGCAGCGTTTCCAGGAACACGTGCGAGAGGTCGAGCCGACGCAGGGCCGCCAGCCGGGTCACCGGTCGCGGGAACGCCACCGGGGAGTCGTACGAGCCCGGCCGGAGGTTCGACAGGTCCAGTTCGCGCAGGGCGCTCAGCCGGGCCACCGCGTCGGGGACCGGGCAGCTCAGCCGGGCGGCGCGCAGCACCTCCAGCCGGGGGAGGTCGCCGATCCACTCGGGCAGCGCGCCGAGGGAGTTGCCGGAGATGTCCAGGACGCGCAGGTCGCGCAGCCTGCCGATGCTGTCCGGCAGAGCGGTGAGCGAGAGGCCGGAGAGGTTCAGCTCTTCCAGGGCGGTCAGTTCGCCGATGCGCTCGTCGAGGCTGTCGATGGCGTCGTTGCCGGCGAGGGAGAGGACCCGCAGGCCGGGGAAGGCGTGGAGCTGCTCGGGGAGTCGGCGGAGCTTGCGGTCGGAGAGGTCGAGTGCGGTGATCTCCCCGGCTCGCGGCAGCAGGGCGTCGAGTTCGTCCAGGGCCACCAGGTGGCTGGGCCGGATGCCGGGGCGCAGGACCGGCCGGCCTTCGCGCAGCGCGGCGCCGATGGCGCGTTCGTCGGCCGTGCCGTGCTGGTCGAGGAGTTCGGGCCGTACGAGGTCGTCCAGTTCCTCGTCGGTGAAGTCGACGGGTCGGTCGACGCAGCTCGGTGTCGCGACGAGCAGGGCTTCGGGCTGCCCGGCGAAGTGCATGGTGAAGTACAGGGTGCACAGGACGGCCCCGGCGCGGGTGCGGCCCGCGACGCTCAGGCATCCGCCGTCGTCGCCGTAGCTGCCCTGGACGGTGCCGGACGCGGTCAGGTCTCCCCGGACGACCACGGTGGGGCAGCCGGACATCAGTACATGGCGGGCCCGCAGGCTGCCGGTGACGAGCAGGAAGTTGCCGCTCGCCGAGTCCCACCACTCCACATCGCCGCCGACGGTCAGGTCACCGTCCACGATCGTGTTGTACGGCACCCAGTCACCGTCGGGCTCCGCCTCCAGGCCGCCCGTCACGTGCAGTCCGCCTTCGTAGAGGCGTATCTCCTGCTCGTCGGCGAAGTCCTGGTAGGGGTGGCTCACGTCGGCGGAGACGCCGAACCGCTCCTCCGCCTCCGCCACGGTGATGACGCGGTAGGCCGTCGGCGAGGTCTGTGCACTCATGCCCGGGATGCTAACGGCCGCCGGCACCGGGCCCCTGCGCGGCCGGACCGGCCACCGTGACATGCTCCCCGGACCGCCGTGCGAGAGGACCAGCCGACGTGGAACACCTCAGGGCCGTCACCCTCCGGGAGGCCGACGAACGATTCGGTGTGCGGTCGCTGTTCCACCTCGGCCGACCGGACGACGACGCGGAGGTCGTCGTGTTCAGCGGCGACACGGCCCTGGAGAGGCTGCCGCTCGACTTCTCCCACCTCGACTCCTGGTCCGGGCTGGCGAAGACGCACCCGGACATGTTCCTGGGGGTCGTCGTGGACGGCGATCTCACCGTCCGGGAGGGGGTCACCAACTGGGAAGGGGACTTCGGCCCGTTCCTCCTGGTGCGTGGCGACGTGCGGGCGGGGAACTTCGCCACCGCGGGCAGCGAGGTCCTCGTCGAGGGCGACCTCCAGGTGACCCGGACCCTCGCGGGCATCTACAACCACGGCCGCACCGTCATCAAGGGCGACACGGTCGCCGAGGTCGTGCTGACCCAGGAGCATCTGACCGAGTTCCACGGCCGTCTGACGGCCCGACTCGCCGTCGCGGGGAACTTCCTCGAGGTCGCGGACCCGGCGAAGGTACAGGTCGACGCCTGGGCGGGCTACGTCTGCGACCTCCGGGGCCGGATCCTGCCCACTCTCGGTTCGCGGTCGACCCGAGCGCTGCGGGCCCTGGACCCCGACTTCCGGGACCTCGACAGCCGGAAGATCCTCACGGCGGTCGAGGCCGGCCGGTCCCTGCTGCGCGCGGACACGCCGCCGCGGACCGACCCGGGCGCGCCCGGGAGTCCCGCCGAGGCGGTACGCGAGGTGCTGCGGCTGGCCGGGTGCCGGGAACACGACCCCTGGGACGACGGTTTCGTCGTCGACGCGGGCAGGGACGGCGGACCCGTCGAGGTGTACTTCTGCGAGGCCGACGAGCCCGACCACCCGGACGACCCCGACGCGGCCCCGGCGCTCGACCCGGTCACCGAGTCGGCCCGCTACAGCGCCGCCCTGACCGCGGCCGGGCATCGGGTGACCGTCGACCCCCACGACGAGGACGTACTGCACGTCCACCCCTGACCGGCGCCCCCCGGCCGGCCGTGCGGCGGCCGGGTCACCGCACCGTCCGGCGGCGCGCCTTCAACGGCACCGACGGCAGTTCCGGCGCCGGCAGCGGGGCGCCGCCGTACCCTTCCACCTCACCGAACCGGGCCCCGCCCAGTCCGTCCGTCCACTCCTCCCGAGCCCGCGCGATGTCCTCGTGCGAACGGCCGATGAAGTTCCACCACATGACGATCTCCTCCTCGAACGGCGGCCCGCCGAGGAGGATCGCGCGGGCCGGGGTGGTCGAGTCGTTGGCCAGGGTGAGGTGGGTGGGGCCGGGGTCCAGATGGCCGAGTTCCGCGGGCCGCAGCGGGGTGTCGGCGAAGCGGATCTCGCCGGTGTCGACGAGCAGGCCGTGTTCGAAGGCGGGGTCGACGGCGAGGGTGAGTTCCGCGCCCGCTTCGAGGACGAGTTCGGCGCCGAGGAGCGGGGTGAACGTGCGGACCGGGGAGGTGGAGCCGGCCAGGGAGCCCAGGAAGACCCTGATCTCGGCGCCGGGCACGCCGACCGGGGCCGGGGCGTGGTGCTGGAAGTCCCGTGGGGCGTCGCGGTGTTCGTCCGGGAGGGCCACCCACAGCTGGACGCCGTGCAGGACCGTGGTGCGCGGGGTGGAGACCTCCGAGTGTGCGATGCCGTGTCCGCCGGTCATCAGGTTGAGCTCGCCGGGGCGCACGAGGGCGTGGCTGCCCAGGCTGTCGCGGTGCTCGATCTCGCCGGTGAACAGCCAGCTCACCGTCTGCAGACCGATGTGGGGATGCGGGGCCACGTCCATGCCGCCGGTGTCGGCGACGTCGTCGGGGCCGTAGTGGTCGGCGAAGCACCACGCGCCGATGAGGCTGCGCGTACGCTGCGGCAGCGTCCGTCGTACGGTCATCGCCCGGGGGCCGCCCAGCGGGACGTCTCGCGGGGTGAGTACCTCGGCCTTGTTCACCGTGGGCACCTCTCGTTTCTGCTGTTCCGACCCATGAATGGTTTGATCTTCAACTATGACTCGACGGATCTTCATAGACAAGCAGAGCCCCAAGGCCTACCACGCACTGCTCCAGACGTCCGAGGCCGTGCGGGCGACCGCCGCCGACGCCGGCCTGGAACGCAGCGTCGTGGAACTGATCGACCTGCGCGTCTCGCAGCTCAACGGCTGCGCGTTCTGCCTCGACCTGCACACCAGGGCCGCCCTGCGCGCGGGCGAGGACACCCGTCGGCTGGGCGTCCTCGCGGCCTGGCGGGACACCGCTCTCTTCAGCCCCCTGGAGCGTGCCGCCCTGGCGCTGGCCGAGGCGACCACCGTGCCGTCCGACGCCGCCGCGCAGGAGGCCGCGTACGCCGACGCCCTGGAGGTCCTCACCGAGGACCAGATCTCGGCGGTGATCTGGGTGGCGGTCACCATCAACGCCTTCAACCGGGTGTCCATCCTGAGCAAGCACCCGGTCCGCTGAGCACCCGTCCGGCCCCGCCGGTGACGAAGCTCCCGGGCTCCCGGGCTCCCCGGCGCGCCGGTCCCGCAACGCACCGTGCGCCGACGCCGGTTGCCGGGTGCCGGGTCCGGTAAGAATCGACTGGCCCGACGCGCACCGACCGGCCGACCCGTGGAGGACCGCCCATGCCCCGTCCCGTCGCCCCCGACGGCCCGGAGTCCGTCAACGCCGACGCCTGGCAGGCCTACGCCACGCACCATCTGCGGCGCGGCACGCCCCTCGCGGAGGCGGAGCGGATCGACTGGGGGTTCCCGGACGCCGGTCCGGACGAGTCGTTCCTCGGGGAGCTGGCGGGCCGGCGCGTTCTGGACCTGGGCTGCGGCCCGGCCCGGCACGCCGCCCGGCTCGTCCGCGCGTACGGGGCCACCGTCGACGCGGTCGATCTCGCGGCCGGCCAGATCGAGCGGGCCCGCGACCGGTACGGCCCGCTGCCCGGACTGCGTCTGCTCCACGCCGACGCCGTCGAGCACCTGCGCACCGCACGCCCGTACGAAGTGATCTACTCCGTCAACGCCGTCCCGTTCATCGACCCAGGGCGGCTGTTTCCCGCCCTGGCGACCGCCCTCGCTCCCGGTGGGACGCTGTGCTTCTCCGTGCTGCACACCAACTCCAGTGGCGACGGCCCCACTTCGGAGCCGGTGGCGCGGCCGGAGACGCTGCGGTTCGCGGGCGGCGGCGAGACGACGGTCCGGATGTGGGTGCCCACCACCGAGACGTGGGAGAACCTGCTCACCGCACACGGGCTGGTGGTGGAGGACGTGGTGCCGGTGACATCGCCGGACCCCGCGAACCACGCCGCGTACCGGGTCCTCCGGGCCCGGCGCCCCTCGCGCGTCCGCGCCCGCCCCCGCACCGGTCTCCCGCCCGTCGCGCACGCGGCGATCGGCGTCGGCGCCATCCTGTACGGGCCCCGGGGACTGCTCCTGGGCCGTCACCGGCGGGGCACCTGGGAGCTGCCCGGGGGCACGGTCGAGCCCGGGGAGTCGCTCCAGGAGACGGTCGTGCGGGAACTGCGCGAGGAGACCGGGCTGCGGGCGGACCCGTCGAAGGTACGTCTGCTGGGCACCCTGCTCGACCGGGTCGAGGGTGTCGTACGGATGACCGTCGGCGCCGTCGTCACCGACTGGGAGGGCGAACCGGCCGACCAGCCCGGGGAGAGCGTCGGCGACTGGCGCTGGTACTCCCTGGACCACCTGCCGCCGTCCCTGTTCGTGTGCAGCGCCCAGTCCCTCACCGTCTGGCGCCCGGACCTGCCGATCGATCACGCCCCGGCCCACTTCACCCCGTTCGCCGGGCACGACGGCCGGGTGGGCGGCGATGACGACTGACCCCGCCGGATCGCCCCGCGCCCGTCCCCGTGTCGGACCCCGCATCCGACCCCGGCTCCCGGCCGACCTGGACGGCTGTGTCGCCGCGCTCGCGCTGGTGCACGCGCACAGCGGCTATCCGGTCGACTGGCCCGACCGGCCCGACCGATGGCTGACGCCGGGCGGCCTGCTCGCCGCGTGGGTGGCCGAGACGGACGGGCGGGTCGTCGGACATGCCGGTCTGTGCGGCGCCGAGCAGGGGGACGTGGCGGCGGACCTGTGGGACGGCCGGACGGCGCCCGCGGTGATCAGCCGGCTGTACGTCTCACCCGGGGCCCGCGGTCACGGCGTCGGCGCGGCTCTCCTGGCACGGGCGGTCGGGGCGGCACGCGCCCGGGATCTCCACCCGGTCCTGGACGTGGTCGCCACCGACCCCGCGGCGGCCTTCTACGAGCGGCTCGGCTGGCGGCTCCTCGGCACCGTCGACCAGCGGTGGGGACCGGCCCGGACGGTGTCCCTGCGCTGTTACGCGGCCCCGAGCCCGACCGCTCGGGTGACGGGCTAGCACACGGGGCGGGACGGCACGGCCGAACGGCGGTGCACGCCACCCGGAATCGTGCCTTTCCTCACCCGTTCTCGTGGTCTTCCCGCTCACCCCCCTGGCGGGAGTTCCCGCAGGTCATGAGAAAGTTGCGGCCCGAACTACCCAGGGGGGTCCGTGACACGACATCAGAAGCGGTACGGGGTGCGCAGAAAGAGCGTGACGCTGCTCGTCACGCTCGGCACCATGGCCGGGGCGGCGCTCGCGGGGGCGGCCCCGGCCGACGCCGCGACCTGGACCACCGTGGCGGCGGGCGTGGCGTACCGGCAGTACGACCTGGCGGGGGCCGCCGGGACGACGCACGTGCATGTGCTCAGCGTCGATCTCACCAACACCCATGTGCGCCTCGGGCTGTTGTACCCGGGGGCGGTCGCGTCCCGTGCGGCCGTCTCCTCGCTGGCGAACAGCCAGAAGGCCGTCGCCGGCATCAACGGCGACTTCTTCAACATCAGCGAGACGCAGCACCCGGGCGTCGCGGCGACCGGGGCGAGCGTGGGGCCGGCGGTCGTGAACGGCAAGGCGCTCAAGGGCGCGGTCCCGAACGGGCAGCGCTTCGGGCCCGCCTTGCCGCCGGGCACGAACACCAGGGCCGTGGTCGGTGTCGGCACCGACGGCAGGGCCCGGGTGGACAGCCTGTCCCTCGACGGAACGGTCAGCGTCCTCGGGCGGCGGCTGCCGCTGGGCGGCGTCAACCAGTACGCGCTGGCCGAGAACTCCATCGGCGCGTACACCTCGGACTGGGGCAGCGTCTCGCGCAAGCGGGCCACCTGCGGCACGGACACCGAACGGGCCGCGGCGTGCAGCACCAGCACCTACGAGGTGACCGTGAGGAAGGGCCGGGTGGTGTCGACGTCGACCGCACCCGGCAGCGGCGTCATCACGGCCGGCACCACGGTCCTCGTCGGGCGGGAGGCGGGGGCGGCGCGCCTGAAGAACCTCGTCAAGGGCCAGGCGGTGGCGGTGCGCTACGGGCTGACGGCCGCGTCGAGGTCGGCGTACAGCTTCGCCGTGGGCGGCTACCCGGTGCTGTCGGGCTCCCAGCCGCTGTCCGGTCTGGACAAGTCGGTCTCGGCGGTGCGTACGGCCGTGGGCATCGGCAACGGCGGGAAGCGGGTGTACCTGTTCGCCCTGGACGGTGCCACCGCGTACCGCAGGGGCCTGACGATCGCCGAGGTCGCCGGCGCCCTGAAGAGCCTCGGCGCGACCGAGGGCTTCAGTCTGGACGGCGGCGGCTCGTCGACCCTGGTGGCCCGTCCCGCGGGCTCGGCCAAGGTGACGGTCCGCAACCACCCGTCCGACGGGTACGAACGCCCGGTGGCCAACGGCATCGGGGTCTTCACCAAGTAGTCGCCCGGCTCATGGGTGAACCCGCAGCGGCCTCACGGTCGAAGGCTGCCGACGATGTCGGCCGTGGCCGTGAGGCCGCTGTGGATGGTGGGGGCCAGGTCGGTGCCTGCCAGCAGGAACCCGAGCAGCAGGCAGACCAGTGCGTGGGAGACCTTCAGTCCGCCGTTGCGTGTGAAGATCACCGCCAGGACGAACAGCAACAGCACCGCGGAAATCGAAATGGCCACCGTCAACCTCCTCCGACACGTCCGTTTCACGGCGTTCGGCCGCAAGTGTGGCGTAACGGAGGGTTCGTCCGGGCGGCTGACCTGTCCGCCGAACGAGTGGTGTCAGGCGAGTGCGTCACGCCGTCCGGTGGGCGTCGAGGAACGCCTCCAGGCCCGCGAGGTCGTCCGTGTTGAGGTAGTCGACGTCGGCGGCGAGGAGTTCGCCCCACAGCGCGTCGCGGGCGGGACCCGCGAGATCCGGCGTGGCCCAGAACCGCACCTGCTGGCCGCGTGCGTGGGCGGCACCGACGATGCTCCGCAGCTTCTGGCGCTCCGCCTCGGGGAACGCGCCGACGCCGAGCCAGGTGAAGTTGAGCGTCCAGTTGTCGCTGATCAGCGAGGCGAACGAGGACGCGGAGGTGCCGAGGTCGGCCAGTCGGCCGTCGTAGAAGGCCCGGCGGACGCTCTGAGCCGCCATGGGCGTACGGGCCGCGCGGTCGCCGGAGATGACGGCGGTCACCGGACCGGGGTGGACGCGGCCGTGCGCGTAGGTGGTGAACAGGCCCTTGTGCCGCTTGAGCAGGCGGTCGAGTTCGAGATACGTCGAGGAGCCCTCGGTCTTGATGTCGATGAGCAGTTGCAGGGGCTGCCGGTAGCCCCGGTACACCGAACCGTGGTTGGCCTTCACCCGGGCGGCGAGCGGGGCGAGGTAGAGCGACTCCAGGGTGCGGGAGGGGTCGAGCTGGTCCGCCGAGTGGGCGACGAGGAGTTCGCCGTCGACGAGGAAGATGTCGGCCTCGACGCTGCCGAAGCGGTGATCGAGGGCGTCGAGGAGGGGACGGGGATGCTCGTAGTCGTTGTGGGCGTGGGCGCGCCGCAACGGGCGGGGGCCATGCTCGCGCCCGTCGGCGAACGCGCTGCCGGCGGGCGGGGCGAGCACCGCGGCGACGGTGGCGCCGAGGCCGGTGAGAACTCTGCGGCGGGTGACGAGGGACATGTCGTTCCTCCCTGTGGGGCGGGTCGGGACCACAGGGAGTATGAGGCTGACCGGGCAGCAACGAACCTGTGCATGCCAGGAGTTGGCCGGACCGCCGTCGCTCGTTCACTCCTTCCGGCCGGCGGCACGGAAAAGCCCGCCCCAGGTGGGGCGGGCTTCACCGGGTGACGGTCAGGGGGCTTGCAGATCGACGAGTCCGGCCACGGCGGCCCGGTGGGCGCCCGCGCTGCCGTAGGCGATCGAGTCGGCCTTGGCCCGCTTGAGGTACAGGTGGATCGGGTGCTCCCACGTCATGCCGATGCCCGCGTGCAGCTGGAGCGCCTCCTCGGCGGCGTGCACGGCGACCCCGGCCGCGTAGGCCTGGGCGACGGCCACCGCGAGGTCGGCGTCCTCGCCGCTCGCCAGCGCGTCGGCCGCGCCCCGGGCGACGGCCCGGAGGTTGACGACCTCCAGCCAGAGCTGGGCCAGCCGGTGCTTGATCGCCTGGAAGCCGCCGACGGGCCGGTTGAACTGCTTGCGCTCCTTGAGATAGCGCACGGTCTCGGTCAGCGCCCAGTCGGCGAGCCCGAGTTGCTCCGAGGCGAGCAGTCCGGCGCCGGCCCGCAGGGCACGGCGGACGGCGGATTCGGCGTCGCCGAGGCGGCGTCCGGGAGCGTCGGCGAGAGTGAGCGTGGCGAGCGGACGGGTGAGGTCGAAGGACACCTGCGGGGTGACGGTCACCGCGGCCGCGTCGACCGCGTACAGGCCGCCGTCGTCCGCCGGCACGAGCAGCACGTCGGCGACGGCCGCGTCCGCGATGCCCGACAACTCGCCCCGGAGGAGGCCTCCTTCGACATGGACGGCCTGGACCGCGGCGCCCGGTGCGGTGTGCAGCCCGACCGCCAGCGCGCCGATCGTCCGCCCGGACGCCAGCCGGCCGAGCAGCTCCTCGTCCCCGACGTCCAGCAGCGCCTCGGTGGCGACGACGGCACTGGTCAGGTACGGCACGGGGGCGACGGAGCGCCCCAGCTCCTCCAGCACCACGGCGACTTCGCGATGAGTGGCGCCCTGGCCGCCCAGCGCCTCCGGCACCAGCAGGCCCGCGAGGCCCATGCCGTCGGAGAGCGCCTTCCAGGCCGCTGGGTCGTGCGGCGCGTCCGACTCCGTACGCGCGATGACCCCGGGCGCGTCGCAGTGGTCGGCGAGCAGGTCGCGGACGGCGGCGCGCAGCGCCTCCTCCTCCTCGGAGTAGAGGAGATCGGGCTGTGCGCTCATCGGGCCAGGTCCTTCCAGGCGACGTCCTTGTCGGTGCGCGGCTCGGACGGGAGGCCCAGGACGCGCTCGGCGACGATGTTCAGCAGGACCTCGCTGGTCCCGCCCTCGATGCTGTTGCCCTTGGAGCGGAGGTAGCGGTATCCGGCGTCCCGGCCGGTGAAGTCCACCAGCTCCGGGCGGCGCATCGTCCAGTCGTCGTACAACAGGCCCTCCGCACCCAGGAGTTCGACCTCCAGACCGCTGATCTCCTGGTTGAGCCGGGCGAACGCGAGCTTCATGCCGGAGCCCTCGTAGCCGGGCTGGCCGGCGACGAGCTGCTGACGGAGGCGTTCACCGGTGAGGCGGGCTGCCTCGGCCTCTACCCAGAGCTTCAGCAGTCGCTGGTGCAGATCGTGGGTGCGCAGCTCGGGCCGCTCGCGCCAGGTCTTCGAGACCGGGCCGATCATGCCGCCCTCGCGGGGCAGCCGCATGCCGCCGATCGACACGCGCTCGTTCATCAGGGTGGTCTGCGCGACCCGCCAGCCGTCGCCGACGTCACCGAGGCGGTGCGTGTCGGGGATGCGGACGTCGGTGAGGAACACCTCGTTGAACTCGGCCTCGCCGGTGACCTGACGCAGCGGCCGGACCTCGACGCCGGGGTCGGTCATGTCGCAGACGAAGTAGGTGATGCCGGCGTGCTTGGGCAGGTCCGGGTCGGTGCGGGCGATGAGGATGGCCCAGCGGGCGACATGGGCGCTGGACGTCCACACCTTCTGTCCGTTGATCACCCACCCCTCGCCCTCACGGACGGCGCGGGTGCCGAGCGCGGCCAGGTCGGAGCCGGCGCCGGGCTCGCTGAACAGCTGGCACCAGACCTCCTCGCCCACCCACAGGGGCCGCAGGAACCGCCGCTTCTGCTCCTCGGTGCCGTAGCGCAGGATCGTCGGCGCGGCCATGCCGAGGCCGATGCCGATGCGCCGCGGGTCGTTGTCGGGGGCGCCGGCGGCCGTCAGCTCGGCGTCCACGACGGCCTGCAGGGAGCGGGGGGCGCCCACTCCGCCGAGGCCCTCGGGGTAGTGCACCCAGGCGAGTCCCGCGTCGAAGCGGGCCTTGAGGAAGTCCGTCGGATCGGTGCCGGCGGGCGGATGCGCGGCCAGCAACTCGGCTGTGCGGCGCTTCAGTTCGGCTGCGTCGGTCATGCGGCGGCTCCGTTCTGCGGTACGACGGCCACCCGGCCGGTGGTGACGCCGTCGCCGACCCGCTGCACGGCGGCCGCGGCCCCGTCGAGCGGGACGCGCTCACTCACCAGCGGCCGGATCGCGCCCCGGGCCGCCAGCTCGGTGAGCTGTTCGTGGCAGTGCTGGACCAGCTTCGGGTTCTTGGTGTTGTATAGGCCCCAGTGCAGACCGAGGACCGAGTAGTTCTTGACGAGGGCGTGGTTAAGCGCGGGACTCGGGATGGTTCCGCTCGCGAAGCCGACGACCACGATCCGCCCCTCGAAGGCGACGACCTTCGTGGACTGGGTGTAGGCGTCGCCGCCGACGGGGTCGTAGATCACATCGGCGCCCCGGCCGCCGGTGGCCGCCTTCACGGCCCCCACGACGTCCTCGGCCCGCCGGTCGATCACCACGTCGCAGCCCAGCTCCCGGGCCACGGCGGCCTTCTCGGCTCCGCCCACGACACCGATGACGGTCGCGCCCGCCGCCTTGCCGAGCTGCACGGCCGCGCTGCCGACCCCTCCGGCGGCCGCGTGGACGAGCAGCGTCTCGCCGGCCTCCAGGTGTGCCCTGCGGTGCAGGCCGAACCAGCCCGTCTGGTAGCCGATGTGCAGCGCGGCGGCCTCGGCGTCGTCCAGCGACTCGGGCGCGGGCAGCAGGGCGGCCGCGTCGGCGACGGCGTACTCGGCGAAACCGCCGTACGGCAGGGCCGGGTTGGCGATCACGCGACGGCCGTCCTCGGTCTCGCCGCAGATCTCCACGCCCGGCGTGAACGGCAGCGGGGGACATACCTGGTAGTGCCCGCGGACCATCAGCACGTCCGGGAAGTTGATGTTCGCGGCACGCACCTTGAGCAGGACCTGGCCGTCGCCGGGCGTGGGCCGCTCCACGTCCTCGAGCCGCATCACCTCGCTCGGCTCGCCGTTCTCGTGCACCTGCCATGCCTGCATGCGGAGCCTCCACGGGACTGCGTCGTCCGACCGGCGTTCCGACCGGCTCGATTCGCATACTAAGCGGTCGCTTGCCAGGAGGGAACAGACGACGGCCGAAGAGTCGTCTCCGTCACCCCTTCCGAGGCCTCGCTCGAACATGCATCCGCTCACCCTGCGGTCCGAACAGGCTCAGGAACTCGGCGGGCCCCTCCCCCGTCGACCCGAACCAGTGCGGCACCCGCGTGTCGAACTCCGCGGCCTCGCCCGCCGCCATCACCACGTCGTGCTCCCCCAGCACCACCCGCAGCCGCCCGGACATCACGTACAGCCATTCGTAGCCCTCGTGGACACGCGGCTCGGGCTCCTCCTCGCGCTGCGGCACCAGCACCTTGAAGGCCTGCAGTCCGCCGGGCTGCCGGGACAGCGGCCAGAAGGTGCGCCCGTGCCGCACGATCGGCTCGGCCCGCACCCGGGGGTCCCCCACCGGCGGCGCCCCGACCAGCTCGTCCAGCGGCACCTGGTGGGCCTGGGCGATCGGCAGCAGCAGCTCCAGGCTGGGCTTGCGCAGCCCGGACTCCAGCCGCGACAGAGTGCTGACGGAGATGCCGGTCGACTCGGACAGCGCCGCGAGCGTCACCTCCCGCTCCTTGCGGAGCCTCCGCAGCCTCGGTCCGACCTCCGCGAGTACCTCATCGGTCGTCATGCCTCCATCTTGCCGAACCGGCAAATATGTTTGTCAATCCCGCGCGCGCCCGGCGACCGTGGTCGCGGAGGTGGTCACCGTGACCGAGCAGACCGAGCAGACCGAGCAGTACGAAGTGATCGTCGTCGGCGGGGGTGCCGCTGGCCTGTCCGCCGCGCTGGTCCTGGGCCGGGCCAGGCGCCGCACACTGGTCGTCGACGCGGGTGAGCCGCGCAACGAGCCCGCCGCCCATATGCAGGGCTATCTGTCGCGGGACGGCATGTCACCCGCCGAGTTCCTCACCGTCGGCCGCGAGGAGATCGCGCGGTACGGCGTGGAACTGGTCCGCGACCGGGCGGTGGACGCCACCAGGGACGAGGGCTTCGCCGTACGGCTCGCCGGGGGCGCCCCCTCCGGAGGACCCCGCACCGTGCGGGCCCGGCAGCTCGTCGTCGCGACCGGCCTGAAGGACGAGCTGCCGCCGGTCCCGGGCCTCGCCGAGCGCTTCGGCCGGGACGTGCTCCACTGCCCGTACTGCCACGGCTGGGAGGTCCGCGACCAGGCCTTCGGCGTGCTCGCCACCACCCCGATGAGCGTCCACCAGGCACTGATGGTGTCCCAGTGGTCGAAGGACGTGACCCTGTTCCTGCACACGGTCGCCGAGGCCGACCTGACCGACCAGGACCTGCGCCGGCTGGCCGCGGCCGGTGTGCGCGTCGTCCCCGGCGAGGTGGCCGGACTGGCCGTCGAGCAGGACCGGCTCACCGGGGTCCGCCTCCGGGACGGGCAGGTGCACGACCGCGAGGTGGTGTTCGTGGCACCCCGTGCGGTGCCGCGGACGGACCTGATCACCCGGCTGGGCGCCGAGATGGGCGAGACCCCCTTCGGGACGTACCCCGTGGTCGACGCACGCGGCCTGACGAGCGTGCCCGGCCTGTGGGCGGCCGGCAACGCGTCGGGCTTCGCCGAGCAGGTCGTGAACGCGGCCAGCCGTGGCTACCGGGCCGGGGCGGCGATCAACGGAGAGCTGCTCATGGCGGACCTCGACGCGGCGGCCGCCGGCTGAGCGGTCCAGGCGAACCAGGCTGCGGTTCGGCAGCGCCCCCGAGGGGCGCGGGGAACTGCGCGACCGGCCACAACGCGCCCGCGGGCGAAGAGCAACCCGTTCCTCGGCGTGTGAAACAGCGGAGCGCGCCGCACCATGGCTGCATGCTGCTGACCCGGCTCGCCGACGTGTCCCGGGAGGTCGCCGCCACCTCGGCACGCTCCCGCAAGATCGCCCTGCTCGCCGAACTCTTCCGGGACGCGGAGGCGGACGACGTACCGGTCGTCATCCCCTATCTGGCCGGGCGGCTCCCCCAGGGACGGCTGGGCATCGGCTGGAAGGTGCTGAGCCGGGCGGTCCCCCCGGCCGACGGGCCGACCCTCACCGTGCGGGAGGCGGACGCCCGGCTCACCGAGCTCGGCCGGCTGTCGGGGCCCGGCTCGCAGGCCGAACGGACGCGCCTGGTCGGTGAGTTGATGGGCGCGGCCACCGCGGACGAACAGCGCTTCCTGCTCGGCCTCATCACCGGCGAGGTCCGGCAGGGCGCGCTGGACGCCATCGCCGTGGAGGGCCTGGCGCAGGCGACCGGGGCCCCCGCCACCGACGTCCGCCGGGCGGTGATGCTGGCCGGGTCGCTGCGGACGGTGGCTCAGGCGCTGCTCGCGGACGGACCGGCGGCGCTGGAGGCGTTCCGGCTCACCGTCGGCCGGCCGGTCCTGCCGATGCTCGCGCACACCGCGTCCGGCGTGGCCGAGGCGGTCGGCAAGCTGGGCGTCTGCGCGGTGGAGGAGAAACTGGACGGGATCCGCGTCCAGGTGCACCGCGACGGCGACGACGTCCGCCTCTACACCCGCACCCTCGACGACATCACCGACCGGCTGCCCGAAGTGACGGACGCGGCACGGCGGTTGACGGGGTCGCGGTTCATCCTGGACGGCGAGGTGATCGCCTTCGACGAGACGGGCCGCCCCCGCTCCTTCCAGGAGACGGCCGGCCGGGTCGGCTCCCGGGTGGATGTGACGGCGGCCGCCGAGGCGGTCCCCGTCGCCCCGGTCTTCTTCGACGCGCTGTCCGTGGACGGCCGGGACCTGCTCGACCTGCCGTTCGCCGAACGGCACGCGGAGCTGGCCCGGCTGGTGCCCGAGCCGATGCGGGTGCGCCGCACGGTCGTGTCCGGCCCCGGGGATGTCGAAGCCGCGGAGGAGTTCTCGAGGCAGACCCTGCTGCGCGGTCACGAGGGGGTCGTGGTGAAGGCCCTCGACGCGCCCTACAGCGCGGGCCGGCGAGGCGCGTCCTGGCTGAAGGTCAAGCCCGTGCACACCCTCGACCTGGTCGTGCTGGCCGCCGAGTGGGGCCACGGGCGGCGCACCGGCAAGCTCTCCAATCTGCACCTCGGCGCCCGCACCGCGGACGGCGGCTTCGCCATGCTCGGCAAGACCTTCAAGGGGCTGACCGACGCCCTGCTCACCTGGCAGACGGAGCGCCTGCGGGAGCTGGCCGTCGACGAGAGCGGACACGTGGTGACCGTACGCCCCGAACTCGTCGTGGAGATCGCCTACGACGGCCTTCAGCGCTCCACCCGCTACCCGGCCGGCGTCACGCTGCGCTTCGCCCGTGTGCTGCGCTACCGCGAGGACAAGCGCCCTGAGGAGGCGGACACGGTGGAGACGCTGCTCGCCGCCCACCCGCAGGTGCGCCCGTGACCCCCGCGACGCCGAGGCGCAGCGCGGGCCTGCTGTTGTTCCGGCACACCGACGACGGTCCGCAGGTGTTGCTGGGCCATATGGGCGGCCCGTACTTCGCGAAGAAGGACGCCGGGGCGTGGACCGTCCCGAAGGGCGAGTACGAGCCCGACGAGGCGGCCTGGGACGCGGCCCGCCGCGAGTTCCGGGAGGAGCTGGGCCTTCCGCCGCCCGACGGCGAGGCGATCGGTCTCGGCGAGGTCCGGCAGACCAACGGCAAGATCGTCACCGCGTGGGCGATCGAGGCGGACCTCGACCCGGCGGCGATCACACCGGGCACGTTCACCATGGAGTGGCCGCCGAGGTCCGGCCGGAACCGGGAGTTCCCCGAGCTGGACCGGGTGGCCTGGTTCGGGCTCGACCGGGCGCGCGAGCTGATCGTCACGGCACAGGCCGCGTTTCTCGACCGGCTGGCGGAGCACTCGGCCTGAGCGGATGCGCACGCGTTGCGGCTCAGGGGCCGGCGCGGGAAGGTCGAAGCACAGTCAGCTCTTCAGGAGGTCGGTCATGCCCATCGCGACGGTGAACCCGGCGAACGGCGAGACGCTTCGGACGTACGAGGCCATGGGCGAGGAGGAGCTGGAGCGCCGGCTCCAGCTCGCGGAGGCCACGTTCCGTACGTACCGGACGACGACGTTTCCCGAACGCGCCCGCCTGCTCGGCCGGGCCGCCGACCTCCTCGATGAGGACCAGGGGGACATCGGCCGCGTGATGACCACCGAGATGGGCAAGCCGGTGAAGCAGGCGCGCGCGGAAGCCGCCAAGTGCGCCAGGGCGATGCGCTGGTACGCCGAGCACGCGGCGGAACTGCTCGCCGACGAGGAGCCGTCCGCCGTCGACGTGAAGGACTCCGGTGCCGCGCGCGCCCTGGTCCGCTACCGGCCGCTGGGCCCGGTGCTCGCGGTGATGCCGTGGAACTTCCCGCTGTGGCAGGTGGTCCGGTTCGCCGCGCCGGCGCTGATGGCGGGCAACGTGGGTCTGCTCAAGCACGCCTCGAACGTCCCGCAGACCGCCCTGTACCTGGAGGACCTGTTCCACCGGGCCGGCTTCACCGAGGGCTGCTTCCAGACGCTGCTCGTCGGCTCGGGCGCGGTCGACGAGATCCTGCGCGACGAGCGGGTGAAGGCCGCGACGCTGACCGGGAGCGAGCCGGCCGGCCGGGCGGTCGCCGCCACCGCCGGGGAGATGGTCAAGAAGACGGTGCTGGAGCTGGGCGGCAGCGACCCGTACGTGGTCATGCCGTCGGCGGACGTCGACCGGGCCGCGCAGGTGGCGGTGACCGCCCGCGTGCAGAACAACGGGCAGTCGTGCATCGCCGCCAAGCGGTTCATCGTTCACACGGACGTGTACGACGCGTTCACCGAGCGGTTCGTCGCGGGCATGGCGGCGCTGAGGGTCGGCGACCCGCTGCGGGAGGAGACCGAGGTCGGGCCGCTGGCCAGCGAGCAGGGGCGGTCGGACCTGGAGGAGCTGGTGGACGACGCCCGGCGCTCCGGCGCCGCCGTGCTGTGCGGGGGCGAACGGCCCGACGGGCCGGGCTGGTACTACCCGCCGACCGTGCTCGCCGGGATCACCCGCGAGATGCGCATCCACCGCGAGGAGGCGTTCGGGCCGGTCGCGACGCTGTACCGGGCGGCCGACCTGGACGAGGCGGTGCTCATCGCCAACGACTCGCCGTTCGGCCTGAGTTCCAACGTGTGGACGCGGGACGAGGCCGAGGTCGACCGTTTCGTACGGGATCTGGAGGCCGGCGGGGTGTACGTCAACGGGATGACCGCGTCCCATCCGGGGTTCCCGTTCGGCGGGGTGAAGCGGTCCGGGTACGGCCGTGAGCTGTCCGGGCACGGAATCCGGGAGTTCTGCAACATCACCACGGTTTGGCACGGTGTGTGAGCGCCGCGCGGCTACGATCCCGGATGTGAACCGCGAAGTGACTCTGCCTCTGATCGTCGATGACCGCGGGACCTTGCAGGTGGCCGCGGCCGACGTGAGCAAGCTGCTCCGCACGCTGGGCGGCCGGTGGCTGCATCTCGTCGAGGCCGGGGCGGACGGGCTGGACGAGGACACCGTCGCCGCGTTGACCATCGAGCTCGCGAAGCTGGCCGACCGGATCGATGTGGCGTGCATCGCGCACAGCAGCGGGGGCGCGCCCTAGGCGGCTCCTGAGGGGCGCCCCGGCGCGCTACTTCACGCTGCCCGCGAAGATGGACGTCTCGGAGTCGAAGTCGGGAGCCACCTCGACCTGGAGGTACTTGGCGCTCTTGGGGAGTTCGCATCCCCAGGAGAACGACAGGGAGCGGCCGGCCAGGATGCTGGTGTCGGGGGTGCCGTCGAGACCGTCGTCGAAGATGGCCTCGCCCTCCTTGCCCTCGTCGCCGTAGGCGCAGTTCACGGTCATGCTGGTGGCGTCGAAGGTGGTCTTCGAGCTGTTGACGACCTTGATCGTGAACTTGACGTAGGGCGTGTTCTCGGGGGACGCGTAGTCGTGCGAGACGCCCCGGGCGAACTTCGACAGGCTGATCTCGACGTCGTTCTCGTAGACGACCGTGTCCGAGAGCGTGTAGGCGCCCTCCTCCGTCTCCTCGGCCGCCGGTTCGTCGTCCGCGTCCGTCTCGGCGGCCGTGTCGGCGCCGTCCGCGAACTCCGTCTCGGTGACGGTGACCGTGGGCGCGGCTTCCGCGACCTCGTCGCCGTCCCCGGTGACGAGCACCGTGACCGCGGACGCCAGGACCGCGGCGACCACGGCCGCGGCCACGGCGATGAGGACCGTGGTGGACCTCCTCGGCGGCAGGGGCGGCGGCGGAGGCGGGAACGGCGGGCCGTAGGCGGGCATCGGCGGTGGCGTGAAATCGTTGCTCATGGTCCCCCCAGGACTGTTCCGTTGAAGAGTAAATCATCTCTTGTCGGAGGTCGGACGGGGAGTCCCGGGACGGAAGCGGCCCCCGGGGTCCTCCCCCCGGGGGCCGGATCACGCCGTCGTCCGCGATCAGCGGATCGGCATCCCCGACAGCGTGCGGGCGATCACCAGGCGCTGGATCTCGCTCGTGCCCTCGAAGATCGTGTAAATCGCGGCGTCGCGGTGCATGCGCTCCACCGGGTACTCCCGGGTGTAACCGTTGCCGCCGAGGATCTGGATCGCCTGCGCGGTGACCTGCTTGGCGGTCTCGCTGGCGTACAGCTTCGACATCGAGCCCTCGGCGGCGGTGAACGGCTTGCCGTTGATCGCCATCCAGGACGCGCGCCAGACCAGCAGCCGCGCGGCGTCGATCTGCGTGCGCATGTCCGCGAGCTGGAAGGCGACGCCCTGGTTGTCGATGATCGGGCGGCCGAACTGCTCACGCGTCTTGGCGTAGTCGAGGGCCACCTCGTACGCGGCGCGGGCCGTGCCGACGGCCATCGCGCCGACCGCCGGCCGCGACGCCTCGAAGGTCGCCATCGCCGCGTTCTTCACGCGCTCGCCGCCCGTCCTCGCCCGCTCGCGGGCCCGCGCCAGGCGCTCGTCCAGCTTCTCCTTGCCGCCGAGGAGGCAGGAGCCGGGGATCCGCACGTTGTCGAGGATCACCTCGGCGGTGTGCGAGGCGCGGATGCCGTGCTTCTTGAACTTCTGGCCCTGGGCGAGGCCCGGGGTGCCCGGCGGGACGATGAAGGAGGCGTGCCCCTTGGAGCCGAGTTCGGTGTCCACGGCCGCGACGACGACATGGACGTTGGCGATGCCGCCGTTGGTCGCCCACGTCTTGGTGCCGTTGAGCACCCACTCGTCCTTGGCCTCGTCGTACACGGCACGCGTGCGCAGGGAGGCGACGTCGGAGCCGGCGTCGGGCTCGGAGGAGCAGAAGGCCGCCACCTTGACGTCGCTCGCGTCGCCGTACATCTGGGGGATCCAGGTGCCGATCTGCTCCTCGGTCCCGTTGGCGAGAACGCCCACGGCGGCGAGGCCGGTGCCCACGATCGACAGGGCGATGCCCGCGTCGCCCCAGAACAGCTCCTCCATGGCCATCGGGATGCCGAGGCCGGTGGGGTCGAAATACTGCTGGGCGTAGAAGTCGAGGGAGTAGATGCCGACCTTCGCGGCCTCCTGGATGACCGGCCAGGGAGTCTCCTCACGCTCGTCCCATTCGGCGGCCGCGGGGCGGATGACGTCGGCCGCGAAGCCGTGCAGCCAGTCCCGGACCTCCTTCTGTTCGTCGTTGAGCTCCATGGTGAACTCGGCCATGTCCCCTCCAGCGGCGGAACGTGCGTGTTACTAGCGGTAACGCGAGTCTGTTACCGGTGGGTAGGAAAAGTCAACTCCTGCTGACGGCCAGGGAGCCCCCCGGCCCGTTCGATGTCAGGCTGCTGCCAGGTGTTAGTTTGCGCAGGCGTCACCGAATCAGCACGGGTGGGGAGAGCTCATGGACACCACGCAGCGGACCGAGCAGCAGCGGTCCGCCGACCGCCGAAGGCGCGAGTTGCTGGAGGCCGCCGACCGGGTGGTGCTGCGCGACGGCCCGCAGGCCTCGATGAACGCGATCGCGGCGGAGGCGGGCATCACCAAACCGATCCTCTACCGGCACTTCGGTGACAAGGGTGGACTTTACGCCGCGCTCGCCAAACGGCACACGGACGCGCTGCTCGACTCGCTGCGGGCCGCGCTGGACGCCCCCGCCGAGCGGCGCGAACGGGTGGAGGCCACGCTGGACACCTACCTCGCCGCCATCGAGGCACGGCCCCAGGTGTACCGGTTCCTGATGCATCCGTCGGACGGGTCGCCGGGCGAGCAGGGCTTCGACGTGGGCAAGCACTCGGCGCCGCTGCTCCGGCGGATGGGTGAGGAGCTGGCCCAGGTCATCGAGGACCGGGTGGACCTCGGACCCGGAAGCCAGCAACTGGCCCGGGTGTGGGGGCACGGGATCGTCGGCATGATGCACGCGGCCGGGGACTGGTGGCTGGGTGAGCGGCCCTGCACCCGTGCGGAGCTGGTGCGGAGTCTGGCCGATCTGTTGTGGGGCCGCCTCGCGGCGGCCGGCGACAAACTCGGCGGGCCCGGGTTCTGACGGTCGCCCGCCGGGCGCGGCCGTCGTGCGGGCGCTCGCGCCCACGACGCCCGGCCGCCCGCCGGCGCGCCTAGACGGAGCCGGTCCCCCGGCTCCAGGAGGCTCGTGCGGCCTGGCGCGCCAGCCTGCCCTTGCGCCACCCCGTCACGCGGTCCGCGTACACCGTGCCCTCCAGATGGTCCGCCTCGTGCTGCAAGCATCTGGCAAAAAATCCGGTGCCATGCACGGTGACCGGCTCGCCCGCCGTGGTGAACCCCTCGACCACCGCGTGGTCGTGGCGCTCCGTGCCCGCCTCCAGACCCGGCAGCGAAAGACAGCCCTCCGGGCCGCGCAGGACGATGCCGTCCGCCTCCACCAGCCGGGGGTTCACCACATGGCCCAGGTGACGGACGTCCTCGTCGTCGGGACAGTCGTAGACGAAGACCCTCAGCGGCACGCCCACCTGGTTCGCGGCCAGGCCCACGCCCTCGGCCGCGTACATCGTGGCGAACATGTCCTCGACCAGGCGGGCGAGTTCGGGGCCGAAGTCGGTGACGTCCTCGCAACGGGTGTGCAGGACGGGGTCACCGAGCAGGGAGAGGGGCCGGACGCGCCCGTGGGCGCCCGGGATGGAGCCGTGTCGCATGGCGGCAAGGGTACGGTCCTTTCTGACACGCGCATGCCGCACACGGGCGTGAGGTGGTGCCGGGATTCGGGAGTGGGAATGGATCTCGATAGGCTGACCACCCACCACGTTGCCGTACGGCAGAGGCGCGGCGCGTACGCAAGGAGGATCGAGAACTGATGGCAGGCAACTCGGACCCGCTCACGCCGCGGGCCAAGATCGCCGTGACCGCCGGCAAAGCGGTCGCGGCGGCGTCGCGCGCCGCGGGGCGCGGCAGCGGTTCGGTGATCGGCGGCCGGGTGGCGCTCAAACTCGACCCCGACCTCCTCGCCCGGCTCGCCCAGAACCTGGACGTCATCCTGGTCTCGGCGACCAACGGCAAGACCACCACCACGCGGCTGATCGCCGAGGCGCTGCGCGCCGCCGGACCGGTCGTGTCCAACGCGCTCGGCGCCAACATGCCGGCCGGCATCACCTCGGCCCTCGCGGGCGGCTCCGAGGCCCGCTACGGCGTCATCGAGGTCGACGAGAAGTACCTCGCGGGCGTCGCCCGGGACACCGCCCCCAAGTGCATCGCGCTGCTCAACCTCTCCCGCGACCAGCTGGACCGCGCCGCCGAGACCCGCATGCTCGCGGAGAACTGGCGTGAGGGGCTTGCCGGTTCGAAGGCCGTCGTCATCGCGAACGCCGACGACCCGCTGGTGGTGTGGGCCGCCTCCTCCTCCCCCAACGTGATCTGGGTCGCCGCCGGGCAGATGTGGAAGGACGACGCCTGGTCGTGCCCGTCCTGCGGTGGTGTCATGCAGCGGCCCGGGGACGACTGGTTCTGCGGCGAGTGCGGGTTCCGGCGTCCGACGCCGAGCTGGGCGCTCTCCGGGGACCACGTGCTCGACCCGCACGGGTCCGCCTGGCCGATCCACCTCCAGCTGCCGGGCCGCGCCAACAAGGCCAACGCCGCCTCCTCGGCCGCCGTGGCCGCCGTCTTCGGGGTGCCGCCGCAGGTGGCGCTGGAGCGGATGTACGCGGTGCAGGCCGTCGCCGGGCGCTACGACGTCGTCCAGTTCCAGGGGCGTGACCTGCGGCTGCTGCTCGCGAAGAACCCGGCGGGCTGGCTCGAGACGTTCAGCCTGATCGATCCGCCGCCCACCCCGGTGATCCTCTCGGTGAACGCGCGCGGCGCCGACGGCACCGACACCTCCTGGCTGTGGGACGTCGACTACACGCGTCTGACCGGCCACCCGATCTTCGTCGTCGGTGACCGGAAGCTGGACCTCGCGGTGCGTCTGGAGGTCGCCAACCAGCACTTCCAGGTGTGCGAGAACCTCGACCAGGCCGTGCAGCAGGCGCCGCCGGGCCGGATCGAGGTCATCGCGAACTACACCGCGTTCCAGGACCTGCGCCGCCGCGTCGGCAACTGACCACTAAGGACGATTCCATGAGCGACAACCAACTGCGGCTGGTGTGGATCTACCCGGACCTGCTGAGCACCTACGGCGACCAGGGCAACGCCCTCGTCGTCGAGCGCCGCGCCCGGCAGCGCGGCCTGGACGTGGCGCGTCTCGACGTGCGCAGCGACCAGCCGATCCCGACCTCCGGCGACATCTACCTCATCGGGGGCGGCGAGGACCGGCCGCAGCGCCTCGCGGCGGAGCGGCTGCGCCGGGACGGGCACCTGTACCAGGCGGTGCAGAACGGCGCGATCGTCTTCGCGGTGTGTGCCGGCTACCAGATCCTGGGCCAGGAGTTCGTCAACGACCTCGGCCAGCGTGAGCCGGGTCTCGGCCTGCTGGACGTGACGACGACGCGCGGCGAGGGCGAGCGGTGCGTCGGCGACGTCCTCGGGGACATCGACCCGCGGCTCGGTCTGCCCCCGCTGACGGGCTTCGAGAACCACCAGGGCATCACCCACCTCGGCCCGACCGCCCGCCCGCTCGCCCGCGTCTCGCTCGGCAAGGGCAACGGCACCGGCGACGGCACCGAGGGCGCGTACAACGACACCGTGTTCGGCACGTACATGCACGGCCCGGTGCTCGCCCGCAACCCGCTGATCGCGGACCTGCTGCTGAAGCTGGCGCTCGACGTGAACGCGCTGCCGCCGATCGACGACCACTGGTACGAGGCGCTCCGCAACGAGCGCATCTCCGCCGCGCAGCAGCCCGCGTAGGACGGCCCGCGCGGCAGCGCGTGGGCACTGCTGCGCGGCAGCCCGTGCGACCGTGTGTTCACCTGATGGTCAGGGTGTCGTCAGCAGCCCGTCTGACGGTGCATCCGCACAGGTGAGCACGCACGTCCAGCAGGCGGACGCGTGCTTCGGCCCCGCCCCCTCCTGCCGCTAGGGTGGCGGGGATTCGAGCCGGACAGTGTGGTCCGGACCGGCCCACGTGGAGAAGGTTGTTTCGGGCTATGCGCATTGGTGTCCTCACGTCCGGCGGCGACTGCCCCGGCCTGAACGCCGTCATCCGGTCCGTCGTGCACCGCGCCGTCGCCGACCACGGCGACGAGGTCATCGGCTTCCGGGACGGCTGGAAGGGCCTCCTGGAGTGCGACTACCTCAAGCTCGACCTCGACGCGGTGGGCGGCATCCTCGCCCGCGGCGGCACGATCCTCGGTTCCTCCCGGGTCCAGCCCTCGCATCTGCGGGACGGCGTGGAGCGGGCCCGGGGCCATGTCGCGGAGCTCGGCCTCGACGCGATCATCCCGATCGGGGGTGAGGGCACGCTCAAGGCCGCGAAGCTGATGTACGACAGCGGGCTGCCCATCGTGGGCGTGCCGAAGAC
Organism: Streptomyces sp. NPDC002884; assembly: GCF_040295245.1. Taxonomy (NCBI): domain Bacteria; kingdom Bacillati; phylum Actinomycetota; class Actinomycetes; order Kitasatosporales; family Streptomycetaceae; genus Streptomyces; species Streptomyces sp. NPDC002884. The sequence goes on along the minus strand of NZ_JBEOVB010000002.1, from coordinate 122,841 downwards.
CATCGACAACGACATCGCCGTCACCGACGTCACTTTCGGTTTCGACACGGCGGTCGGTGTCGCGACCGAGGCGCTGGACCGGCTGAAGACCACCGCCGAGTCCCACCAGCGGGTGCTCGTCGTCGAGGTCATGGGACGCCACACCGGCTGGATAGCGCTCCAGTCCGGCATGGCGGCAGGCGCCCACGCCATCGTCGTACCGGAACGGCCCTTCGACATCGACGAACTGGCCCGGCGGGTCGGCGAGCGGTTCGAGGCGGGCAAGCGGTTCGCGATCGTCGTCGCGGCCGAGGGCGCGAAGCCGAAGGCCGGCAGCATGGCCTTCGACGAGGGCGCGAAGGACATCTACGGGCACGAGCGGTTCGCCGGGATCGCCCGGCAGCTCTCCGTCGAGCTGGAGTCCCGGCTCGGCAAGGAGGCGCGGCCGGTCATCCTGGGGCATGTACAGCGGGGCGGCACGCCGACCGCGTACGACCGGGTGCTCGCGACGCGGTTCGGCTGGCACGCGGTGGAGGCGGTGCACCGGGGCGAGTTCGGGAAGATGACGGCGCTGCGCGGGACGGACATCGTGATGGTGTCGCTGGCGGAGGCGGTCGCGACCCTCAAGACCGTTCCCGAGGACCGGTACGCGGAGGCGGAGACCGTGCTCTAGCCGTCCGGCGGGTGCGGGTCCTTCGTGACCCCGCGCCTCCGGGCGGGACCGTTCGCCCCCGGTGACCGAGGTCGCCGGGGGCTTCTCTACTCTTGTGGGCGGCAGGAAACGTACAACCCCCCACGAATCAGGAGCCGGCGGCATGGGACACAGCGGGCACGGCATGACCATGGATCTGCCGCCGTTCACGCTGGGGCGGGGCCTTCAGTGGTCGGCGGACCCGTTCTTCCTCGTCGGCTGCCTGGTGGGGCTGGGACTGTACGGGTGGGGTGTCCTGCGGCTGCGCCGGCGCGGGGACGCATGGCCGGTGGGGCGGACCGTGTCGTTCGTCGTCGGTGTCCTGACCATCGGGCTCGTCATGTGCACCAGGCTGAACGACTACGGCATGGTCATGTTCAGCGTGCACATGGTGCAGCACATGGTGATCAGCATGCTGTCGCCGATCCTGATCCTGCTGGGCGCGCCGATGACGCTGGCGCTGCGCGCGCTGCCGGCCGCCGGCCGGGGTCGCAAGGGGCCGCGTGAGCTGCTGCTGATGCTGCTGCACAGCCGCTACATGCGGATCGTCACCCATCCCGCGTTCACCATCCCGCTGTTCATCGCGAGCCTGTACGCGCTCTACTTCACGCCGATCTTCGACTTCCTGATGGGCTCCAGGGCGGGGCACCTCGCGATGATGGTGCACTTCCTGGCCGTCGGGGTGGTGTTCTTCTGGCCGATCATCGGTGTGGACCCGGGTCCGAGCCGGCCCGGCTATCTGATGCGGATGCTGGAGCTGTTCGCGGGCATGCCGTTCCACGCGTTCTTCGGCATCGCGCTGATGATGGCGTCGCAGCCGATGGTCGGGACGTTCGAGAACCCGCCCGCCTCGCTCGGCATCGACGCGCTCTCCGACCAGAACGCGGCCGGCGGCATCGCCTGGGCGTTCAGCGAGATCCCGTCCGTGCTGGTGCTGATCGCGCTGCTGTTCCAGTGGTACGGCTCCGAGCAGCGGCAGGCCAAGCGCAAGGACCGGGCCGCGGACCGCGACGGTGACCGGGAGCTGGAGGCGTACAACGCCTATCTTGCGTCGCTCGACGCACACGGGCGCTGAACCCGGGGCACCATGGAGGGGACGCGCCCTGCGGAGGGCGGCCCCGAGGAAGGTGTCGCGATGGCAGGTACCACGGACAGTTCCACGAAGACCATGGGGGTGTTCACCGTCGGCGGGCTCGTCGCGGTGACCGCCTACACGGTGGCGCTCGGCAGCAACGGCTGGCTGTGGTTCGGCTGGGTCGTGCTGGGGCTGATCACGCTGGCCATGGTCATGACGCAGACCGGCCCTGGCCGCCGGTGAGGCGGGCCGCCGAGTGCACGCCCGGCTGGTACTTCGGCAGCCGGGCGGTGATCTTCATCCCCGCCCCCAGGGCCGTCTCGATGACCAGGCCGTAGTCGTCGCCGTACACCTGGCGGAGCCGGTCGTCCACGTTGGACAGACCGATGCCCCCCGACGGGCTCACCTCGCCGGCCAGGATGCGGCGCAGCGCGACCGGGTCCATGCCGGCGCCGTCGTCCTCGATGACGACCAGGGCCTCGGCGCCGGCGTCCTGCGCGGTGATCTGGATGTGGCATCGGTCGGCCTTGCCCTCCAGGCCGTGCTTGACGGCGTTCTCGACGAGCGGCTGGAGGCAGAGGAAGGGCAGGGCCACCGGGAGGACCTCGGGGGCTATCTGGAGGGTGACGGCCAGCCGGTCGCCGAAGCGGGCCCTGACCAGCGCCAGATAGTGGTCGATGGCGTGCAGTTCGTCGGCGAGGGTGGTGAAGTCGCCGTGCCTGCGGAACGAGTAGCGGGTGAAGTCGGCGAACTCCAGGAGCAGCTCGCGGGCACGCTCGGGGTCGGTGCGCACGAACGACGCGATCACCGCGAGCGAGTTGAAGACGAAGTGCGGGGAGATCTGGGCGCGCAGGGCCTTGATCTCCGCCTCGATCAGTTTCGTACGGGACTGGTCGAGGTCGGCGAGCTCCAGCTGGACGCTCACCCAGCGGGCCACCTCGCCGGCCGCCCGGACCAGGACGGCGGACTCGCGGGGCGCGCAGGCCACGAGGACGCCGTGCACCCGGTCGTCGACGGTGAGCGGGGCGAGCACGGCCCAGCGGACGGGACAGTCGGCGTGCTCGCAGGTGAGCCGGAAGGCCTCGCCCCGGCCGCTCTCCAGCGGGCCGGACAGCCGTTCCATGATCTCGGCGCGGTGATGTGCTCCCACGCCGTCCCAGACCAGCACCTCGCTCTCGTCGGTCAGGCACAGTGCGTCCGTGCCGAGCAGGGTGCGCAGTCTGCGGGCCGATCTGCGGGCGGTCTCCTCGGTGAGACCCGCCCGGAGCGGGGGCGCGGCGAGCGAGGCGGTGTGCAGGGTCTCGAAGGTGGCGTGCTCGACGGGGGTGCCCAGGCCGCCGAGGTTCTCGGGGCGGGCGGTGCGGCGGCCCAGCCAGAAGCCCACGGCGAGGAACGGGAGGATCGCGATGCAGACGCCCGCCAGGAAGCCGCTCACGCCGTCGCCTCCGTCGCTGTCGCGTGCGCCGTCATGCCTTCGCCTCCGCCGCCCGCAGCTCGTCCGTGCGCAGTTCCTCGGGCAGGTGGAACCGGGCCAGGATCGCCGCCGTGCCGGCCGGGACCCGCCCCGGGGTGGCCAGGGACACCAGGATCATGGTGAGGAAGCCGAGCGGTACGGACCACAGCGCGGGCCAGGCGAGCAGCGCGTGCAGACCGCCCGTGCCGGGGAAGCCCGCCATGGTCGCGGCGACGGCGACGAACGCCGAACCGCCGCCCACCAGCATCCCGGCGGCCGCGCCGGGCGGAGTCAGCCGGCGCCACCAGATGCCGAGGACGAGCAGCGGGCAGAAGGAGGACGCCGACACGGCGAAGGCCAGCCCGACCGCGTCGGCCACCGGCAGGCCGCCCACCAGCAGGCTCGCGGCGAGGGGTACGGCCATGGCGAGCCCGGTGCCCAGCCGGAAGTGCCGTACGCCGCGGGTCGGCAGGACGTCCTGGGTGAGCACGCCCGCGACGGCCATCGTCAGCCCGGACGCCGTGGACAGGAACGCGGCGAAGGCTCCCCCGGCGACCAGCGCGCCCAGCAGGTCGCCGCCGAGGCCGCCGATCACCCGGTCGGGCAGCAGCAGGACGGCCGCGTCGGCGTCGCCACTGAGGGCCAGTTCGGGGGCGTAGAGGCGGCCCAGGGCGCCGTAGACGGGCGGCAGCAGGTAGAAGGCGCCGATCAGGGCGAGGACGGCGACCGTGGTGCGGCGGGCGGCGACTCCGTGCGGACTGGTGTAGAAGCGCACGACGACGTGCGGCAGGCCCATGGTGCCGAGGAAGGTCGCGAGGATCAGGCCGTAGGTGGCGTACAGGGGGCGCTCCTCGCGGCCGGCGGCGAGGGAGGTGGACATGCCGCCGTTGCTGCCGCGCTCGGCGACGGGAACGGCGGTGCCCTCGGCGAAGGTGAGGCGGGCGCCCCGCTCGATGCGGTGGGTGCCGACGGGGAGCCGGAGCACGGCGTCCCGGTGCGGGCGGCCGTCGACGCGGCCGTCCACCGTCACGGTCAGCGGGCGGTCCAGTCGGAGGTCGAGGGTGTCGTCGATGCGGACGACCCGCTGGTCGCGGAAGGTGGCCGGTTCCCCGAAGGCGTCGCGCGGTGCGCCGTCGCCCTGCCAGGCGAGGACCAGGAAGAGGGCCGGGACGAGGAGGGCGGTGAGCTTGAGCCAGTACTGGAAGGCCTGCACGAAGGTGATGCTGCGCATGCCGCCCGCGGCGACGGTCGCGGTGACGACGACCGCGACGATCAGCCCGCCGAGCGAGTCGGGGGCGCCGGTCAGGACGGTCAGCGTCAGCCCCGCGCCCTGGAGCTGGGGCAGCAGGTAGAGCCAGCCGACACCGACGACGAAGGCGCCCGCGAGCCGCCGGGACGACTGGGAGGCGAGGCGGGCCTCGGCGAAGTCGGGGAGCGTGTAGGCGCCGGAGCGGCGCAGCGGGGCGGCGACGAAGAGCAGCAGCACGAGGTAGCCGGCGGTGTAGCCGACCGGGTACCAGAGCATGTCCGGCCCCTGGACCAGGACCAGGCCCGCGATGCCGAGGAAGGAGGCGGCGGAGAGGTACTCGCCGCTGATGGCGGCCGCGTTGAGGCGTGGGCCGACGGTGCGCGAGGCGACGTAGAAGTCGGAGGTGGTGCGGGAGATGCGCAGGCCGAAGGCGCCGACGAGGACGGTCGCGACGACGACGAGCGCGACGGCGGGGACGGCGAAGGCCGAGTTCATCGGTCCTCGACCAGGCGTACGAGGTCGCGTTCGTTGCGTTCGGCGCGGCGCACGTACCAGCGGGCGAGCAGGACGAGCGGGGCGTAGAGGCAGAAGCCGAGGACCGCCCATTCGAGACGGTGGGCGTCGGGCATCGCCGCGAAGAGCAGCGGGAGCGGCCCCACGAGCAGCATGAGGACGGCGAACACCGCGAGGGCGGCGCGCAGTTGGGAGCGCATCAGGGAACGGACGTAGGTGTGGCCGAGGGTGGTCTGTTCGTCGATCTCGGAGCGCGGCCGGTAGTAGCCGGAGGCGCGCCGGGTGCGCCGGGCGGGGCCGGTGACCACGACACGCCGTTCGGCGGGGTCCTGGTGGGGCACGGTCAGGGCCTCCTCATCAGCAGGTCCCGCAGTTCGCGGGCGTGCCGGCGGCTGACCTGGAGTTCCTCGCCGCCGACCAGGACGCTCACCGTGCCGGTGTCCAGGCGGAGTTCGCCTATGTGGCGCAGGGCGACGAGATGGCGGCGGTGGATGCGGACGAAGCCGCGGGCGCGCCAGCGCTCCTCCAGGGTGGACAGGGGGATGCGCACCAGGTGGCTGCCGCGCTCGGTGTGCAGCCGGGCGTAGTCGCCCTGGGCCTCGACGTGGGTGATGTCGTCGACGGCGACGAAGCGGGTCACACCGCCGAGCTCGACGGGTATGTGGTCCGGGTCGGGCTCGTGCACGGGGATGCGCGGGGCGGCTCCGCGGCGTTCGGCGGCCCTGAGTTCGACGGCGCGACGGACCGCCTCGGCGAGGCGTTCCTTGCGGACGGGCTTGAGGACGTAGTCGACGGCCTTGAGGTCGAAGGCCTGGACGGCGAAGTCCTCGTGGGCGGTGACGAACACGACCAGGGGCGGCCGTGCGAAGCCGGTGAGGAGGCGGGCGAGGTCGAGGCCGTCGAGGCCGGGCATCTGGATGTCGAGGAAGACCACGTCGATGGCCTCGGGGCCGTCGGGGCCGGACTCCAGGGCGCGGTTGAGGCGGCGCAGCGCCTCGGTCGCGTCGCCGGCGCCCTCCACGGTGCCGATCCGGGGGTCCGCGGTGAGCAGGTACAGCAGCTCCTCCAGCGAGGGGCGTTCGTCGTCGACGGCGAGGGCGCGCAGCATGAAGGTGGAGTGTAGGGGCGATCCGCACGACTGGACATGTACCGGGGTGTGGACGTACGCGCTGGATACAGTGCCCGCATGAACAGCGCGCCCGCCCCTTTCGACGAACTCGACCGGAAGATCGTCACCGCTCTGATGGCGAACGCCAGGACGAGCTTCGCCGAGATCGGGACGGCCGTCGGGCTGTCGTCGACGGCGGTCAAGCGCCGGGTGGACCGGCTGCGGGACACCGGGGTGATCACCGGGTTCACGGCCACCGTGCAGCCGTCGGCGCTGGGCTGGCGCACGGAGGCGTACGTGGAGGTGTACTGCGAGGGCGCCGCGCCCCCCAGACGGCTCGCGGAGGTGGCGCGCAACCATCCGGAGATCACCGCCGCGATGACGGTGACGGGTGGGGCGGACGCGCTGCTGCATGTGCGGGCGCGGGACGTGGAGCACTTCGAGAACGTGCTGGAGCGCATCCGGGCCGAGCCCTTCATCCGGAAGACGATCAGCGTGATGGTGCTGTCCCATCTGCTGCCGGACAGCCCGGAGGCGGGCGCGAGCCAGCCCGCTCCCGAATAAACCTGCGCGGGCGCAGCGAACCTGCGTCGACCGGGTGAATCACGCAGCATTCCTGCGTCAACACGCAATGCTTGTTCCTTGTCGGGCGTCCCGGTCATTTCCTACCTTGGTGTCGATCCCCCGTCGACACCGTAGGAAAATGGAAAGGTGGAGGTACCTCTCTGTGACCGAGACCCGTGTGCGGCGCCCCCGGCGCTTTCTCGTCTGTGAGCCCAGACACTTCGCCGTGCAGTACGCGATCAACCCCTGGATGCGTCCCGACAGCCCCGTCGACGTCGACCTCGCCCAGGAGCAGTGGCAGGCGCTGATCCGCGCCTACCGGGCCCACGGCCACACCGTGGACACCGTGGAGCCGGCCCCCGGACTCCCGGACATGGTCTTCGCCGCGAACTCGGCGGTCGTGGTGGCGGGCCGGGTCTTCGGCTCCCTGTTCCACGCGCCCGAGCGCCGGCCCGAGTCCGTCCACTACGACACCTGGTTCAAGGCGGCGGGCTACGACGTCCACCGGCCGGAGTCCGTCTGCGAGGGCGAGGGCGACCTGGTGTGGACGGGCCGGTACGTGCTGGCCGGCACCGGCTTCCGGACCACCCGTGAGGCACACCGGGAGGTGCAGGAGTTCTTCGGCCACCCGGTGATCAGCCTGACCCTGGTGGACCCGCACTTCTACCACCTGGACACGGCGCTGTTCGTCCTGGACGACGACAACATCTCGTACTACCCGGAGGCGTTCTCCTCCGGCAGCCGTGAGGTGCTCGCCCGGCTCTATCCGGACGCGGTGCTCGCCACCCGCGACGACGCCATGGTGTTCGGCCTGAACTCGGTCTCCGACGGGCGCCATGTCTTCATCGCGCCCCGGGCCGAGGCCCTCGCCTCCCGTCTCACCGAGCGCGGCTATGTCCCCGTCCCCGTCGACCTCTCCGAGTTCCAGAAGGCCGGCGGTGGCATCAAGTGCTGCACGCAGGAGATCCGTTCATGACCGCACCCGTCGTCCCGACGCGCACCTCCGCCGATCTGATCCGCGCCGAGGAGCCCGTCCTCGCGCACAACTACCATCCGCTGCCCGTGGTCGTCGCGAGCGCCGAGGGCGCCTGGGTGCAGGACGTCGAGGGCCGCCGCTACCTCGACATGCTGGCCGGCTACTCGGCCCTCAACTTCGGCCACCGGCATCCGCTGCTGATCGAGGCGGCCCACCGCCAGCTGGACCGTCTCACCCTCACCTCCCGCGCCTTCCACAACGACCGCCTCGCCGAGTTCGCCGAGCGGCTCGCGGAGCTGACCGGCCTGGACATGGTCCTGCCGATGAACACGGGCGCGGAGGCGGTCGAGAGCGGCATCAAGGTGGCCCGCAAGTGGGCGTACGAGGTGAAGGGCGTACCCGCCGACCGGGCGACGATCGTGGTGGCCGCGGAGAACTTCCACGGCCGTACGACGACGATCGTGAGCTTCTCGACGGACGAGACGGCACGGGCCGGGTTCGGGCCGTTCACGCCGGGCTTCCGGATCGTGCCGTACAACGACCTGGCCGCGCTGGAGGCGGCCGTCGACGAGACGACGGCGGCGGTGCTGATCGAGCCGATCCAGGGCGAGGCGGGCGTCGTCATCCCCGACGACGGCTATCTGGCCGGGGTGCGGGAGCTGACCCGCCGCAGGAACTGTCTGTTCATCGCGGACGAGATCCAGTCCGGCCTCGGCCGTACCGGACGGACGCTCGCCGTGGAGCACGAGGGGGTCGTTCCCGACGTGCTGCTGCTCGGCAAGGCGCTGGGCGGCGGGATCGTGCCGGTGTCGGCGGTGGTGGCCCGGCGGGAGGTGCTGTCGGTGCTGCGGCCGGGCGAGCACGGGTCGACGTTCGGCGGCAATCCGCTGGCCGCGGCGGTCGGCACGGCGGTGGTGGAACTGCTGGAGACGGGTGAGTTCCAGCGCCGGGCGACCGAGCTGGGCGTCGTCCTGCGGGACGGGCTGACCGGGCTGGTCGGCAAGGGCGTCGTCGGTTTCCGGGCGCGCGGGCTGTGGGCTGGCGTCGACGTCGACCCGGCGCTGGGCACCGGCCGCGAGGTGAGCGAGCGCCTCATGCGGGAGGGCGTCCTGGTCAAGGACACCCACGGCTCGACCATCCGGCTGGCGCCGCCGCTGACGATCACCGGCGAGGAACTGGCCTCGGCGCTGGCCACCTTGGAGAAGGTGCTGACGCGGGACGCCTGAGGGACGCGCCCCGCGAGGGGCGCGGATTCCCGGCCGCGCCGGTGCGCGGCGCCCGCCTCCCGGGTGGCTCGGCCGCTGTCGTGCAGGCAGGGTGAAGATTGGGTCAGGAGGTGGTAGACCACTCTCAGCGACAGAGAGGTCGGCCGTGGGCGCACACGACGAGGACGACGTTGCCCGCCGGTGGTTCGACGTGGCGGACACCGCCCCCCTGCTGCTCGACACGCGGGGGGTGGTGACGAGCTGGACCAGGGACGCCGAGCGCCTGCTGGGGTATCGGGCCGCCGAGGCGGTGGGCAGGGACCTGGCCGCGGTGCTCACCCCCGGGGACGCCGCACGGCTCCCGTACGTCATGGACCGGTGCCGTCGGGACGGCGGCTGGGCGGGGCTGCTGTCCGCCCGCCGCCGGGACGGGCGGCCGGTGTCCGTCATGGCGCGGTTCACCTCGGCCGACGAGCCCGGCGGCGCGCGCTGGCTGGTCCTGCTGAACGAGATGTCCGACGCGCCCGGCTGGGACATGAGCCGCGCGGTGCTGGAGCAGATGATCGGCGGCTCCCCGATCGGCATAGCGATGGTCGACACCGACCTGCGTTTCGTGTGGTCGAACGCGGCGCTGGCCCAGTTCGGCGGCGGTCCGCCCGAGAGCCGGCTGGGGCTGCGGCTGGCCGAGGTCCAGCCGGGGCTGGACTCCGAGGCGATCGAGGCGCAGATGCGACGGGTGCTGGCGACCGGCGAACCCGTCCTCGGCTACGAGTTCGTGGGGCGGGTCCGGGCGGCACCGCACCGCGAGACGGCGCACATGCTGTCGTTCACCCGCCTGGACGACGACCACGGCGGCCCGATGGGCGTCTACTACACGGTCGTGGACATGACCGAGCGGCACCGCGCCCGGCAGCGGCTCGCCCTGCTCGACCGGGCCGGCCGGCGCATCGGCCGCAGCCTGGACATCGCCCGGACCGCTCAGGAGCTGGCGGACGTGGCGGTGCCGGGGTTCGCCGACCTCGTCACCGTGGATCTGCTGGAGCCGGTGCTGCGGGGCGCCGAGCCCACGCCCGACCGGGCGGGTGACGGCGCGGACGACTCCGTCACCCTGCGCAGGGCGGGACGGCGGGCGGCCGGCGATCCCGCGGACGCGGCCGGTACCCGGGAGGTCGTGCACCGGGCCGGCTCACCCGCGGTGCGCTGTCTGGCCGGCGGGCGGCCCTGGCGGGTCGAACGCCTCGATCCGCTCGACCCGCTCGATGCGCCCAACGAGGAGTGGGTCGCGGGTCTGCCCGCCGGATCCGAGCCCCCCAGCGCCCTGATCGTGCCGGTCCGGGCGCGCGGCGTCACGCTCGGCGTGACCACGTTCCTGCGGCAGCACCGGCACGAGCCGTTCGGCGAGGACGACCTGGTCCTCGCCGAGGACCTCGTCTCCCGGGCGGCCGTCTGCGTGGACAACGCCCGCCGCTACACGCGCGAGCGCGACGCGGCTCTGGTGCTCCAGCGCAATCTGCTCCCCCGCCGGCTGCCCGAGCAGGACGCGGTCGAGGTGGCCGCCTGCTACCGGCCGGCCGACGAGCTGACCGGTCTCGGCGGTGACTGGTACGACCTGATCCCGCTGTCGGGGGCGCGGGTGGCGCTGGTCGTCGGCGAGGTGCCCGGGCACGGCATCGACGCCGCCGCGGCCATGGGGCGCGTACGGACCGCCGTGCGGACCCTGGCCGCCCTGGATCTGCCGCCCGAGGAGATCCTCGCGCACCTCGACGACCTGGTCACCCGCATGGACGACGAGGAGGGCGTGGCGGCGGAGACGGAGCCGCAGGGGCCGCCGGATCCGCGGAGGGGCGGCGCCCAGACGGTGGGCGCCGCGTGCGTGTACGTCGTCTACGACCCCGTCGACGGGCGGTGCGTGATGGCCGCGGCCGGGCACCCCGCCCCGGCGGTCGTCCTGCCCGACGGCACCGTCACGTTCATCGAGCTGCCGCAGGGGCCGCCGCTCGGCGCGGGCGGGCCGCCGTTCGAGTCGTCCGAGGTGACCCTGCCGGAGGGCAGCACGCTCGCGCTGCACACGGACGGTCTGCTGGCCCGGGGCGAGCGGTGGGCACTGGACACCGACCGGGAACGGCTGCGGCAGGCCCTGGAGCAGTCGGCGGGCACGCTCGAGCTGCGCTGCGGGACGGTGATCGACGCCCTGGTCCCGGCCCGCCCCTACGACGACGTGGCCCTGCTGATGGCCCGGACGCGCCGGCTGGCCGCCGACCGGGTCGCCGACTGGGAACTGCCCGCCGACCCGGCGGCGGTGGCCGAGGCCCGCAAGACGGCGAGCCGCCGGCTCGCGGAGTGGGGTCTGGCGGACCTGTCGTTCACCACCGAGCTGGTCGTGAGCGAGCTGGTCACCAACGCCATCCGGTATGCCGTCGGACCGATCCGGCTGCGGCTGATCCGCGAGCGCACCCTGGTCTGCGAGGTCTTCGACGGCGGCACCACCGCGCCGCATCTGCGCCATCCGCGCGCCACCGACGAGGGCGGCCGCGGGCTGCTGCTGGTCTCGCAGGTCACCCAGCGGTGGGGCACCCGCTTTCTGCCGGAGGGCAAGATCATCTGGGCGGAGCAGTCGCTCACCGAGCCCGGCGTGTGAGCGACTCCGCGAAACGGCACATCAACCCGATTCGTCACACGACATGAGAAAATGACGCAAGACCGGCGGATGGGGCGCGTCCATGAACGACACGGCGATCGACTACGCGGCGGTGTTCCAGGCACTGCCGGGCATGGTGGCGCTGCTGACGCCCGAGCTGGTGTACGCGGACGCCAACAGGGAGTACCTGCGGGTGGCGGGCCGCAAGCGCGAGCAACTGATCGGCCGGCACCTCTTCGAGGTCTTCCCCGACAATCCGAACGACGGCGCCGCGACCGGCATGCGCCACCTGGCGGCCTCGCTGCGCCGGGTGCTGGACACCGGCGAGCGGGAGGCCATGGCGCTCCAGCGCTACGACGTCGAGTCGAGCGAGCAGCCCGGCGAGTGGGAGGAGCGCTACTGGAGCCCCGTCAACGCCCCCGTGTACGGACGGGACGGCTCGGTGGTGCTGCTGGTGCACCGGGTCGAGGAGGTCACCGAGCTGATCCGGGCCCGCGGCGGCCGCGGGGCGGGCGGGGACGGAGCACGGGCGGGCAGCCGGGGCCGCGTCCTGGAGGCCGAGCTGTACACCCGCGCCCGTGAGCTCCAGGAACTCAACGAGCGGCTGCGGCTGGCGCACGCCCGGGAACGCGAGGTGGCCCTCGCCCTCCAGGAGGCGATGCTGCCCGCCGGACGGCAGGTCGGACACCACCGGGCCGCCGTGCGCTACCGGCCGGCGGTCGGCGCGCTCAACGTGTGCGGGGACTGGTACGACCTGGTGGACCTCGTCGGCGGCAACCGTCTCGGCGTGTCGGTCGGCGACGTCGTCGGGCACGGCCTCGAGGCCGCCGGGGTGATGGGCCAGCTGCGCAGCGCGCTCAGCGCGACCTCCCGGGTCGCCGCGGGTCCGGCCGAGGCGCTGAACGTCCTCGGGCGGTACGCGCATGTCGTGGACGGCGCCGAATCGGCCACCGCGGTCACCACGTTCATCGACTTCGACCACCGCACCATCACCTACAGCAGCGCCGGGCACCCCCCGCCCGTGCTCGTCCACGCCGACGGCCGGGTGGAGTTCCTCGACCGGGCCACCGACCCCCCGCTCGACGCCCGGCCCACGCCGGTCCGCCGGCCCCAGGCACGCACCGCCTACGACAGCGGCGCCACCCTCGCCCTGTACACCGACGGACTCGTGGAACGGCGGCACGAGGACATCGACACGGGCCTCGCCCGCCTCGCCGACTCCCTCGCGCGCCACCGGGAGGCGGACCCGGAGTCCCTCGCCGACGCCGTCCTGCTGGAGCTGCTGCCGCCCGGGGGCGCGACCGACGACACGGCGCTGGTGATCGTGCGGCTGTGAGCGGCGCCGTCGGCCGCCGCCGGGCAGGTCAAAAGCGGAGGGGAGGTGAGGAGTTGATGAAGATCCGTCGCAGGCGGTGGGACATCCGCGACGTCTCGCCCTCGGCGGATGTGAGAACCGACACGGTTGCGGCAAGATCCGTGGAGATTCGACGAAAAAGCGCCGCGGGCGCCTCCCGAAGGCGCCACGATCGCCGACCGGGCCTCCCAGCGGCTTGCTGCGCACCCTCCGGGAGCAGCACCCTGGTCAGGCGGCCATCCCGCCGATCCGCCGGAGTGAGGAGCGACCCCTTGTTCTACTACGTGCTCAAGTACGTCTTGCTGGGCCCCCTGCTGAGACTGGTCTTCCGACCGCGGATCGAAGGCCTCGAGCACGTACCGGAGTCGGGACCCGCGATCGTCGCCGGGAACCATCTGTCGTTCTCGGACCACTTCCTGATGCCCGCGATCCTCAAACGCCGCATCACCTTCCTCGCGAAGGCCGAGTACTTCACGGGCCCCGGCATCAAGGGCCGGTTGACCGCGGCCTTCTTCCGCAGCGCGGGCCAGATCCCGGTCGACCGCTCCGGCAAGGAGGCCGGCCAGGCCGCGATCCGCGAGGGCCTCGGCGTGCTGAGCAAGGACGAACTGCTCGGCATCTACCCGGAGGGCACCCGCTCCCACGACGGCCGCCTGTACAAGGGCAAGGTCGGGGTGGCCGTGATGGCGCTCAGGGCTCAGGTCCCCGTCATCCCCTGCGCGATGATCGGCACCTTCGAGGCACAGCCGCCCGGCAAGGTGATCCCGACCCTGCACCCGGTGGCGATCCGCTTCGGCAAGCCCCTCGACTTCTCCCGCTACCTCGGCATGGAGAACGAGAAGGCGGTGCTGCGCGCGATCACCGACGAGATCATGTACGCGATCCTGACGCTGTCCGAGCAGGAGTACGTGGACCAGTACGCGGCCGTGGCCAAGGCGGAGGGGCAGGCGGCGGCCAAGGCGGCGAAGACGGAGAGGGAACGCAGGTTCCCGCGTCTGCCGTCCCGCTGACGTTCCGTCACGAGGGGGTGCGCCGCCGCGGGTGCTCCGGGGCCGACGGTCGTGTCGCCGCCGTCCGGTGGCCGACACCGGCGTTCGGCGGCTGATGTTCCGTCAAGACGCCGGAAGGGCGGCCGGATCGCTCCGGCCGCCCTTCGCTGTCAGACGGGCGGTGCTACGGCTTGGGCGTGGCGTGCGGCGCGCAGGTCACGTCCGCGGTGTCCAGCTTGCCGGTGAGGAGGTAGGCGTCCACCCGCGCGTTGATGCAGGTGTTCACCAGGCCGGTCACTCCGTGGGAGCCGGCGTCCTTCTCGGTGATCAGACGGGATCCCTTGAAGCGCTTGTGCAGTTCGACGGCACCCTCGTACGGGGTGGCCGCGTCGTCCGTGGACTGCACGATGAGCACCTGCGGCAGGCCCTTGTGGGTCTTGACGTCCACCGGCGTCTGCTGCTTGACCGGCCAGTAGGCGCACGGCAGGTTCATCCACGCGTTGGCCCAGGTCATGAACGGGTAGTCCTTGTTGAGCCGCGTGTTGTCGCTGTTCCACTTCCGCCAGCTGGTCGGCCACTTGGCGTCGGTGCACTCGACGGCGGTGTAGACGGCGTTGCCGTTCTCCGAGGAGATGTTGCCCGCCGTGTCGGTCAGGTCCGGCGCGGCCGCGTCGACGAGCGCCTGGGTGTCTCCCGCGAAGTACTTGCTGAAGATCGTGGCGACCGGGATCCACGAGGAGTCGTAGTACGGGGCGCTCTGGAAGAAGGAGATCAGCTCGGCCGGGCCGACGATCCCGCCGATGGGGTTCTTCTTCGCGGTGGCGCGCAGTTCGAGCCACTTGGCCTGGACGGCGGCACGGGTGGTGCCGAGGTGGAAGGTGGCGTCGTTGGCGGCGACCCAGTCCTGCCAGTCCTTCCAGCGGCCCTCGAAGGCGACGTCCTGGTCGAGGTTGGCCTCGTACCAGATCTTCTCGCGGGAGGGGTTGACCACGCTGTCGACGATCATGCGGCGCAGGTGGCCGGGGAACATGGTGCCGTAGACGGCGCCGATGTAGGTGCCGTAGGAGACGCCCAGGAAGTTGAGCTTCTTCTCGCCCAGGGCGGCGCGGATCACGTCCAGGTCGCGGACGGTGTTCGGGGTGGTCATCTGCGCCAGCACGGCCTTGCCGCTGCGCTCGGCGCACCCGTCCGCGTACTCACGGGCGAGCTTGATCTGGGCGAGCTTGTCGGCCTCGCTGTCCGGGACCGGGTCGGCCTTCGGCGCCTTGACGAACTCCTGCGGGTCGATGCAGGAGATGGCGGCGGAGTGGCCGACGCCGCGCGGGTCGAAGCCCACGAAGTCGTAGGCCTTCGCCACGTTGGTCCAGACGGGGGCCTTGGTGGTGACGCGGCGCGGGAAGCGCAGGCCCGAACCGCCGGGGCCGCCGGGGTTGTAGACGAGCGCGCCCTGGCGCTCCTGGGCCGTGCCCGTGTTGCCGATGCGGTCGACGGCGAGCTTGATCTGCTTGCCGTTCGGCTTGGCGTAGTCGAGCGGCACGGTGACCCAGCCGCACTGGATCGGCTTCTCCAGGCCCCAGTCGGCGGGGCAGTCCTGCCAGTCGATGCCGGCCTTGCCGGCGCGCTCCGCGGCGATCGCGGCGCCACGCGCCTCCCGGTCCTGGCCCGGACGGCCGCTGGTCGCGCTGGCCGTGGGCGCCGCGAAAGCGCCGGCGAGCATCGTCGCGGCGACGAGCACGCCGGCCGATCCGAGCGCCGTGGTGCGCTTGTTCGGTCGTATGTCCTTCAAGTGGGAACTCCCCTACCTGGTGATGGCGGCAGAGGGATCCTCGCGGCTGTGAGGCACCTGAGAAAAGGTGTCGTTGACCTTCTTTGCCAATCCGATAACCGGAAAGTGATGTACCGCTCACCGGATGTCGACATCGGCGAGCGCCTCGTCCAACGCCCGCCGCAGCAGCAGCGCGTCGGGCGCGACGGCGGTGACGAGAGCGGCGGGGCCGGCCAGCGGCATGACCCTGGCGTGCTCGCCGACACTGCGGGCCGCCGTGGGCGTCTCGAGGAACTCCGGCCGTACGACGACGAGTTGCCCCACGGCACGATACCCCGCGAGGACGGCGGGCCCGTCCCAGCCGCCGGGCGCGCCGGTCCCGCAGGCCAGTTCCTGATCGAGGACGACCCGCCCGGCGACCCGCACGGTGAGTCGGCTGGTCAGTCTCCCCGGCTCCTCCCCCACCCGGCCGAGCACCTGCTCCTCGCGCAGCACGAGCCGGGCGCCGGACCCGAGCTCGACCCGCGTGGTGACGAACAGTTCGCTCCCCTTGGCCGAGATCAACTGCTCGGGCAGCCAGCGCAGTTCGCCGCCGTCGGCGACCGTGAGGCGTACGTCGTAGTGGGCCTCGCCCTTCGCCTGCCCGGGCAGGGCGATGGTCGCGGCGGCCGAACCGACCTGCAGCCGGGCGCCGCTCGCGACGTCGGCCTCGACGGCGAAGCGGTCACCGCCGAGAGGTCCGCTCATCGCGCCGACGAGCAGGACGCGTGCCTCGCCGTCGGCGCCCCGGGTGCGCCGCAGGGCGAGCGGCCCGTCGCTCTCGAGGACGGGCAGGGAGGTCCCGCCGCGTCCGTCGGCCCTCGCCCCGATCCGTGCGGTGGCGTGCACTCCGCTCATGTCACGCCGTCCAGGCGGCGAACTGCGCCCGCACCCACGCGGCGACGTCCGTGACGCCGACCTCGCTCCGCAACGACTGGAAGACGACCGGGAGTTCGGCCCGCTGAGCCTTGGCGTCGGCGGCCATCCGGGCGAGGTCGGAGCCGACGTACGGCGCGAGGTCGGTCTTGTTGACGACGAGCAGATCGGCGGTGGTGACACCGGGCCCGCCCTTGCGCGGGATGTCGTCCCCGCCGGCGACGTCGATGACGAAGATCTGCGCGTCCACGAGGCCCTTGGAGAAGGTGGCGGTGAGGTTGTCCCCACCGGACTCCACGAGGATCAGGTCCAGCGGCCCGGCCTCGTCCTCCAGATCCTCCACGGCCTCGAGGTTGGCGGAGATGTCGTCCCGGATCGCGGTGTGCGGACAGGCGCCCGTCTCGACGGCGGTGATCCGCTCGGGCGGCAGCACGGCCTCCCGCAGCAGGAACTCGGCGTCCTCGCGCGTGTAGATGTCATTGGTGACGACGGCGAGGGACAGTTCGTCACGCAGCGCCCGGCAGAGCGCGGCGACGGTGGCGGTCTTGCCGGAACCGACGGGACCGCCGAGTCCGATACGGAGGGCGCGCCGCGAGCCGTCCGTACGGTGCGCGTCGGCACCGACGGCGGCCGGCCCGTGGGGGGTGTGGTCGAGATGCATGACTACGGCTCCTCAAGTCAGCCCGTCCGGAGTCCGAGGACGAGGCCCGTCCAGGGCCGAACGGGGTCCGGGGGCAGAACCCCCGGGGTCGGGGTCGGGAAGGGGCGGCGGGGGCGGCTGGGCGACGGGACGACGGGGACGGCTGGACCGCGCGACGACGGGACGACGGGGACGGCTGGACGACGGACGCTAGGAGGCGAACAGCCGTACCGGCCAGGCGGCGTGCACCTCCGCCCCGATCTCCAGCAACGGCGCCGACGCCGCCGGCAGCACGTCGACGCCCTTCGTCGGCACCGCCGCCCCGCAGGACACCGCCCGGTCGACCACCCGGTCCAGCTGGGGCGCCAGCCGGGCCAGCACCGCCGTGGCCTCGAACGGGTCGAGGCTCAGCAGCCGCACCACGGCCGTCGCCGGTCCGCTCACGCTCTCGTAGACCGAGCAGTAGGCCGCGTCCTCGGCCCCGAGCCCGGCCGCCCGCGCGGTCAGCCCCAACACCACGGGCTGGTGGGCACCCTTGGGGAACTCGCTTGCCAGGGCGTCGAGTTCGGTGCTCGGCCAGGCCGCCCGGGCGGCCCGCATCAGTTGCCGGCCCAGCTTCCTGGCGGTCAGCCGCAGCGCCGGGGACGGGGTGCGGGCGTCCGCCGCCGCGTCCAGCTCCACCGGGTCGGCCCCGGCCGCGGCGGCGGCCGCCAGCGCCGCCGTCACCAGCCCGGTGGTGTGCAGCCTCCCGCGGAGGAAGGTCTCCAGGGTCGTCGCGCCGGTGATCCGGCCCGCCTTGACGGCCTCCTCCGCCCCGCCGGAGTGCGCGTGCCCTCCGGCGGGGAAACGGCCGTCGGCCAGGACGAGCAGTGCTGCCCTTGTCACATCGATGTCCTCAGAACCGGGTCAGAACCACGTCAGAACAGGAAGTAGCGCTGCGCCATGGGCAGTTCGGCGGCCGGAGTCGCCTCGACCAGCTCGCCGTCGATGTGCACGGCGAAGCTGTCGGGGTCGACCTGGACGCGCGGCCGGGCGTCGTTCTCCCGCATGTCCGCCTTGGTCACCCCGCGCGTGGAGTCGATGGCGACGAACCTCTTGCCCAGCTGCAGACGCTCCGGCAGCCCGTCCTCGATCGCGAGCGGCGCCACGAAGTTGAACGAGTTCGACGCGGGTGCCCGGCCGATCGCGCCGTACATCGGACGCGGCAGAATCGGCTGCGGCGTCGGGATCGAGGCGTTGGCGTCGCCCATCTGCGCGTACGCGATCTGTCCGCCCTTGATGACGAGGTGCGGCTTGACGCCGAAGAACGCCGGCTCCCACAGCACGAGGTCGGCGAGCTTGCCGCTCTCGACGGAGCCGATCTCGCGGGCCAGTCCCTGGGCCAGCGCGGGGTTGATCGTGTACTTGGCGATGTAGCGGCGCACCCGGTGGTTGTCCGCCCGGCCGTCGCCCGGCAGGGAGCCCCTGCGCCGCTTCATGACGTGCGCCGTCTGCCAGGTCCGCAGGACGACCTCGCCGACCCTGCCCATGGCCTGCGCGTCGGAGGAGATGATCGAGATCGCCCCGAGGTCGTGCAGCACGTCCTCGGCCCCGATCGTCGACGGCCTGATTCGAGACTCGGCGAAGGCCAGGTCCTCGGGGACCGCCGGGTTGAGGTGATGGCACACCATCAGCATGTCGAGGTGTTCCTCGGCGGTGTTCACCGTGTACGGCCGCGTCGGATTGGTCGAGCTCGGCAGCACGTGCGGCTCGGAGACCACGGTCATGATGTCCGGCGCGTGCCCGCCACCCGCACCCTCGGTGTGGTAGGCGTGGATGCCGCGTCCGGCGATCGCGGCGAGCGTGTCGCCGACGAACCCGGCCTCGTTGAGGGTGTCCGTGTGGATCGCGACCTGGATGCCCGTCCGGTCGGCGACGGTGAGCGAGGCGTCGATGACGGCCGGCGTCGAGCCCCAGTCCTCGTGCAGCTTCAGGCCGAGCGCCCCGCCCCGGATCTGCGACAGCATCGCGTCCTGCGACACGGTGTTGCCCTTGCCGAGGAAGCCGATGTTCAGCGGGTACTGCTCCATCGCCTCCAGCATCCGCGCGAGGTGCCAGGGGCCGGGCGTGACGGTGGTCGCCTTCGAGCCCTCGGCCGGTCCGGTGCCGCCGCCGACCAGTGTGGTGACACCGGCGGACAGCGCCTCGTCGGCGATCTGCGGGCAGATGAAGTGGACGTGCGCGTCGACCGCGCCGGCCGTCAGGATCCGTCCGTTGCCGGCGATGATCTCGGTCTCCGGGCCGATGACCAGGTCCGGGTGGACCCCGTCCATCGTGTCGGGGTTGCCGGCCTTGCCGATCCCGGTGATGCGCCCGTCGCGGATGCCGACGTCGGCCTTCACCACCCCCCAGTGGTCGACGACGACCGCGCCCGTGATGACGGTGTCGGGGGTGCCCTCCGCGCGTGTGGCGCGGGACTGTCCCATGGACTCACGGATGACCTTGCCGCCGCCGAAGACCGCCTCGTCACCGGCGAGTCCGGGGCCGCCGCAGCGGTCCTCCTCGATCTCGATCAGCAGGTCGGTGTCGGCGAGCCGGATGCGGTCGCCGGTCGTCGGGCCGAACAGGTCGGCGTACGCGGCACGCGAGATCTCAGGCATCGAGGGCACCTCCGGTCTCCCCGCGCAGACCGGGCACGACCCGGGCGCCGGCGAGGGGGACGAGTTCGACGTCGACGGGGATTCCGGGCTCGAAGCGCACGGCGGTGCCGGCGGCGACGTTCAGCCGCCGGCCGCGGGCGGCGGCGCGGTCGAACTCCAGGCCGGGGTTGGCCTCGGCGAAGTGGTAGTGGGAGCCGACCTGGACGGGCCGGTCGGCGGCGTTGAGGACGGTGAGCCGGGTGACCTCGCGGCCCTCGTTGCAGACGACCGGGTCCGCCGCGAACAGGATCTCTCCGGGAATCATCGAGGCCCTCTCAGACGATCGGGTCGTGGACGGTGACGAGCTTGGTGCCGTCCGGGAAGGTGGCCTCGACCTGGACGTCGTGGATCATCTCGGGGATGCCCTCCATGACGTCGTCGCGGGTGAGCAGCTTGCGGCCGGAGGACATGAGCTCGGCCACCGTACGGCCGTCACGCGCCCCTTCGAGGATGTGCGACGTGATGAGGGCCACGGCCTCCGGGTGGTTGAGCCTGAGCCCGCGGGCCCGGCGCTTCTCGGCTACGTCGGCCGCCACGTGGATCAGCAGCCTCTCCTGCTCGTGCGGGGTCAGTTGCACGTCCCACCTCACATCCTCGCTCCGGACCGTGCGGGGCCCGGTTGCCGCGGCCACGGGGCAAAGACCCAGGTGGCATGGATCGGCAGGCTAGTTGGACCGCATTTCGAGCAAGTTAACCGAGCTGTGGTCGATTCAGGCCCCCGAGAGCGGGGCCGACACGCTCATCAACGCGCGCAGCCCGTCCCGCAGCACCTCGACCGGAGCGGGCCCGAACAGCGACTGCTGGACGAGGAAGCCCAGGACGACGGCGATCATGGTGCGGGCCACATGGTCGGGCGCCACGTCGGACCGCATCATCCCGGCCTCCTGGTAGGCGACCACGATCCGCCCCCACGCCTCGCGCACCCCGCTGTAGCCCTCCCTCAGGATCGCCGCCAGCTCCGGGTTGCGCAGTGTCTCCGTCCACACCTGGATCACCAGGCGGGGGAAGGCCGGCAGCCCGTCGACGGTCAGGTACTCCCGGGAGGTGTGGACCCGGCCGAAGACCGAGGAGACCAGGATGTCGGGCGCCGGTGGCGGAATGTGCCGGCCCTCCTCCTCGAAGCTCTCGCGGACCTCGTCGAGCACCTCTCCGACGATCGCGGCGATGAGCTCCTCCTTGCCGCTGAAGTAGCGGTACACCGCCCCGGCGGAGAGGTCGACCTCCTTCAGCACGTCCTGCATGGACGTGGCGTGGAAGCCGTTGCGGGCGAAGCACACCGACGCGCCGTCGAGGATCTGCCGGCGGCGGGCGTCGAGGTGTGCCTGGGATACACGGGCCATGGTCACAAAGTAAAACGAACATTCCTTCTTGACAAGACGCCGGTCCGGCGGGACGGTGTCGTCGTACCTAAAACGAACGATCCTTCTTTTTACCGCGCACGCCGACCCGTCCCACCGCTTCCAGGGGGAGCCCCCATGTCCGCCACCCGGCGCCTGATCGCCGTCGTCCTGCTCGTTCCGACCCTCGCCGCCGTCGCCCTCTGGGCCTTCGCCTGGCCGGCCGCCCGCACCGCGCCCCGCGACCTGCCGATCGGCGTGGCCGGCCCGCCCGCCGCGACCGCACAGCTGGAGGGGCAGCTGACCCGGCACCAGGGAGCCTTCGAGATCCACCACTACGCCGACGGGACGGCCGCCCGGGACGCTGTGAAGGACCGGACCGTATACGGCGCGGTGGTCGTCACGGCCGAGGGGCCCGAGCTGCTGACCGCCTCGGCCGCGAGCCCGCTGGTGGCCCAGCTGCTCCAGCAGGCGGTCGCCGAGCCGGCGGCCGCCTCGGGCACCCGGGTGAAGACGGTGGACGTGGTGGCGGCGCCGGCCGCCGACCCGCGTGGTTCGGCCCTCGGCGCGAGCGTGCTGCCGCTGGCCCTCGCCGGGATCGCGGCGGGCGCGGTGGCGTCCCTGCTGGGCCTGCGCGGGGTCCGCGCCGTGCTCGCGCTGGTCGGCGCCGCCGCCCTGGTCGGGCTGGTCGCGGCGGCGCTGGCGCACAGCTGGCTCGGGGTGCTCACCGGTGACTGGTGGGCGGAGGCGGCGGTGCTGGGGCTGTCGACGCTGGCGGTGAGCGCGGCGGTGGCGGGCTGTGCCGCGCTGCTCGGCACACCGGGCATCGGAGTCGTGTCGTTCCTGGTGATGTTCCTCGGGAACCCGTTCTCCGGGGCCGCCTCGGCGCCGCGGATGCTGCCGGAGCCGGTCGGGGCGATCGGCCAGTGGCTGCCGCCGGGCGCCGGGACGACCCTGCTGCGCTCGGTGTCGTTCTTCGACGGAGCGGCGGCGACCGGCCCCGCGCTCACATTGGTCTGGTGGGCCGCGCTGGGCCTCGGGGCGGTACTGCTGGGCGCTCAGCTGAAGCCGGGACCGAGCCGGGCCGAGCCGCCCGCCGAGGCACGGCGGCCCGCGCTCGTCGCCTGACCGGCGCTCGTCGCACGAACCGCGCTCGTCGCCTCATCGGCGCTCGTCGCCCGACCCGTTCCGAGGCCGGACCTTCCACAGGGCCGTGCGCCCCCGACTCCGGGGCTGCACGGCCTTTCTGGTGCCCGGCGCTTCCGGGCCCGGCCCCAGAGCCCTGGCGTGCCCTACGACGGATTCGGTCCCCGGTACTCCGCCGTGACCCCGAACCGATGCTGTTCGCGGGGAGCGGACGCGACCTCGCGCACGGTCGTGACCGAGCTGATCACCGGCTCCTCCGCGGCCCTGTCGAGTTCGTCGAGTCGCTCCAGGTCGGCGGCGGAGACGAGGGCGACGAGAGGCTTGCCGTGGCGTGTCACGACGACACGCTCACCGCCGTACACCACGCGGTTGATCAGGTCGGCGAGTTCAGCCCTGGCTTGCGTCACCGGAATCTCGTAGGCCATGACCCCATTCTAACGTCACGTACGTCCTGTACATTTTTTACAGATGCCGTCAGACGCAGAAGGAGGGGGCTCCGATGAACCGACCGTCCGCCCGCCATGTACTGCCCGAGTTCACCGAGCGCACGAGCTTCGGGCACCGGACCGTCGACCCGTACTCGAAGCTGCTGGAGGAGCGGATCGTCTTCCTGGGGACGCCGATCGACGACATCTCGGCGAACGACGTGACGGCCATGTTCATGTACCTCGAGCACAAGGACCCGGACCGGGACATCGCGCTGTACATCAACTCCCCCGGCGGCTCCTTCAGCGCGATGACGGCCCTCTACGACACCATCCGCTTCGTCACCTGCGACGTCGGGACGACCTGCCTGGGCCGGGCGGATTCGACCGCCGCGGTGCTGCTCGCCGCGGGCACGCCGGGCAAGCGGTACGCACTGCCGGGCGCGCGGATGACGATCCGCCAGCCGTCCCCGCCCGAGCCCTTCGAGGGACGGGCCAGCGACCTGGCCGTACGGGCCGAGGAGCTGGCACGCACCCGCGCGGGCCTGGAGGAGATGCTCGTACGGCACACCGGACGGACGCCGGAGCAGGTGGCCGCGGACATCGAGCGGGACAGGTTCCTCACCGCCCAGGAGGCCGTGGAGTACGGCCTGGTGGACGGGATCGTCCCCGGCCGCAGGGCCTCGGCCGGCGCGTCCGGCGGGAGGTGAGCCGCCGATGGTGCCCGAGCTGCCGCCGCTGCCCGCACTGACCCGCGCGGAGGCCGAGCTGATCGACGGTTACCTCGACGTGGTCGACATGCTCGGCCGGATCAACCCGGCCCACCACGGCGACACCTACCGCGGACTGCGCGCCGCCCAGGCGCTGGTGACCAAGGCGGCCGCGCTGCGCGACGCGCTGACGCTGATGCACCAGCGGGGCGAGAGCGAGCTGCACGCGCCGACGCTCGCGCGGGCGCTGCGCGTCCTGGACGGAGAGCGCCGCACCGCGCGTGTCACGCTGCCCCCGCTCTCCGACAGTTGACCCGAGTGGCCCACCTCCGGTCCGGACCGCTCACGCCCGGGACGTGACGACCGGACCGGAGTCGAAACGGCCCAGAAGAGGTACCCCCGTTCAGCGGAGCGTCTACTGCTCCCCCGGACCCTCCGAGGTTGCGCAAAAGGGCGCTCTTCGGGCGGAACAGCGGACTCCACCGCTGGTGGGAGGCCTTGAGGCGCCTTGACACCTGATCCCCCATCAGGGTGTCCACCCGAACGGGTGAGTGGTGAGTAACCCCACAAATCCCCGGTTCCGTTGGGATTTTCGGACATCGGTGAGCCAAGATCCCTGACTGACGACAAGCCCCCGCCACAAGCGGCGGGGCGGTCCGGGCGGACGCCGAGTCCTGCCGCCGCACGGATGACCGGTCGACAGGAGTGCATCGGCAGGAGTGGAGGACCCAAGCACGACGGGTCGCCGGAACGGTCACGCCATGACCGGGCCGAGCAGCCCTTGGGGTGAAGCCGCAGCAGCGGCCGGGCAACTTCGCCAGCCCGAATCCGACAGGTCATCCTTCACAGGCGGCTGACGAAGGGTTGCGCATGACTGCGCTCAATCGTGTCCCGTCGCTCATGGCCCGGGCCGGTACGGCCTCGGCTTTCGCCATCGCCGCCGTGGGCGGCTCCGTCGTGGTCCCGGGGCTCGCCCCCGACGCCGCGGCCGCCACACCGGCGACGAAGGCGCTCCAGATCGCGGCCTCGAAGAAGGGTGCCCCGTACAAGTACGGCGCCACCGGACCGAAGAGGTTCGACTGCTCGGGGCTCACGCTGTACTCGTTCAAGAAGGCGGGCAAGAGCCTGCCCCGCACGGCGGCCCAGCAGTACAACAAGACGAAGCACATCTCGTCGTCCAGCCGCAAGGCGGGCGACCTCGTGTTCTTCCACTCGGGCTCGAACGTGTACCACGTCGGGATCTACGCGGGTAAGGGCAAGATCTGGCACTCGCCGAAGACCGGCGACGTGGTGAAGCTCCAGAAGATCTGGACCAAGAGCGTCTGGTACGGGCGGGTCCGCTAGGGCCTGCCAGGGTCACGGGCTGGTTTTCCCGGGGCGGTGGGGGCGTCCTGACGCGCCTTCAACGCCCCGGGAGCTCACCCTCCGCCGGGGCCGTCAGAGCTCCGGCCACCGGCTCCGTCGCCGGGACGGCCCACGGGAGCTCGACGGTGACCGTCTTGCCGCCCTCCCGGGTGGGCCGCACTCTCAGCCTGCCGCCGCACTCCGCGGTGAGCCAGCGAATGATCACCATGCCTCGGCCGTTGTCCTGCTGGACGGCGGCCGGCAGTCGTTTGGGGAAGCGCGGGTGGCTGTCGGTGACCCCGACGCGCAGGTGTTCGTCACGGTCGAGGACCAGGTCCACCGTGAAGGTGGGTGACTGCCCGAAGGTGTGCTGTACGGCGTTGGTGGCGAGTTCCGAGACGATGAGCCGGATGGCGTCGGCCGCCTCCGTGTCCGCCGGAAGACCCCATTCCCCCAGGACGTCGGCCACGAAGCCGCGGGCCGTGGACACCGAGGCGGGATCGCTCGGCAGAGTGACGGATGCTTCCAGGTGATCTGCCATGGCGACGTCGTCCCTTTCCCACGGGACCGGGAGCCCGACACGGTGCGGATGGTTCGAGTACGGTCCCGGACTGGTGCTTCTTCGCCAGACTGCCATTACCGCGCCGGTCACGGGTGGGATCCACCAAGATATGCATATATCTGTCGCCCAATGCGGTGAACTCTGCGACGGCAGAGCGTATTTGGTCGGCCCGATAGGAGTAAGGAGGGACCCATGCAGCACGGTCCCGCGGTGCGTCGCCGAAAGCTGGGCGCCGAACTGCGCAATCTGCGCGCCCAGGCGGGGCTCACCAGTGGTGAGGCGGCCCGGCTCGTGGGCTGGCACCAGTCCAAGGTGAGCCGCATCGAGACCGGTATCAGTGGATCGAAACCGGCCGATGTGCGGTTACTCCTCGACGCCTACGGTGTCGAGGATCCGCAACTGCGGGAGCTGATGCTGGCGTTGGCGAGCGACGGCGGAAGTGGCGGCCGGGACCACTGGTGGCACGCCTACCGCGGGGTGCTGCCGCCCACCTACCGGGACTTCATCAGCCTGGAGTCGCAGGCGAGCGCGATGCGCACCCTGGAGACGACGGTGGTGCCGGGACTGCTGCAGACGCCCGAGTACGCACGCGCGGTGACCAGGGCGGCCGTGGAGGGGGGCGACGAGGACCAGCTCGACACCCTGGTGGAGGTACGGCTGGCCCGCCAGGACGTGCTGCGCGCGCAACCGCCGCTGGAACTGTGCGCGGTACTGGACGAGGCGGTGCTGCGGCGGGAGGTGGGCGGGCCCGAGGTGATGGCGCGACAGCTGGGCCGGCTCGTGGAAGCCGCCCGATTGCCCCAAGTCCGGCTCCAGGTACTGCCGTTCGCCGCCGGAGCGCATATCGGGGTAACCGGCCCTTTCGTTATCTTCTCATTTTCGCGCACTTCTGATCTGGACGTGGTTGTTCTCGACCACTTGACGAGTAGCCTCTATCTCGAACGGAAAGAAGACCTCCAGGCCTACACCGAGGCCTTCAACGCCCTTCGGGCGCATGCCCTTTCGCCCGGGGACTCATCGGATTACATCGCCGCGATAGCCGACGGCGCGTAAGGAGGCACCATGTCCGCACCACCGCGGAACGTACCTTCCAGTACCGATCCCGACCGTCTCCCGGATGTGCGGTGGCTGCGCAGCAGCTACAGCACGGGAGCGAACAACTGTGTGGAGACGGCCCGGCCGGCCTCCGGCCCCTGGGCCGGTCTGCTCGCCGTACGCGACTCCAAGGACCCGGCCGGACCCGCCCTGCTCTTCTCCCCCGAGAGCTGGTCGGGCTTCACGGCAGTGTTCTCGCGGGTCCGCTGACCGAACCGGAGCAGCCGGAGCGGTCAGCGGCGGTCCACGGCCGTGTCACGCCGACTCATGGTCGTGTTTCGCCGATCACCCGTACAGCGCGTTCCAGCTCGGCCCCGGAGAGGTCCGCACGCGCGGTCAGCCTGAGGCGCGAGATGCCGTCGGGCACGGAAGGAGGACGGAAGCAGCCCACGGCCAGGCCTGCCGACCGGCAGTCCGCCGCCCAGCGCACGGCCCCCTCCGGGGACGGCGCACGCACGGAGACGACCGCGGCGTCCGGACGCACCGCTGCCAGACCCGCGGCCGTCAGGCGCGCGTGCAGCTCGCCCGCCACTTCACGCGCGCGTCGCGCGCGCTGCGGCTCCCGCCGCAGCAGTCCGAGAGCGGCCAGCGCCGCGCCCGCCGCCGCCGGGGCCAGACCCGTGTCGAAGATGAACGTCCGGGCCGCGTTCACCAGATGCTCGATCACCCGCGCGGGACCCAGTACGGCGCCGCCCTGGCTGCCCAGCGACTTGGACAGCGTGGCCGTGACGACGACGTCGTCGGCGCCCGCCAGACCCGCCGCGTACGGAGCGCCCTGACCGCCCTCCCCGAGCACACCGAGCCCGTGGGCGTCGTCGACGACCAGTCCGGCGCCGTACTCCCGGCAGGCGGCCGCCAGGGCGGCCAGCGGGGCGGCGTCGCCGTCGACCGAGAAGACCGTGTCGGAGACGGCCACGGCCGGGCCGTCGTGCGTGCCGAGCGCCTTGCGCACCGCGTCCGGGTCGGCGTGCCCGACGACCTGGGTGGTGCCGCGGGCCAGTCGGCAGCCGTCGATGAGCGAGGCGTGGTTGCCCGCGTCGGAGACGATGAGCGAGCCGTGGGGGGCCAGCGCGGTGACCGCGGCCAGGTTGGCCGCGTACCCGGAGGAGAAGACGAGGGCCGCCTCGAAGCCGCAGTGCTCCGCGAGCTCCCGCTCCAGCTCGGCGTGCAGCTCGGTGGTGCCCGTGACGAGCCGGGAGCCGGTCGCACCGCCGCCCCAGGTCCTGGCGGCCGCCGCGGCGCCCTCCGTCACCTCGGGATGGCGGGCGAGGCCCAGGTAGTCGTTGCTCGCCAGGTCGAGGAGCGGCGAGTCGGCCGGGCGGGGCCGCAGCGTCCGTACGAGTCCGGCCCGGCGGCGCAGCTCCGCCTGTTCGTCGATCCAGCCGAACGCCATGGGTCCTCCGGGCTTTTGTAGGTAGCGGACAGACACTAGCGGGCCGACCGCCCACCCACGGTGTGGCAATACCCACACGTCGAACCCGGTGTGTTGTGCGATCCCTACCTTGGCCCGGAGCGGGTGCGTAGGACAGGATCGGCTCTCATGGACCTGCTGAACACGCTGGTGGACAAGGGGCTTCGGCGCGAGCTGCCGACCCGCGAGGAAGCGCTGGCCGTACTGGCCACTTCCGACGACGACGTGCTGGACGTGGTGGCCGCGGCCGGCCGGGTGCGCCGGCAGTGGTTCGGGCGACGGGTGAAACTGAACTACCTCGTCAACCTCAAGTCGGGGCTGTGCCCCGAGGACTGCTCCTACTGCTCCCAGCGGCTCGGCTCCACGGCCGGGATCCTCAAGTACACCTGGCTCAAGCCGGACGAGGCCTCGCAGGCGGCGGCGGCCGGGCTGGCGGGCGGGGCCAAGCGGGTCTGTCTGGTGGCGTCCGGGCGCGGTCCGACGGACCGTGACGTCGACCGGGTCGCCGGCACCATCAAGGCGATCAAGGACCAGAACGAGGGCGTCGAGGTCTGCGCCTGTCTGGGCCTGCTCTCCGAGGGCCAGGCCGAACGGCTGCGCGAGGCGGGCGCCGACGCCTACAACCACAACCTGAACACGTCCGAGGGCACGTACGGGGAGATCACGACCACGCACACGTACGCCGACCGGGTGGACACGGTGCAGAAGGCGCACGCGGCCGGTCTGTCGGCGTGCTCGGGTCTGATCGCCGGCATGGGCGAGTCCGACGAGGACCTGGTGGACGTCGTCTTCTCGCTGCGCGAGCTGGATCCGGACTCCGTCCCGGTCAACTTCCTCATCCCGGTCGAGGGCACCCCGCTCGCCAAGGAGTGGAACCTCACCCCGCAGCGCTGTCTGCGCATCCTGGCGATGGTGCGGTTCGTCTGCCCGGACGTCGAGGTGCGCATCGCGGGCGGCCGCGAGGTCCATCTGCGCACCATGCAGCCGCTCGCCCTGCACCTGGCCAACTCGATCTTCCTGGGCGACTACCTCACGACCGAGGGCCAGGCCGGCAAGGCCGACCTGGAGATGATCGCGGACGCCGGTTTCGAGGTGGAGGGCGCGGAGCAGGTCACCCTGCCGGAGCACCGGGCGACGGCGGGCGGGGCCTGCGGGTCCCACGCGGGCGGTGGCTGCGGCTCCCACGAAGGCGGTGGCTGCGGCTCCCACGAGGACTCCGGGTGCGGCTCGCACGAGGGCGGCGGTGTGTGCGGCTCCGCCCCGGCCACGACCGCGGCCGTGGCCCCGGCGGCGACCGCGGCGGTCGGCGAGGCCCGTACGGACCTGGTCGCCGTACGCCGCCGAGGCGCCGGTACCGATCTCGCGCCCAATGCCTGAGCTGCCCCCGCTCGGGGTGCCCGAGCTGCTGGAACTCGACCGGCGGCACGTGTGGCACCCGTACGGTCCGATGCCCGGCCGGGTCGAACCGCTCGTCGTGGAGTCGGCGAGCGGGGTCCGGCTGCGGCCGGCGGACGGCTCGGGTGAGCTGGTCGACGGCATGGCGTCCTGGTGGTCGGCGATCCACGGCTACAACCACCCGGTGCTCAACGAGGCCGTGCGCGATCAGCTGGGCCGGATGAGTCATGTGATGTTCGGCGGGCTCACCCACGAGCCCGCCGTACGTCTGGCGAAGCTCCTTGTCGACATGTCTCCCGAGGGTCTGGAGCATGTCTTCCTCGCCGACTCCGGCTCGGTGTCGGTCGAGGTGGCGGTGAAGATGTGCCTCCAGTACTGGCGCTCGCTGGGCCGCCCGGCCAAGCGACGCCTGCTGACCTGGCGCGGCGGCTACCACGGCGACACCTGGCAGCCGATGTCCGTGTGCGACCCCGAGGGCGGGATGCACGACCTGTGGACCGGGGTGCTGCCCCGACAGGTCTTCGTGGACGCGCCTCCGGTGGAGTTCGAGGAGGCGTACGCCGACCTCTTGCGCGAGACGATCGGGCGGCACGCCGACGAACTGGCCGCGGTCATCGTGGAGCCGGTCGTACAGGGCGCGGGCGGGATGCGGTTCCACTCCCCCGGGTATCTGCGGGTGCTGCGCGAGGCGTGCGACGCGCACGACGTGCTGCTGGTGTTCGACGAGATCGCGACCGGGTTCGGGCGCACGGGCGCGCTGTTCGCGGCGGAGCACGCCGCGGTGACCCCGGACGTCATGTGCGTCGGCAAGGCGCTGACCGGCGGCTACCTGACGATGGCGGCGACGCTGTGCACGTCCCGGGTGGCCGACGGGATCTCGCGGGGCGAGGTGCCGGTCCTGGCCCACGGGCCGACCTTCATGGGCAACCCGCTGGCCGCGGCCGTCGCGTGCGCCTCGATCGAGCTGCTGCTCGGACAGGACTGGCTCGCGGAGGTCAAACGGATCGAGGCGGGGCTGCGGGAGGGACTCGCTCAGGCGGCGGAGATCCCGGGTGTGCGGGACGTCCGGGTCCTCGGCGCGATCGGCGTCGTCCAGCTCGATCGCCCCGTGGACATGGCGGCCGCCACTCGGGCCGCCGTGCGCGAGGGCGTCTGGCTGCGGCCGTTCCGCGATCTGGTCTACACGATGCCGCCGTACGTCACCGGTGACGTGGACGTGGCACGGATCGCGCGCGCGGTGTGCGCCGCGGCGCGGGAGGGATGAACATGCCGATCCTGGTGATCACGGGGACGGGCACGGAGGTCGGCAAGACCGTCACGACGGCCGCGGTCGCCGCGTCGGCGCTCGCGGCGGGGCGGTCGGTGGCCGTCCTCAAGCCCGCGCAGACCGGCGTACGGGCGGACGAGAGCGGGGACGCCGCCGAGGTGGCCCGGCTCGCGGGCGCGGTGACGACGGCCGAACTGGCCCGCTATCCCGAGCCGTTGGCTCCGGCGACGGCGGCGCGCAGGGCGGGCCTGGCGGCGGTGCGGCCGCAGGACGTGGCGGAGGCGGCGCAGAAGCTGGCCGCCGAACACGACCTGGTGCTCGTCGAAGGGGCGGGCGGGCTGCTCGTCCGGTTCGACGAGGCGGGCGGGACGCTGGCCGACGCGGCGCAACTGCTGCGGGCGCCGGTGCTGGTCGTGGCCTCGGCGGGCCTCGGCACGCTGAACACGACGGAGCTGACGGCCCGTGAACTGCGCGTACGGGGAGTCGAGTTGCTGGGGGTCGTGATCGGCAGCTGGCCCGACTCCCCCGATCTTGCGTCCCGTTGCAATGTCGTGGATCTGCCGGAGGTGGCCGGGGCCCCGCTGCTGGGGGCGCTGCCGTCGGGAGCCGGTGCTCTCGAACCCGCCGACTTCCGTACCGTGGCGCCCGGTTGGCTGGCGCCACGGCTGGACGGGACCTGGCAGGCGGAGGCCTTCCGCGAGCGGACCGGTTCGGGGTCCTAGCCGTTCTCCGCGTCCGCGAGCAGCCGTACGAGTTCGATGCGGGAGCGGATGCCGAGGCGGGTGAAGACACCGCGCAGATGGTGGTCGATGGTGCGCGGGCTGAGGGCGAGGCGGGCGGCGATCTCCCGGTTCGTGGCACCGTCGGCGGCCATCCGGGCGACCAGGAGCTGCTGGGCGGTCAGGTGGGCCGTCGGACGCCGGTCGCCGCGGGTGGGGGCCGCGGGGGCGCCGAGCGCGCGCAGTTCGGCGCGGGCGCTCTCGGCGCAGTGCGGGGCGCCGAAGGACTCGAACGCCTCCAGGGCGCTGTGCAGCCGGTCGCGGGCCTCCGTGCGGCGGCGCAGCCTGCGCAGCGCACTGCCGAACAGCAGTTCGGTGCGGGCCCGTTCGAAGGCGCGCGTCCCTTCGGCGTGCAGGCGCAGCGCCGTGCGGTAGTGCTCGACGGCGTCGGCGCCCGGCGTGAGCAGGGCCCGGGAGCGGGCGCTGAGGGCCAGGTCGTCGGGGCTGTCGACGGCACGGGCCCAGCGGTCGTAGTCGGCGTGCGCGGCGCGCGCCACCCGGGTCTCGCCGGTGCGCACGGCCGCCTCGACATAGTGCGGGGTGGCCAGGTGGCGGATGGCCCGGTGGCCGTGGCCCGGGCCCGAGGCGGCGAGCGCGCGCAGCCGGGCCGCGGCGGCGTCGAAGCGGCCGGAGCCGAGGTCGAGGAAGGCGAGCGCCCACTGCGCCAGGGCGGCGGGCAGCCCCAGGGCATGGGCGAGGGCGTAGGACCGGGCGGCCGCGGCCCGCTCCCGGCACAGGTCCTCGTCGCCGGTGAGCGCCGCGAACATCGCCAGAGCGGCCTGGAGATGGCAGGCGCCGTTGTCCTGTCCGGTGGCGTACGCCTGGCGCAGGGCGTCCAGCGCGGCGGCCTCGGCGGCGCGCGGGCGGCCGGTCCAGAAGTCGGCGTAGGCACGGAACTCCATCGCCTGGGAGACGGCGGCGGTGACGCCCCGGGCGCGGGCGGAGGCGGCGGCCCGGACCGTGGCGGTGGCGGCGCGGGTGTGGTCGCCGAGCATCAGGGCGGCGATGCCCGCGTGCAGGAGGAGGGTGGGGTCGCCGCCGGGACCGCACCGTCCGGCGGTGGCCTCCAGCAGGTCGCGGGCGTCCTCGTACCGCCCGTCGACGGCCGCGGCGAGGCCGCCGAGCACACCGGGCGGGTCGACGCCCGACTGCGCCGCGACGAGCGTCGCCTCACGGCATCGACGCAGATCACCGGTGTAGACGGCGGCTTCGGCGGCTCGGGCCAGGAAGTGGGCGACGGGGGTGAGGGGGGCTGAGCCCGCTGCCTCGCGATGGTCCCGGGACTCCCCGGACTCCCCGGACTCCCCGGACTCCCCGGACTCGCGGGACTCGCGGGACTCGCGGGACTCGCGGGACTCGCGGGACTCGCGGGACTCGCGGGACTCGCGGGACTCGCGGGACTCGCGGGAGAGGGCGGAGGCAGTGAGGTCGGCGGAGGCGAGGGAAGCGGTGGTGCCGGAGGAGGCGGTGGTGCCGGGGGAAGCGATCGTGGTGGGGGAAGCGGTCGTGGTGGGGGAAGCGGTGGTGGTGGCGCTTCGTGCCGGTGGCGGGTCGCCGGGCGCGGGCCGCGTCCCGGCCGCCCGTGCCGCCCCGGCCAGCAGCGCGTCGAACGCCTCCCCCGCGTGCCCGGTCCGCAGGGCGAGGATGCCGGTGAGGGCGTCGGCGTCGGTGCGGGCGGCCAGGGCGCGGGAGCGGTCGCCGTCGCCGCGGTGCCAGGCGTCGGCCGCCGCATGGGCGAGGAGCCGGGACCGTTCGCCCGGGTCCGTGCAGAGCTCGACGGCGCGTTCGGCGAGGGCGCCCGAGAGCGCCGGGTCGCCGGCGGCGCGCGCCCGGTCGGCGGCCGCCGTCAGTTCCGCGGCGAGCCGCGTGCTGGGCCCGAGCGCGCCCGCGCCCCGGTGCCAGGACCGCCGGGGTGTCTCCGCCGGGCCGTGCAGGACGCGGGCGAGCAGTCGGTGGGCGTCGCGCCGGTCGGCCGGGGCCGCCGTCTCGTACGCGGCGATCCGGGTCCAGGCGTCGCGGAAGCCGACCCCGCCGGCCGTGGCGTAGGCGATCCCGGCTGCCTCGGCCGCGTCGAGGGGCCGGGTGTCGAGGCGGGCGGCGGCGACGGCGCGCAGGAAGGCGTGGGTGGCCACCGGGTACTGGTCGGCGGCCGCCAGCAGGAGCACCAGCCGGGTGCCGTCGGGCAGCGCGCGGACCTCGCGGCGGTGGGCGCGCAGCGTCTCGGGGGCGAGATCGGCGGGTTCGGCCGGCAGCGGGTCGAGGCCGGCGGCCTGCCGTTCGGTCAGCCGCGCGACGAGTTCGGCGGCGGCGCGCGGGTCGCCGTATACGAGGCGCAGCACGCGCACGCGGACGCCTTCGGACAGCGCCGGGACCGGGAGCGGGCCCGCTCCCGGAGGCGCCGGTGGCGAAGTGCGGTCAAGCGACGGGGGGTTCACTCGTGTCACCACACAAGTGACGTTACTGGCGGGTTACTTGAACCGTAAAGACTGGCGATTTCACCGATGCGGCGCGCGTAGACCCGCCGGACACTCCTGGCAACCCCACACGTTTCAGGAGGCATCATGCAGCGCCACAAGCGTCGCATCGCCGCGGCATTCTCGGCCGTGGTCTCTTCGCTCCTTCTGTCACTCTCGTTCTCCGCCCCCACAGCCCACGCCGCGACCCACAACCCGATCGTCTTCGTGCACGGCCTCAGCAGTTCCTCCAGCAGCTGGGACGACTGGGTCGCGGACTTCAAGGCCGACGGCTACACCGCCGCCGAGCTGGACGCCTGGACCTACAGCTGGTCCCAGTCCAACGTCACGACCGCCTCCCAGCTCTCCACCGAGATCAAGAACGTGCTGGCGAGAACCGGCGCGTCCAAGGTCGACGTGGTCGTCCACTCCATGGGCACGCTCAGCTCCCGCTACTACCTCAAGAACCTCGGCGGCACCGCGTACGTGGACGACTTCGTCTCCGTGGCGGGCACGAACCACGGGACGTCGGTCGCCTCGTGGTGCAGCTGGCTCTACACCTCCTGCGCCGAGATGGTCACCGGCAGTTCGTTCCTCACCTCGCTCAACTCCGGCGACGAGACCCCGGGCAGCGTGAACTACGCGACCTACTGGTCGAACTGCGACTCGGCCATCGACCCGGACTCCTCGGCGCTGCTGAGCGGGGCCACCAACGTCGGCGTCGGGTGCATCTCGCACACCGACATCAACAACGACTCCGGCGTGTACGAGCAGGTGCGCGACTTCATCCAGTGAGCCGTTCCGTCCGGTGAGCGGCGCGACAGCGACAGCACGGGTGCGGCGGGCCTGCGCGGGGGACAATCCCGGTAGGCCCGCTCCTGCTCGGGAGGTCGCCATGCCCCTACGGTCCGCCGGCTCCGGCAAGACGCCCGGTGATCCCGTCCACCACCCGCTGTTCGCCCGCTGCTACGCCCGGCTCGGCACGGCCGCGGAGACCCGAGCCGGTCTGGCCCCCCTGCGGGACCAGCTGCTCGCGGGACTCGCCGGCCGGATCATCGAGATCGGCGCGGGCAACGGACTGAACTTCGCGCACTACCCGGCAGCCGTCTCGGAGGTCGTCGCCGTCGAGCCGGAGCGCCACCTGCGCACGCTGGCGCTGGAGGCGGCCCTGCGCGCGGACGTGCCGGTGGACGTCGTGCCGGCCGTGGCGGAGGCGCTGCCGGTGAAGAGCGAGGCCTTCGACGGGGCGGTCGTCTCGCTGGTGCTGTGCAGTGTGCGGGACGTCCCCCGTGTGCTCGGGGAGCTGCGGCGGGTGCTGCGGCCCGGCGGCGAGCTGAGGTTCTTCGAGCACGGTCCCGGCGGCGGTCCGGTGATGCGGTTCACCCAGCGCGCGCTGGACCGGACGGTGTGGCCGACGCTGGCCGGCGGCTGTCACCTCACCCGGGACACGCTGGACGCCCTGCGCGAGGCAGGGTTCGAACTCGGTCCGTACCGCCGGCTGACCGTGCCGGAGAGGGGCCCGCGGTCCCCCGCCTCGTACTGCGTGCTCGGCAGGGCCCGTCGGCCGTCCTAGCCCTCACTGGCTCCATCGGCGCAGTTCCCGCGCGATGTCGGACACCGAGGCGTCCCCGGTCTTGGCCAGGCGGGCCAGGTCACGGACCTGTTCGGGCGAGGTGGCGACCTTCAGGCCGCTGGCGACGAGATAGGCGTACGCGACGGCGCAGGCGAACAGGGCGTTGGAGCGCTCCAGCGCGGGGACGTGGATGAGGAGCTGGAGCAGCGCGGCGGCGCGGGCCGGCGCGTCGTCGTAGACGGGGACGTCGAATATCTCGGCCTGGTGGCGTGCCACGGCCGCCACCAGCGCCCCCCAGTCGGTGACCTGGGGGTCCCCGGGTGTCTTCTGTTCGGCGAGCATGAGGAGCCAGGCGAGATCGATGCGGAGGTCGCTCAAGGGATCAGCGGCGACCTTCGCGCGTGCCGCCCTCGCGTTCCGCGCCGAACTCGTCCGCGAAAACGGCCTCGTACTGCTTCATGAAGTCGCTGGCGGCCTCGACGAACGTGTGGCCGACTTCTCCGGCGTCCTTTCTGACCAGCTCTTCTATATAGCGGTTGACGCTCATGCCACGGGCCGTGGCGCGCTCGCGGGCGGCGCGGGCCGTGCCCTCGTCCACGCGTACGTTCAGCTGGGTCTTCGCCATACCTCGACGCTAGCGCCGTGACGCTAGCAACGGCAAGGGCGGACGGGAGTCGAAAAGGGATACCGGGTGTGCGCCGGGTCACACTACGCTCGGCCGGGCAGAAACATCACCACGCGGTCGGCACGTCCATACGAGCGAGGAGGCAGCCTTGTCCACACCTGCTGCGGAGCACGCCCCCGGCCGGGCCTCGGCCGGCGGGATCGCGGCCCGCGCCCGCGGTCTGACCAAGGCGTACGGCTCCGGCGAGACCACGGTGCTCGCCCTGGACTCGGTGGACGTGGACGTGGCGCGCGGCCGTTTCACCGCCGTCATGGGGCCGTCCGGCTCCGGGAAGTCGACGCTGATGCACTGCCTGGCGGGCCTCGACACCGTGTCGGCCGGTCAGGTGTGGATCGGCGACACCGAGATCACGGGCCTGAAGGACCGGGAGCTGACCCGCCTGCGCCGGGACCGGATCGGGTTCATGTTCCAGTCGTTCAACCTGATCCCGACGCTGAACGCGGCCGAGAACATCACCCTGCCCATGGACATCGCGGGGCAGAAGCCCGACCAGAAGTGGCTGGACGAGGTGATCGACACGCTCGGCCTGCGGGACCGGCTGAAGCACCGGCCGTCGCAGCTGTCCGGCGGCCAGCAGCAGCGCGTGGCCTGCGCCCGGGCGCTCGCCTCCCGCCCCGAGCTGATCTTCGCCGACGAACCGACCGGCAACCTGGACTCGCGCGCCGGGCTGGAGGTCCTCGCGTTCCTGCGGGAGGCCGTCGACCAACTGGGGCAGACCGTCGTCATGGTCACCCACGACCCGGGTGCCGCCGCCCACTCCGACCTGGTCCTCTTCCTCGCGGACGGGCGGATCGTGGACGAGATGGAGCGGCCGACGGCGGACGCGGTGCTGGAACGCATGAAGCGTTTCGACGTGCTCCGCGCCCCGGCCGACGGCGAGAGCGGCGCCGGCGCCCGTCTCCCGGCGCCCGACACCGACGCCCACGGCACCGACGCCCACGGCACCGAAGTCAAGGAGAAGTGATCCGGTGCTGAAAGCGACCCTCAGGAGCTTCCTCGCGCACAAGGGGCGGCTGCTCCTGTCCGCGCTCGCCGTCGTCCTGTCGGTGGCGTTCGTCGCGGGCAGTCTGATCTTCTCCGACACGGTGACACGCACCTTCGACCGGCTCTTCGCGTCCACGTCGGCGGATGTGACGGTCGGACCCTCCGACGACCTCAAGGCGTCCGTGCCGACCGGCGCGGTGCAGACCGTGCCCGCCTCGCTCGCCGAGGAGGTGGCCCGCGTCGACGGGGTCGCGTCGACCCACGCGGACGTGAGCGTGGAGAACATCACGGTCGTGGACAGCGGGAACAAGTCCGTCGGCCCGACCACGGGCGCGCCCACCATCGCCACCGACTGGTACGTCACCGACCGCAGTCCGGTGAAGCTGACCTCCGGTCACGCCCCGCAGGGCGCGGGCGAGGCCATGCTGGACGCCGACACCGCCGACAAGAAGCACGTGAAGATCGGCGACACCCTCACCGTGATGGCCCAGCCGGGCTCGTTCAAGGTGAAGATCGTCGGCGTCGCCACCTTCACCACCACCAACCCGGGCGCGGCCCTGGTCTTCCTCGACCCGAAGACGGCCGCCGACCAGCTCCTGGGATCGCCGGACAAGGCCACGAGCATCTCCGTCGACGCGGCGCCGGGGGTGAGCGACGCGGCGCTCGAACGACGCGTCACCGCCGCGATCGGCGCCGGTCCCTACGACGTGAAGACCGCCGACGAGCAGGCTCAGTCGTCGGCGGAGGCGCTGGGCGGCTTCCTCGACGTGATCAAGTACGTGATGCTCGGCTTCGCCGGGATCGCCGTCCTGGTCGGTGTGTTCCTGATCGTCAACACGTTCTCGATGCTGATCGCCCAGCGCACCCGTGAGCTGGGTCTGCTGCGCGCCCTGGGCGCCGACCGCCGTCAGGTGCGCCGCTCGGTGCTCACCGAGGCGGTGCTGCTCGGTCTCGTGGGCTCCACGCTCGGTCTGGCCGCCGGAATCGGTCTGGCGGCCGGGCTGATCAAGCTCATGAGCGCGTTCGGCATGAACCTCAAGACCACGGAGATGGTCGTCGGCTGGGCGACCCCGGTGGCGGCGTACGTCGTCGGCGTCGGCGTCACCTTCGTGGCGGCCTACCTCCCGGCCCGGCGCGCCGCGACCGTGTCGCCGATGGCGGCCCTCGCGGACGCGGACATCGCCGGAGTGGGCCGGCCGCTGAAGGTGCGCGCGGTGGTGGGCGTGGTCGTCGGCGCGCTGGGCGTGGCGGCGCTGGCCGGCTGTGCGAGCGCCTCGAAGACGGCGTCCGCGGCGTCCCTGCTGGGCCTGGGCGTCGTGCTCACGCTCATCGCCACCGTCATCGCCGGGCCGCTGCTCGTCCGCCCGGTGATCCGCGTGCTCGGCGGCGCCTTCCCCGCGCTGTTCGGCTCGGTCGGCCGGATGAGCCAGCGCAACGCCCTGCGCAACCCGCGCCGTACGGGTGCCACCGCGGCGGCCCTGATGGTGGGCCTCGCTCTGGTGGGCGGGATGTCGGTGGCGAGCGCCTCGATGTCCAAGTCCTTCGACGAGCAGATCGACAAGACCCTGGGCGCCGACTTCGTCGTCCAGAACGCCAACTTCACGCCGTTCTCCCAGGAGGTCACGGACGCGGTGCGCGACACCGACGGCGTCGGCCTCGTCGTACGGCAGCGGTTCGCGCCGCTCGCCGTACGGCTGCCCGACGGCAAGCGGGTCGAGACGACCGCCTCCGGTTACGACGACCAGGTCGACGACGTCGCGCACGTCACGTACGCCGAGGGCGACACGGCGGCCGCGCTGGCCGACGGCTCCATCGGCATGGACGTCGACTTCGCCAAGGACCACGGGGTACGGCTGGGCAGCGTGCTGCCGGTGGAGTTCCCCGGGAAGCGGACCGCGTCGCTGAAGGTCGGCGCGCTCAGCGACCAGGACGGCGGCGACGGGTTCGGCATGCAGGGCGGGCTGTTCCTCGGGATCGCCACCGTCGAGAAGTACGTGCCCGGCGGACAGGACTCGGCGCTGTACGTGAACGCGGCCCCGGGCACGAGCGGCGAGCAGCTGCGCCCGCGCCTGGAGAAGACGCTCGACGCCTATCCGCAGGTGCAGGCGCGTGACCAGGCCGACTACAAGAAGCTGGTGCACGACCAGATCGCCGTGCTGCTGTACCTGGTGTACGCGCTGCTCGGGCTCGCGATCGTCATCGCGGTGCTCGGTGTGGTCAACACCCTGGCGCTGTCGGTGGTGGAGCGGACCCGGGAGATCGGGCTGCTGCGGGCCATCGGGCTGGGCCGGCGGCAGTTGCGCCGGATGATCCGGCTGGAGTCGGTCGTGATCGCGGTGTTCGGCGCGGTGCTGGGGCTGGCGCTCGGGCTGGTGTGGGGCGTGTGCATACAGCAGGTGCTGGAGTTGCAGGGCATGAAGGCCCTCGCCGTCCCGTGGGGCACGATCGTCGCGGTGGTGGTGGGCTCCGCGGTCGTCGGCGTCGTGGCGGCGCTGCTGCCCGCGTTGCGCGCCTCCCGGATGAACGTACTGGCCGCCATCGCGCACGAGTGACGCGAACGCGGCACGGACTCGAGCGACTTACCACTCAAGAGCGGTACGGGTTCTCGTACTGACCGTCATGGAACCGGAGACGGAGGCTTTCGCGCCGGTGATCGCCGAGCTGAGCGGCGAGCAGTGGCCCGCGACCGTCCGCCTGCCGCCCGCCCGGGCGCCACGCGACCACCACTCGACCGCCGTCCACGGACCGTCCGTTTGCCTCCCGCGCCGCTTGCCTCCCGCGGTTCGTCCGGGTACCGCACGCGGATCGTAGGGGTGTCGCACGCAGGCCGTCGGCAGTGGTCCGCATGCTGGAAATTCGCGTTCCGTCCGGTTTC
This sequence comes from Streptomyces sp. NPDC002884, assembly GCF_040295245.1. NCBI lineage: Bacteria > Bacillati > Actinomycetota > Actinomycetes > Kitasatosporales > Streptomycetaceae > Streptomyces > Streptomyces sp. NPDC002884. Next base: position 83,008 of record NZ_JBEOVB010000002.1, on the reverse strand, counting down.
CCGCGTGGTGGGATCGGGCCATGACTGATCTGCGGATACGGGCCGCCGGCCCCGAGGACCTGGACGCCGTGCTGGACTTCTGGAAGACCTCCGCCGAGGGCACGAGCATCAGCGACGACCGGAGCGGGGTGGAGCGGCTGGTCGCGCGCGATCCGGGGGCACTGATCCTGGCCGAGCGGGACGGTGAACTGGCCGGGACGGTGATCGCCGGGTTCGACGGATGGCGGTGCCATCTGTACCGGCTGGCGGTACACCCGGAGCGCCGCCGCCAGGGCATCGGATCGGCGCTGCTGGCCGCCGCGGAGGAGCGGTTCGTACGGCTGGGCGGGCGCCGCGGGGACGCGATGGTGCTCACCCGCAACGAAACGGCACATCATGCCTGGCGCGCGGCGGGGTACGCGCCCGAGGAGAAGTGGCGGCGCTGGGTGAAGCCGCTCAGCGACTGACCGGAGCCCCCGGAAGGGCCCTTTTGCCGATCCTTTACCATTGGGGGACCGTGCGGACGACCCGCGCGGTCCCCTGATGACTTCATGAAAGGTGTGAGCGTCCGCCCATGGGCGAGCCTCCCAGTACCCCCACGCGACATCGCGCGTCCCTCCCCGCCCTGCCCGATCATGGGACGGAGGTGACCCGATGACCGAAGTCCTGCTCCTCCTGGTGGCGATCCTGCTATCGCTCGCGTGCGGCGCCTTCGTCGCCGCCGAGTTCTCGCTGACCACGGTCGAGCGCAGCGAACTGGAACGGGCGGTGGAGCGCGGCGAGCGCGGCGCTCCCGGAGCGCTCAAGGCCGTACGGAACCTCACCTTCCAGCTCTCCGGCGCCCAGCTCGGCATCACCGTCACCAACCTGGTGGTCGGCATGCTCTCCGAGCCGTCGATCGCCAAGCTGATCGCCGGGCCGCTGGAGTCGCTCGGCCTGTCCAGCAGCGCGTCGAGCTCCGTCGCGCTGGTGCTGGGTACGGCCCTGTCGACCGTGTTCCTGATGGTCGTCGGCGAACTCGTGCCCAAGAACTGGGCGATCTCCTCCCCGCTGGCCGTCGCCAAGCGGGTGGGCAACGCGCAGCGCTGGTTCAGCGCCGCCTTCCGGCCCTTCATCACCCATCTCAACAACACCGCGAACCGCATCGTGCGCCGCTTCGGCGTGGAGCCCACCGAGGAACTCGCCGCCGCGCGAGGCCCCCAGGAGCTCGCCGCCCTGGCCCGGCACTCCGCGAAGGAGGGCGCCCTGGAGGCGGACACCGCGGAACTGTTCGTGCGCACGCTGAACCTGGCCGATCTGACCGCGGAGAACGTGATGACCCCGCGCGTCCAGGTCATCGCCCTCGACACGGCGGCGACCTGCGAGGACGTGGCGAACGCGACCCGGGCGACGGGCCTGTCCCGGTTCCCGGTGTACCGCGGCAACCTCGACTCGGTGGTCGGCACCGCGCACATCAAGGACGTGCTGGCGATCCCGGCGGAGCGCCGGACGCGCGTGCCGGTCTCGGAGATCATGCGTGAGCCGCTCCTCGTGCCCGAGTCGCTGACCGTGGACCGGCTGCTGGACCGGCTGTCCGGCAAGCGGACGATGGCCGTGGTGATCGACGAGTACGGCGGCACGGCGGGCGTCGCGACGCTGGAGGACATCGTCGAGGAGGTCGTCGGCGAGGTCCGCGACGAGCACGACCCGCACGAGACGTCCGACCTGGCCGCCGCGGGCAAGGACGACGAGGGCCGCGCGCTCTACTCGGCCGACGGCGCCGCCCGCACCGACCAGCTCGCGCGCGTGGGCCTGCACACCCCCGAGGGGCCGTACGAGACGCTCGCCGGCCTGCTCGCCACCGAGCTGGGCCGGATACCGGCCGTCGGCGACACCGTGGAGGTCGCGGGCTGGCGCATGGACGTGGTGGACGCCTCGGGCCGGCGGGCCGCGCGCGTGCTGCTGCACGCGCCGCTCGCCCCGTCCGAAGGCTCTGAACAGGAGGCCGGGAAGTGACCGCCGTCCAGTTGCTGATCGCACTGGCGACCCTCGTCGTCAACGCGTTCTTCGTCGGCGCCGAGTTCGCGCTGATCTCCGTACGCCGCTCCCAGATCGAGCAGTACCTCGAAGGGGGCGCGAAGGGCGCCCAGGGCGACCGGCGCGCCAAGAGCGTGCTGTGGGGCCTCCAGCACGTGTCCGCGCTGATGGCGGCCGCGCAGCTCGGCATCACGCTGTGCACGCTGGTCCTCGGCGTGGTCGCCGAACCGGCCATCGCGCACCTGCTGGAACCGGTGTTCCACGCGGTGGGCGTGCCCGAGGGCGCGGGACACGCGGTGTCCTTCGTGATCGCGCTGGCGGTGGCGACCTATCTGCACATGCTGCTCGGCGAGATGGTGCCGAAGAACATCGCCCTCGCGGAGCCGGTGCGCAGCGCGCTGCTGCTGGGGCCGCCGCTGGTCACGCTGGCCCGGGCGCTGCGCCCGGTGATCTTCGCGATCAACGCCTTCGCGAACGCCCTGCTGAAGCTCATGCGGATCGAGACCAAGGACGAGGTCGCCGCGGCCTTCTCCGACGCCCAGCTCGCCCAGATCGTCAAGGACGCGGGCGAGGCGGGTCTCATCGACGACCGCGCCCTGGAGCGGCTGCACGACGCCCTGGAACTGGGCCGGCGCCCGGTGCGGGATGTCGTCCTGCCGCTGGAACGGGTCGTCTACGCGCGCGTGGGCGTCACCGCGGAGGAACTGGAGCAGCTCGCGGCGGAGTCCGGGTTCTCCCGGTTCCCCGTGGTGGACGAGGGGCGCCGGATCGTCGGTTACCTGCACGTGAAGGACGCCCTGGACGCCTCGCCGCGGGACAAGGCGTTCCGGCTGGGCGACATGCGGCCCATCGCGCGCGTGCGGGAGGCGACACCGCTGGACGACGTCCTCACCGCGATGCGGGGCAGCCGTACGCACCTGGCGGCCGTGCTCGGCTCCGACGGGCGGCTGTCCGGCCTGGTGACCATGGAGGACGTGTTGCAGGAGCTGTTCGGGCAGCGGGCGTGAGCGCGCGGGGGGGGGGAGCGGCCGCAGGGGCCGGAGCGGGGGCAGCGGCGGCGGCCGAGGAACCGGAGGTGACCGACCGCTGGGTATGAGACTCGGGCTACCATCGATGTCGCCATGCAGACGAATCCCACACACACCAGCCTGGTCGCGATCGGCGACTCCTTCACCGAGGGCATGTCGGACCTGCTGCCCGACGGCTCCTACCGGGGCTGGGCGGACCTCCTCGCCGCGCGGATGGCCGCCCGCGCCCCCGGCTTCCGGTACGCCAACCTGGCGGTACGCGGCAAGCTGATCGGGCAGATCGTCGAGGAGCAGGTGCCGGTGGCCGCCGCGATGGGCGCCGACGTGATCACCCTGGTCGGCGGCCTGAACGACACCCTGCGCCCCAAGTGCGACATGGTCCGCGTGAAGGACCTGCTGACGGAGGCCGTGGAGCGCCTCACGCCCGCCTGCAAGGAGCTGGTGCTGATGCGCAGCCCGGGTCGGCAGGGGCCGGTCCTGGAGCGGTTCAGGCCGCGCATGGAAGAGCTGTTCGTGCACGTCGAGGAGCTGGCGCAGCGGCACGGCGCGCTCGTCGTCGACCTGTACGGCGCCCCGTCCCTCGGCGATCCGCGGCTGTGGGACGTCGACCGGCTGCATCTGTCGGCGGAGGGCCACCGCCGGGTCGCGGAGGCGGTCTGGCAGAGCCTCGGGCACGACCCCGAGGACACCGAGTGGCACACGCCGATGCCGGCGACCCTGCCTCCGGGCTGGGCCGCCCGGCGCGTCGCGGACGCGCGGTTCGCCCGGCAGTACCTCCTCCCCTGGATAGGCCGCCGCCTGACCGGCCGGTCCTCCGGGGACGGCCTGCCGCCGAAGCGGCCCGATCTGCTGCCGTACGAGGGTCAGCCGCACGAGGGCCGGCCGCACGAGGGCCGGCCACACGAGGGTCGGGCGTAGACGGGTTCGCGTACGCCGCGCTGCTGACCGGCCGCGCGGCCGGAGCCGAGGCGGGTCGCGCCCAGCCGCACCGCACGGCACCGGGCGGCACCGGGCGGCACCGGGCGGAGTGACGCCGGTCTCGTACGTTCCGCCGAACCGGGCCGCGGCACTGGCCTGCACGAATCGCCAGTAGAATCCGTACACGTGACTTCCGCTCCCGCCAAGCCCCGCATCCCCAACGTCCTCGCCGGACGCTACGCCTCCGCCGAGCTCGCCACGCTCTGGTCGCCCGAGCAGAAGGTGAGGCTGGAGCGTCAGCTCTGGCTCGCCGTGCTGCGGGCGCAGAAGGACCTCGGGATCGAGGTGCCGGACGCCGCGATCACCGACTACGAGCGTGTCCTCGACACCGTCGACCTGGCCTCCATCGCCGAGCGCGAGAAGGTCACCCGGCACGACGTGAAGGCCCGGATCGAGGAGTTCAACGACCTCGCCGGCCATGAGCAGGTCCACAAGGGCATGACGTCCCGCGATCTGACCGAGAACGTCGAGCAGCTCCAGATCCGGCTCTCGCTGGAGCTCGTCCGCGACCGCACGGTGGCCGTGCTGGCGCGTCTCGGCAAGCTGGCCGGCGAGTACGGCGAGCTGGTCATGGCCGGGCGCTCGCACAATGTGGCCGCGCAGGCCACGACCCTCGGCAAGCGGTTCGCGACCGCCGCCGACGAGCTGCTCGTCGCGTACGGCCGGGTCGAGGAACTGCTCGGGCGTTACCCGCTGCGCGGCATCAAGGGCCCGGTGGGCACCGCCCAGGACATGCTCGACCTGCTCGGGGGCGACGCCGAGAAGCTCAGCGACCTCGAGGACCGGATCGCCGGACACCTGGGCTTCTCGCAGGCGTTCACGTCCGTCGGCCAGGTCTACCCGCGGTCGCTGGACTACGAGGTCGTCACCGCGCTGGTGCAGCTCGCGGCGGCCCCCTCCTCGCTGGCGAAGACGATCCGGCTGATGGCCGGGCACGAGCTGGTGACCGAGGGGTTCAAGCCCGGCCAGGTCGGCTCCTCGGCGATGCCGCACAAGATGAACACCCGCTCCTGCGAGCGCGTCAACGGCCTGATGGTCATCCTGCGCGGCTACGCGTCGATGACCGGCGAGCTGGCGGGCGACCAGTGGAACGAGGGCGACGTGTCCTGCTCGGTGGTGCGCCGGGTCGCGCTGCCGGACGCGTTCTTCGCGCTCGACGGTCTGCTGGAGACGTTCCTGACGGTCCTCGACGAGTTCGGCGCCTTCCCGGCGGTCGTCGCCCGGGAGCTGGACCGCTACCTGCCGTTCCTCGCCACCACCAAGGTGCTGATGGGCGCGGTGCGCGCGGGCGTCGGCCGTGAGGTCGCGCACGAGGCGATCAAGGAGAACGCCGTCGCCTCGGCGCTGGCGATGCGCGAGCGGGGTGCCGAGCGCAACGAGCTGCTCGACAAGCTGGCCGCCGACGAGCGGCTGCCGCTCGACCGCGCCCGGCTGGACGCGCTGATGGCCGACAAGCTGTCCTTCACGGGTGCCGCGGCGGCCCAGGTGACCACGGTCGTCGGCCGGATCGAGGAGATCGTGAAGCAGCGTCCGGAGGCGGCCGGCTACACCCCGGGAGCGATCCTCTGACGCGCTTCACCCAGGCGGAGCTGGAGGCCGCCCGCGACCGTCTCGTACCGGACGTCGTCGCGGGCGGCCTGCGCGTGCTGTTCTGCGGCATCAACCCGGGCCTGATGACGGCGGCGACCGGCCACCACTTCGCCCGCCCGGGCAACCGCTTCTGGCCGGTGCTGCACCTGTCCGGCTTCACCCCGAGGCTGCTGAAACCGGCGGAACAGCAGGAGCTGCTCTCCTACGGGCTCGGCATCACCAACGTGGTGGCGAGGGCGACCGCGCGGGCCGACGAGCTCACGGCGCGGGAGTACCGGGACGGCGGGCGGCTGCTGGCGGAGAAGGTGACCCGGCTGAAGCCCCGCCTGCTGGCGGTGGTGGGCGTGACCGCGTACCGGGCGGCCTTCGACGACCGCAAGGCCGTGGTGGGCCCGCAGGAGCGGGTCATCGGGGACACCCGCGTGTGGGTGCTGCCGAATCCCAGCGGGCTGAACGCGCACTGGACGGCGGCGACGATGGCGGAGGAGTTCGCGCGGCTGCGGGTGGCGGCGCAGGACTGACCGCGGTCAGGGCGGGGCGACCTCCGTCACGACCAGGAGGAGCTGGAACGGCAGCTCCCTGTCCCACTGGGAGACGCCCAGAGCTATCCAGCGTGCCGTGCCCGGCAACCGCCACAGGTGGAGATCCGGCACATGCGCGCTGAGCGAGGCCCAGGGCTCGGGTATGTCCTCGCCGTCCACGGAGGACTCGAGCGTGCTCGCCAGGCTGATGAGGTGGGGTGCCCCCCAGCGGTCGGCCAGCCGCTCCGACAGACCGTCCCGGTCGGCGTCGTACTGGTCCTCCGTCTCCTCCCACCCGGTGCCGTCGTCCTCGTAGAAGTCGCGGCTGGTCTGCAACTCGGCGACGAGATACCCCTCCTCGGGGAACTCCCGGACGCACAGCAGGTCGACGGTGGCGAGGCCGCGCGCGATGTCCATGGCATCCAGTAAACCGGCCGCCACTGACAATTGGCGGCCCGTCAGGACGCCGTCCCGGCGGCCGATCGGGTCCGGCGCTCCCGGCCGAGCGGCGGACGACGGGCGCCGGCGTTGGTTGCGGTACGGATTCGACACTCGCCGGGGTCCTTTCCGCCGAGTACGATCCGCCCAACACGCGCACGAGCTGGAAGGACGGACGTTGGGGCAGCTGACCGGCGGGGATCCCTCGCTGCTGCGAAGGATCAATTCCGCGGTGGTGCTGCACGCGCTGCGTGCCGCGGACTGCGCGACGCTCACGGAGATCACCCGCGTGACGGGCCTGTCCCGGCCGACCGTCGAGGGGGTCGTCGAGGACCTCATCGGGGCGGGGCTCGTCGTCGAGAAGGCGGCCGACGAGAGTGTCGCCCGGCGGCAGGGGCGGCCCGCGCGGCGGTTCCGGTTCCGGGCGGAGGCCGGGCACCTGCTGGGGCTGGAGATCGGCTCGCACCGGGTGGCCGCGCTGCTGGCCGACCTGGACGGCCGGGTACTGGGCGCGCAGGCCAAGGACGTCGACGAGGCGGCACCGGCGGACGAACGCCTGGAGCGGCTGCGTACGGCCGTCGCCGAGCTGCTGCGCCGGGCGGGCGTCCCGCGCAGCTCACTGCGGGCGGTGGGCGTGGCCACGCCCGGAATCGTGGAGGCGGACGGGACCGTACGGCTGGGCACCGCGCTGCCCGAGTGGACGGGGCTGCGGCTGGGTGAGCGGCTGAGCCGTTCCTTCAAGTGTCCGGTGCTGGTGGAGAACGACGCCAACGCGGCGGCCGTGGCCGAGCACTGGAAGGGTTCGGCCACCGAGTCCGACGACGTCGTGTTCGTGCTGGCCGGGCTGAGCCCGGGCGCCGGCTCGCTGATCGGCGGCCGGCTGCACCGGGGGTACGGCGGGGCGGCCGGGGAGATCGGCGCGCTGCATCTGCTGGGCCGGGAGGTGACGCCGGAGACGCTGCTGTCCATGACGGACGAGCCGCTGCATCCGCTGGACGAGCAGGCGGTCGCCGCGGTGTTCGCACAGGCCCGCGAGGGCGACCAGCAGGCCCGGGCGGCGGTGGACCGCTTCATCCAGCGGCTCGTGCACGACGTGGCCGCGCTGGTCCTGGCGGTCGATCCGGAGCTGGTCGTGGTGGGCGGCTGGGCGGCCGGTCTGGACGGTGTCCTGGAGCCGCTGCGGAACGAGTTGGCGCGCTACTGTCTGCGCCCGCCGAAGGTGGTCCTGTCGCTGCTCGGGGAGGCGGCGGTGGCGACGGGGGCGCTGCGGCTCGCCCTCGACCATGTCGAGGAGCAGCTGTTCGCGGTCGAGGGGACGGTGACGGCGCGGCGGTGACCGGTCGTCATCGGTGAAACGCGCCGCGCCCCGGCGGAGTTCCGGGGCGCGGTCGCAGTCGAGGTGTCCGCCCGGTGCCGGGTGCAGGCCGTTCAGGGAGCCTGCCGTGTCCGGCCCGCGGCGCACGGGGTGTTCAGGAGGCCCGGCGCTCCGGCCCGTGGTGTATCTCCACCCCGCCGGACGCGCCGAACGTCAGCCGGCAGGTGTCCGCGCGGTAGGTCGCGACGGAGAGCGCGGCGGTGCGTCCCCCGGCGAAGAACCGGGTGGTGACGACGAGGACGGGGGCGCCGGGGAGCCGGTCGAGTTCCCGGGCGTCGTCCGCGCGGGCCGAGCCCAGCTCCACGGCGCGGTCCTGGCCCTCCAGTTCCAGGCGCTGCAGCTCGCGCAGCACCGCACGCGCGCGTGCGGCCTCGGAGGGGGTGTCGATCGCGGTGAGGTCGGGCACCGACGTCACGGGGACGTAGAGCAGTTCGGCGGCGACGGGCTGGCCGTGCGAGACCCGCGAGCGGCGCACGATGTGCACGGCCTGGTCACGCGCGGTCTCCAGGGCGGTGGCGACGACCGCGGGAGGGGCCGCGAGCGTGCAGTCGACGGCCTGCCAGGCGTCGTCGCCCGTGCCCGGCCAGACCTGCTGGTCGCCGCCGACGGCGACGCCCATCCGCGGCGGCGCGACGGTGGTGCCGACGCCACGGCGGCGCTGGAGCCGGCCCTCCAGTTCGAGCTGCTCCAGTGCCTGGCGGAGCGTGGCGCGGGCGACGCCGAAGCGGGCGGCCAGGTCACGCTCGTTGGGCAGGATCTCGCCGACGGTGAATTCCGAGTCGAGTGCCTCGCTGAGCACGGTCTTGAGATGCCAGTACTTCGGTTCCGGTACCGATTCCAGCTGCGTGGTCCCCACCCTGTCCTCCGCAATCGCCGTGGTCCGGCGGCGTTTTTCGCGCCTTTGTTTATTAAAGGTTGTTGTACTTCTCTGCGACCATAGGACGGCCCCCACCCTTGGTCAAGACCAATCCTCGATCCCTCTCGAGGCCGACAGGCGTCCGACAGAAAAGCGTTCACGGGGCGTTCGTACGGGCGCGTTTTCGTGACACTCCGGCAAGGTCCGCTTAGCAGAGCCGCCTTGTGACGGAGGGGCGCGCGGCCCACCTCTGGGGGCTACCCGTCGGTAGCCATTGCTGACAAGCTGTCTACGGCGTCCGCCGGCCGGTCCACGGCCCGTCCAGTCGAGGAGCTCCCATGTCCGCCACCGTCTCCTTCACGGTCCCCTCCCCCAGTGGCCCGCTGCCCGTCACCGTCTCCTACACGCGCGCGGGCCGGGGCGAGCCGCTCCTCCTGCTGCACGGCATCGGACACCACCGGCAGGCCTGGGACCCGGTGGTGGACATCCTGGCCGCCGAGCGCGAGGTCATCGCCGTGGACCTGCCCGGCTTCGGCGTCTCCCCGCCCCTGCCGGACGGACTGGCGTACGACCTGCCCACGACGGCCGCCGTGTTCGGCGCCTTCTGCGAGGCGCTGGAGCTCGACCGTCCCCACGTCGCGGGCAACTCCCTCGGCGGTCTGCTCGCCCTGGAACTCGGACGCGAGAAGCTCGTACGGTCCGTCACCGCGCTGTCCCCCGCCGGGTTCTGGTCGCAGGCCGAGCGGCGCTACGCCTTCGGCGTCCTGCTCACCATGCGGCAGATCTCGCGCCGGATGCCGCTCCCCCTCGTCGAGCGGATGGCGAGCACGGCGGCCGGCCGTACAGCCCTCACCAGCACCATCTACGCCCGCCCTAGCCGGCGTTCACCCGAGGCCGTGGTCGCCGAGACGCTGGCCCTGGCCCGGGCCACCGGGTTCGACCAGACCCTGCGGGCCGGCGCCACCGTCCGGTTCACCGACGACCTCGCCGGGGTCCCGGTCACCCTCGGCTGGGGCACCCGCGACTGGCTGCTGGTACGCCGCCAGGGCGTCCGGGCCAAGCGGATCATCCCCGGCGCGCGCCTGGTGCGGCTGCCCGGCTGCGGTCACTGCCCGATGAACGACGATCCGGCGCTCGTCGCGCGCGTGATCCTCGACGGCAGCCGCTGAGGCGCCGGGGACGCGCCGCGACACCCCGGGCCCCAGGGCGACCCCGGTCCCGACGAGGGCGCCGCCCACGGCCGGGGCGAGGCCGCAGGAGCCCGTTCCGACGAGCGGGGCGGTGCGGGCGGCCGCCACCGGAACGAACCCCTCGCGCAGGGCCGTGCGCGTCGGATCCCGGGTGGGCGCGGCCAGTTGTTCACTTGCGGTTTCCGTGTGCGCTGCGACGTACCAGTAGTTGTGGCTGTGCACACCGGCCGGTTCCCGCCCCTGGAGGCCCCTCCATGTCACCCAGTCCGTTTCCCGGGCGCCGCGGCGTCCTGCGCGGCTCGCTCGCCGCTTCCGCGGCCCTGACCCTGCCCGCCGCCGTCGGCGCGGCGCCCGCCTTCGCGCTGTCCGGGCGGCCCAAGGCGGGCTGGGGAGTGCAGGCCGGGGACGTGACGTCCGACTCCGGCCTGGTGTGGGTGCGTTCCGACCGTCCGGCCCGGATGGTCGTCGAGACCGCGGCCACGGAGTCGTTCCGGGGCGCCCGACGGTGGCACGGTCCGCTGCTCGGCGCCGGCACGGACTTCACCGGCACGACCCGGCTGCACGGGCTGCCGGCCGGCGAGCAGATCCACTACCGCGTGCTCCTCGCCGACCCGGACGACCCGCGGCGCACCGGGGAGCCGGTGACGGGCACCTTCCGCACCGTGGCCCCCGGGCGTCGGCGCGGGGTCCGCTTCCTGTGGTCCGGGGACCTCGCGGGCCAGGGCTGGGGCATCAACCCCGAGCTGGGCGGCTACCGCATCTACGACGCGATGGCGAAGCTCGATCCCGACTTCTTCCTGTGCAGCGGCGACAACATCTACGCCGACGGCCCGATCACGGCGACCCAGGCACTGCCCGACGGCACCCTCTGGCGGAACGTCACCACCGAGGAGAAGTCCAAGGTCGCCGAGACCCTCGCCGAGTTCCGCGGCAACTTCCGCTACAACCTGCTCGACGAGAACCTGCGCCGCTTCAACGCGCAGGTGCCGTCCGTCATCCAGTGGGACGACCACGAGGTCCGCAACAACTGGTACCCGGGCGAGGTGATCGCCGACTCCGACGCCCGCTACACGGAGAAGAGCGTCGACGTGCTCGCGGGGCGCGCCCGGCGGGCGTTCGGCGAGTACTTCCCGATCTCCACCCTGCGTCCGGGCGCGAAGGAGGGCCGGGTCCACCGGGTCGTGCGCCACGGGCCGCTGCTGGACGTGTTCGTGCTGGACATGCGGACGTACCGCAACGCCAACTCACCGGACGACCAGCGGGTGGACCCTCAGGGCATCCTCGGCGCCGAGCAGCTGGAGTGGCTCAAGCGGGAGCTCTCCCGGTCGCGCGCGGTGTGGAAGGTGATCGCCGCCGACATGCCGCTCGGCCTGGTGGTGCCCGACGCCACCGAGGGCAGGGCGAACATCGAGGCCGTCGCGCAGGGCGATCCGGGTGCGCCGCTGGGCCGTGAGCTCCAGATCGCCGAGTTGCTGCGGTACGTCAAGCACCGGCGGATCACCGGCACGGTGTGGCTGACGGCCGACGTCCACCACACCTCGGCGCAGCACTACCAGCCGTCGCGGGCCGCGTTCGGCGACTTCGAGCCGTTCTGGGAGTTCGTCTCCGGTCCGCTGAACGCGGGCGCCTTCCCGGCCAGCGCGCTGGACGACACCTTCGGCCCGGAGCGGGTGTTCGTGAAGGCGCCGACCGCCTCGAACGTGTCGCCCGCCGGCGGGTACCAGTTCTTCGGCGAGGTCGACATCGACGGCGGCAGCGGGGAGCTGACGGTGCGTCTGCGCGAGCAGGACGGCACCGTGCTGTTCACACAGGTGCTCCAGCCGGGACGGGTCGGCCAGTAGTCCGGCGTCCCGTACCCTCGGAACCGTGCCGCGCACCGGCGTCATCCCCCGGTGCGCGGCTCTGTCGTTGCACCTCGTACACCGTGTGACCGTAGAAGAATTAACAAAACGGGCATTGGGAACCTTTACCCATCAGTCACAAACCGTTCGTGATCACGCAACACCGTTCCTCCACAGTGGCTGCATGACTCGAGACATGTCTGATGTGACGCGTGCGAAACGCGGACGCCCGGTGCACCACTGGCGACGGGACGTGGTGGAACTCGCCGCGCTGTTCACCGCGGTCGCGGTGGCCGACGGTGTGGCGAACCTGGTGGGCCACGGACCCGACGGTCCCGTGCTCCTGGCCGTCTCCGCCGCCGTGCTCGTCGCCACGGCCGGATTCCACACCTGGTGGGCACGGCGCCACGGTCACGCGCCTCCCACGGGCGATACCGACGCCCGGCCGCGCTCCGAGGAGCCGCAGGCCGGGCCGTCCGAACTCCCCTCCCAGGTCACGGAGGAGAGCGCCCTGTGGCGGATGCGGACGACGGTGAAGGACGCCCCGGGGTCACTGGCCACGCTGTGCGCGGCGCTCGCCGGCCACCGGGTGGACATCCTGAGCCTCCAGACGCACCCGCTGGGCGAGGACACCGTGGACGAGTTCCTGCTGCGCGCCCCCGGCGCCCTGGCGGCGGCCGAGATCACCCGGGCCGTGGCAGGGGCGGGCGGCAGCGGCACCTGGATCGAGCGGGCCGACGCCCACGACCTGGTGGACGCGCCGACCCGGGTCCTCGGCCTGGCCACCCGCACCGCCCTCGACGCGGCTGAACTACCCTTGGCGCTACGTCAGTTGCTGGGACGCTGCACGATCCGTTCGCTGCCCGCCACGCCGGGCGGCGGCGGCCGCGGGCCGGACGGCGTGCCCGTGGAGGGCGTACTGGAGGACACAGTGATGCGCCTGCGGGCGCCGGAAGGCGGAGTGATCACCGTGGAGCGGCCGTACCTGCCGTTCACCCCGACCGAGTTCGCACGCGCGCGTGCGCTGGTGGAACTGGACGCGCGGCTCGGCCCGCGGGTGCCGCGCGGCCAGGACGTGCTGACGCTGCCCGAGGGCAACGCGATCACCGTGCGCCGGGCCGACGCCGGTGACCTGGCGGCGTCGAAGGCGATGCACGAGCGGTGCTCCTCGCGCACGCTCGGGATGCGCTACCACGGGCCCGTCGGCGACGCCGACCGCTACCTCAGGCACCTGCTCAGCCCCCGCTTCGGCCGCACCCTCGCCGTGCAGACGCCGTCGGGGCGCGTCGTCGGCCTCGGCCACCTGCTGTGGGACGGCGACGAGACGGAGGTCGCCCTGCTGATCGAGGACCAGTGGCAGCGGCGCGGCATCGGCGCCGAACTGCTCGGCCGGCTGGTGGCGATGGCCGTCGAGGCGGGCTGCGAGAGCGTCTACGCCGTGACGCAGGCCTCCAACACCGGCATGGTCGCCGCCATGCGCGGCCTCGACCTGCCCCTCGACTACCAGATCGAGGAGGGGACGCTGGTCATCACCGCCCGCCTGGACGGCGCCGCGACCCGGGCACGGGCCGGCTCCGGGCGGTACGACGAGCGCGTCGCGCGCGACTGAGCCACGGAACACCGCGCGGCCCGGCGGTACGCCACACCGCCGGGCCGTCCGCACACGGTCGACCGGACACCGTTCGCCGGACACCGTTCGCCGGACCTTGGTCGCCGGACACCGTTCGCCGGACCTCGGTCGCCGGACACCGTTCGCCGGACACCGTTCGCGGCCGGCGGTCACACGACGGCGGCTCCGCGCGCGGGCCGGGCGGCCGTGGCGCCCGCGCCGAGCGCCTCCCGCAGGTCCCCCCACAGGTCCTCTACGTCCTCCAGGCCGACCGAGAGCCGCAGCAGCCGGTCGCTCACGCCCGCGCCCCGGCGCTCCTGCGCGTCCACGATGCGATGGCTGATGGACGCCGGATGCTGGATCAGCGTGTCGACGCTGCCGAGGCTGACGGCGGGGGTGATCAGACGGACCCCCGCGATCACCTCGTGCGGGTCGCCGTGGACCTCGAACGCGATCATCGCGCCGCCGATCCGCGGATAGTGGACCCGGGCCACCCGCGGGTCGGCGGCCAGCCGCCGGGCCAGGTCGGCCGCGGTCGCGGAGGCGGCCCGCACCCGCACCGGGAGCGTGGACAGGCCCCGCAGCAGCAGATAGCCGGCCAGTGGATGCAGGACGCCGCCGGTGGCGAACCGCACCTGCCGAAGCCGCCCGGCGAACTCCTCGTCGCAGGCGACCACGCCCCCCAGCACGTCTCCGTGTCCGCCCAGGTACTTGGTGGCGCTGTGCAGGACGAGCCGCGCGCCCCGCTCGGCGGGACGCTGGAGCACCGGTGTCGCGAAGGTGTTGTCGGCGAGCAGCGGGACCGAACCACAGGCGTGGGCGACGGCCCGCAGGTCGACCTCGGCGAGCGTCGGGTTGGCCGGCGACTCGACCATGACAAGGCCGGTGTCCGGGCGCAGCGCGTCCGCGATCCCGGCCGGGTCCGTCCAGGTGACCTCCGAGCCGAGCAGCCCGGCGGTCAGCAGGTGGTCGCTGCACCCGTAGAGGGGGCGTACGGCGACGACGTGCCGCAGCCCCGTCGAGGCGCGGGCGAGCAGCACCGCGCTCAGCGCCGCCATCCCGCTGGCGAACGCGACCGCGCTCTCGGTGCCCTCGAGGCGGGCGAGGGCCGTCTCGAAGCGGGCCACGGTCGGGTTGCCCAGCCGGCCGTAGACGGGCGGGCCCTCCGGCTCCGCGCCGGTCGCAGCGAACGCGTCGATACGGGCGGCCTCGGCCCGGCTGTCGAACGAGGGGTAGGTGGTGGACAGGTCGATCGGCGGGGCGTGCAGGCCCTGGCGGGCCAGGTCGTCCCGCCCGGCGTGCACGGCCTCGGTGGCCAGTGCGCGGGGCGCTCTCGACGCGGGTCCGCGTACGTCGTCGTACGCGTGCGTGCTCGCTGAGACTGAGTCCATGGACGGCAGGGTGAACATCGAACGGGCCGCTGTAATCGAACACCGTGCTACGTTCGGCCCATGACTGAATCCGTCGTACTGGATCCGGTCGATCTCCAGCTGCTGCGGCTGCTCCAGAACGACGCCCGGACCACTTACCGCGACCTCGCGGCGCAGGTCGGGGTCGCGCCGTCGACCTGTCTGGACCGGGTGGCGCGACTGCGCCGCTCGGGCGTGATCCTCGGTCATCAGCTCCGGCTGGATCCGGCCAAGCTGGGGCGTGGCCTCCAGGCACTGCTGTCGGTGCAGGTCAGGCCGCATCGGCGGGAGTTGGTGGGCCCGTTCGTGGAGCGGATCCGAGGGCTGCCGGAGGCGCTCACGGTCTTCCACCTCACCGGCCCCGACGACTACCTCGTCCACGTCGCCGTCGCGGACATGGCCGATCTGCAGCGCCTGGTGCTCGACGAGTTCACCTCGCGCCGGGAGGTGGCCCGGGTCGAGACGCGGCTGATCTTCCAGCAGTGGGAGTGCGGACCGCTGCTGCCGCCGACGACTTCGGGACAATCCGCGTGACGTGCGCCACCGCCTCGTACGAGGATGGAGCCCATGTCACAGACCAGCAGCCCGCTTCCCCGCGAGGTCGCCGACGCGTATGTCGACGACCTCATCGCCCTCGACCCGGTGACCGGTACCTATCTCGGCGTGCAGGAGAGTTCGAGCCGTCTGCCCGACTACTCGCCCGCCGGTCAGGAGGCGCTCGCGCAGCTCGCGCGGGACACCCTGGCCAGGCTCGACGAGGCGGAGCGGCGGCCCGGCGCGGAAAGTGACATCGAGCGCCGGTGCGCGCGCCTGCTGCGCGAGCGCCTGACCGCGGAACTCGGTGTGCACGACGCCGACGAGGCACTGCGCGCCGTCGGCAACATGGCCACTCCCCCGCACAACGTGCGCGAGGTGTTCACCGTGACGCCCACCCGGACCGACGCGGACTGGACGGCGATCGCCGAGCGGCTGCGCGGGGTGCCGGCGGCTCTCGCGGGCTACCGGGAGTCCTTGGCGCTGGGCCTGGAGCGCAAGCTGTACGCGGCGCCGCGGCCGACCCTCACGTTCGTCGGACAGCTCACCGAGTGGGCGGACACGGACGGCGAGGGCCACGGCTGGTTCGAGGACTTCGTGTCCACCGGGCCGGACGCGCTGCGCGCGGAGCTGGACGAGGCCGCCCGGGCGGCGACCGCGGCCGTCGTGGAGCTGCGGGACTGGATGCGCGACGTGTACGCGCCGACGATCGAGGGCGCCCCGAACACCGTCGGCCGGGAGCGGTACGCCCGCGCGGCCCGCTACTTCAACGGCACCGACCTCGACCTCGACGAGGCGTACGCGTACGGCTGGGCGGAGTACCACCGGCTGCTCGCCGAGATGAAGCAGGAGGCCGAGAAGGTCCTGCCGGGCGCGGAGACCCCCTGGGTGGCGCTGGCCCATCTCGACGAGCACGGCAAGCACATCGAGGGCGTCGACGAGGTCCGCGACTGGCTCCAGGGCCTGATGGACCAGGCGATCGAGACGCTCGACGGCACGCACTTCGAACTCGCCGAGCGGGTACGGAAGGTGGAGTCGCGGATCGCCCCGCCCGGCGGCGCGGCCGCCCCGTACTACACGCCCCCGACGGAGGACTTCTCGCGGCCGGGCCGTACCTGGCTGCCGACCATGGGGCAGACGCGCTTCCCGGTCTACGACCTCGTCTCCACCTGGTACCACGAGGGCGTCCCCGGTCACCACCTCCAGCTGGCGCAGTGGGCGCACATCGCCGGGGACCTCTCCCGCTACCAGGCCTCCGTGGGACTCGTCAGCGCCAACGTCGAGGGCTGGGCGCTCTACGCGGAACGGCTGATGGACGAACTCGGCTTCCTCACCGACGCGGAGCAGCGGCTCGGTTACCTGGACGCGCAGATGATGCGGGCGGCCCGGGTCATCGTCGACATCGGCATGCACCTGGAGCTGGAGATCCCGGCGGACTCCCCCTTCCACCCGGGTGAGCGCTGGACCCCGGAGCTGGCCGAGGAGTTCTTCGGCGGGCACAGCAGCCGCACCGCGGACTTCGTGGAGAGCGAGCTGACCCGCTATCTGACCATCCCCGGCCAGGCGATCGGCTACAAGCTCGGCGAGCGTGCCTGGCTGCTGGGCCGGGAGAAGGCCCGCGAGCGCCACGGCGACGCCTTCGACCTCAAGTCCTGGCACATGGCGGCCCTTTCGCAGGGCTCGCTGGGCCTGGACGACCTGGTGGACGAGCTCGCACAGCTCTGAGCCACGGCCCGGGGCCGGGCGGCGACCGTGCCGCCGCCCGGCCCCGGCGCGCTCTCAGCAGCCGCAGTTCTCCGCGTCGACGGGCGCCGTGAGCGGATCGGCGTCGCGCGCCCCGCGACCCTCCCAGGTCTCGTACGCGAAGCCCTCCCGCGCCCAGTACTCGAAGCCTCCGAGCATCTCCTTGACCCGGTAGCCGAGTTCGGCGAGCGCGAGGGCGGCGCGGGTGGCGCCGTTGCAGCCGGGTCCCCAGCAGTACGTGACGACCGGCACGTCCCGGTCGAGGAGCCGCGGGGCCTGCTCGGCGATGAGCGCGGTGGGCAGGTGGACGGCTCCCGGGATGTGACCCTGGTCCCAGGACTCGGTGGAGCGGGAGTCCAGGACGACGAAGCCGGGGTCGCCGCCGGCGGCGAGGGCGGCCGCCACGTCGGAGACGTCGGCGTGGAAGGCGAGGCTCGCCCGGAAGTGGGCGGCGGCCTCGGCCGGGGCGGCGGGGGCCACGCGCAGGACGGGGTTGACCGTGGTCGCGGCGTCCGTGCCGCCGGTCGTGACGGCGAGCGGGGTCATGGGGGTCATCGCGGGGGCCCTCCCGTGGGGTTCCGGCTGGTCACTGCTTCCGACGACCAGAAATCTACGACCGGCGATCCCCCTCCCTGAAGGGGCATTCCCCGGCCTGATCCTTGCCCCGCCGGGGATTTCCCTGCTATCTCTCGCTCATGACCACGTATTCCCCGGACGCCACCGACTGGCGCATCCTCGAGGTCCTCCAGCGCGAGGGCCGGGCCAGTTTCGCCGACCTGGCGCGTGCCGTGGCGATGTCGCCGAGCGCCGTCACCGAGCGGGTGCGCCGGCTGGAGGAGGCGGGCGTCATCCAGGGGTACGCGGCCGTGGTGGACCCCGAGCGGCTGGGGCTGCCGATCCTGGCCTTCGTCCGGCTGCGCTACCCCAACGGCAACTACAAGCCGTTCCACGATCTGGTGGCCGTCACGCCCGAGATCCTCGAGGCCCACCATGTGACGGGCGACGACTGCTTCGTGATCAAGGTCACCGCCCGATCGATGCGGCACCTCGAAGAGGTGTCGGGCAAGATCGGCGCGCTGGGGTCGGTGACGACCAGCGTCGTCTACTCGTCGCCGCTCCCCAGGCGCCCACTGGGCCGGTAGCCCCGCTGCCGCACCAGCGACCCCGATCTCCCCTTGACGACCTCCAGCTGGGCGTGGATCCGCCGCCGCAGGTCGGCGACATGGCTGACGATGCCCACGCTGCGGTCGCGTTCGCGCAGCGAGTCGAGGACGTCGAGGACCTCGTCGAGCGTCTGGTCGTCGAGGCTGCCGAACCCCTCGTCGATGAAGAGGGTGTCGAGGCGGACCCCGCCCGCCTCGTCGGTCACCACGTCGGCGAGGCCGAGGGCGAGGGCGAGCGAGGCGAAGAACGTCTCGCCGCCCGACAGGGTGGCCGTGTCCCGCTCCCGCCCGGTCCAGGCGTCGACGACGTGCAGTCCGAGCCCGCTGCGGCCGCGCCCGGCCCTGTCGTCGGAGTGGACGAGGGTGTAGCGCCCCGAGGACATGCGCTGCAGGCGGACGGTCGCGGCGGCGGCCACCTGTTCGAGGCGGGCGGCCAGGACGTACGCCTCCAGGCGCATCTTGCGCTCGTTGTCGGCGGAGGTGCCGGCGGTGAGACCGGCCAGGCGGGCCACCCGGTCGTACTCCTCGCGCAGCGGCCCGAGCCGCCGTACGCCGTCGCTCGCGCGCGCGGAGAGCTGGTCGAGTTCGGCGCAGCGGCGGGCGGCGGCGTCCTGGGCGGAGGCGGCCGTGCGCAGCCGCTCGGCCGCGCCGGCCGCCGACCGGTCCGCGGCCACGAGGTCGGCGGGTGGCTGCTGGGCGGCGGCCACGGTGTCGGGTTCGGCGAGGACGGCCCGTACGGCGGCCTCCTCGGACTGCCGGGCGTCCAGCCGCCGTTGCAGCTCACGGTGGGCGGTGTCGTCGAGGAGGGCCTCGGCGGCGGCCCGCGGGGTGTCGAAGCCGGCCCGGAACGCGGCTTCGTCGAGGCGTCCGTCGGCCGCCTTGAGACGCTCGGCGCTCCCCTCGGCGACGCGGGCGGTGTCGGCCGCGTCGGTGAGTCGTGCCGCCAGGCCCTCCAGTTCGGCGGCCCGCGCGGCGACGCTCTGCGCGGTTCCCCGGGCCTGGGTCAGCTCCTCCTCCAGGGCGACCCGTTCGCGCTCCAGGCGCTCGCGGTGACCCACCCGGGACGCGGTCCGCACCGCGGCCTCGCGCTGTGCCGCCGTACGGCGCTCGTGCTCCTGCTCGGCCTGGCGCAGTTCCTCACGCGCGGGGTGCAGCGCGGAGGCCTCCCGGCGCGCCTGGGCGTAGCTCTCCTCCCCCTCCTGGGCCTCGGCGGCGAGCCGGTCCGTCGGGGTGTCGCCGGCCTCGGCGGTGGCGGCCGCGAGCGTCTCCCGTACGAGGCCGAGGTCGCGTTCGTCCTGGGCGTGCCGTTCCTCCGCGCGCCGGGAGGCGGTGAGCGCCCGCTCCTCGGTCTCGCGGTCGACATGTCCCGCGACCTTGCGGGCGGGCGCGGGGTGCTCGGTGGCGCCGCAGACGGCGCACGGCGTCCCGTCGGCGAGGGTGGCGGCCAGTTCGGCGGCGATGCCGTTCAGGCGCTGTTCCTTGAGGTCGAGCCAGTGCGCGCGGGCCGTCTGCGCCTGCTCCCCGGAGGCGAGCGCCCTGCGCCGGGCGGCCTCCAGATCGCGGGCCAGCTCGTCGCGCAGCCGGGCCGCCTTCAGTCGCCGCCGCATGGGCTCGCGCCGGCCGTCGAGCTGTTCGGCGCGGGCGGCGGCCTCCTGGGCGGTTTCGATGCGGCTCCGGTGGCCCGCGAGGACGGTGTCCCAGTCCGCGAGCCAGGCCTCGGTCTCCGTCAGGACGTCCTCGTCGTCGCGTTCCCGCCGGTCGAGGTCGGTCCGCTCGGCCACGAGACCGACCAGCCGCCGCTCGCCCCGGCGGGCCGACTCCAGCCCGCCCAGTTCCTCGGCGGCCCGGCGTGCGGCGGCGGCGAGCCCGGCGGCCCCGGCGTCCGCGAACCGCCGCGGGAGCAGGTCCCGTGCGTGCGCCGCTCGGGCGGACGCCGTGGTGTGCTCGGTGTCGGCGGCCTCGCGCAGCTCCAGCGCGGGCGCCACCGACTCCGCCTTGCGCGCCCGCTCCATCCGCGCCTGCGCCTCCCGATGCTCGCCCGCCCGCTCCTCCAGCACGGCGGCCCGCTCACGCGCGTCGGCGAACCGCCGCTGGAGCCGGGCCCGTTCACGTACGTCGTCCAGGGCACGCTCGGCGGCGGCCTGCGCGGACTCGGCGGCGAGACGGCCGCAGTGGGCGGTCGTCAGCAGCTCACGGGAGGTGCTGCGGGCGACGGCGGCCGCGGCCAGCACCGCCTCGGCGAGCCCCGGGTCGCCCGGGGCGAACTCGGGCAGCTCCATGGCGTCCCCGGCGACCTGCTGCATCCGGTGGGCGTCGGCGAGCAGGGCGGAGTCGCCCTCCCGCACGCGTGCCTCGGTGGTGCGGCGGCGCTCGACGAGCCGCTTCTCGACCTCGGCGAACCGCCGGGTGTCGAAGAGGCGGCCGAGGAGCCGGCCGCGCGCCTCGGCGTCGGCCCGCAGGAAACGGGCGAAGTCGCCCTGGGGCAGCAGCACGACCTGGCAGAACTGCTCGCGGCTCATGCCGAGCAGCTGGGTGATCTCCTCGCCGATCTCCTGGTGGGAGCGGCTGAGGTCCTTCCAGGCGCCGGCGACCGTCTCGTACTCGCGCAGCCAGCTCTGCGCCTTCTCGACCGTCGTGCCCGTGCCGCGCTTCTTGGGCCGCTCCCAGGGCGGCTGCCGGGTGACCTCCAGCCGGCGTCCCGCGACGGTGAGTTCGAGGGTGACCTCGGTGCGGATGCCGGGCGCCGCGTGGTCGCTGCGCAGGTTCAGGCCCTGGCCGCTCTGCCGGGCGCCGGGAACGGAGCCGTACAGCGCGTAGCAGACGGCGTCCAGGACGGAGGTCTTGCCGGCGCCCGTCGGCCCGTGCAGCAGGAAGATCCCGGCGGTGGAGAGCTCGTCGAAGTCGACGCTCTGCGGGTCGCCGAAGGGGCCGAAGGCCGTCAGGTCGAGCCGGTGCAGCCTCACCGCGCCACCTCCCGCACCACGTCGTCCGCGCGCACCGCGTCGAAGGCGTCCCGCAGCACGCCCTGCTCGTGGGCGTCGGGGCCGGCCCCGCGGACATGGGCCACGAAGTCCTCGGCGATCTCCTGGTCGCTGCGGTCGGCGAGCCGCCGGGCGTAGGACACGTGGGGGTCGTCGGGTGCGCGCTCGGGGGCGAAGACGAGGCTGAGCGTGTGCGGGAAGCGCTGGGCGAGCCGGGCCATGGGGTCGGCCGGGCGGGCGGCGTCGGTGAGCGTCGCCTCGACCCACGCCTCCTCGTGGCGGGTGAGGGCGGGGTCGGCGAGCAGCTCCTCCAGGGGGCCGCGGACCCGGGCCAGCGCGCGCGGCACCGGGCAGTCGATCCGCTCGGCGTCGAGCTCCCCGTCGGCGCCGAGGTCGACGAGCCACATGGTCTTGCGGTGCTCGCTCTCGGAGAAGGAGTACGGCAGCGGGGAGCCGGAGTAGCGCACGCGCTCGGTGATGGTCTGGCAGCCGTGCAGGTGACCCAGCGCGGTGTAGTCGACGCCGTCGAAGACCCCGGCGGGCACGGAGGAGACCCCGCCGACGGTGATGTCCCGCTCGCTGTCGCTGGGCTCGCCGCCGGTGACGAAGGCATGGGCGAGGACGACGGACCGGGTACCGCGCGGGCGGGCGGCGAGGTCGGCGCGGACCCGGTCCATCGCCGCGGCGAGCACGCTCTCGTGGCCGGCCTTCTCCACGCCGAACTCGTCCTTCACCAGGGCGGGTTCGAGGTAGGGCAGGCCGTAGAACGCCACGTCCCCGTGGGCGTCGGCGAGCACCACGGGCGTCCCGGCGGCGGCCGGGTCGGTGCGCAGGTGGATGCCCGCGCGGCCGATGAGCCCGGCGCCCACGCCGAGCCGGCGGGCCGAGTCGTGGTTCCCGGAGATCATCACCGTGGGCACGCCGAGGCCGGCGAGCCGGTGCAGGGCGTCGTCGAACAGTTCCACCGCGGCGAGCGGGGGCACCGCGCGGTCGTACACGTCTCCCGACACGACCACCGCGTCGACCTCGCGCTCACGCACGGTCGCGACGAGGTGCCCGATGAACTCGGCCTGGGCGCCGAGCATGTTCACCCGGTGGAACGCCCGGCCGAGATGCCAGTCGGAAGTGTGCAGGAGCCTCATGATCCCCGAGACTAACGGCCGGGTCTGACAACACGGGCGGTTACTCCCGTATCGCACCGTCACGCCGACCGGCATAAAGGGGCGTTATGGACATGTCGCCCGCGCGTTCGCCGGGCGTGTGACGAATCACCGGGTCGCACGCCGGCACGTCACGCGTCCCCGTAGGCCTCTCCGCCCAGCTCGAACCCCGCCGTCCCCGCCGTCGCGTCCGCGAGCCAGGCGCGGAAGGCGTCCACGTCGGCGTCCGGCAGGCCGATCTCGATGGTGACCTCCTCGCCGTAGCGGACGTCCCGTACCGCGCGCCCCGTCGAGTGGAGGTCGTTCTGGACCTTGCCGGCGCGCTGGTGGTCCACGGTCACCGTGGCCAGGCGGAAGCGGCGGCGGGTGAGGGTGCCGAGGGCGTCGAGTGCCTCGCCGACCGCGCCGCCGTAGGCCCGGATGAGGCCGCCCGCGCCCAGCTTGACCCCGCCGTAGTAGCGGGTGACGACGGCGACGGCGTACCGCATGTCGCGGCGCAGCAGCATCTGGAGCATCGGGACGCCCGCCGTGCCGCCGGGTTCGCCGTCGTCGCTCGCCCGCTGGACGGACGCGTCGGCGCCGATGACGTACGCCCAGCAGTTGTGCGTGGCGTCGGCGTGCTCCTTGCGGACGGACGCGATGAAGTCCTGGGCCTCCTGCTCGGTGGCCGCGGGGGCGAGGGCGCACAGGAAGCGGGAGCGGTTGACCTCGGTCTCGTGCACGCCCGCGTGGGCGACCGTGCGGTACTCGTCCTGCATCCGGCCAGCCTATGCGGTGATCGCTGAGTCGCCGTCGGCGGAGGGGCGGGCGACGATGTGCGGGGTGACCGAGGGCGGTGACCGCGGAGCATGGCCCGACCGACCGCAGGGAGCGCGCAGCATGACCGGCACCCGGGTGAAGGAGAGCAGCGGGGGCCCGCCGTCCTCCCGGTGGCGGACCTGGCTCCTGGAGGGGCTCAGCGAGCAGACCGCCCGCCATCCGGGCCCGCACGCCGCCCCCCGGGCGGAGCAGAAGGGCCACCGCTGGTGGCGGGTGATGTGCCTGACCGGTGTCGACTACTTCTCCACGCTCGGCTACCAGCCGGGGATCGCCGCCCTGGCGGCCGGTCTGCTGTCCCCGCTCGCGACACTCGTGCTGATCGCGCTGACGCTGCTCGGCGCGCTGCCGGTGTACCGCCGGGTGGCGCACGAGAGCCCGCACGGCGAGGGCTCCATCGCCATGCTGGAGCGGCTGCTGCCGTGGTGGTCGGGGAAGATCCTCGTGCTGGTGCTGCTGGGCTTCGCGGCCACCGACTTCATGATCACGATCACCCTGTCGTCCGCGGACGCCGCCGCGCACGTCGTGGAGAACCCGTTCGCCCCGCACTGGATGGACGACGGCAACGAATGGATCACGCTGCTGCTGGTCGGCGCGCTGGGCGCGGTGTTCCTGAAGGGTTTCCGGGAGGCGATCGGCATCGCGGTGCCGCTGGTGGCGTCCTTTCTCGCGCTCAATCTCGTCGTGCTCGGCGCCTCCGCGCAGGAGATCCTCACGCACCCCGCGCGGATCGGTGACTGGACCGACGCCATGACCGCCGAGCACTCCTCGCCGTGGGCCATGATCGGCGTGGCCGTGCTGGTCTTCCCGAAGCTGGCGCTCGGCATGTCCGGCTTCGAGACCGGGGTGGCGGTGATGCCGCAGGTCAAGGGCGACCCGACGGACACCTGGAAGGAGCCGAGGGGGCGGGTGCGGGACACCCGCAAGCTGCTCACCACGGCCGCGCTGATCATGAGCTGCTTCCTGCTGCTGTCCAGTCTGGCGACGACGATCCTCATCCCGCAGGACGACTTCGAGAGCGGCGGCCCGGCGAACGGACGGGCGCTGGCCTACCTCGCGCACGAGCATCTGGGCGAGGCCTTCGGCACGGTCTACGACGTCTCGACGATCGCGATCCTGTGGTTCGCGGGCGCCTCGGCGCTGGCCGGTCTGCTGAACCTCGTCCCGCGCTATCTGCCCCGCTACGGCATGGCGCCCGAATGGACGCGCGCGGTGCGCCCCCTGGTGCTGGTGTTCATGGCGGCCGCCGTCTGCATCACGCTGTGGTTCAACGCCGATGTCGACGACCAGAGCGGCGCCTACGCGACCGGCGTGCTGGTGCTGATGCTGTCGGCGGCGTTCGCGTCCACCGTGGCCGTGCACCGGCGGGGCCACCGGCGGGCCACGCTCGGCTTCGGCGCCATCACGGCCGTGTTCGCCTACACGCTCGTCGCGAACGTCATCGAGCGACCGGACG
This sequence comes from Streptomyces sp. NPDC002884, assembly GCF_040295245.1. NCBI lineage: Bacteria > Bacillati > Actinomycetota > Actinomycetes > Kitasatosporales > Streptomycetaceae > Streptomyces > Streptomyces sp. NPDC002884. The sequence goes on along the minus strand of NZ_JBEOVB010000002.1, from coordinate 58,325 downwards.
GCATCCGGATCGCGGCGATCTTCATCTTCGCCATCCTGGTCACGTCGTTCGCCTCCCGGGTGCGCCGCGCCTTCGAACTGCGCGCCGCCGAGGTCACCTTCGACGAGGCGGCGGCCCGGTTCGTCGAAGGGGCCGCGCGGCACGGACCCCTCCAGCTCATCGCGAACGAACCGCGGGAACACAGCACGCGCGCGTACCGCGCCAAGGAGGGGGAGCAGCGCGAGCACACCCCGATCCCCGGCGGCGGCCCGGTGCTCTTCCTGGAGGTGTTCGTGCGGGACTCCTCCGACTTCGCGGCGGACGTCGCCGTGCGCGGCGACGAGAAGCACGGGGTGCGCAGGCTGCGCGTCGCCGGTCCCACGGTGCCCAACGCCATCGCCGCGGTGCTGCTGGCGCTGCGCGACCGCACCGGCCAGGTGCCGCACGCGTACTTCAGCTGGACCGAGGGCAACCCGGTGAGCCATCTGATCCGGTTCCTCGTCTTCGGTGACGGCGAGGTCGCCCCGGTCACCCGCGAGGTGCTGCGCCGGGCGGAGCCCGATCCGGGGCGGCGGCCGCGCGTGCACGTCGGCTAGTTCCCCTGCGGCCCACGGCCTCTCGGCACGGTCATCGACGTCAGCAGGGCCGTGCCCGGGGTCAGGGACCGCCAGCCGGGCCCGTACCAGGCCAGGACGGCGATCGCCGACGTGGGGAACTTCAGCCGCACCCGGTCCAGGGCGTCGCCGGAGCCGTCCCCGGCCAGGGCGAGGACCAGTTCCTCCAGGCCGGGGTTGTGCCCGACCAGCAGCAGCGTCCCGACCTCGGCGGGCGTCTCGTGGACGACCTCCAGGATCCCGGGGACGTCGGACCCGTAGAGCCGCGGGTCGAAGCGCACCGGGGCCGGGGCGTCCCACTCGGCGGCGGCCAGCTCCCAGGTCCCGCGGGCGCGGGCGGCGGTGGAGCACAGGGCGAGGTCCGGGACACGGCCGGCCCCGGCGAGCGCGCGGCCCGCCGCCGGCGCGTCCCGCAGGCCGCGCGGGGCGAGCGGCCGCTCGTGGTCGGGGACGCCCTCCGGCCAGGCCGACTTGGCGTGCCGCAGGACCACCAGCCGGCGCGGGGGCGTCCCGCCGGGCCCGTTCACGCCGAGGCTCCCACGTCGCGCAGGAGGTCGAGACCGAGGAGCCGGTCGGCGTAGGCGTAGCTCTCGAAGCGGGCGCCGTCCGGCAGCTCGGGGCCGGCGTCCTCCACCGACCGCAGCACCCGCAGCACCTCGGGCAGGTCCAGGTCGTCGTCCCAGGCGGCCCGCAGCCGTCCGCGCACCTCGTCGGGGACCGGCCGCGAGGGCCGCCGCGCCCAGTCGGCGACGGCTCGCCGCCAGCGTACGAGGGTGTCCCGGGCCTCGCCCAGCACGTCGGCGTCGAGCCGGACGGGCTCGGTGCGGGGCCGGGCGAGCAGGGCGAGGCGCAGCACGGCGACGTCGGTGTCCGTTCCCCCGGGGGTCCGGCCCGGTCCCCGTCCCCGGGGCACCGCGCCCTCCGCCGGCGCGACGGCGACGCACACCCCGTCGGGGGTCCGGCCGCCCTCCTCCACCACGTGCAGGATCTGCGCCTCGCCCACTCCGGCGCCCGCGCCGAGGTCGCGGCCGTCCTCGAAGGGGTGCATGCCGAGGGCGGTCGCGCCCGCCCGGAGTTCCGCCTGATCGCGTTCGCCGGACAGCAGCGCCCACACGGGCGTGCCGCCGAGTTCCAGCGCGCGGACGAGCAGATCGGCGAAGAGCAGGACCCGCAGCGACCCTGCCCCGTACCCCGAGGCATGCGCCTCCACCCGGGTCAGGCCACGGCGGACGGGGGCGGCGACGACGGGCTCGCCGGTTCGGACGTCGATGATGCGCAGCACGAGGCGAGCCTAGGCGGGCGGGCGCGACTTCGCAGGCAGCGACCGGAATCAGGGTCCGGCGCGAGCTGTTGTAGCCGAGGACCGTCCCTTTCCGATCCCAAGGAGGCCGCCGGTGTACGGCGACGAGGCAACGATCCGCAAGATCCTCACCGGACTCGGCGACACCTGGGCCGTCGTGGGCCTGTCGACGAACCGCGGGCGGGCGGCCTACGGGGTCGCCGAGGTGCTCCAGCGCTTCGGCAAGCGGGTCGTCCCCGTCCACCCGAAAGCGGAGACGGTGCACGGGGAGCAGGGGTACGCCTCCCTCGCGGACATCCCGTTCGAGGTGGACGTCGTCGACGTCTTCGTCAACGGCGAACTCGCGGGCGCCGTCGCGGACGAGGCGGTCGCCAAGGGCGCGAAGGCGGTGTGGTTCCAGCTCGGCGTCGTCGACGAGGCGGCCTACGGCCGTACGCGGGCCGCGGGCCTGGAGATGGTCATGGACCGTTGCCCGGCGATCGAGATTCCTCGGCTGGGCTGACGGCCGGTGTTCTCCCGGCCCGGCCGGAGGGCCCGCCCATAATGTGCGGGTGACCACCGACTCCCCTTCCCCCCACCACACTCCGGTCGTCGTCGTGGGCGCGGGCCCCGCAGGTCTCACCGTCGGCAACATCCTGCGGGCCGCGTCCGTCGACTGCGTCGTACTGGAGACGGAGAACCGTGAGTTCATCGAACAGCGGCCCCGCGCCGGAGTCGTCGAGGAGTGGGCCGTCCACGGGCTGCGTCAACGGGGCCTGGCACGGAACCTGTTGGCGCGGGCCCAGCGGCACTCGGCGTGCGAGTTCCGCTTCGGCGGCGAGCGCCACCGTTTCTCCTACACCGAGCTGACGGGTCGCCATCACTGGGTGTACCCGCAGCCGTTGCTGGTGACGGACCTCGTCCACGAATACGTCGACGTACGGGGCGGCGACGCCCGCTTCTCGGTGCGCGACGTCGAGCTGCACGACCTCGACACAGCCCGTCCCTCGGTGTCGTACACCTGCCCCGACACCGCCGAACGGCAGGTGCTGACCTGTGATTTCGTCGTCGGCGCCGACGGGGCGCGCGGGGTCAGCCGGGCCGCGCTGGTGCCGGAGCGGGCCCGGATCGCCCGGCACGACTACGGCATAGGCTGGCTGGCGCTGCTCGCGGAGGCGCCGCCGTCCGGCGACTGCGTCCTGTTCGGCGTCCATCCGAACGGGTTCGCCGGGCACATGGCCCGCGGTCCCGAGGTGACCCGGTACTACCTCCAGTGCCCGCCGGGCGACGACCCGGAGAACTGGCCCCACGAACGGGTCTGGTCCGAGTTGCACCGGCGCCTCGAGGGCGCGGGAGCCCCGCCGCTCACCGAGGGGCGGCTGATCGAGAAGCGTGTGCTGGACATGCACGACTACGTGGTCGAGCCGATGACGTACGGGCGGCTGTTCCTGGCCGGGGACTCGGCCCATCTCGTCGCGCCCATCGCCGCGAAGGGCATGAACCTCGCCCTGCACGACGCGTTCCTGCTGGGCGACGCGCTGGTCGACCGTCTCGACGGCGGTGACGGCCACGGCCTGGACGACTACTCGCAGGCGTGTCTGCGCCGGGTGTGGGACTACCAGGAGTTCTCGCAGTGGCTGTCCGAGATCTACCACGGGACCTCGGGAGGCGACCCGTTCCGCGCGGGCACGACGTTCGCCCGGCTGCGCCGCCTGTTCACGTCGCCCGTCGCCGCCGCCGCCTTCGCCGAGCAGTACCTGGGAACGGCCGAGCACTACTGAGTCAGTCGTGCACCGGCTCGTCCCCGAGCCGGTGGTCCGCCACGTTCAGCGCCTCGTCGACCAGACGGCGCAGATGGCCGTCGGAGAGCGAGTAGACCACCCGGCGGCCGTCCTTGCGGGTGCTCACGAGCCCGGCCAGCCGCAGCCGTGCCAGATGCTGGCTGACCGCGGGCCGGGCCGCTCCGACGCCTTCCGTCAGCGTCGTCACGTCGGCCTCGCCGGCCGTCAGCGCGTGCAGCAGGGCGAGCCGGGTGCGGTCGCCGAGCAGGGCGAGAAGTTCCGCGGCGAGGGCGAACTGCTCCTCGCCGGGGGTGCGCGGGTGCGCATGGTGCGCAGGTGACAGGTGCATGCGTGCGCTCATACGCACATAATGGCGGTGTGGGCGGACGACGTCCACCTCGGCGCACCGGAAGGAACCGACGTGAGCGAGCGGCACGACCACGAGCACGGACACCGGCACGACCGCGGGCACCAGCACGACCACGCCCACGAGCACCCGCACCCCCACCCGCGCCCCCACCACCACTCCCCCTCTTCCCCCTCCCGCTCCTCCGCCCCGGGCCTGCGCCACCGCGTCACCCACCTCCTCACCCCGCACTCGCACGAGAGCGCCGACAAACTGGACCCGGCGCTGGAGTCCTCGGCCCGGGGCATGCGCGCGCTGTGGGTCTCGCTGGCGGTACTGGGCGTGACGGCGGTCGCGCAGGCGGTCGTGGTCGCCCTGTCCGGGTCGGTGGCGCTGCTCGGCGACACGGTGCACAACACGGCGGACGCGCTGACCGCCGTACCGCTGGGCATCGCCTTCGTGCTGGGCCGGCGGGCGGCCACCCGCCGCTTCACCTACGGCTACGGGCGGGCGGAGGACCTGGCCGGCATCGCGATCGTGCTGACGATCGCCGCGTCGGCGGCCTTCGCGGGATGGACGGCGGTCGAGCGGCTGATGAATCCGCGCCCGGTCGAGCAGCTCGGCGCGGTCGCGGTGGCCGCGCTGGCCGGCTTCGCGGGCAACGAGTGGGTCGCGCGCTACCGCATCCGGGTGGGCCGTTCGATCGGCTCGGCCGCGCTGGTCGCGGACGGGCTGCACGCCCGCACGGACGGGTTCACCTCGCTGGCGGTGCTGCTGGGCGCGGGCGGCTCCGCGCTGGGGTGGCAACTCGCGGACCCGGTGGTGGGGTTGGCGATCACGGCGGCGATCGCGCTGGTGCTGCGGGACGCGGCGCGCGAGGTGTTCCGCCGGGTGATGGACGCCGTCGACCCGGCCCTGGTCGACCGGGCCGAGCACGCGCTGCGGGAGGTCGAGGGGGTGCGTGAGGTCGGCGAGTTGCGGCTGCGCTGGATCGGGCACCGGCTGCGGGCCGAGGTGGCGGTCGTCGTGGACGGCGAGGCGACGGTACGCGAGGCGCACGGGATCGCCGTGGCGGCCGAACACGCCCTGCTGCACGCCGTGCCGCGCCTGACGGCCGCGCTGGTCCACGCGGATCCGGCACCGGTGCCGGGCGAGGACGACCCGCATCTGGCCCTCGCCCATCACACAGCGGCCTGACTCCACTGGCGGTGAGGCGCCTCAGGCCACGCCGAGCCCCTCCAGCACCACCGCGCCCGGCAGTTCGGCGAACGCCTTGCCCGGCACCAGCAGCTTCCCGCGTCGGCGCCCGCTGCCCACCAGGACGTACGGCAGGTCGACGACGGCGGAGTCCACCAACACCGGCCAGCCGGACGGGAGTCCGATCGGCGTGATGCCGCCGTACTCCATGCCGGTCTCCCCGACCGCCGTGTCCATCGCCGCGAACGAGGCCTTGCGGGCGCCGAGTTGGCGGCGCACGACGCCGTTGACGTCGACCCGGGTGGTGGACAGCACGACGCACGCGGCGAGGGTCGTCCCGCCACCCCGCTTGCCGGCGACCACCACGCAGTTCGCGGACTGCTCCAGCAGCTCCCGGCCGTAGTGCTCCACGAAGACGGCCGTGTCGGCCCACCGTGGGTCGGTGTCGACGTGGACGAGCTGGTCGGCGGGCACGCTGCCGCTCCAGTGCCGTACGGCGTCGGCGACCGGGCCGACCAGCTCGTCGAGGCAGTCGGGGGCCGGGGTGGCGGTGTCGAAGTGTCCGATGGGTGCGCGCATGACCGCACGCTAACAAGAGCCGCCCGCCCCCGGGCGCGGCGTCTCAGAGCACGGGCGGCACCGAGACGGCCATCACCATCTCCATCGGCACCTCGCCCCGGTTGCCGTAGACATGCGGGACGCCGGCCTCGAAGGAGGCGCTCGCGCCGGTCGGGACGCGGTACTCCTCGCCGTCCACGGCGAGCGTGAGTTCGCCCGCGGTGACGTGGACGAGCTCGACGGTGCCGACGGGGTGGGGTTCGGAGAGGCTGCTCTCCCCCGGCATCAGCCGCCAGTCCCACATCTCCAGCGGTCCGGGCGCCTCCGTGCCGGCGAGCAGCCGGTTGTAGCTGCCAGCGTCGGTGTGCCACAGCCGTACCGCCTGATCGGCCGGGACGATACGGACCTTCGCGCCTCGCTCGTAGTCGAGGAGGGTGGTGACGCTGATGCCGAGCGCGTCGCCGATCTTGACGACCGTGCCGATGCTCGGATTGGTGCGGGCCTGCTCGATCTGGATGAGCATCCCGCGGCTGACGCCGGCCCGGGCGGCGAGCACGTCCAGGGTGAAGCCGCGCACCGCGCGCCAGTGCTTGACGTTGCGCGCCAGGGACTGGGTCAGGAGTTCGAGGTCCGACACCGACACATTCCGTCCACTCGGGAGTCCAATATTCTGGATGCCAGGATTCACTTCCCTGTACTACCGTGGGGTGCACCTGATCGTGCACCGAACTGTACTGCGAGGAACCCCGTGACAGCACTCTTCGCCCTGGCCACCAGCCTCCTGTGGGGCCTGGCCGACTTCGGCGGCGGACTGCTCACGCGCCGGACCCCGGCGCTCACCGTGGTCGTGGTCTCGCAGTCGATCGCGGCCGCCGTGCTCGGCGCGATCGTCGTCGCCACCGGGGGCTGGAGCGAGGCCGGTCCCCGCCTGTGGTTCGCGGTCGCGGCGGGACTGGTCGGCCCGGTCGCCCTGTTCTCCTTCTACAAGGCGCTGGCGCTCGGCCCCATGGGAGTCGTCTCCCCGCTCGCCACCCTCAGCGTGGCCGTGCCGGTCTCCGTCGGACTGGTTCTCGGCGAGCGGCCGGGACCCGTCCAGGCGGCGGGCATCGCGGTCGCGGTGATCGGGGTCGTCCTGGCGGGCGGCCCGCAGCTGAGGGGCGCCCCGGTGCAGCGGCAGGCCGTCCTGCTCACTCTGGTCGCGGCGCTCGGCTTCGGCACGGTGTTCGTCCTGATCACCGAGGCGTCCACGACCGTCACCGGCCTGTTCCTGGCCCTGTTCGTGCAGCGCGTGACCAACGTGGTCACCGGCGGCGCGGCCCTGTACGTCGCCGTCCGGCGCGGGACGCCCGCCCTTCCCGAGGGCGGTATCGGCCGGGCCTCGCTGCCCGCGTACGGCTTCGTCGGGCTGGCCGACGTCGCCGCGAACGGCACCTACGCCGTCGCCGCCCAGCACGGCCCCGTCACGGTCGCCGCCGTGCTCGCCTCGCTCTACCCCGTGGTGACCTCCCTCGCCGCGCGCGGCTTCCTGCGGGAACGACTGCGCGCGGTCCAGGCGGCGGGCGCGGGACTGGCCCTGGTGGGCACCCTGCTGCTGGCGACCGGGTGACCGGGGACCGGGTGACCTAGGGTTCCAGCCGGGCCAGGGCGGCCGCCGTCTCCTCGTCCAGTTCCGACAGCGCGACCAGCTGGTCCGAGGTGACCCCGTCCGGGATCGGCACCGGCGCCGGGGTGCGCAGCGGCGGCTGCCAGCCCTCCGCCTGCGTCCAGCGCCGTACGACCTTGGCGGGCGCCCCCGCGACGACCGCGTGGTCGGGCACCGTGCCGCGCACCACCGCACCGGCCGCCACGACGACGTTCCGTCCGATCCGCGCACCCGGCAGGATCACGGCCCCCGTGCCGATCCAGCACCCCGGGCCGATCTCCACGGGCTCCATGCGGGGCCACTGCTTGCCGATCGGCTCGTGCGGATCGTCGTAGGAGTGGTTCGTGGACGTGACGTACACGTACGGGCCGAAGTAGCAGTCGCTGCCGATGGTCACCGTGGTGTCGGCGATGACATGGCTGCCCCGGCCCAGCACCACGCCGTCGCCGAGCCGCAGGATCGGCTCCGGGCCGAGATCCAGGTCGGGCATCAGACCAGCGGTCAGGGTGACCTGCTCACCGACGATGCAGTGCGCGCCGAGGTGGATCCAGGGCTCCCCGAAGACCGTGCCGAGCGGGAAGGCGAGCCGGGTGCCCCGGCCCATCGAGCCGAAGCGGAAGCGTCCGGGGTGCTCGGCGGTGACGGAGCCCGTGCGCTGCACCCACGCCCAGCCCGCGTGGACGGCGCGCTGCACCAGTCGGCGCCGCCATGACGAGAACGTGTTCCAGGGCTTCGGCACCCGTTCACCGTACTCAGCGCGCGGTGCGGCCATGGGCCCTTGACCCTGTGATCTTCGCCCCACCGGGTGGCGTACGGTGCGGGGAGAACGACCGACACGAGGAGACGGTGATGACGCACAAGGCGCTGATCGTGGGCATCGGCGGCAGGGAACCGAAGATCGACGCCGAGGCGTTCGTGGCGCCGACGGCCTCGGTGATCGGGGACGTGACGCTGGAGGCGGGCGCGAGCGTCTGGTACGGGGCCGTCGTGCGCGGCGACGTGGAGCGGATCACCGTCCGGACCGACGCCAACATCCAGGACAACGTGACACTGCACGCCGACCCCGGCTTTCCGGTGACGATCGGCGAGCGGGTGTCCGTCGGCCACAACGCCGTGGTGCACGGGGCCACGGTCGGGGACGACTGCCTCATCGGGATGGGGGCGACCGTGCTCAACGGGGCGGTGATCGGGGCGGGTTCGCTGGTCGCCGCGCAGGCGCTCGTGCCCCAGGGCATGGAGGTACCGCCGGGATCACTGGTCGCGGGCGTACCGGCCAAGGTCAGGCGGGAGTTGAGCGAGGAGGAGCGGCAGGGCGTGACCCTGAACGGCACCCTCTACGCGGACCTGGCCAAGGCCCACGGGAAGGTGCACGAGCAGTAAGGGCGGCCCGCCTACTCGGCGGCGGCCGGCACGCTCTCCGCTTCGGCCTCCCGCGAAGCGCTCTGCATCTTCTTCGCCTTGCGCTTGATGATCAGCATCGACGTCAGGCCGATCAGCACCGCCAGCACCAGGCCCAGGTACGAGAACTTCTTCAGCCAGGACTCCGCCACGACACCCACGTAGTAGATGACCGCCGTCGTGCCGCCCGCCCAGGCGATGCCGCCGAGGACGTTGGCGACCAGGAACTTCCAGTACGGCATGTGCAGCACGCCCGCGAGCGGGCCGGCGAAGATGCGCAGCAGGGCGACGAAGCGGCCGAAGAAGACGGCCCACATGCCCCACTTCTCGAAGGACCGCTCGGCGGTGGCGATATGCCCTTCGCCGAAGTGCCGGGGGAACTTCGCACCGAGCCAGGCGAGCAGCGGACGTCCGCCCTTGCGGCCGATGGCGTAGCCGATGGAGTCACCGATCACGGCGCCCGCGGTGGCGCACGCGCCGAGCACGACGGGGTTGATCCCGCCGTGCTGGGAGGACAGCAGCGCGGCCGAGACCAGGACGATCTCGCCCGGCAGCGGGATGCCGAGGCTCTCGAGTCCGATGACCAGGCCGACCAGGGCGTAGACAGCGGCCGCGGGCACCGTGTCGAGCCATTCCTGCACGTGCACCGCGGGTTCCTCCCGTTTGACGTCCCTGGGCAGCCTTGCCTTCCCGGAAGCCTACCGGGTCGGCCGGACCCGGCCCGTCGCGTGGTGTAGCCCGCTACACCACGGATCCGGGGGCGGGGTCCCTCGTGACGACGGTCCCGTCACGTGATCGTGGTGGAGGAAGAACCCACCGTGCCCCCAACGTTTTCGAAGGGACCCCGCCATGGCCGTGAACCGCCGACGCGGACGCCGTACTGCCGTCATCGCCACCGCAGCGGCAGCGCTCGCGCTGACCGCCGGCCTTCTCACCGGCTGCGAGTTCGACGACTCCGTCGACTGCCTCTCGAACGCCGACGACATCACGGACAGCATCACGGCGATCAACAAGGCCGGAGCCGACGCCATCGAGGATCCGACGAGGACCGAGGATTCCATCGACACCATCGAGAAGAACCTGGACAAGATCAACGACAAGTCGGACGACGGCTCGTCCGACGACAGCAAGGTCGACAAGGCGGTCGACAAGCTCCAGCAGGCCGTCGAGGACTACAACCAGGACATCCTCGACGGCGACCGGCCCGACGCCGCCGCGATCGACGAGGCGGCCTCGGAGCTGAGGGACGTCTGCACCTCGTAGCCGGGCGGTCGTCTCCACGACGGGGAAGCGCGCGGAGGAAGAAGAAGCGAGGGGAGGGGCCGCTCCCCTCGGGCGGCCCCTCCCCCTCCTCCCCGGTTCCCGGCTCAGTGGCCGAGAGTCCCGGTCACGTCCGCGACGACGCCACCCAGCGCCTCGGACACCTCGGCGGGCGCCGGGAGCGCGTCGAGGAGCGTCGCGGGGACCGGCGGCCTCGCCGGTCCGGCCGGGTCGGCCGGCGGATCACAGCACTGCACCTGGGCGATCCGGGTCTCGAACTCCGGTCCGGCCGGGGCGGTTTCGGCGGGCGCCGGCGCGGTGTCCGGGGCGCGGGAGCGGTCGCCGCGCGGTGCCGGGACGTCCGGGGAGCCGGGGGTGCCCGGACCGGGCGGCCGCGCCGTACTGCGCGGCTCCGCACCGGGCGCCCCCGGCGCCGCCCCGGCCGTGTCGAACACCCACCGCTGTCCGCCGGAGCCGTCCCGCTCGGTGACGACCACGGGTGCCCCCGGCTTGCCGGCGGCGCGCGCGACGACCAGGCCGTCGTCGCGCCGCAGCAGGAGTTCCCCGCGGACGGTCAGGTCGAAGAACGTCTCGCCCGCGTGCACCAGACAGCTGACCAGGGCGGTCGTCCGGTGACCGGGGTCCGCGGCCAGGCAGAGCGTCGGGTCGGCCGCGCTGCGCAGCAGCCCGTCGTCCTGGTACGACCACTGCTGGGACGCGGCCTGTGAGCACTCCGCGAGAACGATGCCCGCACCGGGCCGGGCCAGGCCGCGGGCGGCGTCGAGGCAGAGCTCCGCGTCCGGGCTGCGCAGCCTGCCGTGCGCGACCTCGGCGGACCGGGAGGCGGAGGCGGCCGACGGGGATCCGGCGGGCGAGGGGGCGTCGGAGCCGCCGGGCAGACCCCGTGCGCCGTCGGCCGGGGTGCCGGTCCCGCCGACGGGTGCGCCCCAGGTGGCCCCGGGAGAGGGGACACCGTTGTCATCGGACCAGCCCTTGGCCACGAAGACGGTCGCGACCAGCGCGAGCGAGGTCAGCCCCACGCCCACCAGGACGGCCTTGGGCCGCCTGCCCGGCAGGTCGAGCAGTCCCGCCGAGGTGGTGCGGTGCCGGCCGCCTCCCACGGGCGGGGCCCGACGGCGGGCCCGGCAGGCGCCGCGGACCCGGCCGACGGGCCGGCGCGGGCCGTGCGTTCGGGGCGTGAGTCGAGGTAGCGGCGGGCGCCCCAGCCCAGCACCGTCTCGGCGAGCAGCACGCCGAGGCCGTCGTCGAAATGGCTGAGCTGTTCGGCGGCGTGCCGGCAGAAGCGGCAGTGCGCGAGATGCTGCCGGACATCGGGCAGCAGGGTTCCGCCGCGGCGCAGCGGAATGTCGAGGAGACGGTTGTAGAAGCGGCATTCGCTCGTCGGCGCGAGTTCCCGGTGGGCGCGTACACAGCCCGCCCGGAATTGTTCCCGCGCCTGTTCCAGAGCGGCTGTCGCGGTGAGGGCGTCCACGCCCGACAGACCGGCCGGTACGGATATGGGTTCCGCCTCCACCTCGGTGTGCCACAACAGGCATTGGGAGGCGGTCGGGAGCAACTGGAAAGAACGCTCGGCGAGTTGACGCCTTTCGGCGGTCGCCGCCCGGGCGGCGCGCAGTCCGCGGCCGCCGACGGTTTTCCGCAGTTCCGGCAGCACGTCGGCCACACCGTCGGCGCCGGCCCATTTGCGGACCGTCTCCCGTACGGCGACCAGGAGTCGGGGACGCAAGGCACCGCCGGTGCGGCCGTCCGCGAGCCTGCCGAGCACCTCGTGGAACGCGGCGGCGGCCACGAGCCGCGCCGTGTCCTCGCTGCCGGCCAGGCAGACGGTCGCGTAGTCGTGGGCCGCCCGCCAATGACGGGCGAACAGCAGGGCGACGGCGCGGGCGCGCGCTTCGTCGTCGGCGGGCCGCTCGGCCAGCCGGGCGGCGAGCCGGGGATCGGAATCCCCGGGTATCCAGCCGGGGCGGGGCGGGTAGGGCGGGCGTGGGGGGGTGGGGGATTGCACGGAACCATTTCCTTCCAAGCCGACGAACGGCACGGAAAAGCACGGTGTGGGAAAGCCGGTGCCTGATTGGTGCATACCTTTGGCCTGACCAGGCACGTTGGCCTGATCCGGCCCATCCGTAAGGGGAGGCTCACCTTCGCACACGCGCCTCATAGGAAACAAGGAGTTCGAGTGACCCAAGTTCAAAGTGCGGGAAATTCAGATAAGTTACCGGCGGTATCCGCACCCGCATTCGAAAGGCGCCCGGATCGCCGGACTCAACTTGTGAACGTGCAAAGCCGGATGGCACACGGAATCTCCAACTTCCGGCCCCCGCGTGACCGGCGCTCCGGCACAGGGTCGGCCCACAGGAATCTCAGATGTGACTCCCGGGGTACTCCCATCCCCGTGGGACACCATGACCCGCATGAGCGCCCCCCACTCCGCACCCAGTGTTCGTAAAGCAGTCGTCCCGGCCGCCGGCCTCGGTACCCGTTTCCTGCCCGCCACCAAGGCGACGCCGAAGGAGATGCTGCCGGTGGTCGACAAGCCGGCCATCCAGTACGTCGTCGAGGAGGCGGCCGCCGCGGGTCTGGACGACGTCCTGATGGTCACGGGCCGGCACAAGCGGGCCATCGAGGACCACTTCGACCACGCCTTCGAACTGGAGCAGGCGCTCGCCGCCAAGGGCGACACCGTCCGGCTGGACGCGGTGCGCGATCCGGCCCGGCTCGCCGACATCCACCACATCCGGCAGGGCGACCCGCTCGGGCTCGGTCACGCGGTGCTCTGCGCCCGCAACCACGTCGGCGACCAGCCGTTCGCGGTACTGCTCGGCGACGACCTCATCGACCCGCGGGAGACCCTGCTCAGCAGGATGCTCGAGGTCCGGGACCGGTACGCCGGCAGCGTGGTCGCCCTGATGGAGGTCCCGCCGGAGCAGGTCCACCTCTACGGCTGCGCGGCCGTGGAGCCGTCCGGCGAGGACGGCGTGGTGCGCGTCACCGGTCTGGTGGAGAAGCCCGCGCGCGAGGACGCGCCCAGCCGGTACGCGGTCATCGGACGGTACGTCCTCGACCCGGCCGTCTTCGACGTCCTGGAGCGCACCGCACCCGGCCGCGGCGGCGAGATCCAGCTCACCGACGCCCTCCAGGAACTCGCGGCGGGCGGCACGGTGCACGGCGTGATCTTCACGGGCCGCCGCTACGACACGGGCGACAAGGCGGAGTATCTGCGTACGGTCGTCCGCCTGGCCTGCGACCGGGCCGACCTGGGGCCGGAGTTCGTCGCCTGGCTGAAGGAGTTCGTGACGGGCCTGGAGGACGGCGACGCGGACCGGGAACAGCTGGCGGCCTGACCGCGCGCGGCGCGGCGCGGCGCGGCGCGGCGCGGACCGTGGCGTGACGCGTGACGTGTGACGTGTCCCGCCACGCGGAGCCCCGAAGTCGCCCCGACCGGGCCCGTCGCCCTCGCAGGACGCCGCTCGGCCACCAGGACGGTCAGCCGGTCAGGCGCTTCGGCCGGTCGGGCACTTCAGGCACTTCAGGCGGCCAGCCGGGTCAGGAGGCCAGCCGCTCAGTAAGTCGGCCCGCTCAACCGGTCGGGCGGTCGGGCGGTCAGCTGTTGGGGCGCAGGGTCCAGGTCACCGTCATCTCGCCGGTGACGGCCCCGTCGGCGCGGCGGATCTCGATGGCGACCGGGAACTCGGGCCGCTCCCCCGCGTCGAGCTGCGCGACGACCTCGGCGGCCGGGCGGCCCAGCGTGGCGGTGGCGGTGACCGCGCCCATGGCCAGCTTGCGGTAGGCGATCTCGGCGCCGACGGCGAGCGGCACGGCTCGGGAGAGCTGGTCGCCGAACGCGGCGAGGACGATCGCACCGCTGGCGGACTCGCCGAGCGTGAACATCGCCCCCGCGTGCGGCCCGCCCACGTGGTTGTGGAACTCGCTCTGGTCGGGCAGGGCGACCACGGCCTTCTCCGGACCGGCCTCGAGGAACTCGAGGTTCAGGGTCCGGGCCATGGGCACGGTGGCGGCGAGCATCTCGCCGATGGACATCTGGTCTGCGCTCATGACCGCGATGTTACCTGTGAGTAGCTTCGGCTGGCCAGACCGGCGGGCCGATCGCCGTACGTCCGCGCGGTTCTCGGCCGTCGAGAAGGGTCGCCGACGAGCCCCCGGATGCCGCAATCCGGAAGTTAAGGGGCACAGTCCACGCGCTTCGGCCCTCCGAGTCCCGATTCGGTACGTCCCTGACAAGGGGCGGTGACCGAATCGTGTCCGGGACGGCACTAGGGTTTCAGGCCATGTGGCCAGGACAGCAGCCGCCCGGGGGAGAGCAGAACCCGCAGGCGCAGAACAATCCGTACCAGCAGCCGGGATACCAGCAGCCGAATCCGTATCAGCAGCCCGGCTACCAGCAACAGCCCGACCAGCAGCCCCACCCCTACGGGCAGCAACCGCAGTGGGGCGCCCCGTCGCCCGCGGGCGTGCCCACGCCTCCGCCGGGCGGAGGCGGCGGAGGCAACCGGACGAAGCTGATCGCGATCGTCGCGGCCTCGGCCGTCGTCGTGGCCGCCGGTGTCACCGGGTTCCTCGTGCTGGGCGGTGACGACGACGACCCGGCCGACGCGAGCAAGGGCGGCGCGAGCCCCACGGTCTCCACGTCCGGTTCCGCCTCGGCCTCCGCGTCCTCCTCGGCCGGTGCGGACGACAACCCGCGCGGCAACGAGACAGCGAAGGCGACCGTCGCCGGCTGGAAGGTCGTGGTGAACCCCAAGTGGGGCATCGCCTTCGACGTGCCGGCGGACTGGGAGGTCCAGTCGCCGGGGCTCAGCCAGGGCTTCGAGTGGGAGGACAAGGAGCAGTCCGACGGCTACGACCAGATCCTGCAGGGGGGTACGGCCGAGTTCAAGTCGAAGTGGTGCTCCACGGACGCCGACAAGGACGGCAAGACCGACGACACCCCGCTCGCCGTGGTCGGCAGCAAGGGCGCCGAAGGGGCCAAGACGACCGACGAGATCGCGATCAACACGCCCGCCTGGTGGGTCTTCGGCGGCTACACCGAGCCGGACAAGAAGAGCCTCACCTTCGACAAGAAGGCCACCGCCTTCACGACCGCCTCCGGCATCGTGGGCAGTTACGCCTGGGCCCAGTCGACGAACACGCCCCAGAAGGGCAAGTGCGACAGCGACGGCAAGGCCATCACGTTCGGCTTCAAGAACTCCAACGGCAACTACGTGTCGTGGAACCTGTACGGGGCCAAGGGCGTGAAGGACGAGCTCCCGAAGGCCACGATCATGCAGATCCTCAGCACCGTACGGCTGAGCGGGACACCGACGCAGAACTAGCGGAGCCCCCGCGAGGACGGCCGGCCGGTGACGGTCCGGCGGTCCTCGGTGGGGTGCACGCGACGCCGTGACCCGCCGCTCAGCCGATGCCGAACGCGCCCTCCGGTGGTGCGGGCGACGGTACGGCGTCCTCGTCCCGTACCGGGTGGGCGTCGCCGATGAAGCGGCGCAGTCCGGATCCGTGCTCCACCCGGGCCGGGAAGGCGTCGGCGGCGGTGCGGCGGGCCAGCGTGGCCACGTCGAGCGGCTGGTGCGCGGCGACGAGCACCGCGTTGCCGAACCGGCGGCCGCGCAGCACGGCGGGCTCGGCGATGAGCGCGAGTTCCTCGAACACCGTCGCGAGATTGGCGAGTTGGGAGCGCAGGAAGCCGAAGGGCGCCGCGTCGGCGAGGTTCGCCAGATAGACGCCGTCGCCGCGCAGGACCCGTCCGGCCTCCTGGGCGTAGGTCAGGGACGTCAGATGGGCGGGGACCCGGGAGCCGCCGAAGACATCGGCGACCAGCGCGTCGGCGGAGCCGTCCGGGGCCGCTTCCAGCCAGTCCCGCGCGTCGGCGGCGTGCAGCGCGATGCCGGTCCCGGCCGGGACCGGCAGGTGCTCGGCGATCAGCTCCAGCAGACCGCGGTCGAACTCGACGACGTCCTGCCGGGAACCCGGCCGGGTCGCGGCCAGGTACCGGGGCAGGGTCAGCGCACCGCCGCCGAGATGCAGGACGTCCAGGGGCCGCCCCGGCTCGGCGACGGTGTCCAGGACGTGCCCGAGGCGCCGCGCGTACTCGAACTCCAGATACGTCGGCTCGTCCAGGTCGACGTACGACTGCGGCGCGCCGTCGACGGTCAGCAGCCAGGCCCGCTCACGGTCGACGTCGGGCATCAGCTTGGCGGTGCCGTGGTCGACGGCGCGGGAGACGGGTATGGGCTCGTCGTTCACCGTCCCATTGTGCCTGCGGGCCGCACCCCCGGAGGGGCACGGCCCGCGGGCCCCCGCGCCCGCCGGCCACGGACACCGGCCGCCCTCACAGCACGGCTGTCACGGTCCCCGCCCCCACGGTCCGCCCGCCCTCGCGGATGGCGAAGCCGAGGCCCGGCTCCAGCGGAACCTCACGTCCCAGCTCGACGGTCATGCCGACCGTGTCCCCGGGCCGCGCGACCGCGACCTCGCCCAGGTCCACGTCCCCGACGACGTCCGCCGTGCGGATGTAGAACTGCGGCCGGTAGCCGGTCGAGACGGGCGTGGACCGGCCGCCCTCCCGCCCGGACAGGACGTACACCCGCGCCCTGAACCGCCGGCTGGGCACCACGCTCCCCGGCGCCACCACGACATGCCCCCGCCGTACGGCGTCCCGGGGCACCCCGCGCAGCAGCAGCGCCACGTTGTCCCCGGCCTGCGCCTCCTCCATCGGCTTCCCGAAGGTCTCGACGCCCGTCACCACGGTCTCGACACCGGCGCCGAGCACCTGCACCTGGTCCCCCAGGCGGAGCGTCCCCCGCTCGACGGCGCCGGTGACGACGGTCCCCCGGCCGGTGATGGTGAGCACGTTCTCCACCGACAGCAGGAACGGCGCGTCCAGATACCGCTCGGGCATGGGCACATAGGTGTCCACCGCGTCGAGCAGCGCGTCGATCGACGCCGTCCAGCGGGGGTCGCCGGCCAGCGCCCGCAGCCCCGACACCCTGACGACGGGCGCGGAGTCGCCGCCGTAGCCGTGCTCGGTGAGCAGGTCGCGGACCTCCAACTCGACGAGGTCGATCAGCTCCTCGTCGCCGGCGTCCGCCTTGTTGAGCGCGACCACGATGTGGTCGACGCCCACCTGGCGGGCGAGCAGCACGTGTTCGGCGGTCTGCGGCATGATCCCGTCGAGCGCGGAGACGACGAGGATCGCCCCGTCGAGCTGCGCCGCGCCGGTGACCATGTTCTTCACGTAGTCGGCGTGACCGGGCATGTCGACGTGGGCGTAGTGCCGGGTGTCGGTCTCGTACTCGACGTGCGCGATGTTGATGGTGATCCCGCGGGCCGCCTCCTCCGGGGCCCGGTCGATACGGTCGAACGGCACGAAGGTGCCGGTGCCGCGGTCGGCGAGGACCTTGGTGATCGCGGCGGTCAGAGTGGTCTTGCCGTGGTCCACGTGCCCCATGGTGCCGATGTTGAGGTGTGGTTTGGTCCGCACGTAAGCGGTCTTGGGCATGGCTGTACCTCGAAGCGTGTCCGTAGGAAGTGGGGACCCCGGCGAACTCGCCGACCCTCCCCCTGCGGGGTCCGCCGGACGATCCGGAGAGGGTCAGCTTCGGGCGCCGTCGACAGCGGCCACGAGGAGTGGGACGGCAGCCTTCGGCGTATCCGCGACTGCGGACGCTGCGAGGAGGAAGGCGTACCGGAACATGGTGTCGATCATCGCCGACGGCTCGTTCGGCGTCGAATGGTTTTCCCCGGATGGGGAGGGTTGCGGCCTCGATGACCGACATCGGCACGGCACGGCCGAACCGCTAGGGCGCGTCCCCGATGTTCTTCAGCGCCTCACGCACCGTCAGCGGCGCGAACCGCCCCCGCTCGCGGGCGACGAAGGCGCGGACGGCCGCCGGGTCGGTCTTGGCGTACTCGCGCAGGGCCCAGCCGATGGCCTTGCGGATGAAGAAGTCCGGGTGCCCCGACCGGCGCAGACAGTGGGCGAAGAGACGGTCGGTGTCGGTGTGTTCCTTGCGGCGGAGCTGGTGGAGCAGGGCGGTCCGGGCGACCCACAGGTCCTCGTCGGCGATCCATACGTCCATGTCGGCGCCGAGCCGGGGGTCGGCCGCGACGAGCGTGCCGACCACGTGCGCGGCGAGCAGGTCGACCGTGTCCCACCAGGGCGTCGTGGTCACCAGGCGGCGCGCCACGGGCAGGAACGCCGACGACAGGCGGGGCGCGTGCCGGCGCAGGTAGTCGACGGCGAAGTAGTGGTACTCGCGCTGCGGCAGCGCCCAGCAGCGCAGCGCGATCGCCGTGCAGTCGGCCTCGTCCGGCCGGGGCGTGCCCGCCAGGACGGTGCGGGACAGGGCCCGGCGCGCGGGGGTGGGGAGGCCGAGGAAGGGGGCCACGTCCTTCATGTACGCGCGCATGACCGCCGCCCGGGCGGGATCGGCCCCGGCGCCGTACGCGGCCGTCAGCCGCTCCAGCACGAGGTCGGCGAGAACGCTGTCCGGCGCGCCGTTCGCGTCCGCACCTGTGACCGTCATGAGACGAACCATACGGCGATCACACATACACGTCGGTTAGTGTCGCTGGATGCTCGATGCCACCACCCGCTCTGGGGGCACCGCCACGGCCACTCCCCGGGCCATCGCCACGGAGCTCGTCGTCCCCACGCTCGCTCCCGTGCCCGCCGTCCCCGTGCCCGCCGTCACGCCCGTCGTCTCGGCGGCCGACGCTCCCGGCGGCCTCGCCGCGCGCTGCGCGAGAGGGCTGCGCTCGCCCTGGTCCCGTTTCGCGCTGCTGGTCGCGCTGCTCGCGGCGGCCGCGTCGAGCGTGCTGCTCTTCGAGCCGCAGAAGCTTCTCGCGGACGGCTGGCCACCCCAGTTGGGCGGTGTCTCGGCGGCCGCGGTCTTCGCGGTGGCGTACGGACTGTGCACGGTGGCGTTCGTGCCCCGGCCGCTGCTGAACCTGGCCGCGGGCGCCCTGTTCGGCTCGCAGTGGGGCATCGCCGCGGCGCTGGCGGGCACGGTGCTGGGCGCCGGGATCGCCTTCGGGCTCGGCCGGATCCTCGGGCAGGACGCGCTACGGCCGCTGCTGCGCGGGCGGCTGCTCAAGGCGGCGGACGGCCAGCTCAGCCGGCACGGCATGCGCTCGATGCTGGCGGCCCGGCTGTTCCCGGGGGTGCCTTTCTGGGCCGCGAACTACTGCGCCGCCGTCTCCCGCATGGGCTGGCTGTCCTTCCTGGTGGCGACCGCGGTGGGCTCGATCCCGAACACCGCCGCCTATGTCGTCGCCGGGGCCCGCGCCTCTTCCCCGACCTCGCCGGCCTTCCTGATCGCCATGGCCTGCATCGCCCTGCCGGCGCTGGTCGGCGCGGTGGTGGCCTGGCGCAAACGCCACCACCTGCGCCCCGCGTAGCCCCCGCGAGGCGTCGCCATCAGCCCTTGCGGCACCTGTCCCCCGGCCCGTCGTGAAGGCGGCCGGTGGCCGCCGGGCTGCCGGTCGCAGGGCGGCCGGTGGCAAGGCGGCCGGTGGCAAGGCGGCCTGTCACCCGGCGGCCCGTCACACGGATTCCAGCACCATGGCGTTGGCGAGCCCGCCCGCCTCGCACATCGTCTGCAGCGCGTAGCGGGCGCCGCGTTCCCGCATCGCGTGGACGAGCGTCGTCGTCAGCCGGGTGCCGCTCGCGCCGAGCGGGTGTCCGAGCGCGATCGCGCCGCCGTGCACATTGACCTTGGCGAGGTCGGCGCCCGTCTCCTGCCGCCAGGCCAGGACCACGCTGGAGAACGCCTCGTTGACCTCGAAGAGGTCGATGTCGTCGAGCCGCAGTCCCGCCCGGCGCAGCACCTTCTCCGTCGCCGGGATCACGCCGGTCAGCATCAGCAGCGGATCCGAGCCGGTGACGGCGAAGCTGTGCAGCCGGGCGAGCGGGCGCAGACCGAGGCGGGCGGCGGTCTCGCCGGAGGTGATCAGCACGGCCGAGGCGCCGTCGTTGACCGGGCTCGCGTTGCCCGCGGTGACGTTCCACTCGATCTGCGGGAAGCGCTCGGCGAAAGCCGGGTCGTAGTAGGCGGATTCGAGGCCGGCGAGGATCTCGGGGGTGCTCCCGGGCCGTACGCACTCGTCGCGCGAGACGCCGTCCAGGGGCGCGACCTCGGCATCGAAGAGCCCCTGTGTCCAGGCCTCGGCGGCCTTGCGGTGCGAGGAGACGGCGAAGGCGTCCATCTGCTCGCGCGTGATGGACCACTTGGCGGCGATGAGCTCGGAGCTGATGCCCTGCGGGACGAGTCCCTCCGGGTAGCGCGCGGCGACGCCGGGGCCGAAGGGGTCCTTGCCGGGCGGCACGTTGGACCACATCGGCACCCGGCTCATCGACTCGACACCGCAGGCGACGACGAGGTCGTACGCGCCGGAGATCACGCCCTGGGCCGCGAAGTGCACGGCCTGCTGGGAGGAGCCGCACTGCCGGTCGACGGTGGTCGCGGGGACCGTCTCCGGGAAGCCCGCCGAGAGCAGCGCGTAGCGGGTGGTGTTCATGGCCTGCTCGCCGACCTGGTCGACGGTGCCGCCGATGACGTCGTCGATCAGCGCGGGGCCGACGCCGGAGCGGTCGACGAGGGTGCGCAGGGTGTGGGCGAGGAGTTCCACGGGGTGGACATGGGCGAGGGCGCCGTTCGGCTTGCCCTTGCCGATCGGGGTGCGTACGGCTTCGACGATGACTGCGTCACGCATGTGCGGTGCCTCCATGACGAGCACGGGCAGCGAGAACTACCGGTGAGTAGGAAACCTGGACTCACCATAGCCCTGAGAGTTGGAAAATCCAACCGACCTGGATTTGCTTTTCCAACCCTCCCCTAGACTGGCCGTCATGGCCGCCTCCAAAGACCCGCGCCCCTGCTCGATCGCCGACGCCCTCGCCCTCGTCGGCGAGAAGTACTCCCTGCTCGTCCTGCGGGAGGTATGCCTGGGCAACGCCCGCTTCGACCAGCTGGCGCGCAACATCGGCGCCCCGCGCGACATCCTGGCCACCCGGCTGCGCCGCCTCGTCGACGCCGGGATCCTGACCAGGCGCGCCTACAGCGAGCGTCCGCAGCGCTTCGAGTACCGGCCCACCCAGGCGGGGCTCGAGCTGGAGCCGGTCCTGATGACCCTCATGGCGTGGGGCGACCGCCATCTCCGCGAGGGCGACGACCGCCCCATGGTGCTCGAGCACGTCTGCGGCAACGAACTGGCCCCCGTGGTCACCTGCGCGGCCTGCGGCGACCAGGTCCGCCACGAGGACGTGAGCGCCCACCCGCAGGCACCGGGCTGGACGGTGGCGGGCCCGTCGGCCGCCTGAAGCCGCCCCCACGCCCCACGCCCCGCGCCGACGATGAAGGGAAGCCGGGGCCATGTCGGTCAGGGACAGCGAACAGCACCAGAGCCTGTCCTCGCGGCGGCCGAAGTCACCGTGCCGGGCGGCGACCGGACCTGTTCACCGGCCCGGCGGCCGGCTGCGCACCCGCCGCCTCAGGCTCCCAGCTTCCGGATCTGCGCGGTGACCAGTTCCGTCGGCACCTCCGCCGCGGAGCCGGTGCCGGCGGCGGTGTTGAACAGGACGACCGTGGCGCCGCTGCGCACGACCACGAACGCGTCCGCGCTGTCCCCCCGGGTCTGCAGGCCGAAGGCGACGGCGTCGTCGCCCACGTCGGGGGCGGTGGCGGCCTTCGCGGTGGTGCGGGCGGGCACGCCTCCCTCGTAGGCGGTGCACTTCTTCAGGGCGGTGCGGAGGCCGTCGAGGATGCCCTCGGCGTCGGACCCGTCGTAGGCCATGAGGCCGACGGTGGTGGCGGAGCCCGCCGTGGGACCCGCCCCCGCGAAGGCGAGACGGCCGACGAACGCCTTGGGTCCCGGGTCGGGCGAGGCGGTGCGCATGTTCTCCAGGGGCTGGCAGTCCGCGGGCCGGGCGGTGGAATCGCCGTCGGGCCGCACGGGGAAGTCCGTGATCTGGTAGCCGTCCACGTCACCGCCGACCAGCGCGGCGGACGTCAGCTGCGCCTCGCCGAGCGGTGCGGCGGGCGCCTCCGACGCAGCAGCGGACGCCGAACCCGAGCCCGAACCCGAGCCCGATTCCGAACCCGATCCGGAAGCAGACCCCCGCGTGGCCGCGGAATCCGAAGCCTTCGCGTCGGCATCGCCGCTGCCACCGCCCCCGCACCCGGCCACCAGGACCGCCGCGAAGAGGGCCGCCGTTGTCACTCTGATCCGCACCTGTTGACTCCCCGCTCTCGACATCGGTCGATTGGATCAACTGCGGCGGGAAGCCGCAGGGGGATCACGGAAACTACGTCAGCCGTCCCCCGCGCGGTGATGACCCGGCACTACGGCAGCGCGTACACGTCCAGCCACCCGCACATCCCGAACTTCCCGTGGGCCGAAGGCTGTTCGGCCCGGACTGCGGCCTCGGCGAGGTAGGACACATCGCCGTCCGAGAGCCGGTCGAGCTGCTCCCGCGTGGCCTGCGCGGCCGCCCGCGCCCCGCGGAGCCAGCGCTCACGCCACTCGGCGAGCCGCGGCTCCACGAGCGCGGCGGCGGACCGGTGGAAGGCGGCCAGGGCGGCCGGACCGTCCGCCGCCCCGCGCAGCGCCCGGTAGCCCTCCAGCGCGAGGTCACGCCGGGCCCGGGCGATCCGGGCCTGCTCCTCACGCGGGGCGTCGGCCGGGATCACGGTCGCGGCGGCGTACGTCTCGGGGTCGGTGAGGTGCTCCGGCGGCAGGGTGAGCACCGCGTCGCCCGCCTCCGGCAGCCCGCTGTTCTGCATCAGGACGGTGATGCGCAGGTCGTCCTCGTTGACCAGCCGGTGGACGGTGCCCGGCGTGAACCAGGCGACCGTGCCGGGGGTGAGGGGCGTGACCTCGTACCCGGACGCCGTCAGGGTCTGCACCGCGCCGCGGCCGGCCGTGACGACGTACCCTTCCGAACACGTCAGGTGCATATGGGGAGTTCCGCCGTGCAGACCGTCGGCGGCGGGCCAGTCGTACACACGCAGGTGCGAGACGGCGACCCCGCCGGGCAGTCCCCCGTACTCCGTCACCACGGGTGCGTCTCCAGGTACTTGGCGATCTCCTCCCGTTCCCAGGCGCCGTCGGCCACGACCACGCGGTAGCGGCGGGTGAGCGTGTCGCCGGGGGCGAGCTCGAGCTCGTCGAAGAAGGACCAGGAGGGGGCGATGCCCGCGAAGGGCTCGTTGCGGACGAACCAGTGGGCGGGGTGCGCCCCTCGGGCGCCGGAGTGGTCGTTCTCGGGGGCGTGCGCGAAGACGACGGTGGCGTGACCGTCGGCGCCGTCGTGCTCGCCGGACAGGGCGAGCCAGGGGCTCTGCGAGGCCATCAGCCCGGGACCCTCGCCGTCCGGGCCGATGATCCGGCCGTCCCGGAAGGCGCGCGGGCCCCGCCAGAACAGGCCCGTGTAGCCGGCCAGCTCCCGCCCGGCGGTGGTCGGGCTGCCGAAGCGCAGCGGCTCGTCGCGGCGGTTGGTGACGGCGCTGGTCCAGGTCAGCGCCCAGGCACCGGCGTCCGCATCGACGTCGTGCACCTCGATCCGGCGGGCCTCCTGCGCCCACAGCTCGCCGCTGTGCGGATGCCAGGTCAGCCGCTCGGCGATGACGACCCGGCCGCCGTCGGCCGACACCTCGTCGAAGCCGACGTGCGCCATCGAGCCGACCCGCTCGGGGAGTTCGAGATACCCCTCACCGTGCACGTACGAGTTGCCGCCCCACAGGTTGGCGCCCGAGAGGTGCGAGGCGGTCAGCGACAGCCCCTTGTGCCAGCGGTGGTCGTTGGGCCGGTAGTCGGTGACGACGTCACCGGCGAGGGTCCGCAACGGGTGGATGTACGGCCTCGGGGCCTCCCACGCCGCCTCGGGCCGGTAGACATAGGCGAGCAGCTCGACGCCGGTGGCCGGGTCGCTCACCGTGACGCGGTCGCCGTGCGCGTGGACGAGCCGCAGATCGCCGGTCACGCGGGCACCTCCGCGTCCAGCTCCGACTTCGTGCCGTCCTTATTGCCGTCGTTCGTGCCGTCCGTCGTGCCCGTCGCCGGGTCCGTGGCCGTGGCCGGCGCCCAGCCGGGGGCGCCTCCGTGCAGGGCCGTGTAGTACGGATCACCCGGCCCGATCTCGCCCCGTCGCACCGTCGTGTCGGTGAACGCCGACTTGTACAAGGCGCTGATCAGTTCCAGGCTGGTGCGCCCGTCCGCGCCGCTGCTGCGCGGCCGCCGGCCGGCGCGCATGCTCGCGACCAGTTCGCGCAACTGCGCCAGGTGCGAACTCGGCACATCGGTACCGAAGTCCCGCCAGGCCGCCGCCACGTCGCCGGGGACGTCCGGGGCGGGCGTGATGTGCCAGTTGTCGTTGGAGTGGCCGTAGAGGTGGGTGAGTTCGACGGTGGCCCGCTCGCAGTCGATACGGATGCGGCTGACCTCGTCCGGACTCAGGACACTGTTGACGACCGTCGCCATGGCCCCGCTCTCGAAGCGGACCAGGGCCGTGGACACGTCCTCCGTCTCCACGTCGTGCACGAGCCGGCCGGCCATCGCCCGCACCTCGCTCCACGGGCCGAGGAGGTCGAGCATCAGGTCCATCTGGTGGATGCCGTGGCCCATCGCCGGGCCGCCGCCCTCGGTCTGCCAGCGCCCGCGCCAGGGCACGGCGTAGTAGGCGGTGTCGCGGTACCAGGTGGTCTGGCAGTGCACGACCAGCGGCCGCCCGAGGGCCTGCTCCGCGAGCAGCCGCCGCACGTGCCGGGTCCCGGATCCGAAACGGTGCTGGAAGACGATCGAGGAGTACGGCCCCGACGCGGCGCCCTCCTCCGCCTCCACGGCGTCGTAGTCGGCGAGAGTGGGCACCGGCGGCTTCTCGCACCACACCCAGGCGCCGGCCCGCAACGCCGCCACACTCTGCTCGCGGTGCAGGGTCGGCGGGGTGCAGATGGTCACCAGATCGGGGCGCTGCTCCGCCAGCATCCGCTCCAGGTCGGTGTACGCGTGCGGGACCCCGCTCTCCGCGCAGAAGGCCTCGACGGCGGTGGCATCGATGTCAACGGCCGCCACGACCTCGGTCTCGCCCTCGGCGGCGAGCTGCCGAAGGGCGCTCAGATGGGAGCCGCGCCCGATCGCGCCGATACCGACGATGGCGGCCCGGACACGGCGGCCGGCCAGCGCGGCAGGCAGCGGAGTGGATGGGGGCATGGGCGTGATCAGCACTCCTCCGACGTACGGCCGAACGGCCGGGCGAGCCAGCAACCGAGGGGTAAGCGTGCAGTACCTGCACACAGCAAGCGCTTTCCCATCGGCAGCAACGTATGCGGCGGCCGGGCGGCCGGTCAACCATGGGAACACCTGTCCGGCGTACCGACCCCGCACGTGAGCCGTGCGTCGGCGGGTCGGGTGGGCGCGGGGCCGGGCGGGAGCGGAGGCGCGGGCGCGTAGACCGGGGAGGCGTTCACACGCCGGCCGGGGAGGCGCGCGAACGTCGGACGGAGAGGCCCGTGCGCGCCGGCGGAAGCGGAAGAGGTGCCTGTCGGCCGGGGAGCTGCGTGACCCCCGGTCTGGGAGACAGTGCGTGTCGTGTAAGGGCTTTTCGTGGCTCGCGCGGAGGGGCCCGGGCGGCGTCGGCGCGAGAGCCCGCGTGGCGCCTGCGAAACCCCTGTGCCGGGCCTGTCATCCGGGAACGCTAGGCTTCCCCCGGCACACACTTGATCACCTGATCATCGCGCGCGACGGGCCGACCGTCGCCGTCGCCCTCTCCGATCGGCGCTTGGACTCCGTAACCTCATGTCTTGGTTTGAATCCCTCATCCTCGGACTCGTCCAGGGGCTGACCGAGTTCCTCCCCGTCTCCTCCAGCGCGCATCTGCGGCTGACCGCGGCGTTCTCCGGCTGGAAGGACCCCGGCGCCGCCTTCACGGCGATCACGCAGATCGGCACGGAAGCCGCGGTGCTGATCTACTTCCGCAAGGACATCGGCCGGATCATCTCGGCGTGGAGCCGATCGCTGTTCGACAAGACGCTGCGCAAGGACCACGACGCCCAGATGGGCTGGCTGGTGATCGTCGGCTCGATCCCGATCGGTCTGCTGGGCGTGACGCTCAAGGACCAGATCGAGGGCCCGTTCCGCGACCTGCGGATCACCGCCACGATGCTCGTCGTCGTCGGCGTCGTGATCGGCATCGCCGACCGGCTGGCGGCCCGCGACGAGACGGGCGGGAAGCACCGCGCGCCCAAGCAGCGCAAGAACCTGGAGAACCTGGGCGTCAAGGACGGCCTGATCTTCGGCCTCTGCCAGGCCTGCGCGCTCATCCCCGGTGTCTCGCGTTCCGGCGCCACCATCAGCGGCGGCCTGTTCATGGGCTACAAGCGCGAGGCCGCGGCCCGCTACTCCTTCCTGCTGGCCATTCCGGCCGTACTGGCCTCCGGTGTCTTCGAGTTGAAGGACGCGGTGGAGGGCGGCCACGTGGCGTGGGGGCCGACGATGTTCGCGACGGTGATCGCCTTCGTGACCGGATACGCGGTCATCGCCTGGTTCATGAAGTTCATCAGCACCAAGTCCTTCATGCCGTTCGTCTACTACCGCGTCGTGCTCGGCATCGTGATCATCGCCTTGGTCGCGACGGGCTCACTGAGCCCGCACGCGGCGGAGTCGGCGGGCTGACCGCCACCGTGCCCTCCCTCTCCGGGAGTTGCGCGGCGTCGCGGCGGCGCGCGGATCGGCCTTCTCGCCCGAACCGGCGGGAGGGCCGTCGGAGTTGATCGATCAGCCGTGACCAAGCCCATATCCGTGCGCGTAGCCGTCCGGTAGCGCAGGGTCAGTTCTTGCGCCTAGGCTTGGCCCATGTCCCCCAACTCTGTGCCGTCTGGTTCCGTGCGGTCCGCTGCCGAGTTAAACGAGCGGATCCGGGCCCTCTGGCTGCGCGCGGGCGGTTCGCTGTCCACCCAGGAGCGGGCGGAGTACGAGCTGCTGGTCGTGGAGTGGGCCATCGCGATCCGCGGCGAGGTCGTGGCAGCGGCCTGAGCACCGGGCTCCCCGCTGCCCTTTCCTCCACCCCTCGCTCCCCTCCTCGCCCCCCTCTCGCCCCTGCGCCCATCTCTCGCCCTCCCTCCGCCACTCCATCGTGTCGCCCCGTGTCGGGTCCGCCACCGTCCGTTACGCTCGCGTCGCCACAACGGTCACGAGCTTCATGGAGGGCAGGACGGCGAGGATCAAGCGTGAGCGCCTCGTCAGAACGCTGACGTTCTGGCTGCGTCCCGCTTTCGCGTTGCGCGTCATCAACCGGTTCCAGAAGATCGTGGGCTTCGACCGGTCGATGGCCCTGGCGTCCAGCGCGTTGACCGCACTGGTCCCGCTCTCCATCCTGATCGGCGCCGTCGTGAGCAGTTTCGTGCACTACGACGCCGCCGAGCAGATCATCAGGCGTTACCACCTCACCGGAGCGGGCGCCACGGCCGTCAGCTCCCTCTTCTCGCCCGCCGAGGGGAGCACCGCGAGCGTGGGCGTCTTCGGAGCCGTGTTCCTGATGATCTCGGTCCTCAGTTTCGCCCGGGCCGCGCAGCGGCTCGTCGAGCAGACGTGGGAACTCAGCCCGCTCAGCGTGCGCAACACCCGTAACGGCCTGTGGTGGATCCTCGGCCTGGGCGGCTACGCACTGTGCACCGCCTTGCTCACCGCGCTCCTCGGCGAAGGCGAACTGGGGCTGGTCGCCTCGGTGTGCGAGGTACCGGTGACCGCCGCGTTCCTCGTGTGGAGCGGACGGCTCCTGTCGGCCAAGCGGATCGGCTGGTCGGACCTCGTCCCCTTCGGCATCACCGCCGCCGTTCTGACGGCCGCCTATTCGGTGGGCGCGGCCATCTATCTGCCGCGCCTGTTCAACTCCTACGCCGCACGCTACGGGGTGGTGGGAGCGGTCTTCGCGATGATCTCCGCGCTCTTCGCCGCCATGCTGGTCATGGTGGGATCGTCGGCACTGGGGCGCGAGGTACGGGACGAACTCGACCGGATCCGTCAGGGCCACCGCCCGTCCGACCATGAGGTACGCCGACAGTGGGACGCCCTGGTCGAACAGACCCGGTCCCAGTGGCGCACGGCGCGGGGGCAGATCTCCCGGCATCAGAGCAGGAACTCCGACCGCTGAGAACCCGGCAACGGCCGGGGCAGGGCCAGGACGAGGCCGGGACGAGGCCAGGTCGGGGCCAGGACGGGACGGGGCCCGGAGAGGCTCTGCCGACGCCACCGGCCGCCCCGACTGCCCAGCCGCACCGCCGTCCGCCCGCCCGGTTGCCCAGCCGCACCGCCGTCCGCCCGCCCGGTTGCCCGCCTGCCCTGCCGCCCAGCCGGGCAGCTGCCGATTACCGGTGAGGCTCCTACCTTGGGCAGGATGGTCACCATGACCGAGATCCACACCCCCCGCCTCCTCCTCCGCCGCTGGCGTGACGACGACCTCGTACCCATGGCCGAGATCAACGCGGATCCGCACGTCATGCGCTGGGTCGACGACGGCTCGGTGCTCGACCTGGACCGCACCGCGGAGGCCATCGAGCTGTGGGAGGAGGAGTGGGACGAGGAGGGCTTCGGGATCTTCGCCGTAGAGCTGCTGGCCTCCGGCGAACTGGCCGGCTTCACCGGCCTGTCCATGCCCGGGTTCCTGCCGGAGACGCTGCCCGACGTGGCCCTCAGCTGGCGGTTCGGATCCCAGTTCTGGGGCCAGGGCTACGCGTCCGAAGCCGCCCACGCGACGCTGGAGTTCGCCCTCCAGGACCGGGGCCTCGACCGTGTCATCAGCATCATCCGGATCGGTGACGACGCCTCCGAGAACATCAGCCGCAAGCTCGGCATGGCGCCGGAGCGCGAGACGGTGCACCCGGTCCACGGCTTTGCGCTGCACGTGCACTCCATCGATCTCACCGAGTTCGATGGGTGACCGGGCCGGGTGAGCGGACGTGACCGCTCCGCATGAACCGTGCCCGTCCTGCGGAATGCCCCGGTTCGGGCACTGCGCCCCCGGCGCGGTCATGGTTACCCTCCAGTCACGTTGACCTGCGGGGATGCCTCGAGCGGACTGCCTTTGACGAGTGGATGGGCGAGACGGCGATTGCTGGATAGAGTCGTCTCGTCACAACTGGTTGCGGGGGCAACCAAGGCGGCTTTCGGCTGCCCACGTCCTGGGGAGGGCCTTCAGTACATGAGTCGTCGCTCTACTGGTTTTGTCGGTGTCTGGGCTGAAATGCAACGGCAGCAGCAGCGCCAGGTGGAAGCCGAAGCCAGACGGCGGAGACAGCAGGAACAGCAGGAGCGGGCCTACCAGCGGCGAGCTGCCCAGAGCCACCGGGAGTACCGGCAGGCGGAGGCGCTGCGGCGCACGGAAGAACTGGACGCGCAGGTCGCGTCGTTGCAGGGCCTCCTTGCCTCGGGCTGCCGGGCTCCGGTCTTCAGAGCGGTCTCCCTAATGCGGCCCGAGGAGGTCCAGCCCTTCGCTCCGGGACCGTTGGCACAGCCGGTGCCCATGCCGGACTTCCAGCAGTACGCGACGCAGAACGGCTGGACCGCGAGTCGCCGGGCCCAGGCGCAGGCCGAGGCGCAGGCGCGCTTCGAACGGGACTGGCACGCCGCCCAGGCCGCGGAGGCGCAGCGACAGCACCAACTGGCGTCGTACCAGCGGGAGTACCAGCAGTGGGTCGACACCCAGCTGGCCGATGTACGGCGGCACAACGCCGGCGTCGTCGCGCTCACCGAAGGCGTACGGCGTCAGGATCCCGATTCCGTGATCGAGTACTTCTCCGCCGCCCTCTACGCCTCGACGGCATGGCCGGAGGACTTCCCCCGACAGGTGGCGGCGGCCTACGACCCGTCGGCCCGCCAACTGGTGCTGGACTGGGAGTTGCCGGCGTACGGCATCGTGCCGGAGGTCAAGGCCGTCCGGTACATGTCCGGGGTGGACCAGGACAAGGAGACGCCCCGTCCGGTCGGCCAGCGCCGGACTCTGTACCGGGAGATCCTGGCTCAGTGCGTGCTTCTCGTTCTGCACGAGTTGTTCGCCGCGGACGAGCTGGGTGCGCTCGAGTCGGTGACCCTGAACGGATTCGTCGACGGGCACGACCCCACGACGGGCCGGCCGGGCCACATCTTCCTCGCCACCGTCATGGCCTCACGCTCCTCGTTCCGTGACCTGCATCTGGCGCAGGTGGACGCGGGGAGTTGCCTCGCCGACGCACTGCGCGGACAGCTCTCGCCCCGCCCGGATCAGCTCACCCCGGTGCGGCCGGGTCGACGGCCGCAGGATGTCGGGAACCGCGTGGTCGCCCACGGCGGTGACGAGGAACCGGACCTGTTCGCCATGGATCCGATCGCCTTCGAGGATCTCGTTGCCGACCTCTTCCGGGCCATGGGGATGCAGGCGGTGACGACCCAGCGTTCGAACGACGGCGGCGTGGACGTCGACGCGCTGGATCCGACGCCGATCCGGGGCGGCAAGATCGTCGTGCAGGTGAAGCGCTACCGCAACACCGTGCCGCCCACCGCGGTGCGTGACCTGTACGGAACCGTGCAGGACGCCGGCGCCAACAAGGGTGTCCTCGTGACGACGTCAGGGTTCGGCCCCGGCTCGCACACCTTCGCCAACGGCAAGCCGCTGGAACTCATCTCGGGCCCCGAGCTCGTCGACCTGCTCCATCGTCACGGGCTGCGGGGACGGCTGGGGGAAGGCGGCAGGCAGGTCCCGGCGCAGCGGCGGACACCCTCGCCGTCGGCCCCTCCGCTCCCGGACGACTACAACGTCCTGGGTATGTCCTGGACCGGCGGCGTCGCCCTGGACGTGTGCGCTCTCGTCTGCCGGGGCAACCGCGTCCTCAGCGACGACCACTTCGTCTTCTTCAACAACCCCCAGACGCCGGACGGCTCGGTGCGCGCCCTGTCCCCCACCGCACCGGACAAGGCCGCGATCTGTGTCTCCTTCGACGGCCTGCCCGCCGAGGCCGACCGATTCGTCCTCGTGGCCGCCATAGACCCCGGGGTCGACGCGGACGCCGACCTCTCCGGATTCTCCGACGCCAGCATCCGCCTGCTCGACCCCGGGCTGACCGAACTGGGACAACTCGAAGTCTCCGACGGCCGCCCGCACGAAACCGCCCTGGTACTCGGCTCCTTCCGCCGGAGGACGAACGGGGACTGGGACTTCGTCCTCGGCGGCAAGGGCTACACAGGCGGCCTCGAGGAACTCGTCCAGGACTTCGGCATCGAGGTGGAGTAGCCCCGGGTGGCCCCGGGCCGACGATCGCCTGTCGCCCACCGCGGCTCACCCGCTCACCCGCTCACCCGCTTCGCACGCGATCAGCCTTCGGGCGGACGCGAGCCCTGACCCGTACGACCTCGGCCCCGGGTGGGCCCGCGGCGCTACGCTGCTGTGCCGTGCAGAAGACGCGTCTCGACACGGCTCGGATCCGGGCGGCCCGCCGGGTGATCGACCCGGTTTTCCTCGATACTCCGCTGTACCGCTGCGAGGCGCTGGAGCCCGGCCTCGGGTGCACGGTGAGCATCAAGCTCGAAACGGCGAACCCGGTCCGCAGCTTCAAGGCCCGCGGCACCGAGGTCGTCGCGAGCCTGCTCGCCGACCATGACTCGCGGGCCGTGGTGTGCGCCAGCGCCGGCAATCTCGGCCAGGCCCTCGCCTGGTCCGGTCGCCGCCGGGGGCTCGACGTGACCGTCGTGGCATCCCGCTCCGCGACTCGGGTCAAGCTCGATCGCATCCGCGCGCTGGGCGCCGGTCTGGAGCTGGTGGACGGCGACCACGAGACGGCTCGCGAGCGGGCGGCGGCCATCGCGCGCCACGACGGCATCCGGCTGGTCGAAGACAGTCTGGACATCGAGACCTGCGAGGGCGCGGCGACCATCGGCCTGGAACTGGTGGACACCGCGCCGTCGTTCGACACCGTCCTGATCGCTCTCGGCGGCGGGGCACTGGCCACCGGCGTGGGTCATGTGATGAAGGCCCTGGCACCCGAGGTCGAGGTGATCTGCGTCCAGCCGCTGGGCGCACCGGCGATGACTCGATCGTGGCGCCGCCGGCGCGTCGTCACCACGGACTCGACCGACACCATCGCCGACGGCGTCGCCGGCCGGCGTCCCGTCCCGGCCGTCCTGGACGACCTCCTCCTGGTCGCCGACGACGCCGTCCTGGTCCGGGAGGCGTCGATCATCGCCGGGATGCGGATGCTCCTCGACCATGCCGGCCTCGTCGTCGAACCGTCGGCCGCGCTCGGCATCGCGGCGATCCTCGAGGACCGTGACCGCTTCGCCGGCCGACACGTGGTCACGATCCTGTGCGGCAGCAACGTCGACGTGGACGCCTATCACCGCTGGGTCGGGGCGACTCCCTAGGCAACGGTCAGAACAGGTCGGATACGTCGGGAGTGACCCTCGCGGGAAACGACCGTCCGGGTCCGTACGCCCACGCCTGAAAGGATCCGGCCGGTGCCGGACAGGACGGGTTGTGGAATCCATGACGGAAGAGGAGTCGCGCCGGCGGCAGCGGGCGCGCTTCGAAGGACTGGCGCACGTGGTGGTGGAACCGTTGCACCGGTATCTGCTGCGACGGACGAGCGCCGACATGGTCGACGACATCCTGGCGGAGGCGATGCTGGTGCTGTGGCGCCGTATTGACGACGTACCCGGCCTGGGGTCGGCGCCAGGTCCCCCGCCCGACCCCGACGACGTGCTGCCGTGGTGCTACGGGGTGGCGCGGGGCTGCCTGGCGAACGCCCGCCGTGCCGACGGGCGCCGGCTCCGGCTGGTGGAGCGGCTGATCCGGACGCAGGAGCGGCAGCCGGCCGGGGTCGCCGACCACAGCGATCTGCACGCCGCGCTCGCCGCCCTCGGGGCGCTGGACCGTGAGGTGGTGCGGCTGTGGGCGTGGGAGGGGCTGGCGCTCCGGCAGATCGCGGAGGCGACCGGGCTGACGTCCAACGCCGTGAGCATCCGGCTGCACCGGGCGAAGAAGAGACTCGCCGAACAGTTGAGGCGAAAGCATGACGAACCATCCGGACACAAGAGGGATGAAGGAAGGAGCGGTCAGTGAACGACGACGAGTTGCTGGCCCGTCTGAAGTCCGCGGACCCGGCGCTGACCCCACATGCTCCGCCGCCCGACATCGACCGACTTGTGGAGGACATCTTGACCACCGACACCGCGCTCCCGACCGGCAGTACGGTCCCCGCGAGGACCGCTGCGCGACCGAGCCGCCGTCAGCTCCTCGGACTCGCGGCGGCCGCCGGTCTGCTTCTGCTCGGCGGCGGCATCGCCGGAGGATTCATGGCGAACAACGACGACGGGCACTCGGCCTCCACCGGCCCACTGACGCTCACCCTCCACAGCGGCTTCGGCAGCCAGAAGTGTGTGGCACCCGGTCCCGACACCCTGGGTGGGTACCCGACCCTCTTCGTGGGAACGGTCACCTCCGTCAAGGCTTCCACGGTGACCTTCCGCGTCGACCACTGGTTGAAGGGCGGCGACACGGGGACGGTCGTGCTCGACAGCGACGCGAGCCGGCCGGAGTCGCTGACGTTCTCCGAAGGTGAGCGCTACGTCGTGGCCGCCGAGAACGGCGTCGTCCCGGTGTGCGGTGCGAACGGGGCCCCGGACGAGGTCGTCGACGAGTTCCGCCGGGCATTCGGGAAGTAGCGGAAACCGGCTGCCGCCACGAGCCGAGCCCACCGACGGCCGCGGTGGGCTCGGGCCGGTCCGGGGAGCCGGCGCCTCCGTGACCCGATCGATCCCCGCACAGACCTTGGCTGAGCAGCCCCCATGCCCAACACTCGGGCCATGACGCAGCGTGTGGAGCTCGCCGCCGTGATGGACCGGTTGGCCGTCGACGGGTTGGTCACCGACTACGCGGTGGCGGTCGACGACGGGGACTGGACGGCGTACCGGGAACTGTTCACCTCTGACGGACGGGCGGACTACCGATCGGCCGGTGGTATCGAGGGGGACGCCGGGAACGTCGCCTCATGGCTCGCGGAGAACCTGCGGGTGTTCGCGATGCGGCAGCACCTCATCGTCAACCGCCGGGTGCAGTTCGGGGTCCTGGAGCAGGACACGGGCGACACGGCCCGGGTCCAGGCCGACTACGTCAACCCGATGCGGCTGGCCACCGGCCAGGACGACGCGGCGGCCGGTGCGCCGGACTTCGTCTGTGGCGGCAGATACTCCTTCGGTCTGCTGCGCACGGACGACGGGTGGCGGCTGCGTGAGGTGGTCGTCCGGGAGAAATGGCGGCGCCTGCCCGGCTGAGCCGGAAACGGCGGCGCAGCGGCAGCAGCAGAAGCGCTTCGGGGGCGCCGGCGTCGAAAAAGGCGCCCCCTGTCGGAGATCGTTCGACGCGCGCACACTGGAGGCACCCCTGGCGGGTAGGGAGGTGTCATATGAAGACGTTCGGACACTGGCTCACCTCCCCCTGGCGGCGTACGGCCGTCGCGGCTCTCGCGGGCGCGCTGCCCGTGCTCGCGTTCCCCGCGCCGGCTCTGTGGTGGTGGGCCTATCTCGCCCTCGTCCCGTGGATCCTGCTCGCGCGCTCCGCGCCGACGGGGAGGCGGGCCGCGTACGACGGCTGGAGCGGGGGGTTCGGCTTCATGCTGGCCATGCACCACTGGCTGCTGCCGAGCCTGCATGTGTTCACCCTGGTGATCGCCGCGCTGCTGGGCCTCCTGTGGGCCCCGTGGGCGTGGCTGGTCCACCGGTTCCTCACCGCGGACGTGGCCCCCGGCCGCGGGCGGGTGTTCACCGCGCTGCTGGTCCTGCCGTCGGGCTGGCTGGCGATCGAGCTCGTCCGCTCCTGGCAGGGGCTCGGCGGGCCGTGGGGCATGCTCGGGGCCAGTCAGTGGCAGGTGGAGCCCGCGTTGCGGCTCGCCTCCGTCGGCGGGGTGTGGCTGCTCAGCTTCCTGGTGGTGGCGGTCAACGTGTCGGCCGCCGTCCTGGTCTGCGTTCCGGCGTCCCGGGCCCCGGCCGTCGCCGGTCTCGTCGCCACCGCCGCCACGGCCTCGGCCGCGTGGATGTGGGCGCCGCGCCCCGACCCGGACGGGCAGGCCCGGATCGCCGTCGTGCAGCCGGGGGTGATCGACGGCCCCGACAGCCGCTTCGACCGCGAGGAGCAGCTGACCCGGCGGCTGATCGGGCAGGACGTCGACCTGATCGTCTGGGGCGAGAGCAGCGTCGGCTACGACCTCGACGACCGGCCCGACCTGGCCCGGCGCCTGGCGGAGTTGTCCCGCGTCACCGGCGCCGACATCCTCGTCAACGTCGACGCCCGCCGCTCCGACCGGCCCGGCATCTACAAGAGCTCCATGCTCATCGGGTCCGAGGGCCCGACCGGCGACCGGTACGACAAGATGCGGCTGGTTCCGTTCGGCGAGTACATACCGGCCCGCTCTCTGCTCGGCTGGGCCACCTCCGTCGGCAAGGCGGCCGGCGAGGACCGGCGGCGCGGCACCGAACAGGTCGTGATGGACGCCGGGCACGGGCTGCGCGTCGGGCCGATGGTGTGCTTCGAGACGGCGTTCCCCGACATGAGCCGGCACCTCGCCGGGGACGGCGCGGACGTGCTGGTCGCGCAGTCGTCGACGTCCTCCTTCCAGTGGAGCTGGGCGCCCGCGCAGCACGCCTCGCTGGGCGCGCTGCGCGCCGCGGAGACCGGGCGGCCGTTCGTCCACTCCACCCTCACCGGCGTCTCGGCCGTGTACGACGCGAGTGGCCGGCGGGTCGGCTCGTGGCTGGGCACGGACGCGAGCACGACGGCCGTCTACGACGTCCCGCTCGCCGACGGCGTCACCCCGTACGTCCGCTACGGCGACTGGCCGGTCCACGGGGCCCTGCTGGTGCTATTGGCGCTCGCGCTCACCGAGGGGGCGCGGACGGTCAGGCTGCGGCGGACCGCTCCCGCACCGCTCGTACCACCCGCTCGCACAGCTCGTGAGTCGCCAGCGCGTCCCGGGCGCTGAGCACCTTGCCCGCGCGCACGGCGTCCAGGAAGGCGAGGACCGCCTGCTCGATACCGCGCTGCCGGGCCACCGGCACCCAGTCGCCGCGCCGCCGCACGGTCGGCTGTCCCTTGTGATCGATCACCTCGGCGAGGTTGACCACCTGGCGCTTGGTGTCCTGCCCGGACACCTCGAGGATCTCCTCGTTGGAGCCGCTGAGCCGGTTCATCACGCCGAGCGCGGTGAAGCCGGGCCCGGCGAGCTGGAGGACGACGTGGTGCAGCAGGCCGTCCTCCACGCGGGCGCGCACGGTCACGTCGTCGACCGGGCCCGGCACCAGGAAGCGCAGCGTGTCGACGACGTGGATGAAGTCGTCGAGGATCATCGTACGGGGCTCCTCGGGCAGTCCGACCCGGTTCTTCTGCAGGAGGATCAGCTCGCGCGGGTGGTCGGCGCACTGCGCGTAGCCGGGCGCGAGGCGCCGGTTGAAGCCGACGGCGAGGGACACGTTCCTCGCCTCCGCGAGCGTGACGAGCCGCTCCGAGTCGGCGAGTTCGTAGGCGAGGGGCTTGTCCACGTACGTCGGGACGCCGGCCTCCAGCAGCCGGGAGACGATCCCGGGGTGAGCGGCGGTGGGCGCGTGCACGAAGGCGGCGTCGAGGCCGGCGGCGAGGAGCGCGTCGAGGTCGCGATGGCGCTGCTCGCGGGGCAGGCGGAGGCCGTCGGCGACCCGGTCGAGGGTGGCCGGCGTGCGCGTCTGGAGGTGGAGCTCGACCCCGGGCAGCGCGCCGAGTACCGGCAGATACGCCTTCTGCGCGATGTCGCCGAGTCCGATGCAGCCGACCTTCACGGGCGCTCCCTCGCTAGCTGTTCTACCGCCTGGCCTACCCTGTACGGCAGCATACGGGGCCCGTCCCGGGCCGCCGCCCGCCGGCCGGGGCGCACGCGGGCGGCCGGTTCCGCAGGAGCTGGGCAGGGGCCCCGGGGACCGGCCGAGGGTGCGTCCGGAGGGGCCCCGGGGACCGGCCGAGGGTGCGTCCGGAGGGGCCCCGGGGACCGGCCGAGGGTGCGCCCGGCGGCCCGTCGAGCGGAAATCCCGTGGTGGCGGAGGGCGGCCGGGAGCGACCATGCGGGCATGACCACACCGCGCACCGGACCCGCCCAGAACGCCGACGAACGCGCCATGCTGGAGGGACGGCTGGACTACCACCGGCGGACCCTGGCGTGGAAGTGCGAGGGGCTCACCGACGCCCAGCTGCGCACCGCCTCGGTGCCGCCGTCCGAGCTGTCCCTGATGGGCCTCGTGCGGCACATGGCGGAGGTGGAGCGCAGCTGGTTCCGCACCGTGCTCGTGGGCGACGGCGTCGGCCCGCTCTACCGCAGCGAAGAGGACCGGGACGGCGCGTTCCGTCTCACCGAGCAGGACACCTGGGCGGAGGCTTTCGCGACCTGGCAGGCCGAGATCGAGGTCGCCCGGGAGTACGCGGCGCGCTTCGCGCCGGCCGAGCTCTCCCAGGGTCGGAGCAGGTTCACCGACGAGCCGTTCAGTCTGCGCTGGATCTACACCCACATGATCGAGGAGTACGCCCGTCACAACGGCCACGCCGATCTGATCCGTGAGCGCATCGACGGTGTCACCGGCGAGTGACGTCAGCGCGGGCGGGCCCGGTCCCTCGTACGGGGTACGGGACCACCCGTGCGGGGCAACCTCCGCGGCTCCGCTGTTGCTCCGGCGGGCGCACCCACCAGAGTTGCGCGGGTGCATCGAACGACGTCGACTACCGCAGCGCTCCTGGTCACCGTGGCCGTCTCGGCCCTCGCGGGATGCGTGACCGTCCCGCGCCCGGCCGTGCCCGGTCCCGTCCTCGCGCCGTCCCGGCCGTCCGTACCGCAACCGGAGGGGCGGGCCGAGGTGCAGGTGGTGCAGGCGCCGGCCCGTGAGGCCCTGGAGATGGTCGGGCCGTCCCGGAAGCCACGGCCGGATGCTGCGCCGACGCCGACGCGGCGGCGGGCGGGCGTGGTGCCGGAGGCCGGCGGGACGGAACAGCCGCCCGCGTCCCCTGCCCGTCCGCACAACCGGCCGGCCCGCCCGGAGGCCCGGCGGCACGGACTGCCGCGGGTGGAGATCCCGGACGCGGAGGTGCGCGGGGACACCGATGTGTGCGCGCTCGGCAGGACGTACGGCGGATGGCGGGGCGGCAGCCCGGAAGCGGCGATCTGCGAGCAGGCCTACGGGCGGTGAGGCCGGGAGCCGACCTGCGGACAGGTCGGACAGGTCGGAGATATGGGAGAGATCGGACCGTCAGGGGCCGGGGGCGTCGAGGGACGACCGGCCTGCCGGTCTCACCATCCCCGCTCCCACTCGCCCCGCCCCTCCCACTCCTCCTCGCCCTCGCTCTCCCCCAGTCTCAGTTCCATCCGGCTGATCGCCGCCCGTACGCCGTCCCCGTAGCTGTCGTCCCTCAGCGCCACGGCCGCCGTACGGGCCCTGCGCACATGGCTGCGGGCGGCCTCGGCGCGGCCGAGTTTGACGTAGTCCGCCGCCAGGTTGAGGTGCAGCGACGGGTAGAGCGCGCGCACCTCGACCGAGCCGTCGTGCTCCGCCGCCGCCGTGAGCGCCCGCAGGTCCCACGCCAGCTCGTCCGAGGGGTCGTCGTGGGTGTCGGCCAGGTAGTGGGCGAGGGTGCAGCGGTGCAGCGGGGCGCCGTCCTCGCCGATCTCCGTCCACAGGTCGAGGAGTCGCCGCCTGGCCTCCTCACGGTCTCCCCCGTGGTGCAGCATCACGACCTGCCCGATCCGCGTCAGCAGGGCGTCCGGCACCGTCTGCCCCTGTCGCTCCGCCACCTCGGCCTCCTTGCGTCGTTGCGACGACGCTAGCCGCAGGTTTCCGCAATCCCGGTCAGGCGGCACCGTGCCGGTCCGCGGAGGAACCGGCCCGGCGGCAGACGGCGGGCAGCGACCGCCACGGGCCGGGCCGGTCGGGTCGCCTCAGGTCAGACCTGGTCGGCCAGGTTCGGGATCGTCCAGTCGATCGGCTCGTGGCCCTGCTGTGCCACGGCCTCGTCGATCTGCGTGAACGGGCGGGAACCGAAGAACTTCTTCGCCGACAGCGGCGAGGGGTGGGCGCCCTTGACGACGATGTGCCGGGTCTCGTCGATGAGCGGGAGCTTCTTCTGCGCGTAGTTGCCCCACAGTACGAAGACGGCCGGGTCGGGCCGGTCGGCCACCGCGCGGATCACCGCGTCGGTGAACTTCTCCCAGCCCTTGCCCTTGTGGGAGTTCGCCTCGCCGGAACGGACCGTGAGGACCGCGTTGAGCAGCAGGACGCCCTGCTGCGCCCACGGCATCAGATAGCCGTTGTCCGGGATGGGCGTCTCCAGCTCGGCGTGCATCTCCTTGTAGATGTTCCGCAGGGACGGCGGGATCTTCACTCCCGGCCGCACCGAGAAGCACAGACCGTGTCCCTGGCCCTCGCCGTGGTACGGGTCCTGGCCGAGGACGAGCACCTTCACCCGCTCGTACGGCGTCGCGTCGAGCGCGGCGAAGACCTCCTCGCGCGGGGGGTAGACGGGACCGGCCGCCCGCTCCTCCTCGACGAACTCCGTCAGCTCCTTGAAGTAGGGCTGCTGGAGCTCGTCGCCCAGAACCCCGCGCCAGGACTCGGGCAGCATGGCGATGTCGGTCACGTCAACGTCCTTGTGTCGTGCGGTCACTTGCAGAGCACAGAACTTACAGGCGACCACTGACAACCGGCCCCGGGAACCGGTTCACCGACCGCCTACCAGCTGGTCTTCCGCGTCAGTTCCCACATCATCATGATCGTCGACGGGTCCAGGGACCGCTCGCCGCCCGAGACGTCCTCGGACGAGGCCAGGTACTGCTTGCCCTGCCACAGCGGGAGCAGGCGGGCGTCGTCGACGAGGATCTGCTGGGCCTCCTCGAAGTCCTTCACCACGTTGGCGCGGTCGCTCTCCCCGCGGGAGCGGGGCAGCAGAACCTGCGTGATCTCCTTCGCCGGATAGGGCGTACCGAGCGCGTTCTGATCACCGACGAAGGGCGCGATGAAGTTGTCCGCGTCGGGGAAGTCCGGGGCCCAGCCGCGCCCGAACACCGGGTACTCGCCCTTCTGGTAGCCGACCACGTAGGTGTTCCAGGGGCGGCTCTTCAGCTTGACCGAGAACAGGCCCGAGGCGTCCAGCTGCCGCTTGATCTCCTTGAACTCGAGGGCGGTGTCGGAGCCGTAGCGGTCGGTGGTGTACCAGAGGGTGAGCGGCACGGTCTCGGTGATCCCCGCCTCGGTGAGGATCTTGCGGGCCTTGGCGGTGTCGGGGTCGCCGAAGGAGTCGAAGAAGCCGGTGGTGTGGCCGGTCAGGCCGGACGGGACCATGGAGTACAGCGGCTCGACCGTGTCCTTGTAGACCTCGTGGGCGATCTGGGCCCGGTCCACGACCTGGGCCACGGCCCGGCGCACGGCGACCTTGTCGGACCACGGGTCCTTGGGGTTGAACACCAGGTAGTTGATGTTGCTGCCGGCGCCCTCGATGAGCTGGAGCCCCTCGTTGGCGGCGTTCTTGGTGTCCAGGTCGACGATGTCGTCGGCGGCCAGACCCTGGTAGGTGATGTCGATGTCCTTGGCGCGCAGGGCCTTGACCATCTCGCCGGAGTCCTGGAAGTAGCGGATGGTCACCGCGTTGTTCTTGCGGTCGGCGAAGCCCTCGTAGTTGTCGTTGCGTACCAGTACGGCCTGCTTGCCCTCTTCGTAGGACTGGAGCCGGTACGGACCGGAGCCGACGATGCCGTCGTCCTTGCGCAGCGCCTTCGCCGAGTAGTCGTCGGGGTCGACGAGGGACATGCCGGGGGTGGCGAGCACGAACGGGAAGGTGGCGTCGGCCTTGTTGAGCCGGAAGAGCACCACCTGGTCGCCCTTCGTCTCGATGCTGTCCAGGCTGCCCAGGAGTCCGTTGGGGCCGGTCTCCGCGTTGATCGTCCTGATCCGGTCGATCGAGTGCTTCACGGCCTTCGCGTCGATCTTGTCGCCGTTGGAGAACTTGAGGCCGTCGCGCAGTTCGCACTTGTACGTGCGGTTCGAACTGTCCGTGAAATCACAGGACTTGGCGGCGTCCGGCTGGGGACTCGTCGCTCCGTTGGGGTAGCTCAGCAACGTCTGGTAGATGTTGCGGAACAGCTCCCAGGAGCCGTCCCAGGCGGCGGCGGGATCGAGCGTGCTGGGGGCACTGGTGGTGCCCACGACGATCGGTCCGGCATCGTCGGAGCTCTCCTCTCCCAGGAGGCTGCATCCGGCCACCAGGGATATGGACACGATCGCCGCCATCTGCTGCAAGGATCGGTTCCGGTTGAACACGCGCACGCTCCTCGATCTGCCATGCCAAGGGTTGGCAGACCATACCGCAGCCCCAGGCGCCTTGAACCCGCGCCCTTGAAGCATTCTTGATCACTTTGGGGTGACTACGTTGTCATCGCCCTCGTGACCCCGAAACGACGACACGGGCGCCGTTTCCGTCAAGAAACAGCGCCCGTGTCGGTGTCCGATTCAAGCCATGCCGGGATCAGCCCACGCCGGCGTTGAGGAAGATTCCGCCGTCCACGACGAGCGTCTGGCCGGTGATCCAGTCCGACTGCTCCGAGGTGAGGAACGCGGCGGTGCCGCCGATGTCGGAGGGCACGCCGAGCCGGGCGAGCGGATAGGCGGCGGCCGCCTCCTCCTCGCGGCCCTCGTACAGGGCCTGGGCGAACTTCGTCTTCACCACGGCCGGGGCGATCGAGTTGACCCGCACCCGCGGCGCGAACTCGTGCGCCAGCTGCTGGGTCAGGTTGATCATCGCGGCCTTGCTGATGCCGTACGCGCCGATGAAGGGCGAGGCGGAGAGTCCCGCGACGGAGGCGATGTTGACGATCGCGCCGCCGTTGTCCTTCTGCCAGGCGTGCCAGGTCCGCTGCGCGAAGCCGAGCGCGGAGACCACGTTGGTCTCGAAGACCTTGCGGGCCACGTCGAGGTCGAGGTCGGCGATCGGCCCGAACACCGGGTTCGTACCGGCGTTGTTGACCAGGTAGTCGACGCGGCCGAAGGCCTCCATCGTGCGCTCGACGGCGACGGCCTGGTGCGCCAGGTCGTGCGCCTTGCCGGCGACGCCGATGACCCGGTCGGCGCCGAGCTGCTCGACGGCCTCCTTGAGCGCGTCCTCGTTGCGGCCGGTGATGCAGACCCGGTCGCCACGGGCGACGAGTGCCTCGGCGACGCCGTAGCCGATACCGCGGCTGGCGCCCGTGACGAGGGCGACCTTGCCGGAGAGTGCGGGCAGTTCAGTCATGTTCGTGATCCCCAGTGCTTCCTAGTGCTCCCTGGTGGCCTTTACCTGGTGGCCTTTAGTCGAGCGGTCCGCCGGCGACGTACAGCACCTGGCCGGAGACGAAGCCGGCGGCCTCGTTCGTGAAGAAGGCGATCGCGTTGGCGATGTCGTCGGGCTCGCCGACGCGCGCGACCGGGATCTGGGTGGCGGCCGCGGCCTTGAACTCCTCGAAGCCCATGCCGACCCGGGCGGCGGTCGCGGCGGTCATGTCGGTCGCGATGAAGCCGGGGGCGACGGCGTTGGCGGTGATGCCGAACTTGCCGAGCTCGATGGCGAGGGTCTTGGTGAAGCCCTGGAGACCGGCCTTGGCGGCGGAGTAGTTGGCCTGGCCGCGGTTGCCGAGCGCCGAGGAGGACGACAGGTTGACGACCCGGCCGAAGCCGGCGTCGACCATGTGCTTCTGGACGGCCTTGGTCATCAGGAACGAGCCGCGCAGGTGCACGCCCAGGACGGTGTCCCAGTCGGCGACGCTCATCTTGAACAGCAGGTTGTCGCGGAGCACGCCCGCGTTGTTGACGAGGATCGTCGGCGCGCCGAGCTCCTCGACGATGCGGGCGATCGCCGCCTCGACCTGGGCCTCGTCGGAGACGTCGGCGCCGACCGCGACGGCCTTGCCGCCCGCCGCGGTGATCTTCTCGACGGTGTCCTTGCAGGCGGCCTCGTCGAGGTCGACGACCGCGACCGCGCGGCCTTCCGCGGCCAGCCGTACGGCGGTGGCGGCTCCGATGCCCCGCGCCGCGCCCGTGACCACGGCGACCCGCTGCTCAGTGGTGGACATTGCTGATTCTCCTCGCCCTTGAGAAAATCTGGATGCGCCCGAGTGGTGAGCGACCGCTTAGTACCTTCGACAGACGTGACGCTAGAAGCCCTGGCACCCGGTGTCAACGCCACACGGCGCGGGTGTGATCCATTACCTCACCAGCAGTTCGAGCAGCCGCTCCGTCTCGGCGGCGGGATCCCTGGTGAGCCCCGTGTGGACGGGGCCCGGCTGGACGATCGTCGAGCGGGGCGCGATCAGCCAGCGGAAGCGCCGTCCGGCGTCGTCGTGCGCCGCCTGTCCGGCCGACGCGCCGCCCGCGCACACGCCCTCCACCGCCCGCAGCGCGGCCCGCACCCCGGCCACGTCGGCGTCCGGGTCCAGCGC
Organism: Streptomyces sp. NPDC002884; assembly: GCF_040295245.1. Taxonomy (NCBI): domain Bacteria; kingdom Bacillati; phylum Actinomycetota; class Actinomycetes; order Kitasatosporales; family Streptomycetaceae; genus Streptomyces; species Streptomyces sp. NPDC002884. The sequence continues at coordinate 14,750 of NZ_JBEOVB010000002.1, read as the reverse complement.
CAGCAGCTTCGCCTCGTCGAGGTGGGTGCGGGCGCCGACGTAGTCCCGGCCGCGGCAGTACACCAGCACACCCGCGTTGACGCACTCGCCGCGCTCGACGCGCGGTACGACGCGCAGCAGGGCGTACTCGAAGACGTCCCGGTCGCCGCCCTGGCCCGGCCGGATGATGTGGCGCTCGGTCACTTGGTCCCCTTGATGCGGTCGTGGATGACGGCGGCGCGGGCGAGCAGCGGCGCCGCGTAGGCCCGGCGGAGCGCGTCCGGGGTGTCGAAGCCCGGCTCGTCCGTCAGCCAGACGTCGGGGATCTCGGCGGTGACCTCGGCGAGGAGGTCGGCGGTGATCCGCGGCGCCAGGTCCGCCGCCGCGGCCGCCACGTCGGGTCCGAACGGGACGAGCGCGTGGTCGGAGGCGTCGTAGGGGCGGGCCGCGGAGGCCTCGGCGGTGGGCCAGTTGTGCTGCCAGATCATGGTGGCGCCGTGATCGACGATCCACAGGTCGCCGCGGTGCACCAGCAGGTTGGGGTTGCGCCAGGAACGGTCGACGTTGTTCACGAGCGCGTCGAACCAGACGATCCGGCCGGCCTCCTCGGAGGTCACCGGGAAGGCGAGCGGGTCGAAGCCGAGGGCGCCGGAGAGGAAGTCCATGCCGAGGTTGGTGCCGCCGCTGGACTTCAGCAACTCCTGTACCTGCTGGTCGGGTTCACCGAGGCCGAGCACGATGTCGAGCTGCACGGTCACCAGGCGGGGCACCCGGAAGCCGAGCCTGCGGGCGAGTTCGCCGCAGACCACCTCGGCGACCAGCGTCTTGCGGCCCTGTCCGGCGCCGGTGAACTTCATGACGTACAGACCGAGGTCGTCGGCCTCGACGAGTCCCGGCAGGGATCCGCCCTCACGCAGGGGGGTGACGAAGCGGGTCGCGGTGACTTCCTTGAGCATCGCCCCAGGCTACTGGGCCTGGAACGATGCGGGGCCGACAGCTCGGCGACAGCTCAGGCTTACGCCGCACTCATCTCGAACGGGTCAATATCTCGACACTGTCCGGACTTGGCGGGGGTGCTGAACGAGCGGCGTCCGCGGCTCGTACCTCTCGGCAGATCCACGCACTCCCCTGGAAGGGAACCTCCAGCATGACCAGCGCATCGATCAAGTCCGCGTCGGGGCCCGCCCGCCGTACCGTCGTGGCAGCCGCCGGAGCCGCGGGACTCTCCGTCGCGCTGACCGCGTGCGGAGGCTCCGACGACGACTCGTCGAGCTCGTCCGCCTCGGCCGGCACGTCGGAGGCCGCGAGCACCGGCGGCACGGGCGGCGGGGACAACGCCGCGGCCGGCGCCGCGCTCACCACCACCGCCGACATACCCGAGGGCGGCGGCAAGGTGTTCGCCTCCGAGAAGGTGGTCGTCACCCAGCCGACGGCGGGCACGTACAAGGCGTTCTCCGCCGTCTGCACCCATCAGGGCTGCGCGGTGAAGAGCATCTCCGACGGCGTGATCAACTGCCCCTGTCACAACAGCAACTTCTCGATCACGGACGGCAGCGTGAAGAGCGGTCCCGCGCAGAAACCGCTGCCCGAGGTGTCGATCACCGTCAGCGGCGACTCGATCACGCTGGCCTGACGGCCGGCTGCCGGAGGCAGGCCAGCACCTCGTCCGTGGTCGCGACCGTAGCGACCAATGCGAGGGTGTGGCGGATCATCGCGGGGGTGTAGTCGGCAGGCACCCCGGCGATGGCGTCCGACGGCACGACGGCCGTGTAGCCCCGGTTGACGGCGTCGAAGACGGTGTTCGGGATCGCCACGTTGGCCGAGACGCCGGTCACCACCAGGGTGCGGCAGCCCAGGTTGCGCAGCAGGGCGTCGACGTCGGTGCCCTGGACCGGCGACAGCCCGTGCAGCCGCCGTACCACGAGGTCCTGCTCGGCCACCTCGATCGGAGGCGCCAGGCGGGTCGCGTCGGTACCGGTGAGCTGCTGGACGGGAAGGCGCTCGGCGGCGCGGAACAGCCGGGCGTTGCGGTTGGCGCCCCGGCCGTCGGGGCGGCGCTCGGCGACGGCGTGCACGACCTGGACGCCGCTCGCATGGGCGGCCGCCACCAGCCGGGCGACGTTGGCGAGGGCCCCCGACTCCCTCGCCTCACGGGCGAGTTGAGGCAGGGCGGCACCGGGTCCGACGACGCCCTGCTGGCACTCCACCGTGATCAGGACCGTGCTCGCCGGGTCGAGGAGGGCGCTGAGCTGTTCGTACGACGGCATGACTCCCCCTGGCGTCGGTGTGGAGCGGGCGACAGTAACCGCCATTGCGCGCAGAAGGAAGAACACCCATGCTTTCCTGACGACATTTCAGGAGAGCGGCACGTACACACAAGAAAAGAATGAGGGGGCCGGATGACCGTCACTCAGCGCCGGGGCCGGAAGATCATGATGTCGCCGGGTGAACTGGACGCGTTCCTCACCCTCCAGCGCACCTGCCGGGTCGCGACCGTGTCCACCGACGGCGCACCGCACGTCAGCGCCCTGTGGTTTCTCTGGGACGGCTCCGCGTTGTGGCTGTACTCGGTCGTGCGCAGCAAGCGCTGGGCGGACCTGAACCGCGATCCGCGGGTCGCGATCGTGATCGACACGGGCGAGGAGTACGACGCGCTGCGGGGCGTGGAGCTGTCCGGCGTCGTGGAGTTCGTGGGCGAGAGCCCGCGCACCGGCGAGCTGTGTGCCGAACTCGACGCCGTGGAGACGCTGTTCGCGCGCAAGAACTTCGGCCTGGACGCCATGCCGCACGACGGCCGGCACGCGTGGGTGCGGCTGACCCCGGCGAAGATCGTGTCGTGGGACTTCCGCAAGCTGGGCGGTGTGTAGGACCGTTCAGCCCACGGCCTTCCCCGCGGCCTTGAGCGCCTCGACCGCCGCCCGGATCGACGGGCGGCGGTCGGCGTCCGCCCGCCAGAGCACGTACACGTGCCGGCGCACCCGCTGCCGCAGCGGGACCGTCACGACGCCCTCGGGCACCGGGTGCCGTCCGAGCAGCGGCGCGATGCAGACGCCCAGTCCGGCGGCCACCAGGCCGAGTTGGGTGTGCGTCTCGGCCGCCCGGTGCCCGACGATCGGCTCGACGCCCCGCGAGCGCAGCGTGAACATCAGCCACTCGTGGCAGAACTCGCCCTCGCCCCAGGTGATCCACTCGTCCTCGGCGAACTCCGCCAGGTCCACCTCGTCCCGGCCCGCGAGGGGGTGCCCGGCCGGCATCGCGACATCGGCGGGATCGTCCAGGATGGGCGCCTTGACCAGGCCGTCCGGCACCGGCATCGGCTTGTTGTACCAGTCCAGGACGACGGCGAGGTCGAGGTCGCCGCGGACCACGCCGGCCACCCCGCGCTCCGGTTCCAGCTCGCACGAGCGCAGCCGCAGCCCCGGGTGCGCCTTGCGCAGCTCGGCGAGCGCGACGGGAAACAGCCCGCGTGCCGCGGTCGGGAACGCGGAGAGCCGCAGCTCCCCCACCACCTGTCCGCGCTGGGCCTCCAGATCCGACTGGGCGAGCTCGACCTGCGACAGGATCCGGGACGCGTGGTCGGCGAGCAGCCGCCCCGCGTCCGTGAGCCGCACCCCTCGGCCCTGCTTGGCGAGGAGCCGCTGCCCGACCTCCCGTTCCAGCTTGGCCATCTGCTGTGAGACGGCCGAGGTGGTGATGTGCAGACCCGTGGCGGCGCCGCTGACCGAGCCGTGCCGGGCCAGGGCGTCGAGGGTGCGCAGTCGCTCCAGGTTCAACATGTAAGTGATGCTACGAGGTATCGCTCGAATATTCTCGATTGTGTGACGGGACGATGTACAGCATCGTTACGCTCATGACTGCTGTCACCACCCCGGCCCGGACCTCCCCGCAAGCCCCCGTCCGCCCCCGCCGCACCCTCGACTGGCGCCTGCGCTTCGGCGTGCTGTCGCTGATCTGGGGCTTCAGCTTCCTGCTCATCAAGGTGGGCACCGACGGCTACGCGCCCTTCCAGGTCACCCTGGGCCGGCTGCTGTTCGGTACGGCGGTCCTGGCGGTCGCGATGGTGGTGAAGCGCGAGCGGCTGCCGCGCGGGGCCCGCACCTGGGCTCATCTGACGGTGGCGGCGTTCCTGCTCAACGCCCTGCCCTTCTCCCTGTTCGCCTACGCCGAGCTGACCATTCCCTCCACCCTGGCCGGGATCTGCAACGCGACCTCGCCCCTGTGGGGCATGGCCCTGTCCCTGGTGGCGCTGTCGGAGGACCGGCCGACCCGGCTGCGCGTCGCGGGCCTCGGCCTCGGCTTCCTGGGCGTCCTGACGGTCCTGGGCGCCTGGCAGGGCTTCCACGGCCTGGACGCCCGGGGCACGACCCTGGCCCTGCTGGCCTCGCTCAGCTACCCGATCGGCTGGATCTACCTCCGCCGCACCCTGGCGAACACCGGCTCCTCGGCCCTGTCGATGACCGGCGGGCAGCTCCTGCTGGCCACGCTCCAACTGGCCGTCGTCACCCCGCTGTTCACCACCCTCCCGAGCCGTTTCCCGCTGGTCCCGCTGCTCGCGACGGCCGCCCTGGGCGCGCTCGGCACGGGCCTCGCCCTGCTGATCCAGTACGGCCTGGTCACGGAGGTCGGTCCGACGACGGCCCAGATGGTGACCTACTTCATCCCCGTCATCGCGACCGCGGCGGGCGTCGCGATCCTCGGCGAGCCGCTGAGCTGGTCGACCCCGGTGGGCGCGGCGATCGTCCTGGCGGGAGCCGCACTGACCCAGGCCCGGAGCAGGTCCTGACCCCAGAGCTCGATCCCCCTCCCCGGCGCACGGGACCGGGGACCGGGGGTGCGAGGTGCGGGACCTGGTCCCGGAGGCGCGGGTTCAGCCGCCCGCTGCGGGCATGCGAACCGAGACGGCCCGGCGGTCGCCGGGACCACCCCCGCAGCGTTTCCCCGCCCTAGACGTACCCGCGCGCGCCACCCACCCGGACCGCGGAGGCGACGGCGTCCGCCAGCGGGCCGACCTCCTCCCGGCCGAGTGTCGACACGGTGATCCTGATTCCGGGCGGAGCCTCGATCCGAAAGCGTGCTCCGGGCGCGACGGCCCACCCCGCCTGGAGCAACCGGGCGACGGCCCCCGTCTCGTCCGGCACGGGGATCCACACGTTCATCCCACTGCGGCCGCGCGCCTCGACCCCCCGCCCGGCCAGCGCCGCGATCAGCGCGTCCCGCCGGCTTCCGTAGGCCTCGGCGACCACCCGCGCGTCCACCGCCCCGTCGGCCCAGAGCCGCAGCACCGCCCGCTGGGTGATCCGGCTGACCCACCCGGGGCCGAGCCGCTGCCGCCCGCGGACCCGGTCGAGGGTGACCTCGTCCCCGGTGAGCACGGCGAACCGCAGATCGGGGCCGTACGCCTTGGCCACCGAGCGCACGAACGCCCAGTGCCGGGTGACGCCCGCGAGGGGGTGCAGCGGGAGGTCGACGATGCCGTGACCGTGGTCGTCCTCGACGAGCACGGTCCGCGGGTGTTCCCGCAGCACGGCACGCAGGGCACGCGCGCGTGCGGCACTCACCGCCGCGCCGGTCGGGTTCTGCGCCCGGTCGGTGACGATCAGGGCGCGGGCCCCGCCATCGAGGGCGCGACGCACCTGCTCGGGCAGCGGCCCGTCGTCGTCGACGCCGACCGGAACCGGGCGCAGCCCGAGCGCCGGGACGAGGTCGAGCAGGGAGCCCCAGCCGGGATCCTCGACGGCCACGGTGTCGCCCGGCCTCACATGCGCGGCGAGAACGCGTTCGATCGCGTCCAGCGAACCGGAGGCGACGGCCACGGGTCCGGCCGGCACACCGTCGGCGTCCAGTTCGGCCCGCGCCAGCCGCGCCAGTTCGGGCTCCAGCGGAGCGTGTCCGTACAGGACCGGCTCCCGGTCGCCCTGCGCGGCGGCCCACGCGAACGCCGGCGCCAGCGGTGGCAGCAGCGCCGTGTCCGGGTTGCCGGCGGCCGCGTCCCGTACGCCCTCCGATACCTCGACCCGGAGGAACTCGCGCCCGGTCGTGGCGGGCTTCGCCCGCACCCGGCTGCCTCGCCGGCCGTCGGTCTCGATCACCCCGCGCTCCCGCAGGGTGCGATAGGCGGCCGCGACGGTGTTCGGGTTCACCCCCAGCGCGGTCGCCAACTCCCGCATGGGCGGAAGCAGTTGCCCCGGAGCCAGCTCGCCGGCGCCCACCGCCGCCTCGACGCTCGCGGAAATGTCCGCTGCACGCCGGCCTTTGATCCGATATTCTCCTAGCACAAAGCCTATTATGCACTAGTGCAATGGAGAACGCCATGCAGGGGACCCCGGAGACGACGACACGGACCGCCGCCTACACCCCGACCGACCGCACGATCCCCACGCGGTCCGCGCAGAAGGCCTCGTACGACAGGGAGCTCGTGCACGCGATACTCGACGAGGGCTACGTCTGCCACCTCGGCTTCGTCCGCGACGGCGCGCCGGTCGTGCTGCCGACGCTGTACGGCAGGGTCGGCGAGACGCTCTACGTGCACGGCTCCACGGGTTCGCGGCCGCTGCGGATGACGGGACAGGCGGACCCGGGGCTGCCGGTGTGCCTGACGGTGACGCATGTCGACGGCCTGGTGCTGGCCCGCTCGGCCTTCCACCACTCGATCAACTACCGCTCGGTCGTGGTGCACGGCATCGCGTACGACGTGACGGACCCGCAGGAGAAGCTCACCGCGCTCGACGCCCTCGTCGACCATGTGGTCCCGGGCCGGGCCGCCGACTCGCGCCCCGCCAACAAGAAGGAACTGGCGGCGACCGCGGTGATCCGCCTCGACCTGAACGAGGTCTCGGCCAAGACCCGCACCGGCGGGGTGAACGAGGAACCGGAGGACCTCGGCCTCCCCCACTGGGCCGGCGTGGTCCCGCTGCGCAAGGGTTACGACGCGCCGCTCCCGGACGCCGACCTCGCCCCCGGCACCGTGCTCCCCGACTACCTCGCGGTGCCGTGATGCTCATCCACCCCTGGGACGCGCCCCACGACGACGGCGAGTGGCGCACCTGGCTGTCCCGCCACGACTTCGGCCAGCTCGCGGTCAACGGCCCGCCGGGCGAGCCCCCGTTCGTCCAGCCGCTGCACTTCGCCTACGACCCCGCCACCGGCGAGGCCGTCACCCACCTGGCCCGGCCCAACCCCCTGTGGCCCGCCCTGGAGGCGGACCCGACCGTGGTCCTGAGCGTGGTCGACGACTACGTGTTCGTGCCCGGCCCGTGGCAGGCACCGCCGGGCGCCCCCGCCGAGCACGGCACCCCGACCAGCTTCTACGCGGCGGTCCAGCTCCGCTGCACGGCGCACATCGTGGACGATCCGACCGCCAAGGCCGAGCTGCTCGAACGCCAGCTGGGCCACTTCCAGCCGGAGGGCGGCTCCGCCCGGCCCACGGTCGGCGAGGCACCGTACGGCCGTCTGCTCTCCGGCATCCGTGGCATCCGCCTCGAAGTGACCGGCGTACGCGCGAAGTTCAAGTACGCGGCGCACCGGCCGAGCGAGACCCAGGACCGTATCGCCGCCGGCCTGGCCGCCCGCGGCGGCCCACGCGACGCGGCGGCCGCCGAGCACCTGTCTCGACGACGACGGGCGTGACCGTCCGAGGTGACGCACGGGACGGCGCGAGCGAGGGCACGAACCCCGGCCCGCGCCCGCCCCTGCCATCGGACCGAACCGGTCCGACCGGGCCGACCAGGCCGACCAGGCCGGACCGAACCGGACCGGACCGGCTTGGCGAGGCGAGGCATCCCGGGCCCGTCAGGTTGCCCCCGGGCCGCCCCGTGACGCCGAGAGTGCCGCACCGGCGACCGCACCGACGACCGAATCGGTGACCGGTTCGCCGACCGGTTCGCTGACCGAACGGCTCGCCCCAGGCGGCCGGGGCCCGCCCGGAAGGCGTGTGCCGGAAGGCGTGTGCCGGAAAGGGTGATCGGGTGACGGGGTCGGGAACCTACGCGGCCGTTCCGCGGGCCGACAGTTCCCGTTCGGGGCTGCCGCCGGCCACCGGCTCCGAGCCGCCCTTGGCCGGTGCGGACGACTGCGCGATGAAGGCGCCCAGGAGAACCACCGCCCCGCCCACGATCTGCGGCGCCGACAGGTGCTCGCCGAGCAGCACCCATGCCAGCACCGTCGCGATGACCGCCTCCAGACAGGCCACCACGCCGGCGACCTGGGGAGAGAGCCGGCGCACGGAGACCACGCCGGTGACGTACGCGACCACCGTCGCGATCAGCACGATCCAGGCGAGCAGCAGCCAGGCGGAGACCTCGGTGCCGTTCATACCGGCGGTGTGCGCGAGCACGGACCAGTCCATGTTCCAGGGGCGGGAGACGGCGGTCAGGACGACGGCACCCACCAGGAGGCCGTACGCGATGACGCCGAGCGGATCGGGGGCGTCGTCCCCGGAGTCGCTGCCCTGGTCGGACAGGACGAAGTAGCCGACCTGGCAGCAGGCGGCCGCGAGCGCGAGCGCCAGGCCGACGGCGTCGAAGCTCAGCCCCGACCAGACCTCGACGACACAGGCCAGCCCGCCCACCGCGAGGACCACGCCGAGCGCGGCGGCGCGCGTCACGGGCCGCCGCTGCACGAACCGCACCCAGCCGAGCACCAGCGCGGGCGCGAGGTACTCGACGAGCAGCGCGACACCGACCGGGATGCGGGAGATCGCGGCGAAGTAGAACGCCTGCACCCCCGCCACGCCGAGCAGACCGAACCCGGCGAGCAGTGCCGGGCGGGTGCGCAGCAGCGCGCGGTGGCGTACGGCGAGCGGCAGCATCACCAGGGCCGCGCCGGTCACCCGCAGCCACACCACGTGCAGCGGGTCGAGGCCCGCCTCGATCAGCGGCTTGGCCGCGACCCCGGATCCGCCGAAGGCGATGGCCGACCCGATCGCCAGACCGAGCCCGATGCCCTTTCCGCGCTTGCGCTCACTGCTCACAGACGTATGCACCGGCACATGATGACAGGCGATGACATGAGCGTCATCCCCGTTGACACCTGTCTCATCGGCTGGACGGCCCCGGACGGCGGGCGAGGGCGGCCGGAGCGGGCTCAGCAGGCGCCTTCGCCGCCTCCGGCGCGGGCCTCGCGCTCCTGCGGACCGTCCTCGATGCGCGCGCGCAGCCGAGGGACGTCGACGGCGGCGTGGGTCAGCACCTCGACGGCGCGCGCCCGCGGGTCCGCGACGATCGCCGCGAGCAGGTCGACGCCCCGGGCCGGCGCGCCGTCCCGCCGGGCGGCCCGCACGCGCGCGTGCTCCAGCGCGGCCGCGGCCAGCGGGGAGAGACCTTCGACGACCGTCACCACGGGCCGGGTCCCGGAGTCCTCGACTCCGCTCTGCCAGCGCAGGCCGTAGCCGATGCTGCGCTGGACGAGGTAGCCGAGCAGCCGGGCGAGCTGGGGTCCGCCGTCGAAGGCGGCGCGCACCTGGGGGTCCTGCTCCAGGAGCGAGTGCAGCAGGTGGGCGGTGTCGATCTGCCGGTCCCCGTCCCGCACCGCCCTGCGGCGGGCGGCGGCGAGCGCCGCCGCGGGCTCGGCGGCGAGCCTGGGGTCGTCGTCCATGCCGTGCGCCGCCGGGTTCTGGGGCGACTGCCGGGAAGTACGGGATTGCACAACCCCACCCCATCAGTCCCGGCCGGGTGTGGTCATCCCCGGCGGGGAGCATCTTCGCGTCCCACACAGAGCGGACCCCGGCCACCGGAATCTCCTCCCTACGGATGAGATCAGGCCGATTCGCCTCCGAGAGGCGCTCCGAGGGCGTCGCCGACGCACTCCTCCACATTTCCTGACGGTTCGTCAGTATTGAATGTTCGAGGCCCTGGAGCTACCTTCCGCGACACCGCAGCCCGAGTTGCCCGACACGAAGAGGTGGTCGCATGGCCGAAGTCAGCGCGGAGGCACGCATCCAGGCACCGGCCGACAAGGTGTGGGCCCAGCTCACCGACTGGCCGTCGCACGGGGAGTGGAACGCGACCCACACCAACTTCCCCAAGGGCGGCCCCGAGACCCTCGAAGTGGGCGCGACCTTCCAGGAGAACATGAAGCTCATGGGCTTCCCGGCCGAGGTCGAGTGGACGGTGGCGGAACTGGAGCCGGCCCGGGTGCTCGCCATCCGCGGGAAGGGTCCGATGGCGGTGTCCGTCGCCACCCGCTACACCCTGACCCCCGACGGGGACGCCACGACGGTCCGCATCGACGGCGAGTTCACCGGCGCCGCCGTGTCGCTGATGGCGGGCAGGCTCAAGGACTCGGGCACGGCCGCACTCAACGAGTCGCTGCGCAAGCTGGGCGGACTGGTCGCCTGACCGGGGCGGGCGCACAGCACGCGGAGGCGCCCCGCGGATGACTCCGCGGGGCGCCTCGGCATCGCCGTACGGCGATCAGTCCTCGTCGGCGAGGATCAGGTACAGCTTCTTGCGGGCGTCGTTGATGACCGTGAGCGCCTTCTCGCGCTGCTCCTTGCTGCCGGTCTTCCAGACCTGCCCGAAGGCCTCCATCAGACCGAAGCCGGCCTGTCGGATCTCACTGAGGGCCTCCCAGTCGACCCCGCGCGAGGCCTCCTCCCAGGGGGCCTCCGGGCCCTCCTCGGCGGCCGTGCGGCCTTCGTCGGTGAGCGAGAACAGCTTCTTGCCGCCTTCGCTCGCGCTGCTGATCAGGCCCTCGTCCTCCAGCAGCTGGAGGGTGGGGTACACCGAGCCCGGGCTGGGCTTCCACGCCCCGCCGCTGCGCTCGGCGATCTCCTGGATCATCTCGTAGCCGTGCATGGGCCGGTCCTTGAGCAGGGCCAGGATCGAGGCCCGTACGTCACCGCGCCGCGCCCTTCCCCTGGGTCCGCCACGCCCTCGTCCGCCCCAGGGGCCACCGAAGCCCGGGCCGAAGCCGGGACCGCCGGGGCCGAATCCCGGACCACCCGGGCCACCCGGACCGAAGGGCCCGAAAGCCGCCCGCCGTCCGTCGAAGCCGCCACGGCCGCGGCCGCGTCGGGGGTCGTCCTGTCCATGTCCACGCTCGAATCCGTGGGTACGCATCGCAAACCACTCCTTCATTCCATCGTTGATCTGTCGCGATGCGTCAACGATATATCGGAACAGTTCGGTTGGCAAGGACCCCGGCCGGCGAGGCCGTGGACGCCGTCTAGGGTGCGGACATGACATCCCGCAGCCCCTCGCACGGCACCCCGGACGCCTACCTCTCCACACTGTTCTCGCTGGACGGCCGGGTCGCCGTGGTGACCGGCGGCAGCTCCGGCATCGGCCGGGCCATCGCCGGCGCCCTCGCCCGGGCGGGGGCGGGCGTGGTGATCGTGGCGCGCAAGGAGGCGGAGCTGGCCGCCACGGTCGACGAACTGACGGCGGACGGCTGTCGGGCGGCCTGGGTGAGCGCCGACCTGAGCACCCGGGACGGAGTGCGCGCCGCCGCGGAACAGGCGGCCGCGGTGTACGGCGAGCCCGACATCCTCGTGAACTGCGCCGGGATCAACCTGCGGCCGCCGATGGGCGAGCTGGGCGAGGAGGTGTGGGACGCCACGATGGCGGTGAACCTGGAGGCGCCCTATCTGCTGGGCCTGCGGTTCGGCCCCGGTATGGCCGAGCGCGGCTTCGGACGGATCATCCACATCAGCTCCCAGCAGGCACACCGCGCGTTCGTGCAGAGCGGCGCCTACGGCGTCTCCAAGGGTGCCCTGGAGTCGCTGGCCCGCTCGCAGGCCGAGGCGTGGTCGCCGTACGGCGTCACCTGCAACACGCTGGTGCCCGGCTTCGTCCTGACGCCGCTCAACGCGCGGTTGCAGTCCGACCCGGAGAAGGTGGCGGCGCTGGCCGCGCGCACGATGGTCGGGCGCAACGGCCTGGCCGAGGACTTCGCCGGCGCCGCCGTGTTCCTGGCCGGCCGCTCCTCCGGTTACGTGACCGGGCAGGCGCTCTTCGTCGACGGCGGCTTCTCCGTGCACTGACGTCCAGGGGCCTCCAGCGATGTGCACGGACGACCACGTGCCTTGGGAGCCGTGCCCGACGCGGGGGCCGTACGCGCTAGGCCGCCCGCGGGACGAAGTGGACGATGTCGTCGCCGCCCGGCTGCACCACGCCGTACGTGCTCTCGGGCACCTTGTTCCAGGCGCCGGGCAGGTCGCCCAGGGGCTCGGAGACGATGAGACGGGTCTCGTCGGAGACCTCGCGCAGGAACGCCAGGTCGGGGTGGAGCGAGCGGAGCGTCTCCACCCGGGTGCTGTAGAACAGCGAGCGGGAGGCTCCCTGGCTGGAGTAGCGGAAGGCCCACAGCCGTTGTCCGTCGGTCACGGCGACCGTCATCTGGACCGGGAACTCCACCCCGTGTGCGTGGCCGGTGCGTTCCACCAGGCCGACCATCCGCGCGACGGCGCCCGGCGGATCCTCCTCCAGGCCGAGGGTCAGCGCCAGGAAGAACATCATCTCGGAGTCCGTCGACCCCTCGATGTCGAGGAACAGCTGCGGGTCGACGGACAGGGCGAGGTCCCGGCGCATCCGGTGGAAGTCGGCGATCGCGCCGTTGTGCATCCACATCCAGCGCCCGTGCCGGAACGGGTGGGAGTTGGTCTGCTGCACCGCCGTGCCGGTCGAGGCCCGGATGTGCGCGAAGAACAGCGGAGAGCGGACGTGACCGGCGATCTCCCGCAGATTGCGGTTGCTCCACGCCGGGCCGATCTCGCGGACGACCGCGGGGCTCCCGTCCTCCGCCTCGCCGCCGTACCAGCCGACGCCGAAGCCGTCACCGTTCGTCGTCTCCACCCCCATCCTGGAGTGCAGACTCTGGTCGATCAGCGAGTGCGCCGGCCGGTAGAGAATCGTTTCGAGCAGGACAGGGGTTCCCGAGTAGGCGAGCCAACGGCACATCGTCTACCGCCTTCCTGGTGATGCGGACGGGACGGCCCCGCCCCGGTCAGTCGGCGGACCTGTCCGGCTTCACGACGCACAGTGCCCAGATGACGAACCCGGAGAAGGCGATCATCACGACGGACCAGAGCGGGTAGTACGGCAGGGAGAGGAAGTTGGCGATGACGATCAGCCCGGCGATGACCACGCCGGCGACCCGCGCCCACATCGCCGACTGGAACAGTCCCAGGCTGACGATCACCGCGACGGCGCCCAGGGCGAGGTGGATCCAGCCCCAGCCGGTGAGGTCGAACGCGAACACGTAGTTGCGGGTGGAGAGGAAGACGTCGTCCTCGGCGATCCCCATGACGCCCCGGAAGATGTCGAGCACTCCGGCGAGCATGAGGGTGACGGCGGCGAAGACCATCAGGCCCTCGGCCCATTGCTGTTTCGCCGTGTGCCGCTCGGCCGACGGCGCGTGGGTGGGGTGTGTCGCTGTCATCCCGAAGCCTCGATTCGGTGTGGTCCGGCTCGGTCGCGTGCGGTGCGCTCAGCGGCCGGAGCCGCTCAGGACCATCTTCTTGGCCTTGTCGAACTCCTCGTCCGTGATGTCCCCGCGGGCCCGGATCTCGGAGAGCCGGGCGAGTTCGTCGACGCTGCTGGAGGGGCCGCCGGTGCCCTTGGCGGTCTCGCGGATGTAGCTGTCGAAGGCCTGCTGCTGATCCCGCGCCTGCTTGATCTCCCGGCGTCCCATGTTCTTGCCCCGTGCGATCACGTAGACGAAGACGCCCAGGAAGGGCAGCACGATGCAGAACACCAGCCAGCCGGCCTTGGCCCAGCCGCTGAGTTCGTCGTCGCGGAAGATGTCCACGACGATCCGGAACAGCAGGACGAACCACATGACCCACAGGAAGAACACCATCATGGTCCAGAAGGCGCTCAGCAGCGGGTAGTCGTAGGCGAGGTACGTGTCACCACTCATCTCTGTCCTCCGTTTTTCCGGGCCGGGGCCCGACATGGCGTTGTGTGCCGTTCTCACCTTGCGCGGGCCGGTTCCCGGGCACCTCACCCGGGACGGGTGAGCGCGCCGGCCGTCTCAGACCCTCCCCGCGGGATCCCCCGGCCCCGCCGCCGGTCGCGCCCGGCGCAGCGCGGCCCGCCAGGCGAAGGCGACCGCCGCCTCGACCAGGCCCAGCAGGACGAGCCACAGGCCGAGCAGCCGGGTCAGCGCCCGGGCCGACTCGGTGGGCAGGGCGAGCACCACGATGCCCGCGACGATGACGAACACGGCGGCGCCGAGGACGACTCCCCGGTGGGGCAGGTCCTTGGTGGCGAGCGCCGTGTGGAGGGTGAGGATCCCGGACACCAGCCAGAGAACCCCGACGATCAGCGAGAGCGTCGCGATCGTCTGCAACGGGTTCCGCAGGCACAGCACCCCGGCGACGACGTAGAGCACCGCCAGCAGAAGCCCGGTGAGGCGTTCGCCGTGGTCCTCCCTGGCGAACGCCGCGACGAACCGGAAGCCGCCGGTCACCAGCAGGTACAGGCCGATGAGGACCGCCAGGACGTGCAGGGTCTCGTCCGGCCAGACCAGGACCAGGATGCCCGGCACGAGGGTGGCGACCGCCGAGCCGAGGATCCACGTCCAGGAGCGCCCGAGTACGGCCAGCGCCTCGGCGGGATCGACGCCCACCGTCCCGGCAGGCGGTCCGGAAGCCCGCCCGGAGAACGGTCCGTCGGACGGTCGGTCCGGTCCGCCCGACGGGGTGTCCGGTCCGGTGTGTGGTGCGGGACCAGGCGAAACGCTCATGACTCCTCCTCGCGCCCGGCCGGGGACGACGGCCCCCGGCTCGTCACTCCGGCAGTTGGCGCATCTCCAGGACCCGCAGCCCCAGG